>DAISIM010000019.1:0-95257 GCA_036821995.1 Bryobacteraceae bacterium
CGCCAGGCGCACGAGTTCCAGCAAACCCTGGCCCTCCGCGAAGCCCTCCTCCAGCGGCACACACAGGCGCAACAAGCACTCGAAGCCCATCGTCAATCCCAATCCGAACGCCTGGCCCGCCCGAAGGCGCTACCCCTGCGCGTGCCCAACCCCTACCAACCAGCAGTCGACGGTCTGGCGCATCCCTTCGCCGTCCCCACAGCCCAAGCTCATGCGGAATCCAACAACGAGGCACGGATGTGACTGTGCACTTCGACAGGCGGGTAACACGTGGCCGGCGCAGGAAGGCAAGGAGCGGATGCAAGGGAAATCCGCAACCCGGAATGCCTGGGAACGCTCCCCTCAGGGCCGCCTGCTCAGGCAGGCGACACGCCCCTGTCCCGCATCGCAGGCTGAGCGGCAAACGCCTGAGCGGTTCGCGAGGTTGCCTGCCGGACTCAGATTGATTGCCGCTGGGGCGGGAGCGTGCGGTTGTGGATTGGTCCGGGCTGATTTGGGAAAGATTGGTTGGCACTGTTTGGCGCTGGGAACGGGGGGCAAGGAACGCGAGGAATCCCAGAGGGCGCTTTTGTGGCTACCATGGAAATAGACCCTCCTGCATGAAAGAATTTCTGAACGAAGTCGTGTCCTGGGGACCCCTGGGCGTATTCATCCTCTCGGCGCTGGATTCGGCGGGCATTCCCTTGCCCAGCATGGTGGATGCGTTGATCGTGGCGGTCGTCCTGCACAGCCCGGCTTTAGGAGTACTGACACTGACTGCGGCGATCATTGGTTCGCTGGCGGGGAACGTGGTGCTGTATAGCATCGCGCGTAAGGGTGGCGAGGTCTATCTGGACCGGTTGACTAGCGGCAAGCGCGGCAAACGATTCCGGCGTTGGTTCGACGAGTACGGGCTGATTACCGTGTTTGTCCCGGCAGTGTCGGTGATTCCGATGCCCTTGAAGGCCTTTGTGGCTTGCGCGGCGGTGCTGGGTGTACCCATGATGCGCTTCCTCAGCGTGATCGCCATTGCCAGGTTGATTCGCTATGGGTTCGTCACATGGCTTGCGCTATCCTTCAGCTTCTCGAGTTTTGATGAGATTAGGAGCTTCGCGGGCCAGAACGCGATTTGGTTTGTGCTGGGAGCACTGGCTCTGGGCATTGGCTTCTACTTTGCGTCCCGCGTATTACTTCGACCCAAACCCCGGTTGCCCTCGGAACCGGCAGGCCGCTAGCGGCAATCCATTCCCAAGTGAAAGAATAGGCACTTAGCAGGAGGGAAGGAGTCCCATGCCACCGCTGAGTCGACGTTCTTTTTTGGTGCAGAGTGCTGCGGGGTCAGCCGCCGGATTGGCGATCGCAGGTTGCGGGGGGCCGGGAGTAGTAGTGGCCAACCGCAACGATGTGCGCATCGACGAGGTGCGCATGGACTTCGAAGATCACATTTACCGCTTCCCCCATGTTTTCGGCGGGTTCACCACAGACCGCTGCACGCTGCTGAATGCCCGCGTAAGGGTGTCTGACCGCGAGGGCAAGAGCGCCGAGGGCTTCGGCTGCATGACCATGGGGAACGTATGGAGCTGGAAGACCCAGCGCTATGGCTACGAGGAAACGCTGGCAGTGATGAAGACGCTGGCGGAGCGCGCGCAGGCAACCATGGCCGCTTACCGGGAATATGGACACCCGATTGAACTGAACGCAGAGTTGGAACCGGTTTGGATGCGGGATGCCGAGGCGCTAGCGAAGGAGTTGCGGCTGAGTGAAGCAATCCCCAAGCTGTGCACGCTGGTGACAACCAGTCCCTTCGATGCAGCCCTCCATGATGCCTACGGAAAACTGCACGGCCGCAGTGCGTGGGCCTGCTATGGGCAGGAGTTCATGAACTACGATCTGTCCCGCTATCTGGGAACCGAGTTCGCGGGGCAGTATCCTGACCGTTATGTGGAGGCCGTCCCCAAGCCCAGTATGCCCATCTTCCATAATGTGGGCCTGGGCGACCCGGTGCTGCCCTTAGAACGCAAGACCCCACTGAAGGATGGATTGCCCGAGTTGCTGGAAGAGTGGATCCGGGCCGATGGCATTACCCACATCAAGATCAAGATGCGCGGTGGCGACGAGCAGTGGGACCTGGAACGCATCCTGGCGGTGGACGCAGTAGCCTCTTCCGTGAAGAAGAGCGAGGCCCAGCCCGTCCTGTTCTACTCTCTGGACTTCAATGAACAGGCACGGGATGTGGAGTACGTACTGATGTTCCTGCGAAAGCTGAAGGAGCGGAACGCGCTGGCCTTTGAGCGGGTGCAGTACCTGGAGCAGCCGACCAGCCGGGACTTGCGGCAAGATCTCGGCAATCGGATGCACGAGGCGGCCAAGCTGCGTCCGGTGGTAATCGACGAAGCACTCACCGATGTGGAGACCCTTCGCATGGCGGAGGAAATGGGCTATACGGGATGTGCGCTGAAGGCATGCAAGGGGCAGTCGCACACCGTAGTGATTGCATCATTGGCGCGTGCGCGAAAGCTATTCCTTAGCGTGCAGGACCTTACCTGTCCAGGCGCGGCCTTCATTCACTCCGCGGCGATTGCAGCGCATGTGCCCGGCGTCACTGCGATTGAGGCCAACGGTCGCCAGTATGTACCTTCCGCGAATGCGGGATGGAAGGACCGTTTTCCCGGCTTGTTCACTGTGCGCGAGGGACAGATTGCTACTAGCGAGATCCGCGGCCATGGCTTGGGGGCGGTGAGCTAAGCGCAGTTCCCGCGAATCTCCGGATGTGCCCGTGGAAAGCACTCAGTTTCTCTGTTGGTACGCCCAGTATCCTGCTCCACGAAAAGCCGTCCGCTCCCTAAACCTTAGGGGTCCCGACTCCGATAAGAGGTTCAGCGAGGGTAAACGGCGGCGATATGGCTTCCAATGTGTTGATCGTTGATGATTCGGCGGCAATTCGCAAGATTTTGGCGCGTGTGCTGCAGCAGACGGAAGTCGTCACGGGTTCTATCTATGAGGCAGGCGATGGCTTGCAGGCACTGGATGTGTTGCGCCAGAACGCTGTGGCTCTGGTGCTCTCCGACATCAATATGCCCAACATGGACGGGATTGAATTCTTGCGGGAAATGCGCGCAAACGCAAGTTGGCAGAATGTTCCCGTGCTGATGATCACGACGGAAGGAAGCCAGGCAAAAGTTCTGGAGGCCGTGCAGGCTGGGGCATCCGGATACGTACGCAAGCCATTTACGGCGGATCAGATCAAAGAGAAACTAACCTCGCTGATTTAGGATGACTCACCGTAGGTAACGTGGGTGCAGCCATGGGGCACTTGGCCTCCAGCACACGTGTCCGAACGGATCGCAGACGGCTTATTGAACAGGAAGGCGGATGGGGAATGGGGATGCTTGAACCGGATGTGGTGGTGAATCTCGTAAGGGAGAGCACCCGGACACTATTCGAAACCATGATGGACGAGGTGCCGGAACCGCTACCCGACTACCGGACAAGCACGGTGCAGGACTCCCACGAAAGCGTCTTCTGCCTGATAGGCTTTAGCGGCGAGATGATGGGTAGCGGCAGCTTACACTGCTCAGGTGCCTGTGCAATGCGGCTTGCTTCCGCCCTGCTGATGGGCGAATATGCCGCGGTAGATGCGGAGGTACTGGACGCTGTTGCCGAAGTAACCAACATGATTGTAGGCAACTTCAAGACTGCCGTAGAAGAAAACTACGGGATGATTGGCATTAGTACACCCACAGTGATTTACGGGCAACAATACGCAGCGCGGAATTTTGGCGCGTCGGATTGGATTGTGGTGCCATTCCGTTATCACGATACCGAATTCGACGTGCGTATCAGCCTGCAGCCAGATAAGAGCGCGAAGCAGCGGGCGCGCCACTTGGAAACCGCCGCAAGCTAGGTGTTTAGTCGCCCCACAGGCATCCGGCCAGCCACTCCAGGTAGGCCTGGTTGCGGCGGCGGACTTCGTGCAGCAGGATGTCCGGCAGTTCGTCGAGTTTCTGCTTGAAGAAGCGGTAATCCCCGTCGGGCGAGTGGATGTCACGCGATCCGTTTGTATTGCCGATCCAAAAGACATGGAATAGGTTGCCGTCCACCCGCCCGCGGGCGGGGTCTCCCAGATAGTAGCCTTTCCCCTCCGCGCGATAGAGCGCGGCTAAATCGCTTTCCTCGCCAAAACATCCGCGAGCCGCGAAACCCTCCGTGCGGGCGGCGATGCGGTCGTAAAGCGACCGCCATTTGCTGCCGGGTTCCTGCTCACTCAGCACATCCAGCAGTTGCAACTGTAGTTCGCCCGAGATCTTATAGTTCAAGCGCCCCTGAGTTTCCCAGCCAATTACCCGCAGCACGCGTTCCTGCTTGCCGCTGCCCGAGTGAATACTGAGAGTCGCGTTGAAGTAGCGCGCTACAGAAGCCAGTTGCTTGATCCTCGCCCCGAGTTCGGCAATAGGATCCCCGCCAAAATCCTGCTCCACTCGAGGCAGCAGCTCCGGCCACATCTTGTGTTCCACGTACTGGCGTAAACCAACCGGGCTGGCCTCCGTGGGGTCGAGGCTCTCCGGGTAAGCCTGGCGCTTCTTGAAGCCCAAGTTCGGCGGCACCAGCGTAGCGGGCCGGCCATTCGCGCGCAGCCAGTGCATGTAGAAGATGAGTTCCTTGGCTGTGGTGAGGGTGTCCGCTTCGTCCACGGAAGGTTCGAAATCAAATTCCGGGGGGAATCCAGCCGCCTGCTTGGCATCCCGGATCTTGTCGTACAAGCGCTCATTTAGCTGAATGCTGGGGCCGAACTTTACGGACAGACGGCGAATTTCTTCTGGAGTGAACGTGTACGTGATCCCTTCAATCTCAATCGGCTGGGCAAACTGCTGATGGATCCACTGCCGACTCTCGCTATCGAACAACTGTGTGAACCGGGCGTCCACCTCCTCACTGGTGTAGGGCTGTAGATGCCGGTCATCGGCGCGGAGGTCAAACATCCGGCTGGTGTCTGTAGTGAACTTGGTGTAACCCGCAGCGTCACCAATCGCGCGCTCACTGCGGGCGAGGGCGCTATCGATCTCGGCCTCGGTGTGGCCCGAAATGATGAAGTGATCGGCTTCCGCGTTGTAGCCTGAGCGGAAACCCGCGCGAATCGCCGCCCACAACCCCGTGTGGAAGAGATGTTTGATGGAGACCCTTGTATGCCCGATTGCGGTGGGTTCTTCTCCGTCGCGCGCGTCGATTACATCCTCGGTAGTCATCTCGCGAGTGGCGGAGAGCTGCACCGTAGATGCGACATTGTGGCCTTTCCGATAAAGGATGGACTGGAATGCGGCGAAGGCGGCGGGAAGGCTGATCTCAGGATGGCGGTTGCCACAGGCGATCGCGGGGGCAGCACCTTGCGGTCGCGGCAGAAACTCTGGTGCCAGGTTCCTGGCGAAGTGGGCGATGTTCGAGTAGTCACAGGACCGGAACGGAACCAGATAGAGGGTCCACGGGCTGGCCTCAATCTCGATGCGCTCGCTGGCGTCACCCACCGGGAAGCCAGGTGCGGCACGGGGATCGTCGGCGATCAGCACCAGCATCACGCCGCGGTCCAGTCGGGCCGGCCAGCGCGATTCATCCGTGAAGTCAGCAGCTACATAGTATCGTGCGTGATGGACAGGGTCCTGCGTCAGGGAGTGAGCATGCAGCACGAACTCGTCCAGGTCTAACTCAGCAAGCCGTCCGGCAATGGTATCCCGCAACTCGGGCCGCAGTGGGGCGTCTAGCGGACACGCAATCAGCACGTCGGCCAGCTTGGATAGGGTCTCGGATGGGATAGCAATGGACATGGTGACCTCCAGCGGTATCGGGCCGGGCGCGCGAAGTTCAGAGAGTGACTTGCCTCGCGCGCAAGTAGGCTGCGAATCGCGCTCCTAACTCAGGGTGATGCAGGGCAAAATCGATGGTCGCCTGCAGATAGCCAAACTTGTCGCCGGCATCATATCGCGTACCCTCAAACACATAACCGAACACGGGCAGATCCTCCACCATGTTGCGGAGTGCATCGGTTAGTTGCAACTCCCCGGCTGCGCCCGTTTCCGTATTGTCGAGAAACCGGAAGATATCCGGCATCAGGATGTAGCGGCCGATGATAGCCAAATCGCTGGGTGCATCCTCCGGACGGGGCTTCTCCACCATCCCATGAAGGCGGTAGAGCCGGTTTGCAGCCCCAGGGAACGGGTGTGGCGTGGCTTGCACTACTCCATACGCTGAGATCTGTTCGCGTGGCACTCGCATCAGCGCGATCACAGATGCGCCAAGCTGCTGAAACACTCCCTTCATTTGCAGGAGGGCGGGCGTCTCAGCGCGAATGATGTCATCCGGAAGCACCACCGCGAAGGGCTCGTCGCCCACCATATCGCGGGCACATCCGACAGCGTGGCCGAGACCTAGCGCGCGCTTCTGCCGCACAAATCCAATATTGATGAGGTCGCTTACTGCCTTTACTTCCTCCAGGAGCTTCGTCTTCCCCTTTTCGAGTAACGCCG
Organism: Bryobacteraceae bacterium; assembly: GCA_036821995.1. Classification (GTDB taxonomy): domain Bacteria; phylum Acidobacteriota; class Terriglobia; order Bryobacterales; family Bryobacteraceae; genus JACTMJ01. The sequence continues at coordinate 6,495 of DAISIM010000019.1, forward strand.
CTTCCAATTCTGGGCTGAAGTCGAAATGATCCTCAATGGACGCCTTGCCACGGCTGGTGATGACAATAATGTCGGGAATGCCCGCTCCCAGCGCCTCCTCCACTCCGTACTGAATGAGGGGCTTGTCCACCAAAGTGAGCATCTCTTTGGGCTGCGCCTTGGTAGCGGGAAGGAAGCGGGTGCCGAGGCCAGCGCAAGGAAATACCGCCTTGCGCACTTTCAATTCCATAAGTCCCTATCGTATCCACAAACGATGGCTTCAGGGTTGTGGCCGGCTCCATCATCTGGAATCCGGCACAAACCGCGCTCCTCAACTAGCCAATGGTGGCGGCACGGCTTTCGCTCTCCTGTGGCAGGTCAACAGAAAGCGTCTGCACCGTGCATGTGGAGGCCTGAGGGGTGAGGGAACTGGGCAGGTGCATGCGCCACCACTCGCGGGCCTCATTACGACGCCACGCATGAGAACCTTGGCAATGCGCCAGCAGACTTGAGAGTTCGTCCGCGCTCTGGGGACGCTTCGCAGGGTCTTTTTCCAGACAACGCAGTACCACCCGTTCAAGATCTGATGGGACCGGGTTTTCGGTTCGCTGCGAAGGAGGAATTGGGATGTCGGTAACGTGTTGCAGGATGGTGGCCACCGCGGTACGACCCTCAAACACCGGTTGGCCGGTGAGCAGCCAATACGCGACACAACCCAATGAGTAAATATCGCTTCGCGCGTCAATGTCGCGCGAACCTTTTGCCGCCTCAGGGGCGAGGTAGGCTGGCGTACCGGTGGTGGTGCCGTCCTGGGTAAGGTTCTGGTCCTCGTTGCTCCCGACGTTCTTCACCAAACCGAAATCCAGCACCTTGACGAAATCGAAGCTTCGTCCCATCCGGCAGACGAAGATATTCTTTGGCTTCACATCGCGATGGATTAGCCCAAGCTCATGCGCTTCGCTAAGGGAATCGCAGACTTGCTGCAGGAAATAAATCACTCGAGATGCGGGCAGAGGGCCAAAACGCTTCACCATGGAATCGAGATCCATCCCGTCCAACAGTTCCATAACGTAATAGAAGCGACCATCCTGCGTAATGCCGAAATCGTAAATCTCAATACTGTGCGGTGAGCGCAGTGCCGCGGTCGCCTGAGCCTCGCGTTCAAATCGCCGTAATGCAGTTTGTGGACTCTTGGAACTGTTTGTTCCCACGGACACCACTTCAGGCTTCACCAGCTTGATGGCGGAACAGCGGGAGAGCATGCGGTGCTCAGCGCGCCAAACCTCGCCCATTCCTCCGCGACCGATGAGGTTGGTGAGCTTGTAGCTGCCAATCTGCCGGGCGGATTCCAGCCGGCGGCCGAGGGCGTAGAAATTGGTAGAGAGCAGCGCGGTAATGACTGCCGTAATGTAGACCGGGAGAAATCGCATGGCCCATCCGGCGACAGTCAGGTTGTCCACCATGTCCAGACGAAGGTAGATGGCATAGGCGAGGGGTGCCATGGTGGCAGTGATCAGTGAAATCGGAAAAGCGACGCGAGCCTTGGCGGGAATACTGAAGCCAAAGATCACAATCCAAGGCAGTAGCATGTCGTAGGCGGTATCAGCGTTTGGGACTACATGGATGTCGTCGCAAAGCCGCAGCACCTGAAGGGCGAAGGCACCAAGATACTGATAAAGAATTCCCGCGCGCAGCACGACAAATGAGGGAACTCGCTCTGAATTCGCCATCAGGGCAAGGGCGGCACCACCCAGAATGAGAACGAGCAGGGACACATAAACCGAAAGCGCGGCGCTTGGATCAGGAGGTCCACCGGGACGGACCAGCCTTCCCATGGCGAAGAATACTAAGGAGGCGGCAATCGCCACGTAGCCAATCCAGCGTAGCCGCACCCTGGCTTCACGCACCATACCCGGGGTGAGGTTAAAACACGCGGCAATGGACGCGGGCGTGTCATTACCCGCAATCTCAACGCGCGGGACGGAACTCGCCGAGTTCACGGTGGCCATACTTTTTCAGTCTACTGGTTTCAGACGCGCCAAATGGGTGGAGATTTCAATCGTCTGGCGACAACATCGTCGTTCACGGGCTGAGTGGCAGCTCGCGTAGATGCGGATGGCGATTGCATCAGCCATACGTCACCCGGTGGCGGCTTCTGCTAGGATGCGCGTATGGGAACTTTCCGATTGAAAGCGCCGCACCTATTCATCCGGCGGCTGTTGACGCTTCCATTGTGTCTTGCGCTACCGCTGGTTGCGATGGCGGCGGAATGGTGCCGGGTGGATGATGCCCGCTTTCACCCGCTGACGTCCGAGGAACGCACAGCGGGTTGGGTGAGCTTGTTTGACGGGACGAGCGTAAGTGCATGGCGAGGATTTCACAGTGACATGTTCCCCACCGAGGGCTGGCGGATGGAACTCGGCTCCCTGCGGCACGGGGAAGGAGACGGTCGCGGCGGGCGGGACGGAGGCGACTTGCTGAGCAGGGAGCGGTACGCAAATTTCGAGTTCGCAGCGGACTGGTGCCTGCAGCCCGGTGGCAATAGCGGCATCAAGTATTTGGTGCTGGAACAACATACCCCGCCTACTGCAAAAGGTGCTTTCGGGCTTGAGTATCAGTTGATTGATGACATTGCACATGCCGATGCCAAGCAGGCGAACCGCAAGACTGCTGGCGTTTATGACGTAGCGGCACCCGGACCAAAGATGCTGCGACCGGCCGGGCAATGGAATCACCTCAAGATCATTGTGCGGAGTGGCTCGGTGGAGCAGTGGCTGAATGGCGAGAGGGTGCTGGCTTTCGAACTTGATTCTCAGCAGTTTCGCAACTGGGTGGCGGCTAGCAAGTATAAGGACGACAAGCGCTACGGTGCCGCCAGGGAAGGGCACATTGTGCTGCAGGAACATGGCAGCGGCGTCGCTTTCCGGAACGTGAAGGTGCGGCGTTTACCGTAGGCGATTGCGTCCTCCAAACCGTATGCAATCCCCCATTTCCAGACGCAGTCTCCTGCGAGCAAGCGTTCCATTGTGTTCTATCGCCGCGTTAACCTCCGCTTGCCGAGATCGGGCCACGCCGTTTGCGGGTTACGCGCTGGTGGTGCTGGCACAGAGCCGTTTCGTCTCACTGGTTGACCTTGCTGCATTTACTTTGGCTGGGAAACTCGAGTTTCCCGCGGTAGTGACACAGATTCTTGCACATCCAGAACAACGGATGATCTACGCGCTCAGCCCGGAGGCGGGCGAGATCTTTGAATTCGATTTCGCCAAGCGCAGTGTGTCGCGGCGGCTGCGGTTGGCAGGCGCGGCTAGAGAGCTAAGGCTTGACCCCAACAAGCCCTCGCTTTGGGTTTCCCTTGGCGACCCTCCATCGTTGGCTGCTGTAGCGCTGGACGAGTTCCAGATTACGCAACGAATTCCCCTCCGTGGAGCACCTTTGTCCTTTGATGTTAGCCCTTACCGGCCGCATCTTGCAGCCTCCATCGATGGGGCAGGTCTGGCAATTATCCCGGACACGGGTGTGAATAGCGTGCAGCACATTCGGACAGCAGAGCAGTTCGCATTGGTGCGCTTCCGTTCTGACGGACGCCACTTGATCGCCGCAAACCACGGTGAGCTGAGTTTGAGCGTTATTCGCGCACAGGACGCGGAACCTGTGGTTGATCTGCCCGTTGCCATGGAAGCGCGCCACTTCTGCTTCAAGCCCGATGGCGGCCAATTGTTTGTCACTGATGGAATGGCGGATGGAGTTACTATCGTCTATCCCTACACCACTGAGGTTGACCGCGCTGTACTGGCAGGCAAGAGCCCTGGAGCCATGGCGGCTTGCACGGGTCTTCCCTATCTGCTTGTGGCCAATCGGTTATCGTCTGATGTCACCATCCTGGACATGGTGACAGGACGCCTGGTGGCCGTGGTACCAGTCGGGAACGCACCCGGCTTTCTGGCAGTGACGCCAGACCAACAGTATGCCCTCGCCCTGAACGAAGGCTCTGGCGACATGGCGGTGATTCGCCTGTCAGCAGTGCGCAGCCGCCGGAACAAGACGGCACCGCTCTTCACGATGGTCCCCGTGGGCGAGGCCCCAAAAAGCTTGCTTGTGATGCCGCCAGCAGGCTAGCCCTCGGATTGCAGGCTGTGCGCAGCCGGCTGTTTCGTTGGGCACTACGAGTACGACTGGGTCTGGCCACTACTTGCATATCACATGCATACTTAGAAGCAGATCGTCTAACTGGCACCGCGTATTTCCGGTGCAAGTTCTCAATGTTTTTCCTCTAGTTGGAACTGGGATGGCAGAACGCGGAGAGATCACGATACTGCTGGAGAACTGGCGCCAAGGGGACCCGGACGCCTTTCAGCGGCTGATTCCTGTCGTCTACGACCAACTTCATCGGATTGCGCTGGGCTTGATGCGTCGTGAACGGGACAATCACACACTACAGCCTACGGCGCTACTGAACGAGCTCTACATGCGCTTGGTGAAGCAGCAAAAGGTCCACTGGGGTGATCGTCAACATTTCTTCACGTTCACTGCACGACTGATGCGGAACATCCTGGTTGACCATGCCCGGACACGCTCAAGTCAGCGGCGCGGAGGCAATGTCCGCGATCTGCCGCTTACTCCAGACCTGCCTTGGCTGGGCAGCGACCCCGAGTCAACGCTTGACCTGATGCGGGCTTTGGACCGGCTGGAGTCGTCCGATCCACGCAAAGTGCGCATCGTTGAATTCCGTGTTCTACTATCATTTACGATCGCGGAGACGGCCGAGTTGTTGGGGATCTCGCATGCAAGTGTTGAGCGCGACCTTCGCTTCGCCCGCGGGTGGCTTTACCGCGAGTTACACCCCGCGGCAACCGGAACCAGTGCACTCGTGCGTCACGATGAGGATCAGCCAGAGCAGGCCTCCATGGAAAATCCCGATGCGGAGCCAAAGGCATGAGCGGTAAGCCGGAGCTGTGGAGGCGAGCGGAAACACTGTTTCACCAACTGGCCGACAGTACCGAAGAGGAGCGCGACCAGAAACTCGCTGGCCTGCGCGAAGGGGATCAACTGCTTTATGGCGAGGTGCGGTCGCTACTGGATGCTTTCGATGCGGAACGCGCTGCCGCTTTAGCCTCACTCCATCGCAGCGATGCTGCGGGACGAGTTCCTCCGCCGATTGACGTTGACTGGCTGGTGGACCCTTCTGGAGAACAGGATGCTTGGATAGGACGCGTGTTGGGCCAGTACCGGCTGGAGCACCTGCTAGGCAGAGGCGGAATGGGGGCTGTTTACAAGGCCAGCCGGGCCGCTGATGAACTGAACCTAACGGTTGCGGTGAAGATTATTGCGGCACGATTCAAATCGGAGTGGTTGCGGCAGCACTTTCTTCAGGAACGCCAACTCCTGGCCACGCTGAACCATCCGCACATTGCGCGGCTGATTGACGGTGGATTTGCCGACGGCGGCGAGCCGTATCTCGTCATGGAGTACGTTGAGGGCCGAAGCCTGGATACCTACTGTGAACAGGAGAATCTGGATGTCGGTCAGATCGTCCGCCTGTTCCTGCAGCTGTGCGAGGCAGTCGCCCATACCCATCGCAATCTTGTGGTGCATCGCGACCTGAAGCCCAGCAACGTACTGGTGAATTCGCAGGGAGTCCTGAAGCTGCTGGATTTTGGCGCTGCCAAGCTACTGGACGCATCTGGGGATGGCGCCCCGGCAACCAGGATGGGACTGCGCGCGTTCACTCCAGATTACGCCAGCCCAGAGCAGATCTTTGGGCAAACTGTAACTGTGTCCTCGGACGTCTACTCCCTGGGAGTGATTCTGTACCGCATACTCAGTGGGCGGCTGCCTTTCGATCTGCAGCATCAATCAAGCGCGGCACTGCTGCGGAACTTTCAAGACACCCGGCCGGCGCCACCGAGTGATGCAGTTACTCGCGTTGCCAGCGGTGGCGGTCAGGCAGAGGAGAGCAGGCGCATTCGCGCCTCACAGCTCCGCGGAGACCTTGACGCAATTGTGTTGAAGGCGCTACGCACTGAGCCGGAGATGCGCTACCGCGACGTCGATACCTTCATGGCCGATCTACGAGCCTACCTGGAGGACCGTCCGGTGACGGCTCGCGCGGGCGACTTCCGCTATCGTGCCTTGAAATTCCTCCACCGGAACCGGGTGCCGGTTGCTTCTGCTGTGGCATTGTTTGCGGTTATGGCGGCAGGGGCCACGGCTACCGTTTTGCAGGCACGAGTCGCGGTGGAGGAGGAAGCCAGGGCAAGGGCCGGATTACAAAGCGTGCGCCGCTTGTCCCGATTGCTACTGCTGGATTTCTATGACCAGGTAAGCGCCCTCCCAGGATCCCAGGACGTACAGCGGAAGCTGGTGGGCCAGGCCCACAGCTACTTGGGCCGGTTGAGCGCTGAGTCGAACAATGAGGAAGACCTTAGGCTGGAACTGATTGAAGCCTATGTAAGGCTTGGCAAGGTCCAGTCGAGCCCGCCGCCCCAGGGTCTTGGCGATTATGAAGGCGCGCTCGCATCTCTTGAATCGGGTTGGGCGTTGGCGGAAGAGTTGCCGATGGAAGGATCAATGGATGTTGCGTCGTTGCGGATGGTCGAGCAGCTATTGCAGACCAAGAGCGAGGTGCTGCATTTGTTGGGACGCCAGGAGGAGTCAGCGGAAGTCTCGCGAAGGGCTGCTGTCATGCTGGAAAGGGCAGCCCAAGTTGGGGAGGATTGATTCGCGCTGTTCAGGCATGTTGTCGCCTGCGGCGGTGAATCCTGCGCCTACCCAGGAGTGTTCCGGCTGTACCACCACAGCAACGCCGCGACACTGATGGCAACGGCGGCTACCACGGCAACCATTGCCAATAGCAACGTTAGCCGGCTCGAGCCTGCACCCGCCGCATCTGCTTGATCTTCGTTCTGAACGTCTAGTGGAGCCTCGGGGATGGAGCGCATTGCGATCTCTTCAGTCGGCGCGGACTTGCGTATGCAGAAGTGGACAGCGGTTTCGATCTCTCGATAGTCAGCAGGACGGCTCGCGGGATTCTTCCGCAGCAGCCGCTCAAATAGTGCGGAGACATCGGGCGAAATCGTGGGAAGCAATTCGTGAAGTGGCCGCGGGTGGAGCTCCTGATTCACCTGCCACTCCATCCAAGCCAGTTCGCTGTTCTTGCGGATGACATCGCGGAACGCACGCTGGAAAAGTTTGCGGCCAAGCAGGATCTCGTAGAACACAAGCCCCACCGAATACAGAACCGCTGAGACCCTACCCCGCTCGCCCAAATGAGTCTCGCCGCGAAGCAACTCTGGAGCGCTGTAACGAGGAGTTGAAATCACCCACGTATCGCGGTCTCCGAGGTCGGGGCGCCGGGAGATGTCGGGCTCTCCATCCCGCCGCAACCGCACCGTTTCGGGAGTCACAGGATCGTGTGCGTCGCCCGCCTCGGTGATGCGCCGGAGGGCACTCAGCAGACTTGCCATCACCGGCAAGGTGTCTCCAGGCGGTCTCGGATCGTCTCCCAGTAGGAGAGTCAAGTTAGGAGCGGGCGGTGGTGACGGAACTTCGCGCATCGGAGGGGGGATCGGCAAGGGCGGTGAGGGCTGTGGGCCTGACGGGTCGCCGCCGCGATTGGGAGATGACTGCACTGCCGGCGTCGCCGGTATGGAGGCAGATGATGTCTTGGCGTCACTCGCCGCCGCCGCCGCCGCCAGGGGATTCCCGCCCAGGCCAGCGAGGTTTAGGATCTCGCGAGCACTCGTGGGCCGCTGGTGGAAATCCGGCTCCACACACCGTTCAAGAGCGTGTGCAACGTCGCGGGGCAGATCTGGAATCAATGTTCCAATTGGAGGTGGGGTCTGACTAACGCGTTGCACGTAGCTTTGGCCGGCAAAGGGCTGCTTACCAGTTAGCAATTCATAGCTGACCGCACCTAGCGCAAAGAGGTCAGAGGCGGGGCTGGGCTCCTGGCCAAGCAGTTGCTCTGGAGCGGCATAGTTGACGGTGCCGCGCGCCACTCCAACCGTGATTGACTCACCGCTGTTCCGGGAAATCCCAAAGTCCATCAGCTTCAGCGCGCCATCCGCGCCAAACATTAGATTTCCCGGCTTGATGTCGCGGTGAATCACGCCATGTTGGTGGAGACAATCGAGAGCCGCCGCCATTTGCCGCAACACCGGCAGAAAATGGGGAGTCGGAAGACATTGCGAAATCAGCAATGTCTCAGCCAATGTGCGCCCGCTAAGAAACTCCATCAGGATGAAGGCGCGACCTGCGGATTCTCCCGCACCAAGGATGCGCACCACATTGGGATGCTGAATCTGCGCACCCAGTTCCACCTCCCGGTGAAATGCCTGACGCCGCTTGGGGTCTAGGGTGTACTGGTCGTCGTAAACCTTCAGCGCCAGAACCAAACTGGTTTCCTGATCGCGGACTTTGTAGACGCAGCTCTCGGCCCCGCGCCCCACGAGGTCAAGAATGTCAAATCGCCCAGCGAAACGCTCCCCTCGCTGGAGCATAGGGCGAAGCGGGGAGAATGTGCCGGGCGGGGATTGTGAGGGTTGCTTCGCCATGCGGGCGCTTGCTCCAACTGGATGCTTCCCTTGTCTTATCGCTGAAGCCTTCACAAAAGTTGCGCCGCAGTCTACAGGCCTTCCAGGATGCGCTGCAGGCGGTTCCAGGTGTTGATGTTCACCCGAGGGCTGGTATTGGCCAAGGCGCGGCGAGCGGCTTCCCGGGCCTCTGACCTCCTTCCCAATTGTTTCAAGGCGTCTGCCTTCAACAACAAGTAGTAGGGATCATCGGCGATGCCTTCGGTATACCGTTTCTCGATCAGCGTCAGTGCCAATTGGGGGCGGCGGTTCCTCTCGGGCATGCCAATCAGCAGCGCAGCGGCGCCACGAATCAGGATTGAGTCCGCCACATCGTCCTGGCCCACAGCGCGCGTTACCATTCGCACCGCATGTTCACTCTGCCGGGAGGCTTCCAAGTGCGCACCCGTCGCATGCAGGCAGGTGCTGCTTTCGGCCAGCATTTCGCCATACATTACCTGCCGTTGCGGCATGTCCTTCAGATGCGCCTGCGACCCCAACAGGGTGGTGAGTTCCCGATAGTCAGCTACACATTCTGCATACAAGCCCTGAAAGCGATGGGCTTCCGCGACGTCGCGCAGCAGGACCGCCAGATCATTGCGAAGTTGTTCATTCGTGGGGTCAAGACGAATCGCCTCGCGGTATTCGGGCTCCAACTCTCTTAGCCGCACGAGCGCATCGCCATAGTTTCCCAACGCCGTCTGACACCAGGCGATACTTCGGAGCAGGATCTGCCGAAGCCTTTGAGACCCAGGTGCCGCTTGAGTTTCGGTGGGAAGCTGCCGGAACCTCACGAGGGCATCCTCAAACTCAGCCAGCGCTGCCGCCGGGTCGTCGAGGGACAACAGCTCAGCCAACTTGTATTGGATGACAACTTTGGCGCGTCGCGGCCGCACTTGCGATTGGTCCGCCTGGATGGCAAGCTCCGCGTGCTCAATGGCCATCCGCAACTGCCGTCTGGCTTCATCCTGATTCAGCTCAACGCTATATGCGCCGCCGATCAAGTCCGACAGCATCTCGTGCTGCACGGTCTTTTGCATCTGCACTTCGTAGTCGCCAGGGTAGCTCTCTGCCAGGGGTTCCAAGATCGAGAGTGCCTCGCGTGCGTCCGCGAGGCACTCTGCGGACTGGTCTAGAAGCGATCTCACCTGGCTCCTGGACCCGTAGAGTTTGGCGGCCATCAGCGCTGCATTCCGGTTTCCAGGATCCTGCACCCGGATGGTTTCTACCAACTGAATGCCCTTCGTATGTGTGTCAACACCTTCTTCAGGCTTTCCCAGGTTGTTCTGATAGGGATTGCCCAGGATGTTCCCTAACTTCCAGTAGCTTTCCGCGATATCAAGATCAAGGCCAACGTCAGACCTGTCAAGCCGTGATGACCGGGAATTGCGCCCCAACTCGCCGAGGTACTGCAACGACCACCGCACCAAACTTTCCTGTGCGCGTGTGGCACCGGGAAGCTGCTGCACAGCGTCATAGAAGTCAAACAGGAGGGTGTTCGTCAGTTGGCGCACATCACTGAAGCGGGCCTCAGCCTGTGCACGGGAATCGCTGGCTCGCATCGCCTGCCAGATCCAGGAGCTGAACCCTGCTGCCGAAAGAGCGATCGCGAAAACGGCAACTGCTGCCAGCCGCCGGTTACGACGGAGGAAGCGGCGGGTGCGATAGGCCATGCTTGGGACCCTGGCGACAACCGGGCGGCAGGATAGGTATGCGCGTAGGTCAGCCGCCATTGCCGCGGCGTTGCCATAGCGAACCTTCGCATCATTTTGTAGCGACTTCCGCAGAATTGCGTCCAAGTCTCCGCGGAGCGCAGCAGCGAGTGCTGCTGCGCCAGCACTACGCCTCCGTGCGATTGACTCAGCCCGGGAAGCGTCCAAACGGGTCAGTCGCAGGACGGCGCTGCTTGCTGACCGAACCTCCTCCTCCGAGATTGCACGCAGCAGCTTCACGGGCTGGTGGCAGAGTTCCTCAAACGGATGCATACCCGCCAGCAAGCCATACAACACTACGCCCGCCGCATAGACATCGGTTGCCGTACTTAGGGGAGTAGCGCTCAGTTGCTCGGGGCTGGCAAACTCCGGTGTAAACGGGCGCATGGTCATCTTCGTCGCGCCGTTCGCAACCCCAAATGCTTCGGGCCGCAGTAGCTTGCTAACTCCAAAATCCAGCAGCTTAACCGCCCCGCTGGAATCAACCAGGATGTTGTCAAACTTGAGGTCGCAGTGAATCAGAAAGCGCTGGTGCGCGTAGTCCACTGCATCCAGCACCTGCAGCATCAGCTTCAATCGCTCCTTGATAGAAAGGTTCCTGGAATCGCAATATCGATCAATTGGCTCACCATCCACCACTTCCATGGCAATGTAGGGCAACCCTTCATCGCTAACGCCCGCGTCGACCAACTGCACTATACCGGGATGTCGAAGAACTGCCAACGCCTGCTGCTCAATCCGAAACCGCTGAAGGATGGACTGCTGGCTGCCTGTTTCCAGCAACAGCTTCAGGGCAACGTGCTGGTGGAAGTCTTCAGTGCGATCGGCCAGGTACACCGTGCCCATGCCGCCTTCACCCAGTTTGCGAAGCACGCGGAACTTCCCTATCGTCATCCCGATCAGTGGGTCGAAATCTGGCAAGCGAGAATCCTCAGGCTGAAGCTTGGCTCAGTTTACGAGAAAGGAGGCGACGGGTTTGCAGGTCCACACCCCAGCGCCGATCCCGACATCGTAGCACGCGAGTTGTTTGGTGGCTCGCCGGAGCAAGGCTCACACCGCTAGGGCACCGTAGCCTTGGCACCACTAGCCCTGTCGCGAATAGCGGCTAGCCGGCTGATCACCGTGGAGGAGGTAATGCCCGCGGCGCCATACTGCTGCATTGCCTCCACCGCGAGCCGTTGCGCGATTGCACCCTCGTTCAAGGTGTCTCGGCAGAACGCTTCCGCCGCAAGCCGGTTGCCTCGCCATTGCGGTGGCATACTTCCCGCTGCATGTTGATCCGCCTGCGCAACCAGGCGTAAGGTTGACGGGCATCGGCCCACTCGCATTTCGCCGAATGCCGCATCCACCAGCACCATCCAGCGCGGTCCGCCAATCTTCGTCTCGTCCACCGTGGCCAGTTCGGCAAGACTCTCGTCAATCACCAAGGCTCCGCCCTGGGTATCGCCACTTTCGGCCAGCCGGTTGGCCAGCATCATGCGGATACGGTGATACTCAAACGGAGAGACGTAGCCGGCCATCGTCTCAGAGGCGCGCCGAAGAGCTTCCACAGCCCCTTGCACGTCCCGCTGGCTATAAGCGACGGTGGCCTCAGCGCGTCGAAGGGCAATTCGTGCAGCCCGTGTGTCTGGATTGTTCTCACCCGCGACTCGAATTCCCTCCTCCAGTGCCGCGCGTGCTTCAGTGAAACGTTCCCGGCGGCTCAGCGCCATGGAGTAACCCACCTGAAAGAGCGCCTTAAAGACCGGCGCGGGAACCTCTGTCTCGCGGCTATCGTCAGGAATCTTCCGCACATAGGAAGCAGCCTCAGTCAACAATTCCAACTCACGCTCACGGTCACCCTTGCAGGCACCCACAACCTGCGAATAATTAGTCAGGTAAGATGCGTGCTGGTGGGTTGGCAAGCTTGCTGCAAGGCGTTGATACAGTTGCTGAGCCTGCTCAAATAGACGCACCGCCTCAGGGCACTTCCCACTCATGCTCTCAATGAGGCCAACCGTTGTGACAGCCCCCAAGTGATTAGCCGCATCACTGTCTTTCCGGGATTCCTCCATCGCCTCAGAGGCAATCCGCAGACCCTGAGCCGTATCGCCCGATGTGAACAGGTACAGCCCCATGGAAGACTGCAGCCCGGCAACGGTGCGCGGACTTAGCGCGGAAGGTTCCCGCAATCGCTCGTGCATTCTCTGCACCAATTCGCGCACGGTCATGTCGTTGCGCCCGCCATACATCACGTTGCTACTGGCGATCATCCAGCCAAGGAACTGCGCTGTGGCCTGCGCTTCTCTACCTGCAATCGCGGCCATTCGTTGCTGCCAGAACCCATAGCCAAGCGCGGCAGCCAAACCCAGGAGCAGAAGTGCGGTTGCGCTGACCGCCCCGCGATGGCGGGAGACATACTTCCGCACGCGGTATGCCACCGTCTGAGGACGCGCCAGCACTGGCCGCCCATCCAAGAACCGGCTAAGGTCCTCGGCAAACGCATCCACCGTTGCATAGCGCTGCAGCGGGTCTGTTGCGATTGCGCGCGCCAACACTACTTCCAGGTCTCCGCGGAGATACTCCCGAAGCCGCTGCGTAGTGGTGCCGCGAAGCAGCGCGGCATCCTCCTTCAACGAGTCCACCAAGCCACGCGGCCGTGCATCTGGCGAGGCCCGTTCCGCTGCTGCGAGCAGCGACCCTTCTCCGCGGAACGGCAGCGAACCCGTGAGCAGTTCGAATAGCACGATGCCCAGGCTGAACACGTCGCAGGCTGTGCTTAGAGGTTCTCCACGCAATTGCTCCGGACTGGCATAGCGAGGGGTCAGTTGCAGTGTCGTGGTGAGTTTCCCGTCATCGCCTATCAGCTTTGCCGTACCAAAGTCGAGCAGCTTTACTTGGCCATCATCCGTCACCAATAGGTTGCTGGGCTTCAGATCCAGATGTACAACCAGACTGCGATGTGCCGCAGCCACCGCGTGGCACAGCGCCACGACCAGCTGAATTCTAGCCTCGGGCGAGAGTCGCAGGCGATCGCAGTGCACGTCAATTGGCTCGCCCTCTACATACTCCATCACCAGATAGGGGCGCTGCTCTGCTGTCACTCCCGCATCCAGCAGCCGCGTAATGTTGGGGTGCCTGAGGGATGCAAGGATCCGCTGCTCGCGGCGAAAGCGGTCCATTGACTCGCCCTCCGCCAGGTAAGTGTGGAGCAACTTCACCGCCACGGGAACCCGCACCCCGGATGATTCCTTCTCGGCCGCGAATACTGTTCCTGTTCCCCCTTGCCCAATGAGGCGCAATACCTGGTATGGCCCAAGGTGATCTGGAAGGCGGGAGGCAGACTGCGCCTTGTTCGCCGCGGCCTCCGCACGAACCGCGGCTTCCTCGGACATTGCTACCAGAAGCGCCTGCACCTCACGCCGCAATGTTTCGTCTGCTTCCTCCTCTTCCAAAAGACGGTGGAACGCTTCCGGACTGAGACCTTCCGCACGCGCACAAAGCTCTTGAACTCGCAGCCAGCGTGGATCCGCACTCATCGTAAGTTCTCCGCGGGGCCCTCCTCTATGGGAGTAGGCGTGGATACTGGCGTGAACCCCTCAGAGCCTGCATTCATCGGTTCCGGCTTCTCAGTATGGGAAGTCGCCGCTGGGGGCTGGCTCCGCAGACGCTGGTACAGCCAAGCACGGGCGACGCGTACTTTGCGGTCAACGGTTGCAACCGACACTCCCATTAGCTCCGCGGTTTCCTCGGAAGTGCAGCCCATCAGGAAGCGCAGCTCAAACATGCGCGCCTGATCCGCATCCATCGCTTGCAGGTCATCCAGTGCGCGGTCGAGATCCAAAACTTCATCGCTGGCGGAGTTCACCCAAGGCAGTTCGTCATGCAGGGGAACTGCCACTGAGTCAGCGCCGCGCTTCTTCGCCTTTGCTCCGCGAGCATGGTCGATCAGGGCCATCCGCATGAGCTTTGCACTCAGCGCGAAGAAATGCCCGCGGCAGGAGAAGTTCACTTCGCGGCGGGAGATCAGCTTCAGGAAAATCTCGTTCACAAGGCCAGTTGCCTGCAGTGTGTGGCCCGGGCGCTCACGGCGAAGATAGGCTGCCGCTAGTTCACGCAGATGGGGATAGACCAAGGGTGCCAATTGGTCCAACGCGTTGCGGTCGCCTTGCCCCCAACGCTCAAGAAGTACAGTGATTCCGGCATCCATTTGATCGCGGATCGCCTCGACAGGTTAGCAGTGAAGTTAGTCTACCATCGGACCCCGGCATCTCAGCGGGGGATCCGCACTCATTAGTAATGGAACTGACAGAACCAGAGCGGGGAGAGTTGACCTCACTGGAGAGCCTGCCGGAGTTCACTCGCCACCTTCGCTACCGCCTTTTGCATGGCACGGGACCCATGCGTCGCAGTGATTGAACTTCGGTCTCCAGTTTCGACAGTCCATAGCTCCTTCGGCGAAACGGTTGAGACCACGCGCACCCGAAGGCGGTACTTGTCTTTCAGCCCGATGGCTCTGCCCGCACCAGCGAGGATCCCACCTTTGGCTTCCTCTTCCATCGCCGACATGCGCGCGTCCGCGGACGCGACCGACGCCGCAATCGTCAGGTTGCCTCTCAGCGTACGCTGCAATTCCTGCCGCATCATCGAATCCATGTTTCCAGGCATCTTGTCGATGAAGAGACGGCGAACCTCGCGCAATGAGGACACGGCCTTGGGCTTGGGGCTCGCGGGCTTGGCCGGTGTTGCGATCTCCGCAGGGAAGACGCTGGGACGCGGCATAGAGCGAAGTCCGCTTGCTACGGCCTTGAGTAGACGAGCATCGGCTCCCGCTGATTTGAGCTTAGTCTCAAGCGATGGTGTCAACAGGAAGTTGACACCCCGTCGTTCCACCGCCTCCGCAATGTCGGCAAGCCATCGGCCGTTTGCAAGTTGTAGCGCGCGCTCCAGTGCGGCTTGATGGATCGGCCACTCGCCCGCCCCGCCTTCAGTGGGGCCGTCTGCAACGTTCAGCGCCTGAAGCACAGCGGTGCGGTCGGACATAGTCCCTGGCTGCGTAGGCTGCGGGTTGTCCCTCTGCGATGGCGCCGGGGTGGCCGGAACCTGCGTGGACACCGGAGGCGTGCGCACCGGCTGGCCAGACGGCGCTTCCGCCGGTGAAGCCTCACTCGCAGCACCTCCTCCTGTGGAGTCTGCCGGCTCGGGATCAATGGCCGTACCCGGGCCTCCGAGGATCTGGCCGATCGGAATGGGCATTCCCGGCTCAAAGGAGATCTCTGGCATCGGCTCCGCTGGCTTGGTGCTGCTTGTTGGCGCTTGCGATTCTGCAACTGTGGCTTGAGCGTCCTCGGCAATGGTGCTGGGGCGGGTGTAGCGCGCGATGCCCACCAGGACTGCTGTTGCCAGCAGCATGACCATCACCAAAGCGATACAGCTTGCGACAACTAGCTGCGTTGTTCCCCCGGTCACAAACGACCGTACGGCAAGTGTTAGCTCACGCAGGATTCCACCGAGTTCTCCAAACACATCCCCATGGCGGGAAGTCTGTGCTGAAGGACGTGCGATCTCGGCGCGTAACGCCGCAGCGAAGCTTGCCGCGTCCGGGTAGCGCCGGGCTGGATCCTTCTCAAGCGCTCGCAGCAGAGCCGCCTCCACTCCGAATGGAATTTCCGCCAGATGTGTTCGCAATCGAGGGGGAGGTTGCTGAACCTGGGCGAGTAGTATGGAGTACTCGCTGTTTGCCTGAAAGGGCAGCTTGCCGGTGAGCATCTCATACAGAACAATGGCCATCGAGTATAAGTCTGATTGCGGTCCCGCCCCCTTGCCTTGAATGCGCTCTGGCGCCATATACTCCAGCGTTCCAATCAGGTGGCCCTCACGAGTCACGCGCGCACTTCCAAGGGCCTGAGCAATTCCGAAATCGGTTACTTTCGCAAGAGGCTGAAAGCCCCCCGTCGCCTTGCGCATGTCGGGAAGAATGATGTTTGCAGGCTTGATGTCTCGATGCAGAATACCCAGTTGGTGCGCGTGCTGAATGCCGTCCAGCACCTGCGCCGCCACCTCCAGCGCTTGCGGCCACGGCATGGGTCCGTGCTCTTGGATGGATTGTTCTAGGGTGTATCCCGAAACAAACTCCATCACCATGAAGTACTCGTTACCATCCTTGAAGAAGGAGTAAAGCTGCGCTACATTCGGGTGGTTCAATCGCGCCAACGTTACGGCCTCTGAGCGGAAGCGTTCCACAACCTCCGGCCGCGCGGCGAGTTCCGCCTTCAGCGACTTCAGCGCAACCTCGCGGTCTACCATCACATCCACGGCACGATAGACTTTGCCCATGCCACCCTCACCCAGCTTGTCGATCATGCGGTAGTGGCCAATCGTGCGGCCAGTCATGGCATGAGCCCCTCGGATTGCTGGGAAGAAGGTTGGGTGGATGGGGGACGGATGCATAGCGCAACAACCGTGACGTTGTCGCTCGCCAGCCGCTCATTCGCCAGCCCAATCAAAGCGTCACATACTTCACTGACGGTGCACTCCAGGCGGCACAACTCACCGATCTCGTCGTCATTCAATGCGTCATGAAGGCCGTCTGAGCACAGTAGAAAGAAGTCCCCGGCGCGAATAGGAAAGGGA
This sequence comes from Bryobacteraceae bacterium, assembly GCA_036821995.1. Classification (GTDB taxonomy): domain Bacteria; phylum Acidobacteriota; class Terriglobia; order Bryobacterales; family Bryobacteraceae; genus JACTMJ01. The sequence goes on from DAISIM010000019.1 coordinate 23,368, forward strand.
TCCTTCCACATGCTGACTTCCACTTCTTCATGGGTACCCATCGCACGAAGAATCACATTGCGGTCCTCATGGAACCGTGCGTCGGCCAAGGATAGGAGTCCACGGTTTACCATTTCCATGGTGGCTGAGTGGTCCTGAGTCATCCGGTAGACATTGCCCTCACGCACCAGGTAGGCGCGGCTGTCACCCACGTGCGCACACCACGCAAGTCCCCCGCGAATCACCAGAGAGGTGCAGGTGGTGCCCATTCCCGCAAGTTCCATTTGCTGCTGCGCGGTCTGATAGATGCGGCGATTGGCAATCTGAAAGGCAGTCTCCATCCAAGCGTTGGGGTTAGCGTCGTCATTGAGTTCTGCGGCGCGATAGTATTGTTCAGGCAGCGCGGAAGCCGTGAGCTCACTTGCTATCTCTCCGCCTTGGTGTCCTCCCATCCCATCGGCCACCAGCGCCAAGAGCCCTTGCTGCCGTAGCACCCGTGGATCAGCCGGAATCACCAGCGCTGAGCGGTCTTCGTTGTTAATCCGGCAAGGACCCGTAATCGAACGTTCATCGCCTTCCACCGCGTACTCATCGAAGGGCAAGAGCTGATATTCAGAAGTGCTGCGTTGCAATTGAGGTGACATGGCAATGTGCGCGTAGTCTCTTCCTTCATTCGCCAGGCGTACTACATGACGCGCTGCGTGCCCATTAGCTCAATCCCATAGCGAATGGGAACAGCAAACGTAATCTTCGTGTCTCCGGTGGTGCCAGAGGTAAAGATGCCGATCACTCTTCCGCGCTTGTCGAATACAGGCCCTCCACTATTGCCCGGCCCCGTGGAGTTCACGGTTAGCTGATAGACATCGCCGAACACGCTGAATGCCCCTTCGTTCGCACCCACACTTCCACGAATCACTCTGCCGATGTTGCCGACGCTGAGGGTGGGGTCTGGAATCACTTTTGCCTCGCTGCCACGGCGCAAACCGTCCTGAGACATCACCGCACCCACAACTACGGGAGAGGCAGAAGGATAACCCAGCACCAGTACCTCATCGCCCGAGTTGATTCGTTCGTAGTTGTCATATAGTTCCAGCGCGGCAAGCGAGCGGGGGATGTCAATCTTCACCATGGCTACGTCAATCTCATCCGACACCCGCGCCAGCTTGCCGGGAATGCGTACTCGGTTTCGCGCAAACGTGACGTCCAGATAGTCATTGCGCCCTTCAATCGTCTTGCCGCTGATTGACTTCTGGATTAGCCGAAAATTCCCTGACCCAAATGCGCCACTGGTCACCACCTTGGCATCCGCCGGAATCCAGGCGGGAAAGTTGCTGGCGCCGACAGGGGTCAGCTTGCGCACGTTCATTTGGTCATCCAACTCTAGCGTCACACCCACGGGATACGGGAACTGATAGCTGGTTTGCCAGGCGGCGGCGACATGCCGGTTGGTAAGTAAGAATCCATCCTGGCTCACCACAAAACCAGAGCCACTATGGCTTCCGCCCACCGCCCTGTAGTTGCCGCCACCATCATCGGTTGACAACATGGGCTCTAACCCTCCGCTGGTTGCCAGAAAGACAGGCAGAAAAGGCGGGGCGCCGGGAACGAGCTGGCGTTCCTCCCCTCCTTCGTCCGTCACGCGATTGGGCATCGCAACATGGTAGAGCTGTCGCCCGCTTTCGATGTCCACGATCTTCCAGCCCACCTCGAAGAAAACGACTGAGTCTGTATTCCGCTGTGCGATACCTGCTGCCATCTCTGCTGCGCCGCCAAAGAGGTTGTGTTGAATCGCGGCGAAGATGCCTACGCCAACAATTGCCACCAGCAGCACAGCGATCGCCACGTACTGCCACAAGCGCGACTTGCGCTGGCTATCGGCAATCATGCGCTCCACCGTGGCCTTGCCCAAGCCACTGGCGTTGGCCGCGACTGTCGATGGCGGTGCTGGAGCTGGGGGAGGCGGGGTTGCCGGTGGCGCCTGCGCCATCAACGGGCCAAGTTCCGTTGCAAGGCGGGTTGCCTTGGGTACCGCGGCCGGACGAGGATGGGCGTCAAACTCAATCTCCGGCCCTCCAGGCCCGAGTTGGATAATGTCGCCCGGAGACAAGGTCACTTCTCCCTGGATCCGCTGCCGTGCGACATAAGTTCCATTTCTGCTCTCCAGATCGACCAGCCGGTAGCTGGGGGATTGCCCCAGGTGAATCTCGATCTTGCAGTGCATCCGGCTGACCAGGTCGTCATGCTCCGCATCCAACGTGATCTCGCAGGCAACATCACGCCCAATCGTCAGGCTTCGGTAGTTCTTTAGAGGGAACTCGTCCACCTGTCCATGCTTGGATCCACTGCGGTAGCGAAGGATAATCTTGGGTTCCATAACTTGTGTCCCAGGTTATCGGTACATGTAACCAAAGATTGCTATCGCACCTGCTCCATTTCTGAGAGGTCAATGTTCGGTGGTGGCGTATGTAGATCGCTTCCAATTAACGTGTCGGATTGCCGGACGCGCCAGTAGTAGTTGTTGCCGGCCTTTCCTTCAAACACTTCGCCGGTCTCAGTGTCCCGAAGCCGCACCACTCCCCGGATGTAGTCTCCGAACTCTCTTTGCTGGCGATCTCGCACTTGCTGCTGCTGTTCGCGGGTCTCGCGGAACAGCCCAGCGATGTAGTCGTTGGTCTCTTTCACCTGACGATACGTCTCCGCACTTGCCTGCCTTTGCTGCGCCACCCATCGGGGATTCATCTGAATTGAGCCCAACATGCCGGCTACCGCCGCGTTGGCGACGGCGCTTCTTCCTCTGGGTGCCACGTATGATACAAGGGACTGCACATGCCAGACCCCGCCCTCCTGCCCCTGCAATGCCATCAGGGATGTGGCCGCCATCACGTAGCCCTCACACTCACTACCCCCGCGTTGTCCACGAAAGCGAACATCACCCCCGGTGGTGGTTACTCCAATTGATGGCAGTTGCTTGAACAATTCCCGACGCTCCCGCGCCTGTTCCATCTGCACCGCGGAAACGCCCATCCTCTGCGCAAATGGCTTGGCATGAAGTTGCGCATACGCAGCGCCAGGAAGGTAACGTTGCACGATCAGGACGTTGCCAGGAAACGGGGAGTAACGCCCGCCTTCGCTCAAGCCAAGTGAAGCCATCGTGGCGGTAGGCACGATGAAACGCGGGATATACTCATCGCCCAACGTAACCACGATCCCATCTGGCGAGCTGACACGAACAAAGGTATTGATGTCCACCTCGGACCGGCGTACAGTCCCGCCCTCCACTCTCCAGTTGGCGGGTACTTCCAGTGAGAATGCCCCTTCGTTGGGATCGCGAAACCGAGTGAACTTTAACGTGGGAACAGGATCGCGAGAGGTTTCGTTTGACCTCACTTGCTCTCCCCGAAAGGAAAAGCTGCGTAGCATCGCCAGCAACTCGGGTCTTCGCTGTTCATACTGCTGGGCTGGTGCTCCCATCACATACAACGTGCCCACTCCACCTTGGCGAAAGAGCATCATGCTGCCCTTTCCTTCGCCGCCAGGGGATCGGAAACTGAACCCCGCCAACGTGGTGTCAGCACGATTTCTGCTTGGATAGAACGTCTCCAGCTTCACGTGGGCAAGGTGTCGTGCGAGTAACGCCACACCGTGTTTACGCATCCACGAAACAGGGTTCTGCTCTCCTATCTGAAGCACTGGCAAGACCGCAATCGTACTGCTTCCGTCAGCACTTTGGGCAAGTGCGCCATTGTCTGGGGTCATCTGCGCGCGCCAACCAGGTGCAAGGCGAATCGTGAAGGGAAGGGCGCCAGCGGCGGCGGCTGATGCCGGGCGCGCTGCGCTGTCCGTCCTCGCCGGCGCTTGCGGCTTTCCTCCTGCGCTTTCGGGGCTGCGCGATGGTCCCGCGGATCCGCTTGTCCTGGGAGACTTCGTTACACCCTCGCGGAGGATCTGCTCCAACGGGACCCCCTGCCCCCACAAACTGACCACCCAGAACACGAGCAGTCCAAGTTGTCCGGCGAATCGAAGATGATGCATCAACCCGTTTATCGGCGGACGGTTCAGGAATGTTGTTCCTTGGCGTGAACCCGTTAACTGTTGCGCCGCGAGCCAAGGAAACGCCCACCCCCACGCGTCACACCAGGGGAAGTAAGGCAAGTTCTATTGCATGTTGATGTAGTAAGCGACTAGCGCGCAGGAAAGTGCCACCGCCGCCAGTACGGTCTTCTCAAGGCCAGTTAACCGCCACCATGGTGTTTCGATTTCCGTCGGTGCTTCGCCGGGCATACCGGTATCCGTCTCTCCGCTCAAGGTTTCGAAGTGACGGGAACTTGCGGCAGACTGAAGTTGCACGTCTTGCGGCGGAGCAGTACGCATCACCTGCGTAGCTCCAGCTGCGCCAGCCACTGATGACGCAGGGGAACTCCGCGCAGTATCCGCTGCCATTTCTGGCTTGCCGCTCAAATTCGCGGAGCCGCCATCCAAGGGAGTCAGGGGCACGGGGACCAACAGCCGAAATCGCAGCCGATAGCCAGGAATCGCAATCTCTTCATCGCCTCGCAGCGCAACCGGGCTCTTCTTCGGCATGCTCTGTGCGTTGATCCACACACCATTACTGGAAAGATCTGTAAGCGTGAGCTGTCCGCCAATCACTGCCAGCGATAGATGACTCCGGGATAGCTTTACGCCATCCAGCGGAACCGGACTATCCGGGCCTCGGCCCAGCAGGATCGGCTCTCCGGAGACTGGCAGTTCAAAATGCTGCACAGCATCGGAGTCAAGTGCCTGAACTTGGATTGCGAGTTTCACGTTAAGCCAGACTCTGTGCGAGGTGTTCCGTCAGGAGTGCGCGTACGGTAGGGTCGTTTGCCAGAATGCGCTCAACGGCAGCGCGTCCGTCCGGGGGAATGGCACTCATTGCCGGGCTTGCCGCCACGAGTTGGCTGATGCTGTCATGAAGCATCTCCTGCAGTCGTGCCGGGTTCTCGACATCCGCGACCCTCCACTCGGGGTGTGCGCTCAGCCCCAATGGTCTGGGCTCAGCGGCATTGCTTCTGGTAGACGGCACAGGAAAGCCACCACGCGCACCCGCTTCTGCTCTGCTGCCTTCAGTGCCTTCCATTGGCCGTTTGGCGTGCGTCACCTCTTGCGGTCTACCCGTCGGACTTGGGTTGGGCGGTATCCTCACAATCGGTCCTTCCTTTGTTCGACGGCGTTCCGCCAACTGATGCGCAGTGACGCCGGCCACAGTGCGGTCTAGCGGAACGTAACGGTCTCCGTCATCTTCAGCAAATCTCGTGCCATGGCCCCGAACTCACCTGCGGGATCCAACTCCAGTGCTTTGTTGAGGTGTCCTCGAGCCTGATCCTTATCTTTTGAAAACAGCGCGAGCTCACCCAGATGCGCATACGCCCATGCAGACTGTGGGTTGCGATCCAATGCCCGCCGGTAGTGTCGGGCTGCCTGTGCGAACTCACCTTGCTGGAAAGCCACTGTGCCCAACCCCACCTCTGGCACGTCCCACCCGGGCTCCAAGGCGCGAACACCCAAGAAGATGTCTCGCGCGTGGTCATACTTGCCCGCATCGCGGTAGATGAACGCGGCCTCCAACATCACCGCTAACTCTTCCTGACTTACGTCGAATGTCCAGGCCACGACCGTCTCCTTTACTTGATCTACTTCAAATTCCGTATGGCCGCCATGGATGCGTCGTGCCGGCTTTTCATCACTGCCGAGGCTGTTTCAAAAGCTCTTGATTCCATTTGAATGGAGCGCTGTAACTCCAGAAACTGCGTGGATTCTCCGAGCAATCCCGTCGAGTTCAATGGCCCACCCGCAATCAGTCCGCCAATTGCACTACCAACACCGGGCATCAGAATGTTGCCCACTCCCCCAACCACACCGCCTAGAATCCTCCGGAAGCCGGAACGCTCTTGCGTTCCGCGCGTCGTCTGTAGGATTTGCTCCATCGAAAAGTTGGGCGTGTATGCCGCACCTACTCCGCGTGCTACTGACATCCGTTGTCTCCTTCGTGATTGCTCCCTGGTTATCGCTGCTCATGGCGCTCTCGTTGCCTCTGACGAGGAACGAATTATTGTCCGGCTTTACCCTCGACACTGCTAGTCATCACGGTGGCCAAATGATCCAGCAATTGCAGGGTGTGGCCATAAGCGGTCATCGCCATGCGCGCTCGCTCTGCTTCCCGCTCGTCTCCACTGCGAGCAATCCCATCCAGTGATTCACAGCTTTGCTCACAGCGCACAAGAAAGTGCGGAAGCCGTCCTTCCTCGTAGAGTTGCTCCACTTGGGGAAAGCTGCGCCAGTAGGTGTCTACTTTGGTCATCGTTGCGTGCTCCTTCTTGTTCGGCCTCGTTCAGGGAAGTCAGCACCGTGGTTCTATGCCCCAACGGTGGAGAGGGGATGAATCTGAATTTGAGGAGAAAGCTCCTCCACGCTAAGTACAGAGAGGTCAGGAAAGCTGGCACTCAGCACCTGCATCACATAGCGGCGAATATCAGGCTCAGTCACCAGCACCGGTGATTGCGCGGTAGCTGGTAATCTGCCGAAGCTGCGCGTGGCCGCATCCACCACTTCGTTCAACGCGGCCGGTTGCATGTAGAAGGAATCACCAGCCGCGCCACGACGAATCGACATCCGGAACATCTCCTCCAGTCTGGAATCCAGCCCGTAGATGTACAGCGTCTGCCCACCCCCTGAGAGTTGGTAGCAGATACGTCTCCGAAGGTCCCCACGCACCCTCTCGGCCAGGACTACTGGATTCTCGATGGAGCGACCCCAATCCCCCATCGACTCCAGGATCAACTTCAAATCTCGAATCGAGACCGTTTCGCGGGCCAGCCGCCGCAATACATCCGCAAGCAGATGGAGGCTTACCGGCTTGGGCATTACCTGCTCAACCAATGCTGGATAGATCTGCTTGACCCGCTCCAACAACGCATGAACCTCTTCGATGCCCAAAAACTCCGCGCCGTTCCGCCGCAGGAATCTGGAGATGTGCAGCAGCAGGACCTCGCCGGCATCCCACGCTGTCAAGCCTGTCTTGACAGCCAGCTGCGCGTGCTCCTGATCTAGCCAGGTTGCGGGACGGCCCGTCAGCGGATTGGTGCCTTCCTCGCCGCGAATGCCGTACATGAACAGCGCAGACGGTGGTTCTGGCACCAGTAGCTTCTCTGTCTGAATCAAGCCCTGAACAATCGGAGTTTCGTGCAGCAGGATGTGAAATGCATTGGCTGGAATCCCTTCGTCAGTGGCAACTTGAATGGGTGGGTACAATACCCCCAGCTCATAGTAGAGCCGTTCCCGCAGTTCGTAGAGCGACTCCTGGAATCGCTTGCCTTCGCTGGTGTCTGGATTCAGGTAGCGGCCCATGGCGCTGCCTGCGCGCACCACCACCCCCAAAGTGGGGCTCACCTGCGGCATTCGGATGAGGGCGTCATCTGCCACCTCATCGCTTGGGGCTTCCTCATCAATCTCCCGTTGGTTCTTTAGCAGGTTGTGACCCACAATGCCTACAACTCCCGCTAGCAAAAAGAATGGAATCTTCGGCAACCCTGGGGTAATCGCCATCACCAGCAGGAGCACGGCCGTTACGCCGATCGCCTTAGGCTGAGAGATCAACTGGCCCATTACCTGTGCTCCCAGGTTCGTGTTCTTCTGTTCTGACGCAACGCGAGTTACAACCATCCCCGCTGAGATTGAGATCAACAGCGCTGGAATCTGCGAAACCAGGCCGCTGCCAATCGTCAGGATGGAATAGACCTGAGCCGCTTCGCCCGCGCCCATACCCATCATCACGATCCCGATGATCAACCCGGCCACAATGTTGATCAGCGTGATGACGATGCCGGCAATCGCGTCGCCCTTGACGAACTTCATGGCTCCGTCCATGGCGCCGTAGAACTGAGATTCGCGCGAAAGCTCATCCCGTCGATGCCGCGCTTGCTCAAAGGTAATGGTCCCCGCGCGCAAATCAGCGTCAATGCTCATCTGCTTTCCTGGAATCGCGTCCAGCGTGAAGCGCGCTCCCACCTCGGCGACGCGTTCCGCGCCCTTGGTGATCACAATGAACTGTACAAGCGTGATGATCAGGAAGATCACTCCGCCCACGACGAAGTTGCCTTGCACCACAAACATGCCAAACGACCGCACCACTTCGCCTGCATCCGCGTTCAGAAGGATCAGGCGGGTGGTGGATACATCCAAAGCCAGGCGGTAGAGCGTCGTGATCAGTAGCAGTGTGGGGAACGATGCGATTTGGATGGCGTTGGAGATATAGATGGACACCATCAGGATAATGATGGCCACCGTGATATTGACCGTTAGGAAGATATCCAGCAGGAACGTTGGAAGAGGCACCAACATCAGCCCCACCATCGACGCTACTGCAATTACCAGAACCAGGTCAGCGGTTTGGGTTAGCAGAGCGGCCAGGTTTCCTTTTCGGATCTCAGAGACGATCTCATTCCAGCGGAACGGGGCGGGTAGCATCGCGTTGATCGCCAGAAGGCAACCTGCCTTCTGGCGTCTACTCCTCCTAAGGATGCGCGTCTAGTTGGCGTCTTCGGCAAAGACGTTGGGGTTCTTGTCGATCTCATCCAGCACAAGCAGCATTCCCTGAAGGATTGCGCGTGCACGATTCGTTGCGGGGTCTTGTCCCTCCGGGTCAAGCTCAAGTGCCTTTTGCAAATGCACCGCTGCCTTCTCGGTTTCACCCTTGCGGAGATAGACCTCACCCAGATTGGCCTGTACGGTTGAGTCGCTGGCATTGCGCTCGGCTGCACAACGTAGGTTGTGCTCCGCCGCGTCCAGGTTCTCTTCTGTTAACTCAATGGCACCCAAACCGGCCCAACCGTAGTAGCTGTTGTTGTCCACGGCGATCAGGCCCTCGAAGATCTCCCGTGCTTCCGCGACGCGACCCTGTTGGTAACTGGAAAAGCCTAGTACAGCAAAGGCCTGGATCTGTTCCGGGCTTAGGCCCAGAAACACGTTGAGAGGTTTCTTGCCTGCAATCACTTCCGCAAGCGTGTTTTCAGGTAATGCCGTCGTAATGGTAGACATTGATGTTCTCCTTTGACTCGTTCGATACCCTGTTGGCTTAGGATTCACGCCTACTTGATTGCGGCGATCGCCTTGGATTGCATCTCGCTTTGCTTCTCAATGAGCTTGGACATCATTTCGAACAGGCGCATGGCTTGCTGCATAAGCTTCTGGCCCTTCAGTTGGTCTTCCATCTTGTCGGACTTGAGCAGGCTTTCAGCCTGGGACATCATCGAGTCGATGTTGCCGCCACCCGAGGAAGGCTTGGCCGATGAGGAACCACTCGAAGGCGCTGCGCCTGCGGATGGTCCGCCATTGCCGCTGCCGCCGCCACTGATCGCGGGCATGGCTCCACCGGCCAATCCGCCTGCCACTCCGCCTGCCAATCCGCCTGCCGCTCCGCCTGCCAATCCACCGGCACCAGTCATTGACTTGCTAATCGCCTCAAACGCCTCGCTAATGGTCTTGCCGGCATTCTGTTGGCCGCCTGCCACCTGCTGCATCATCTTTGAGAACACCTCGCTGAGCTGTTTGAAGACATCGGCCAGCGCCTTCATCGGGTTCTGCTGCGGCGTTGCAGCGCCGGGCGTATTCGCAGCCGCGTTGGCCAGCTTGCCCACTGCGGAAAACGCCGCCGCCTGGGTGTTCGCGCCTCCGTTGGCTCGGATCGTGTTTGTAACCTCGTCCAGCGATAGCTTGTCCGTCCGGACACCGTTTGCCGATGTTGTGTAGAACATCTTGCTGTCCGCGTCATACCGCAGGCTGTCATTCTGCTGCATCACCCAACCTACGGCTGCTCGCTCTTCCACCCGGCCATCATTTTTGGTCCAGGGGTTCGTTCCATCAAAGAGTCCTGCTCCGTTGCCTGTGATACGCGCGTTTGCGGCTTGCGCGAATGCAGGCCATTGCGAGTCGTTACCCACAATCTGCGGCATTGGATATCGTTGGTTTGGGCTTTGCGTCGCCGCCTGCAAAGGCTGATTCTGGATTTGGATGATAATCGTCGTCTGGTTAAATGCCTGCGGTTGGCTGGGCACCTGCGCGTTCGGCTTGGGCGCGCTGTTGTTGAGTGCTGACTGGAGCTTGGAGAACGTGCTCTTCATTTCGCTGGCGCTCTTGCCAAGCTGAAACGCCGCTCCTAGCGCCGCACCAATAGGTCCTCCCAGCCCAGTCCCTGCCAGCTTTGTAGCCAAGTCCATCAGCTGTGAAGGTTTCGGTAAATTGATCTTCATCGCTTGCCTCCTCCGGGGGTTCGCTTGGAACCGCCGTGCACAACTCCCTTATCGTGACCTCTTGATGCTGGTTGCTTGCGTGACGCAGATTTTCTAGGTTGCGCGTTGGCTATGCTACATCTCATGCAATCCCTTGAAACGCAAAAGGCGCCGCCTCCGTGGGAGTGCGGCGCCAAGCCTTGGGCGGGCTGAACCAGACAAGTCTACTTGATGGCCGCGATTGCCTTCGATGCCATTTCGCTTTGCTTCTCAATCATCTTGGAGATTAGCTCAAACATTCGTAGCGCCTTTGCCATCAATCGTTGTCCGGCTAGTTGAGACTCCATGCTGTCAGAGCGCAGAAGCGACTCCGCTTGCGCCATCATCGCATCCAGCCCACCCCCCATTGATGCGGTACTGGAGCCGGAAGCCCCAACCCCTCCACCGCCTCCACCAGCTGGCGCCAGTGATGGCGTGGGCATTCCAGCCGCCACTCGTTGAGGAATCCCTGTGCTTACCGGTGCCGTCCGGTTCACCGCGCCTGTCTGCACTCCCGGCATCATTCCCAAGGCCTGTTGCATGAGGGCTTGCGCCTGCTTCCCGTCCGCAACGTTTCCTGAAAGGTGCAGCCGGATGGCTTCGTCCATGGTGGCCTCGAAAGCTTTAGCTAGTTGCGCATTCGCGGAGTCGCCACTTTGCCCATGCATTCCAGTTGTCTGGAGTTGCTGCTGTAATCCATGGGTTGCTTGACCAAGGCCTACCATCATCCCTTGGATCTTCGGTTGTAGCGACTGTGCAACAGCAAACGAGTTCCCGCTACTCTGTCCACCCGTGGCGGCGAGTCCAGCCGATTGAAAGGCTAGAGGACTAGCCGCCAGCGGACCAGCACCCCGTCGTCCTTGAGCTTCCGGACCGAGGAACTTCTCTAGTTGACCCATCGCGGCGTGCAGCGACTCCTGTCCACCCGATTGCAGCAGGGTAGTAACGCCGGATGCCACGGCGCCACCCAGGTCGCTGCCTAGCATGCGCGATGTTACCGCCGAGATGTTGCTAATGTTCAACATTGCCATTCTGCGTGTCCTCCGTTCGCCTCAGGCGAACCGCGTTCAGAAGGGTTATCGAGCCAGGTCACCCAGAAGTTGCCTGGCCGGAGAGTGACTGCCGCAACCGCAGTTCCAGACGCATCAGCGCAGCAGAGTCTACCCGATCGCGTAGAGACGCGATTCCTTGCTGTGCGTCCGGTAGCCGGCCCGCATCGATCAGACCCTCTACCAGCCGCAACTGCGCTGCAAGGTCCGCGGGATTCCTCTCAAGCACCCCTGCCATCAGCTGGATGGCCTCGGCGGAATTCCCCTGCTGGAGAGCCACGGCTGCGAGCCCGCGCGCCGCGTAGGAATCACCCTGTTTCAGTTCCAGCAGTGCACTGAACACAATGCGAGCGCGGGGAAGATCTCCTTGCTGATAACAGCTATAGCCCCACTCCGCAAGGCGTTGATAGTCTTGTTCTTCCAACTTACTCATGCACTCCTCAACGCGTGTTCCCGGTCAGGCTGCAGTCAACTGCGGCTTCCGCCCCCCGCTGCCCTTAGTAGAATTCGATTCTCAAAGGCCGCCAGTTCCTGCAGCAGTTCGCGCAAGCCCTCCACTGCAGGCCCACCCCGGGCGGGCAGCCGGTGAATCAAAGTGCGCATCTGGGGTCGTTCCATCTCAGCGCTCTGCACCTCCACTCCTCGTGCAAGGGGAGGCCTTTCCAGTATGGGCCGCAGGCTCGCTCGGGGCGTTGCGCGCAGAGGTGCCTTCCAGTCAGTATCGGGAACGCCTTGATGGGACCGGACGATCTCACGGAAAGCAATGGGCGGGCGCACTGGCGCCAAGCCACGGGGCATCGTGGGCTGCCAGCCGGGAACGGTGTATCGCACTCTCATGGGCTTCGCTTTGGTTATCGTTTGCAGTTGTGAAAGAGTTGCCTGCTCAACTCCTGTGGCCTTCGCGCTCCGCCTTCAACTCGTAAACCCAAAGAAGTACTTCTGCGATGTCCTCATACAGCTCCTCTGGCACTTCGTTTCCTGTTTCTACTCGGATCAGTTGGCGAGCCAGAAAGACATTGCGGGCAACCGGCACCCTGTGCTTCCGCGCTAGCTCCCGGATACGGTCAGCGTGAAGGTTCCTACCCTTAGCAATCACTCGCGGAGCATTCATCGTTTGCTGGTCGTACTTCAGGGCAACAGCAAGATGGGTAGGGTTCACCACCACCACATCCGCGGCAGGAACATTGGCTACCTCGCCTTCCAGCAGCAGTTCCTGGTGCATCCCCTTGCGCCGGTGCTTCACATGCTGGTCGCCTTCATCTTCCTTGTACTCGCGCTTCACCTCTTCCTTGGTCATCATCTGTTCCTTCATATAGAGCTTCTTCTGGAGAATGAAGTCGGCCACGCCGATCACCAGGAATGCTACGCCTGTTTGTGTTAGTAGCCGATAGATGCTGTCGGCGGCCATCGCACCTAACCGGTCTGCGCTAATCGCGCCAGACAGCAGCAAGTCACGAATGAAGTCGTTTACCGCTAGCCAGGCGATAGCCACAATGATGGCCAGCTTCAGCAGGTTCTTCAGGAGGTCGAGATAGGTCCGCGGCTTCAGGAAGATGCGTGTTAAGCCCTCTACTGGATTCAGCTTGTTCAGGTCCGGCTGAAGTGAGGTCATGCTGAACAGCGCGCGCACTTGAAGAAAGTTCGCAACCACGCTCAGCAGCACGACCACTGCCAATAGTGGCAGCAACGCCAATATGGCAGCCTGCCACCAGCCAGCAACCGTGCCGAACAGCTTCGCATGGGACAATTCACCACTAAGCATCTCCGGGCCCGTCAGCTCACGAAGTATGGTCACTAACGTCTTCACCAGGCTTTCCCCAGACGCCCACAGCGCGGCGGCGGCGCCTAGAAAGACAGCTGCCTGCACGAGGTCAGTACTCTTGGCGACTTGCCCCTTCTCCCTTGCTTTGCGGAGCTTCTTGTCTGTGGGCTGTTCTGTCTTTTCCCCCGCCATGGTCTTGGTTCTCGTGCTCTACTAGCGGAATCCCGCCAGAAACTCTGCCATCTGTCCGAAGAGCTGCTGGGGCCATACGCGCAACTGCAGCAACAGAAGAGGAAGCCCGGCGATGAGGATAATCAAGCTCGCCCAGGCCTTGGACGTTTGGTTCTCCTGATGTATCGGCACTTGGGACGCCATCCGGTTGAAGATGCCAAAGGTAACGTCCACGAGGAAGAGTGCCAGCAGAACGGGCGCGGCAAGTCGAATTGCAATCACGAACAGATCAGCGCTTAGCCGAATCACGAGATTGGAAAGAGCCAGTCCGCCAGCCTGAAGCGCTGGTAGTGTCGACGCCGGCAATGCGCTAAAGCTGTCAGTGAGTGCGCGCAGGAAGTAGAGATGTCCGTCAAAGGTGACAAACAGCGCGATTGCTGCCTGCACTTGCAGCATGCCCAGCAGTGACGCCGGCCCCTGCAACTGTGGTGTGTAGAGCGAAATCTGGTTCATTCCCCGCTGATTGTCAATGAGGGCGCCCGCCATCTCAATCGCAAGAAACACCAATTGCGCCAAGTAGCCAAGGACGGCTCCCGTCAAGACCTCCTTAAGCAGAAGCGCAAGGGCAAACAGTGGACTTGGCGTAGCAGGCGGCTCAATATGAGGAGCAACCAGCAGGGTAACCATCGCTGCCAGACCGACTCGCGCTTGGCTGGGTACGGCGCGTCCACCAAGAAATGGGGCAAGCCCGATAGCCACTGAGATGCGTGCCATCACCAAGCCGTAAAGCAAAAGGGTGTCCTGCAGGCTGCCCCGAAAGCCGGCTGCGCTTAGGATCCGGCCAAGACCATCCAGCAGGTCCATCGCCTCACCTCACCATCGGGATTAACTCGAGTATCGTGACAGAGAAGCGCACTGCCTGATTCAGCATCCACGGTCCCAGGAAAGCGATGGTTAGAAAGACGGCAATGAGCTTCGGAACAAAGCTCAAGGTCTGCTCCTGTATTTGTGTGGTGGCCTGTAGGACACTCACAATGAGGCCAACGATCATGGACGCAAGCATCGGTGCGGCGGATAGAATCACCACCAGCAACAATCCCTCGCGGAGGATGCGGAGGATCGCTTCCGGCGTCATGGGTGGTTCTCCCGCATGCTCATAGGTAACTCTCCACAAGTCCTCTCGCAATCAGGTACCAGCCATCCATCATCACGAAGAGAAGCAGTTTGAACGGCAACGAGATCACTACCGGCGACAACATCGACATCCCCATCGCCAGCAGAACATTGGCTACCACCATGTCGATAATCAGGAACGGCACGAAGACGAGGAATCCAATTTGGAACGCCTCTTTCAGTTCGCTGGTGACGAATGCGGGAATCAGCACGCGGAACTCGCTGCGCCCGAGTGGCAGCGCTTCGGGATTGGCCTGACGGTCGAGGCGGATACCTAGCTCCATGAACAACACGCGGTCGCGATCATGGCAGTGTTTCTCCAGCCACGTCCGCAGTGGCTCCTTGCCACTTTCTGCAGCATTCACAATGGATCGCACGCTTCCTTCAGAGAAGATGGCCGCGCTGCCCCCAATGTTGCCTGCCGCCGTGTACATTTGTCCCGCGACAGGGGTCATCACAAAAATCGTCAGTACGAACGCAAGCCCGGTGATCACTTGATTGGGAGGAACCTGCTGGGTGCCAATGGCGTTCCGAAGAATCGATAGCACGACAGCCATCTTGACGAACGACGTAAGCATAATCAGCATGAATGGAGCAAGGGCCAGCGCCCCTAACACCAGAACCATCACCACCGGGTTACTTAAGCTGGAAGTGCTACCCTGCGCCATCGCC
This sequence comes from Bryobacteraceae bacterium, assembly GCA_036821995.1. Taxonomy (GTDB): domain Bacteria; phylum Acidobacteriota; class Terriglobia; order Bryobacterales; family Bryobacteraceae; genus JACTMJ01. The sequence continues at coordinate 38,475 of DAISIM010000019.1, forward strand.
ATCGGCACGAGGCTCAGGGCAGCCAGCAGTGTCCTCAGTCCGCTCATGCCCGCTTTCCCTTCAGCATGCGTGCGAATAGAGAATCTTGCCCCTCAGGGCGACTGAACTCAGGGAAGCGTTCACGATCGAAACTTTCCAGCAAGTGTAAGGAGCCTTCGCTGCTTGCCACCATCAGCATCCTTCCCCCGGATTCGATCAAGTAGATTCGCTTGCGTGGCTCCAGCGCAAGGCTGCCTCGTACGCGCATGAGATCATTGGACCCATGCTTCGCAACCGGAAGCGCGGGTAGCACATACCTCATCACAACCACCAGCAGAACCAGAACTGCTGCGAGAGCACCAAGAGTTTGCCAGTAGCCCTCCCATCCCGATTCCGGGAGTGGTGACTGTGCTGGCAATTCGCTTCCGGCGACTTGAAGTAGGAACAGCATCGCCTTGCCTATTGATTCCAGCCTAAGACGCGGACACCCAAATGATCTTCAATGCGGATGAGTTCTCCAGTGCCAAGAACTTTCCCGTTCACGGCCAGCCTAACTGGCCCTACCTCAGTGCGGCCAAGGTCAATCAGTGTTCCTGCTGTGAAGCTCTGCAACTCGCCAAGCGTGAACTGCTTCTCTCCCAAGATCACTTGTAACAGCACCGGCAATTCCTGAAGTTCAGCATCCAGCGCGTCCGGCGGTCGTGTACCTGAGTTCTGCTGTTCCAATCGGGGCACCCTCTCCAGCGAGTTATGCAGTCGAAAGGTGCTGAAGTTGCTATCCAAAGGTTGGCAACTCCACGTCGCCCGACCGCCGGGAAGCCGAAGTACTGGGCGCGGCCGCAGGATGACAGTGTCGCCCGGAGCGAGTCCCCGGATGTCGGTGGTCGTCAACGGTACGGTGGCAAGCTCAACCGCGCATGGCCATTCGGTCTCCTTCAGCGTTTCGGTCGCCACCGGCGAAGGTGCCAGTGTCCGCATTGAAGCCAGCAGAGGGAGAGGTAGGAACATCCTCACTACGCCTGTGCAGTTGCGAATTGCGACTTGTGCGGACACATACAGGCCACGAGCATTCGGGTCGATCCGCAACGGTGTCAACCAGCTTCCAAACTCCGCCACAAATGGCCAGGCAAGATCGTCCCGAAGCCTTTCTGACAGGGCCACCAGCATGTAGTCAAGGCAGCCAGCGTCCGTTCCAAGAAGACCTGCCGCTGCCAGGTGATCCTTACCCAACAGACCTTGGATGAGTTCGTCCAGCAGGCGGCCTGTAATCGCAAAGCACCCGCTTCCTTCCGCGGGAGGGAACTGGATACTCACCGCAATTGCATCAGAGCCCTGTTGGCCGAGCGCTTCCTTCCAAAGGCACAACCGGGTCTGTGACGCTTGCACCCGGAAGCGTTCTTCCCGCTTCCATCGATAGCGGCTAGTTACCTCTAGCGAATAGGGAAAGATGGTGAATGTTACTCCCGGAGACAAAGGGGTCGGCGTGTGTGGTGGAAGCTTAAGATCTCCAATGAACGTTCCCAGGCGACTCCCCAGGTCCTCTAGATAGAAACCCTCGCCCCGCTGCAGCAATCGCGCATGCTCACGGTTTACTGATGATTCCGGCAGCGAGATTATGCTCTGCTCCTCGCGTCCGATGGTAATGGTGTCGCTGTTGAACGGGACTTGCGTTGCGGGCCGCGATCGGTCCATCCAGTGTTTGATGTAAACGATCCACTCCTTCTGGTCAGGTGCTTCCAGAAGGTCGCCCAGAGTTTCCCTCAGGTGCTCTTCCCAATTGGCCGCTGGCCTTATGAATCGCTGCCCCCAGTTCACCAGTTCCATCTCTGCGAAGCTGTAGCGAGGCAGATTCGGTAGATGCAGGGGCGTCGCTTTCTGGATCATCGACCTACTGCTCCAGCGTCATTGGATTGACTCGACGCCTCGTCGCGTTCCGCATCCCGCTCTTGTTGATTTCCCCCTTGAGAGTTACCCCGCGAATCCCGGGGATCCGCACTTCGCGTCTCAATGCTGATGAATGCAGGCCGGTCCGGCATGTCCAATCGTTGGGCCAGCGTGGCAGCGTGGGCTTCCAGGAACCGCGCCATCTCGGGCGAGTTCACCTGCATGCTTACCTGCAGCACGCCACCCTCCCGGTTCAGCGTGATGGACAGCCCATCCAGCGCCTGCGCTTCGAAGTGGATCCGGACCTCGTTTGGCCCGGCCACTTCCAAGGCATGCACGATCTCAAACTCGATCGCGCGGATCTCCGGTGGTCCGCTCACGGCCGCTCCGCTTGAGGCCGAGGTAACCTGCATCGCTGGGGCAGGCGGCATCTGCGTGAATGCCGAAGGAACTTCGTCCAGTGCTTCTTCCAAAGGATCGCCATCCTGCTTCTGGACTGCCGCTTCCTTCGCTGACACCTTCTTATCCAGCGCTGAACCGAATCGGCTTTCTTTCCCTCCGTCATCGCGCTGCTTCGATGTTGATGGCGACCCCTTCGTGTCGGTTGGCGCACCCGTTTGCCCGGAAGAACCAACCTGTGTCTGGTTAACCCTCATTGCCCCCTCCGTTGCATGAACTGTGCGCTGCCCACGTCATCCATCTCCAAGTTCTCCAGCCGTTCGGCCTCACGAGAAAATCGAGCCTCCTGTTTGGCTCGGTGCGCCCTCAGCACCTCCACCTGTCGGATGGCCTCAATCATGTCCTTGCGCGCGCTCTCCAAGGCATCGGCAGCGTCTTCGATGGCAATCTGTTGCTCCAGTACGGCATCCCGCGCCCACCCGGCCTCCCGTTGAAGCCAGCGCGCTTCCTCACATCTTCGTTGCAACGCCTCGGCCGTCATGGCATCGCCTGTCGGATACCGTGCCTCTCGCGCTTCGGTCGCTTTGTTGGCAGCCTGTTCAGCCTTCGCCTCCAGATCCACCTTGCGCAATTCCTCCTGTTGCAACTTAGCCACCCTTTCCGCCATGGCCAACTGCGCCTGTTCGAGTGCTTTGCGCTTCTGCTCCAACAGCGCTTCCAGGCGATACCGAAAAAGTGCCATCGTCGTTCCCGCTGGTCTCCCGTTATGCCGTCGCCATGGCCATCAGGCGCGCCACGGTAGCCTCCATCGGCGCCTGCTCGTACTGGCCCTGCCGCAGGAATGCGATGATCTCCTCATTTGCATCGATCGCCTCATCTACCCGTGGATCACTGCCTCGTTCATAGGCGCCTAACAGAATCAGATCTCGCTGCTTCTCATAAGTTGCTAGCAAGCGACGCAGTCGAATGGCTGCTGCTTGATGAGCTTCACTGGTTACTGCATTCATCACACGGCTTGCGCTTTGCAGTACATCAATCGCTGGATAGTGCCCTTGTGCCGCAAGTTCGCGCGACAGGATGATGTGACCGTCCAGAATGGAACGTACCTCATCCGCAACGGGTTCGTTCATGTCGTCCCCCGCCACCAACACCGTATAGAACGCCGTAATGGAGCCCTTGTCTGAGTTGCCGGCGCGTTCCAATAGCCTGGGAAGCTCTGAGAATACTGAAGGTGTGTAGCCAGCCCTGGCGGGTGGCTCACCACAAGCTAACCCGATTTCACGCTGCGCCCTAGCGAATCGCGTAACCGAATCCATCAGCAGCATCACCCGCTTTCCCTGGTCGCGAAAGTACTCCGCCATGGCGGTTCCCACATATGCGGCCTTCAAGCGCACAAGCGCCGGCTGGTCACTGGTGGCGCAGATGACAACGGAACGCGCCAGACCTTCCGGCCCCAGATCATGTTCCAAAAAGTCCCTTACTTCGCGCCCGCGCTCTCCCACCAGCGTGATGACATTTACATCCGCCACGGTATTCCGCGCGATCATCCCAAGCAGTGTGGACTTCCCCACACCCGCAGCTGCAAACAACCCAATGCGCTGGCCCTCTCCGCACGTGAGGATGGCATCGATCGCGCGAACACCCGTCTGCAGGGGCAGTTGCACTCGCTTGCGCTTTAACGGATCCGGTGGCGCCGCGGTAACCGGGGCCTCCACTCTGGCCTCTGTGGGTCCATGGATTGCAGTGTCGATGGGCTCTCCCAGCCCGTTAAGCACACGTCCCAGTAACTCCGGCCCAGCCTGAACGCTAAGACAGCGGCCCGTTGGCGCCACTTCGCTGGAAGGACCGATGTTGGTGAGTTCCCCCAAGGGCATCAGCAGGACGTCGCCGTCCTGAAAGCCCACAACCTCGGCACGCAAGGGAACCCGCGAACGCCCGGTGTAGATGAGACACACCTCGCCGACGAAAGCTTCTGGCAGTGAGGCCCTCACCACTAAGCCGGTCACGCCCTTCACGCGCCCGGTAACCCTCACAGGGTTAGCACGCTCAATCGTGGCAAATAGGGTGGTGAAGTCGGCACGGAACAATGGGCTGGTCACGGCGCTTCCTCCCCGATCGGAGGTTCTCGCTGATTCCAGTGAATGGGCTTGCTTGCTGGCGAGTTTGCGGCATGGTCATGGAGAAGCGCCTTCTCCAGTAGGTCTAACTGTGTATCCACGCGCGCATCAATCACTCCAAGCTCGCTGCGCAAGAGACAGCCACCAAAGCGCACCTCATCGGACTCGATAATGCGAACCGTGCAGTCCTGTCCCACGCGTGCCTCAAGTGCTTGGCGATGCGTTTCCAAAATGGCTCCGCAACCAGTGGCCACCTCAATCGTCAGCCGGCGCTCTCTCGACAAATTTCGTAAGGCCTCCTTCACGATCTGAACGATGTACTCCGGGTTCGCGGATAGCGCGTCACCAAGGATCTTCTCTGCGATCCGAACCGATAGCTTCAGGAAGTCCTGCTGATGCTGCTGTGAGAACATATCTGCCGCGTGCTGCGCCTGCCGGATCGCTTCGTCCCACTGCTGAAAGCCCTCGCGAAAGCCCTGCTCACGGGCCTCCTGCTCAATCTGCTGTTTCTGCGCCCGCACCCGATCCAGAATCTCCCGCGCCTCGTCAGCGGCTTGCAGGACGGGCTGCCGCACGATTGCCCCGGCACTCACTCCGCCCTTAAGGATCTTGCCTTCCATCGGGCGCTCCTTTCCCCATTAGTAGTGCCCGCTCCCGGATGAACCGCTGTAGGGCAATCTCACGCCAGAATGGAGAGGCATCCCGCACGGCTGCCTCATGCAGCAACTGCTTCAGTTCGCGTTCGCGCAATGCGCACAGTTCTTGGCGAATCAACAGACGATCGGTACTTCCCCGAAGGATCTGGATCGCTTTTTCCCGGTCTGTCAGCGGAGTCGCAGATTCCTGTTGCGGATTTTCGGGTGCGGCTTCCATTGATGGCAACCCCTATGCGACGCGTCTGGAAGCTTCCTTGTATTGCTTCAACACAAGCTGCAACTGCTTCACCCTGCCTAGAAGCACCAAGGCAAAGATCGTCATCAAGCCAAGAAGACTCAGCGCCAGGATGGTCACCTCCTGGCTTGCCGCATACCACTGCACATCCCGCTGTGGCTGCGCCATTGGCGTCACCTTCTGCATCACTACCGTGATGTTCTCGATCGAAAGTCCCTCTACTGCCCGCGATACCAGGCTCTTGATGCTGTCTTCGTGAAGTGGGGGCTTCTCCGTCCGGTACTTCAAGAGGACACTGGCTGTGGCCTGCTTCCAGTTGGCCTTCTCCAGCAAGGGGCTGTTCTCTGGAATCACAAGGTTTACACGCGCGTCCACCACGCCCGTAATGGCACGCAGCGTCTCGCTCACCTCTCCGGATAGCCCTACCAGGTACTTCGCGCGCTCCTCAGTGGCTGTGGGGATCATTCCTTCCTTGCTGAACACTTCGTTCAGTCCGCGCACTGCCTGCCTGGGCAATCCGTTCTCCTGAAGTACCCGCCATGCCAGTACAAGGTTCTGGTCTCCGCCTTTCACCATTACCGTCCATGACGGCTCTTCGCGATCCCTCTTCACCAGCTCTCGTGACGCATCCAGTCCGTTCTCCTTCAGCAGCACGATCATCTCCTGCGCGTCCCGCTCACTTAGCCCAGTGCTAAGCTCATGCTTCAGGCACCCGCATAGCCACAGCATGCTGAGCAGCCCCAACGCCGTTGTAGCGCGCTGCACTCTAAACCTGAGTTTGAAGAATCTGTTTAACTCCACTGTTCACCTGCTCCACTGCCTTGGAAACGATCTCTACGTTCTGGCTTACCTGATAGAGCTGCATCTGCAACTGCAGTAGGCTTCGCGGATCGTTCATCGTCGAAATCTTATCCAGCATGTTCCCAGCTTGGCGGAACTGGCTGTCGATCTGTTCTAACCGCGCCGTGACATTTGAGCGAAGGCCTTCTTGCGGTAGGGCCGCTACCCGCTTCCGCACCGATTCCAACCGCTCAGCCTGCTGCGCGATCTCAGGCCCGAACACCTCCCTCGGAGCCGCAGAGGGACTACTTTCCATCCGATTCCTGATTTCGCCAATCATCTGTTGCCGCTCGGCTTCCGGCACTTGCTCTACGAGTGCTGGCAGTTCCGCTGCTTCTGGTTTCGCTGCTGCTGCCTGTGCCTGGATCGCGTCAAACTTCGACGGCCCCTGCTTTTCTAATGCAACATTCCCTTCCGCCAGCGTGCCCTGGATTGCCGCGGAGCCTACTTTTGCCACCACCGGGTCAGCCATCGTCTGCTCTCCTCAATTCCTGGCCTACTTTGAGGGTTATCGCGGGCTCGCTGCAACTGTTGCTTGCCTTGAAGAGGCGTGCAGCAAGGCCGGATCTCCCACTCCCATCTCCGCCAGTTCCTCCCTCAACATTTCCAAGCTTCGCGCGTGCACGCGGCAAACCCAGGATTTCGACAAACCCAGGCGCTCCCCCACCTGCTCCAGACTGAGGTCCTCGAAGTAGTAGCAATGCAACACAGTGCGATGTTTCTCAGGCAGCCGAGCCAGAGCCTCTTGCAGCTTGGTACAGGTTTGCTGCTGCATGGCCTGCTGCTCCGCCCCCTGTGCCGCTTGATCCGCGCAGTCGATTCGCTCCGTCTCCAGTGACAACAGATAACAACTGGCCACCGTGTCTGTGATTTGCGCCACTCTCCGAAGCGCGGGCGTGCCATCGTTCTGCGGAGTGCTGGCATGATACTCGCCCAGATATTCGTTCGCGGCAATCTCGAACTTGTACTTGTCGTACAAGGTTTTTGAAAACCACGTCATCTTGCGCAACGCATCGTAAATCGCGCCCCGGATTCGGTAGTAGGCAAAGGTCTTGAACAGCACTCCGAGAGACGGGTCAAAGACTTGTGCGGCTTCCACGAGACCCAGTTCCGCCGCGGCATCAAGGTCCTCGCGTCCAACCTGACGGGGTAGTCCCCTTAGCACCTCAGCCGCTAGGGCTCGTGCGTATCCGCGGTGCGCCTCAATTAATTCATCCGTGTGCCCTGCCTGCCGTTGGTACATTCCCATGCCCCCAGTGCCGTGAATCACTCAATACGGCGGAAACCGATTGGGAACTCCCTCATCTACGCATGGGTTTCACGTTGAACGGGTACCGGCAGTTCCATGCTGCTGGGCCGCAATTGTGGCGAGTTCGCCAACGCGGCAGTTCGTGGTTCGATAGAAGATCTGGTGTCAGTTGGATTCTTCGGTCTGCCAATGCAGCTAGACTTCCACCATCTCGGACAGGTCCTCAGCCAGCACCACCCGGCTGCGCAATCCGGCGCAATCTTGTTTGCCACTTTAAGCGGGGCACACCTCTACGGCTTCGCTTCCGAGGATTCTGATTGCGACATTCGGGGCGTGCACGTCACCCCGCTTTGCCAGTTACTGGCATTGCAGCCGCCCTCGGAGACCCTCACTGTGATGCATTGTTCGGGCAATCTGGAACTTGATCTCGTCGCGCACGAAGTGCGCAAGTTTATCCGGATGCTGCTGAAGCGCAATGGCTACGTGCTTGAGCAGTTACTGTCTCCACTGGTGATTGCCTCCGGCACCTGGCATCAGGAGTTGCTGGCCTTGTCGCCGCGCCTTCTCACCAAAGGGCATCACTTACACTATGTGGGCTTCAGTCAGAATGAATGGAAGGCATTCCATGCCAAGGGCCAGTGGCGCGTGAAGCACTTGCTCTACATCTTCGTACGCTGCTTACGGGCATCCACCTCATGCGCACGGGAACCGTACAGGCCAACCTGCAAGTCCTCAACAACGAGTTCCGGCTGCCTTGGATTCAGGACTTGATTGCGCTCAAGCTGGAAGCCACTGAACGCGCAGAACTGCCTACCGTGGACATCCAGTTCTTTGAGGAACAGTACCACCGTCTGCGCGCCGAGCTTGCCAGCGAGGCTGCGCGCAGCGCATTGCCGGACAATCCCGACTGTTTCGCCGAAATCGATGATCTGCTGCTGCGCATCCGCAGGACGCAGGCATCCGCGGAGTGGGCATCCTGACGCCCGTTCCAAGACTGCGATGGAGCAGCCGCCGGGCTGAGAGTTAGCGGTCTTCTTTGGCCCCAGGTACGGCAAAGCGGCGGGCGTCCGGGTGATCCAGCGTCACCTCAGGGACGTCAAAGGCACGAATCACACCGTTAGGGCGGCTGATGGCGTAGACGCGACGGCCCGGCACGCTACGATCCCATACAAGGGCTTGGCCTTCCGCCGCAATGTCGATGGTGGCAACATGCAGCAGCGACGGCCCAAGGCGCGGCTTGGCAAGCACATACATCTCAGTACGGTCGTGGCCCAACAAATACAGCAGGCCATCCGGACCAATGCTTCCCCCTGACGCCGCATGGGGTGCCATTCTCGCCTGAACGGCCTCAGGAATCAGCCATCCTCCGGTTCGCCGCCACCGCGCATCGTAGGTGAAGAGTGCACCATAGCGGCTTCCCTTATAGCCCGTTCCCCCCGTGGCATCGTAATGAGCAAAGCCAGCCAGATAGCCGTCCCCATAAGGCTCAAAAAAGGTGAGCGAGCCTTCCTCCAGAAGTCCAAGGCTGTGGCTTTCCAAATGAGTCATCGTAACCGCGTCAAAGATCTCGACAGAAGAACCCATCGGCACTTCAGGGAAATTGGAGTTGGCGCACCAGAGCTTCTGATCTGCGGCGTAACAGGAGTTGATGTGGCGGATGGGGCCGCCCCTCGGACTCGTCCAGCGGCTAATCAGTTCGCCGCTTGTCTTGTCGTACTTCCCGATAATCGTGTTCACGATGGCGTAGACATACTTGTCGTCCACCGCAACGCCCTGCCGGGCCTCCGGTGCCTGATACTCACGCACTAATCTGGCCGCGCCCGTTTGAAGAGTTGGGGGAACCCACGCTTCCAGCTTTGGAAAACCGGCAGGCTGAGCCAAACAGCCGATGCTTGCCATCAGGAAGAAAAGCAAGAACGCAATATGACGCATAACGAATAACGCTATCTTAGCGTGCTTGTTACGGTGGCCGTCCTGTTGGATTACGGATGGAATGCGAGAGGGCAACAACGGATTGGAGGTGTAGTGTCTTGGCGCGGAGGTGCTGCCATTACGCTGGAACCGCCAAGACTCAGCACCGTTCGTCGCTGGGTCTTGGCGGTTTGATACAGAACTGCGGATGGATTCGACGTGGCATCGAAACCGGCTCTTCAAGCCGACCTCAGATCTCCATAATCTCTTTTTCCTTGGCCTTGGCCACCGCGTCCAGCCTGCTGATGCACCCGTCGGTCAGTTTCTGCACCTCGTCGAGGCCCCGCTTTTCGTCGTCTTCGCTGATCACCTTGTCCGCCATCATCTTCTTCAGGGAGTCGTTGCAGTCACGACGCACGTTGCGCGCGGAAACGCGGTGCTCCTCGGTGGTCACATGCAGCTGCTTCACAATCGTCTTGCGCCGTTCTTCGTTCAGTGCCGGTACCGGCAGCCGGATGATCTTACCGTCATTGGATGGGTTCAGCCCCAGGTCGCTTTCCAGAATTGCCTTTTCGATGGGTCGAATTTGTGTCGAATCCCAAGGCTGAATGGTGATCATCGTCGGCTCAGGCACGTGCAGTGTGGCCAACTGATTCAGAGGAGTGGGCGTACCGTAGTAGTCGACGCGCACGGGCTCCAGTAGATGGATCGTCGCCCTGCCAGTGCGAATGATGGAGACGGAATGCTCCATGTCGGCGACAACTTTGTCCATCCGCTCACGGGCGGATTCAGTTACTTGCTTCACGGTTTCAAAGGGCACAGTGGTTTACCTCTCAAAGGACTAGCATGACGCAAGCGCACTACCGGATGCCAGCAGCACCGCCTTGTACGTCAGTGGGTGGGATCACTGATGATCGTTCCCACCGCTTCACCTTCCACCACCCGGCGGATATTGCCACGCTCCGCGAGATTGAACACGATAATCGGAAGGCGGTTGTCGCGGCACATCGCAACGGCGCTGGCGTCCATCACCCCCAAGGCGCGCGCCAGGACGTCCTGGTAGCTAATGGCAGTAAATCGAATGGCGTCGGGGTGCTTGCGGGGATCTTTGTCGTAGACACCATCCACGCCCGTGGCCTTAATTACCACATCCGCCTGGATCTCAAGGGCGCGCAAAGCCGCTGCGGTATCCGTGGAAAAATAGGGATTGCTGGTGCCACCCGCAAAAATGGTCACCCGGCGCTTTTCCAGATGCCGCAAGGCGCGGCGCCGGATGTACGGCTCAGCGACCTGTTGCAGGTGAATGGCTGTCATCACGCGCACCGGGACGTCCTGCTTCTCGAGGGCGTCCTGAAGCGCCAGAGCATTAATCACAGTGGCCAGCATACCCATGTGGTCAGCTGTGACCCGATCCATATTCCGTGCCGCCGCAGCCACGCCGCGAAAGAAATTCCCGCCGCCAACGACAACTCCAATATCTACACCGGTGGCCCATACGTCCTTTACCTCCGCAGCCAACTCTGCCACCCTTTCAGGGTTTAGTCCGAACTGCTGGTTCGCGGCGAGGGCTTCCCCGCTTAGCTTTAGGAGGATCCGGCGATATTTCACAGGCACACACCAATCAGAGGTTAGGGGAACGGCATAAGGGTGGCTCGTCAGCGGGCTACCCCGGGAAATAAAAAAGGCGCCTCCGGGGAGGCGCCTTATCGTTATTCTTCGGTGTTTTCACCGGCTGGGGGGAGCGTATCGCCCACCTTGAAGCGCGAGAACCGAAGCACCTCTACCGTATCGCCGAGGCTGGCCGACTTTTGCGCGATCAACTGGTTGATGGAGAGTGTGTTCTCCTTCACGAAGGGCTGCTCCAGCAGGCAGATCTCCTCATAGAACTTAGCCATCCGGCCTTCTACAATTCGGTCCACCATCTTTTCGGGCTTACCCTCGGCCAACGCCCTGTCGCGTTGGATGTCCTTTTCCCTGGCCAATGCAGACTCATCAACATCTTCCTTGCGGATGTACTGCGGGTCAGCAGCGGCGATCTGCATCGCGAGATCCTTGGCCAAGTCCTGGAAGTCAGCGGTGGCAGCGGTTTCCGCTTTGCCCGCGCCCAGTTCCACCATCACTCCCAACTGCGCACCCGGATGGATGTACAGTCCCAGACCACCAGCCGCGGTCCGTCCGGTTTCGCCGACTGCGAACCGCGACAGCCGGGCAATGCCTTGGTTTTCGCCAATCTTTGCGATGCTGTTGGCAATCAACTGGCCCACGGTCACGCTGGTGTCTGCGATGTAGGGCTGTTCCAGCAGTTGGGTAACGCCAGCCTCACCCTCTGCAAATGCGCCGCTCTCGGCAATCTGCCGCGAGAGGTTTGCCACCATCGCCTGGAATTCCTCATTCCTGGCGACAAAATCGCTCTCGCAGTTCACTTCAACCAACACACCCAGCTTGCCGTCTTCGCTCTGATAGCTGCCAATCAAGCCCTGCCGGGTTGCCCGGGTGGCCTTTTTGGCAGCTGCTGCAATGCCGCGCTTACGCAGCACTACTTCCGCGGCGGCCAAATCGCCGTTGGCTTCCTGCAGCGCCTTCTTGCACTCCATCATGCCGGCGCCGGTACGTTCACGCAGTTCTTTTACCAGGGATGCTGTAATTTCAGCCATTCGCTCAGTCCTCAGTGATCGGAAACAAGTTTGGGGTCTTGGTGGTGGCAGCGAACAGACTATTCGTCGTCAGCCACGTATTGGGAAAACCGCTCGTCTTCCTCAGGGAGCACCGCCGGAGCAGCCTCAGCAGCGGGAGTCGCCTGCGCGCTCAATGCCTCGGCGGCCGCGAGCTTATTTTGCGTTTCCTTCATCAGTTGCGTGGAGTACTCCGGATCAGTGTATTGGGTAAAGTCAATCACTTCCTCTTCACCCTCTTCGCCAGTGGTGCCAAAATCCTGTTCGGTGGCCAACGCACGCCCTTCGATACAGGCTTCAGCAATCTTGCTGGCGAACAGCCGGATTGCCCGAAGCGCATCATCATTGCCGGGGATCGGGTAGTCCACATCCTCAGGATTACAATTCGTGTCCACCACGCCCACCACAGGGATGCCCAGCTTCCGTGCCTCGCGCACGGCGATATGCTCCTTGGATGAATCAATCACGAACATCACATCCGGCAGTCCCTGCAGGTCCTTGATGCCTGCCAGATTCTGGTCAAGCGACTTGCGCTCCCGCTCCAGGCGCACGATTTCCTTCTTGGGCCGTCCCGCGTAGTCATCTTCGGTGGCCATCCGCTCCAACTCGCGCAAACGCTTGATGGACTGCTGAATCGTCACGTTGTTGGTGAGCAATCCACCCAGCCACCGGCTGTTCACGTAATACATGCTGCACCGCGACGCCTCTTCGGCAATCGCCTCCTGGGCTTGGCGCTTTGTGCCCACAAACAGCACGTTCTTGCCCTGAATGGCGGCTTCACCCACGAAACGCATCGCTTCCTTGAACAGCTTCAGCGTCTTCTGGAGATCGATGATGTAAATTCCATTACGCTCGCCGAAGATGTACTCCTTCATTTTCGGGTTCCAGCGCTTGGTCTGGTGGCCAAAGTGAACTCCCGCTTCCAGAAGTTCCTTCATGGTGATCTGAGGCATGATTTCTCCCTGTTGGTTCCTTTATTGGCAAGTACCGGTTGGGTGCATCGGTGCCGCGGAAACCGCAGCGGTGCACCTCATCAGCCTCTGGAATCTTGTGCTGCGCGCGTCGCATCGCGATGAGGGAAGCAGCGGCAAGACCGGAACCTGTGCAGGCTCCGAAATGGCCAGGGGCCGAGGATAGCAGAGGAGCCGTTGCCCGGGCTCCTCTGCGAAACGAAGTCGATCTAGCGCTTCGAGAACTGGAAGCGTGCGCGGGCACCCTTCTGTCCGTACTTCTTGCGCTCATGGATCCGGGGATCCCGGCGAAGGAAGCCATTGGACTTCAGTTTGCTACGGAGCTCCGGATTAAACACGCACAGCGCACGTGCAAGCCCGAGGCGGGCGGCCCCAGCCTGACCCACCATTCCGCCGCCGGTTGCGTTGATGAGGACGTCAAAGCGGTCCATCATCTCCACCGCCAGTAGCGGCTGCTTTACCATCAAGCGGGACATCTCCGACGGGAAGTAGTCGTTGAGCACCCGCCCATTCACCACCACCTTCCCTTCGCCGGGACGCAGAAACACGCGTGCGACCGCCGATTTACGACGGCCAGTGCCGAGATATTGAACAAACGCCGTTGCCACTCAAGCTCCTTACCTATCCGCCGCTGTTGCTGCCTGCAGGCAGCTTCGCGTAGGGTTAAAAATGTTTTCCAGCGCTGGCCCGGGCGTCGCCACTTCTCGCCGCGACATCCTGGCTTCGCAAGCGCGCTACTCCGCGACGGCTAGCGCGGCAGGCTTCTGTGCCTGCTGCTTGTGTACTTCACCCGGGTACACGCGCAGTTTGCGCAGCATCTGCTTGCCTAGTTTCGTCTTGGGCAGCATCCCGCGCACCGCCAGCAGAATCATCCGGTCGGGCCGTTCCGCCCGCATCTTCGGTGCTCCCACCTCTACCAAGCCACCCGGATAGCCCGAATAGCGGCGGTAGACCTTCTGCTGTTCCTTGCCGCCTGTCAGGCGGATCTTGGACGCATTAATCACCACCACGTGGTCCCCTGTATCCAGAAACGGGGTGTAAGTGGGCTTGTGCTTACCCATCAAAATGCGGGCAACCTGAGACGCAAGACGCCCCAAAACGGCGTCGTTCGCATCCAGGAGGTGCCAGGCGCGCTCCGGCTGGCCCTTGGGGAACGTGGTTGTCTTCATGGCTTCACCAATTCTCTCTTCGTTTCCGTACTTGCATCCGCCATTCGCGGCCTCGCTCTGTCCATTCTTACCTGCCGGTTCTCAGGCTTCAGTCGCCCACCGGACTCTAAACCAAGGCATGGAATGTCGGACAAGGCATAGTCCCAGTCAATCCATCCATTGGTTCACCTGCCCGACAGGCAAACAATTGCCGCGGAGATTTCGCCACAGAGGCAACGCCCTATAACGCCTTCTCCAATCGCAAGCCCAAGTTCCGCGTTAGAATTCGTTCCCGGGAACGACAGCCTGCACGAGGCTCGCCCGAAAGCGAACAGAGAAGCGAACACGAACGGAAGTGCCCGTACGGACACCATCTACCAGTTAACCATGGCCGAACGGGATCCGGCAAGCTGCAGAGTTATCCCATTCCTGATGAGCCTGAACGGAGAAGCGTTTCTAGCACGAAGTGAGCCAGAAGGGCGGGCCTGAGTGAGGCTTCGGACTGGGATGTTGCGGATGGATGCGAACTACGCCGAGCAGGGAGATTTCCGCAAAATCGCGCGCGGCCGAGCTGTGGAAATGACCGGCCGGGAAGGAAATAGTGGAAAATCTGCTCTTTCACGCCGTCCCACAGCTCCGGCGACGATTGCCTGCGTGTCTCGTTAGACAAGAAAAAGCAAGGGTAGTTCGGACCTAAGTGCCTGAGTCTTCGAGCTCAATCTTCGATTGGAGAATGCTAAAGCGATTCTACTGTTGCGTGCTCCGCAACTGCAGTGGACGGAAACTCGAAGAGACCGCATTCCTTGGGCTATCCCGCGGGAGGGATGCCCATGCCGCACTCCGCATGGACCGCCTTCACGGCCTTATCCACATCGTCGCGCCGCACCACCATGGAGATGGTGAGTTCGCTAGAGCCCTGGCTGATCGCGATGATGTTTACGTGCTCGCGGGAAATGGCGGTGAAGATGCGGCCGGCAAGGCCGGGCTCGCCCTTCATGCCTTCACCTACCACGGCCAGCAGCCCAACATCATCATTCACCTCAATGGGACGGATGTAGCCGTGATTCAGCTCAAGGGAGAGGACGCTCTCTACGCTACGCATGGCGTCGGCCAGTTCCGTCCGGCGGACCAGGAAACAGAAGCTCTGACGGTAACTGGAACTGGAGAAAGTCAGAACCTCCGCGTTCACGCGAGCCATCGCCTCCAGACAACGGGCCATCAGCAGGCTCGGGTTCACGGCGGCGCTGTTCGGCTCAACATTGATGAGAACGACGTTAGTGGACGAAGTGACGGCGCGTGCCCCGTGCCTTTCGTCGCTTTGGGCAACGATACGGGTGCCTGGGTACTGGGGATTGAAGGTGTTCTTGCTCCACAGGGGGATGCCCTTCGGCACCAAGGGTAGCAAGGTGCGGGGGTGTAGGACTTTGGCACCGTTGTAGGCGAGTTCGGCTGCCTCGTTGTACGTGACCTCCTGCAGGACCCTGGCTTCGGGAACCATGCGGGGATCAGCACTCATGATGCCGTCGACGTCGGTCCAAATCCAGACTTCCCTGGCGTCCAATCCGGCGGCGAGAATGGTCGCTGTAAAGTCAGAGCCGCCACGGCCGAGTGTGGTGATGACGCCCTGCTCTGACGCGCCGCAAAAACCCGTGACCACAGGGAGAATACCGTTGGCGAGCGCTGGCTCTAACACCTCACGACAACGGAAGCTGGTGAGCTCCATGCGCGGCGTGGCGTTACCGTGGACGGGGTCAGTGACAATGACATCGTAGCCGGGAACCAGGATAGACCGCTGGCCCTCCGCCTCCAGGAATTGCACGAGCATGGTGGCGGCGAGAAGTTCACCCAGACTGAGTGCCTCGTCCAGGGCACGCGGTGGTCGCTCGCGGAGCATCATCATACCGCGTACGATCTGTTCAAAGCGGGAGAGAAGGGCCGTAAGCTTCTCTCGGGTTTCCTCCAGGTGACTTGCAGGAAGAATGGAGGCTGCGGCGTCATCGTGGCGAATGGCCAGCCGTTGGAGGTTCTCCTGGACGCCATCTTCATCGCCGCGTTCGGCGCGATGCATCGTTTCCAGCAGCATGTCCGTGACCTTCGACATGGCAGATACAGCCACCACCGTGGGGCGACGGCTTCGTTCGCGGCTGCAAATGGTGGCTACGGTACGCAGGCTTTCGGGGCTACCCATACTGGTGCCCCCAAACTTCATTACCAACAGATCCTGCAAGGTTTCAGGTTCCTTTCCTGCAATAGCCAGCCATGACGTCCTGGCGCAGAAGGCCGCAGGAAGTGCGGCGCATCTGGCCATGGCGCGGCCCGCTCTTGCTAGTGGGAGGTGCGCTCCCGAACAATTCTCAATACCGCCTCTTCCACCTGATGGATGTCGAGGCGGGAAACGTCGAGATACTCAGCATCCGGTGCCTGCAGCATAGGGGCTTCGGCACGCTGGCGATCGCGAGCGTCCCGTTGGCGCAGTTCCCCCTCCACTTCGTGAAGGGCGGCGTCCTGGCCGGTCTGCAGCAACTGAGATTGGCGGCGCTGGGCTCGAACGCCAGGGTCGGCATCAAGGAATATCTTGACCCGGGCATCTGGGAACACCACGGTGCCTATATCACGGCCCTCCATGACAATGCTGTGTATCCGGGAGAACTGCTGCTGTTTGGCTACCATGGCGCGGCGGACTCCAGGCACGGCGGCAACGCGGGATGCGCCATCGCTTACCACCTGAGTGCGGATGGCGTCGGAGACGTCCTCCCCGTTTAGGAATACCTGGCTGGTTTGAGGATCCAGATGAATGTCAGCGGCAAGGGCAAGCTGTTCAAGGCGGTGCCAATCGTCTAAGGCCGTGCCGTTGCGCAATGCCCATAGTGCCACGGCGCGGTACATGGCGCCGGTGTCAATATACAGAAAACCCAAGCGAGCCGCTACGCGACGGGCGATTGTGCTTTTGCCGGCGCCAGCCGGACCATCAATAGCTACGACAATCGGGTTTCTGTCCATGCTTCCTCTGTCATTGTAAGGGGACGAGACCTGGGCGTGCCGGGAATGAGATCTCCAGAGACCGGGATGGGTGGCACGAGTGGGGCCGAAACGATTGTCTAAGGACGCGCCAGAATCGGGAAGGGAAGGTGTTGGCGATGGCTACCTGGATGCGGGAATTGAATAAGGAGGGAGAACAGGGGTTTTGTGGATTGAAGCGCGCCGCTCTTGTTCAGGGCAGCGCGCGATATCACAATCAGAAGTCTACTTCTTGCCTTTGCCCGATGTTTCTTTAATGGCAGCCTCTTTACGGCGTTTCCAAGCGAGGCGCATCTTTTCGCGAGTGGCCTCTGACATGGGCCCGCGACGGCCGCGACGTTTCTTGGTTTCGGCCTCTTCATAGCCGAGCGCTTCGAGCTGTTTATCAATTTCGGCGCGCTTGTTCAGCAAATCATTGATGGCGGACTGGCGTTTTGATTCGTAGTCTGCCTTGGCTTTCAAAACTTGATCCAGGGGGGTGTTGCTCACTGGGCTCTCCTTGTCGTGTCCGGCTATGTTTCTCCCAGCCGGTACTCATATTCTATACACAACCTGGGATTCATGTATAGAAGAATGGGATATTTTGGCGAATTCACTGGTATGCATTCTGCTGGTGAAATGCAAGAGTTGAGGATCGGACGTTACAGTGGACAGTGGGTGTAGTGAAAATGAGGGAGGGCGTGAAGTGAGGATGAGATGGGATGCTTATGGTAGGATCCGAACAGCCGGATTGATCGTGGATGTCCGTTGTGAAGGGAATGGCAAGGCCCTGCCAACGAGCTGTGCGGCATCCAGACGGCCTACCAGTTAACTGAATGCAGGCAACAGCACAAAAGGTGCCAGACTGCGATGGCAAAGCTTCCGGTGGCTCTCTGGCCCTTGCCGATGACTGTGACTTGCCGATGATGGTCCAATTATGAAAAAGTTCATTCCTGTTCTTCACTCCGTAAGCTATTCCGGCGCATGGCCAGGCCAGGAGCGGCTGTCAGTAACTGAGTTCTTAGGGAAGGCATCCGCGCTTGGTTTTCCCGCCATTGCGTTGGTGGCCAAGGATCCTCACGTTTCGCCGTTGCGGTATAACCAGGCTGAGCGTGCGGAGTTGCGCAGGCGTATCGCGGATGCGGGTTTGGACCTCGCGGCGATGATGGGGTATACCGACTTCACCTGTGGTCTGCGTCAGCCTGGCATTCCGTCAGCGGAGTTGAATGCAGCATACGTTGGAGAGTTGTGCCGGTTGTGTGAAGACCTGGGGTGCAAGTTTCTCCGCATTTTCACCGGATACCGGCTGGACACGCTGAGCTATGACGAGCAGTATCGGGAGGTGGTGCGAGGATTGAGGCTTGCAGCGGAAGTGGCGCAACGTCATCAGGTAACGTTACTACTGCAAAATCATCACGATGTCGCTGCACATTACGCGGAATTCATTTGGTTGCTAAGGGAAGTGGATCATCCGCACTTGAAGGCCGCATTCGATTGCTGGAGTTGTTATTTGCAGGGCGTAAGGGGCCAGGAATTGCGTGAGGCAGTACAACAGGTTAGACCGTGGATGGCATTCACGACGGTGGCTGACTACAGAATATTTCCCCAGTATCGATATGAACCGGGACAGGTGAACTACCACGCGACGGATACCTCCCTGGTGAGGGCCGTGTCTCCAGGCAAAGGGGTAGTGGACTACCGAAGCTTTTTTGAAGGACTGCGGGACATCCACTACCAGGGTTATGTGGCGTATGAGATGTGCGCTCCGTTGGAAGGCGGAGGGGACCTTGAGAATCTTGACCGTACCGCTCTGCAGTTTGTTGAGTTTCTGGAAGCGATGAATGCGGAGCCGGTGGCCGGCTAGAGCGAGGGCATCAACGGAACCTCGATTGCCATTGAGCCCGAAACTTCCGGCGCTACTGACTGTTCCTGTAGGCTGCACCGATGGGATGCGCGGAGTTGGTGAATTTCTAGGCCGTGAGATGCCGTTAAGTGAGCATGGCGATCGGGATCAAGGGAGTTTGGCTCGTTGGGTAGTGGCCCAGCAAACGCATGGGAGCGATGGAAGACGGTAAGGCAAACGGGAGAGATCCCTGGCCTTGCGGGCCTCGCGTGCGCGAATCCGGTCTTCGGCTGAAGCCCACTTTCCGTCGAAACTCTGGCATCATGCCTGACGCGGCAATGCTCTAAACTAGGGGATGTCGCCGACGTTCGGTATCGGTTCGGGTAGGGTCGCGTCTTGCTCTCGGTGACCGACAGGTCATGGGTAAGTCGCCGCGGGCCGGTGGCTGCAAACAATGAACTTCCCGTCGTCCCCCCGTTGCTTCGACGTTTGCGTATGGTTGGCACGAGGGATAGCTGGGCTAAGTCATGGAAACACACTGTCTACGGTTGGATCAATTGCCCGGTGCTTCCCGGCTTATTCTGGACTATTCTTACCAGTTTCAAGCTCTGGAGGAGTTTTACCGCTATCCCCCATATCAACCTGACTCGCTCGCTGTCGCTGCGGGGGCTGTGGAGTATCCGGTAGGTCGCCGCGAGAGAGTCGGCCAAGCCCTGTCTGCACAGAACCCAAACAATCCGTGGATGGAGCAGTTCCGAAAGCCGGATTGTGTGGCGGTGGCCACCGGGCAGCAAGTGGGCTATCTGGGTGGACCGGCTTACACAATCTACAAAGCGCTGACTGCCATTCACGTGGCGAAGCAGCTGGTGGCACAAGGGATTCCGGCTGTGCCGGTGTTCTGGCTGGCCAGCGAAGACCACGATCTGGCTGAGGTAGACCACGCTTGGCTCTTCGACGCGGAGAGGCAACCGCACAGATACCAGGCTGAGCATGTAGACGTAGGTAATGTTCCGGTTGGGAACCGGATGGCCCCGCAAATGCAGGAATCCGTTCTGCGCGAGGCGTTCGCGCATCTGCCTTTTGCGGAAGAGATCGCGGCGGTGGCTGCTGCGACTTACACCGGGCAGCATACCTACACACAGGCCTTCCGGAGTTTATTGGAAAGGGTTTTGGGGGAGAACCAGATGCTATTTCTGGATCCCCTTGAGCCGGCGATTCGTGAAGCCTCGGCACCCTTCTTGGCGGAAGCAGTGCGGCACTTTGAGCAACTCGCGCGAGAGGTGCATGCGAGAACCGCTCAACTGTATGCCAAGGGCTATCACGCGCAGGTTCACCTGGAGGCGGAGACGAGTTTCTTCTTCCTGTTGGAGCAAGGGGAGCGCAGTTCGTTGAAGTGGCGCAACGGTGCATTCCAGGCCGGAAAGCGAAGCTACAGCACTTCGGAACTGACGAGCAGAGCGGACCAAATTTCCCCCAACGCTTTGTTGCGGCCGGTGCTGCAGGACTACCTACTGCCGACTGCATGCCTGGTAGGCGGTCCGGCAGAGATTGCGTATCTGTCGCAGAGTGGCCCCTTGTACGAGGCGTTGCTTGGGCGGCAGCCGGTGTTTCTCCCAAGAGCCGGATTCACGCTATTCGACGAACACGCGGCTAGACGCGCAGCCAGCTATCGACTGCGGATGGCAGAGTTTTTCGTGCCCGAGTCAGCATTCCTGGAACGCTTGGCACACACCCGGATTCCTCCCGCGCTGCTTGGGCAGATGGAGCGCATTTCGGCTCAGGCGACGCACATGTTCGACGAGATGCGGAGGGACCTTCTGGGGTTTGACCCCACCCTAGCCAAGGCTAGTGAACGCAGCCAGAAACGTGTGCTGTACCAGTTCCAGAAGATGGAACGGAAGACCGCACGGGAGATCGCACGCAGGGAAGAGCGGGTGCGGGAGGATGCAGCCTACCTCCGTGGCCTGATCTATCCCGAAAAGCACCTGCAGGAACGGTTGTATTCCATTCTGCCTTTCCTGGCCGCGCATGGCATGGGGCTGATTGATAGCTTGGCGAGCCAAGTTCATGAGAACTGCCCGGATCATCACGTGGTGGTGGTGTAGGGCATCCAAGCGCAGCTAAACTTCAAACTCCAGGATGTCGTACATGGCGAGAGGCCCACACTGCAAGGTGGCGACGCCACTCTCATAGGTGAAGGGGATCCTTGCGCCTCCGGGATGACGCATAGCACGGCGGGGCGGTTGGGGGAGCCGGACGCGGAGCGTGATGGATGGAACGGGCGCGACAAAATCCATGGCGGCGTATCTCGCGGCCACCTGCATGCCGGTGGTGTTGAGCAGATGCACCTGCAGACGCTGTCCGCGACGACGCAACACCATTTCGACGGTTGACGGTGCGTCCAACTGCACCATAGGCCGGAATATCTTCGATGTAACTCCTTGGACGAACTGCCGTAGGGCTGGGGCGTGGGTTTCTGCGTAAAGTTCGCCGAGATTGCCGGGTACGGCAGCAGCGCGGAGGGCTCCAGCGCGGCGAAGAGTGGCTGCGATATGGCCCTGGTTGGTGGTGTCGCGACGGCGGAAGCGGTAGTCAAGAATGGTTGTGCCCGGAAGGGGTTCCACGGTTTGCCAGGTGCCGCGGGCTGGGGCAATGATTTCGTGGCCTCGAAGGTAGGTTTCGCCGGAATCGGAGGCTTCTCCTTGTATCTGGAGGCCCAGCAGGTCCGCGAAGAGGTGCGCGTTTGCGGCACCCGCAATCACGAGGGCGGTTCCAGCGCTGGCCAGGGTGCGCAGCGCTGCTTCGGTCTGAGGGCCAATTTCTTTCCATTCCGGAACAACGATGAGGGGATAGTTGCTTCCGTGGGTGGCCAGCTTCCAATCGGGCAGGACGTCCACGGAGTAGTGGGATTCCAGGAGGGCATCCAGCCAGCCTTTGGCGCAAAGATCAAAGTCTCCCCAACCGCCGAACATCTTGTTGGTGTGGCGGTAAAGGGAATGACCGGAGTAGAGAACGGCAACCTGCGGGACAGACTCGGTTTTCCAGCAATAAGGCTGGCGGGCGCGGCAGAAGTCGCCCACCTTGGCCATGACGTTGATGAAGTGATCGTCCAGATGCCCTTCGCGGCTGGGCTGGTAGTAAATTTGGAAGCCGCCACCTTGGGCGAGGACAACGCCTGCTTCCTGTTCGAGCTGGACGGAAGGCTTGTGGACGTGTCCAGCGGCATTGCTGGCTGCGTTCTGGAAGCCCCAGGCCATAAGGTCCCAGCTCTTGCCGTTCTGGGCAAGATAGCGGGCTTCAACGCGAGCTCCGGCAATGGGGGCGTTGCCTAGGTAGTCGCCAGAGAGAAAGGCCACGGGCAGTTCAGGGGCCTCAGGCGTCATGGTGCTATAGAGCCAGTTACTGGCAACCTGCAAGCGTGGATGCGAGCGCTGGAGCGCCTCTACGTAATGGCGGACGTAATTGCGGAACTGCTGGCGCTGGAAACTGAGCCAATCATGCCAGCCGGGGTCAGTGGGGTAATCCGGGACGCGGAGGAGACCGGTGGCTTTGAGGAAGAGTTGTCGGGCTTTCTCTCCCCAGTCCGGACGGACGGCCCAGCATTCGCCATCCACCCAAACGCCATCGAGGTCGTATTTAGCGGCGGCTTCACGGAGTTGGGGCAGCATTAGCTCATCAACGTAGGGGCCGAAGGTGCTGGTCTTGTCGGGGTCAGGAGTCCCCTCCCGGGTGATAGCTGCCCAATCTGGATGGCGAGTAACGGCCTGGGTATCCCAGACTCCAGAGAAGTGGATGTAGAGCGCGACACCACGCTGGCGGGTGGCTTCGCGCCATATGGCAAGAGAATCCTGGGCAAGGTTGGGGACGGACGGACCGACCTGGGACGGGTAGCCCAGCCAGCCGACGTGGCCTTTGCAGTCATATTGGACGTAGTCTGGCTTCACGGCATCGAGAAAGCGGAGCACCTGTTCGATGCGCAGGTCTTTGCCGAGGGCAGGGTCTGTTGGGTTTGGGTGGAGGTCAAAGTGCATCCCGAAGAAGCTGTCCTCGCGGCGGGGGCGGGGCGGGAAGTCCTTGGGGGAACCGGTTTCGCGCGCAGTATATGGGGCCTGGGAGGGGAGGAGGGCGGGCAGGATCAAGCCGGTGGCAGCGGTGGCAAGGAGGTGGCGGCGGTGCATGGACAAGGCAAAGACTCCTTTGGGCAAGCTCATAATAGCGAAGCGTGACGTCGAAGTGCAGGGTGGGGAACTGGTGGCGCACTTTGTTTCCACGTTCGGTGAGGATGGGGCGTCAACACATATGAATGGCGACCGAACGAATAGCCGCATTCTGCGCAGTCTTTTGTTTGTGGGTGAGTGCAGTGGCCGCGGAGCCTCGCATTGCTGTTCATCTGCTGCATGGCTTCACGCTGCATGCGGAAGCGGCGGAGTGGATAGACGGGGCGTTGATTCTTCAGGTGGATGGAGGAGAGCTTCGGCTGGCGCGCGAGGATGTGCGGGCGCTGGAGACGCTGGATAGCGGGGAAGCGGCAACGGTGATGGCAGCAGTCGCCGAGACTGAACAGCCGCAAGCAACGCCCAGCGTGCCGGAATTGATTCGGGAGGCGGCTGCGCGGAACGGCCTGCCGGAGGAATTTGTGCGTAGCGTAGCGCAGGCGGAGAGCGGACTGCGGACCGGTGCGATGTCACCCAAAGGCGCACTAGGGGTGATGCAATTGATGCCCGCCACCGCCGCTGCGCTGGGAGTGGATCCGCACAAACCGGCGGAGAATATTGAGGGTGGCGCCCGGCTGTTGCGTACGCTGTTGCTGCAATACCAGCACCAGCCTGACCAGGTTCGTCGCGCGCTGGCCGCCTACAATGCCGGGGCGGGGGCGGTGCAAAAGTATGATGGCGTGCCCCCATATCGCGAAACTCAGGTGTACATAGAGCGTGTGTTGAACCGTTACCGCCAGCAGGGTGTTGCCAGTCCGGCGCGTTGATGCCAGCACGCGCTGAGCCCAGGACGATTTAGTGAACGTGCTGATGCCTGCTGCGGGATCAGCCACCCATGGAAAGCGTTTCCGGTGGCTATCGTTTATGCTGGAAGCGCAGCCTGAGTGGAGGGGATTCGTGTCGCTTTTCGATGGAGTGGTGGCGGCGGCCGCAACGCCGCGCCGCGCAAACAGCTATGAGGCCAATTTGGGGGCCTTTCTGGAAGTAGTGGACTTCCTGTGCGGATTCCCGCTGGATGGCCTGGTGGTATTGGGTACCACCGGCGACATGGTGCACTTCGATGTACCAGAGCGGGTGAAAATTCTGGAGTTTGCGCGGAAGCGGTCCACGTTGCCTTTGGTGGCGGGAGTGACCCACTCAACCCTGGATGGCACAGTGGAATTGGCGCAACATGCGGTGGAGATCGGGTGCGCTGGCCTGCTGGTGATGCCTCCCTACTACTTCCGCTATGGGCAGGCAGAGATCGACGCCTTTTACCGGGAACTGGCCCGGAGGGTAGGCCTTGCGGTTCCGATTCTGCTTTACAACATCCCCATTTTCACCAGCGCGGTGGAAACAGAGACCATTGTGCGCCTGGTGGAAGATGGGGTGATTGCGGGGGTGAAGGATACCAGCGGAGACCGCGAGCGCCTGAGGGCGCTGATTGAGCTGCGTGGGCGCAAACCTTACTATCTTTACTGCGGCGATGACCGGCTTCTGTTTGACGCGATGCAGCAGGAGGGGGTAGGCGCGATTTCAGGGATTGCGTCGGCTCTTCCGGAACTGGTGATTGGAGTCAGCCAGGCGGTGCGGCAGTCGAAGGATCACCATGCGCGCAGCCTGGATGCAATGCTGCAAGCCTTCTGTGACTGGTATGATGAGTTCCCCAATGCGATTGCGGTGAGAGAAGCGTTGAGCCATCGAACGCGGATTCCTGTACCTGCAGCGGTCCCGCTGAGTTTTGAACGGCAGCAGCGGCTGGAGGAGTTCCGAACCTGGCTGGGAAGCTGGCTGCCAGAGATGCAACGGGAATGCAAGGCGGCTGGCTAGCGGCGCAGTTAACCTGCATCCTGCGAATCGTCGAGGGTGTCCTGAGAGTCGGCGGTTTCCAGTTTCTGTCGCTCGTGGACAGCCCAGGTCTTTAGGGCAAGCCCGAAGAAGACGATCAACACGAAGATGCGTACATTGCCATCAAGGGTGAAGAACGACGACACAGCCAGGCACCCGTAGAGGAGCATGGCCACTAGAAGGCGATTGGTGGATGGCGGCTGCATGCTATTCCACGTTATAGGAAAAGGTGAACTGCAGGCGCACTTCGTTGCCCTGGAACTCGCGGGGCAGCGGGGGGAAGGGGTTGGATGCGCTCACACCGGCCACGGCGGCCCTATCAAGATAATCAGCTCCGGAACTGCTAGAGATCACCAGTTTTGGGACAGCGCCATCGCGGCGGATGGCAAATTGAATTTGGACTTGGGAGCGGCGGCTGAAGCGGGCGCTTTGGGGCATAACGGCGAACCAGTTGCGTTTGACAGCGGCGAGAACCTGGATGAGGTAAGGGCGGAAGTCAACGCCATTGGGATCGCTGAGCAGTTCAACGGAGCCACGCTGCTGAACGCCGCGGGAGGATGCTCCGCCAGGGGCGGAGGGCATAGAGAAATCGGCCACTGCCTGATTCCCGCCGCTGCCACGCCCCTGAGAGGCGACGCGCATTGCTTCAGAAACGCTGGTGTTGGGCATGCTCACCTGGCCCTTGCCGGTTGCGCTCCCAATGACGGAGCCGGGCTTCTCAAACTGAATTTGAGGTTTTGACGCAGGAGGAGCCGGCCCGGCAACGGGCGGAACGGAAGCTGCTGTGCCTAGGGATGCGAGTGGGGCAGTGGGCACTGGAGCCAGAGGCACAGGCAAATCCGGGGCTTCCAGCAGATCGGGTTGCCGGCCGACAGTGGAGCCAGCGGGGGGCAGCGCGGCCATTTGGCGGGGCTGGGGACGCAGGCCAGGAGGCTGGTCAACCTGAGGCCGGGGGAGAAGACTGTCGAGATTCACCTCTGTGCTGACGGTACCCCGATTCGGATCGCGCTGCGTGAGCTGTTGTAGGCGAGGGGCCACCAACGGCGTCACTTGCTGCCGGCGGACGATGATATCCGGGGCCTGGCGGAAGCTGGTGGCTTCCCATTGAATCAGGCCCAACGTGGGGAAGGCCAACGCATGCGCCAGCAGGGAAAGTACCAGATAACCCCGCCGCCGTTTGGACGCACGGGGGTCCTCCCCGTGCTGGAGGTGTGCGAGTGCGGCGGATTCTTCCAGTTGCAGTGAAAGCATGAGAGAAGAACAGCGCGAGTTGCAGCGCGTTTCCGGGAATCGGTTGTGAAAGACGACGGTCGCGCGTGACTACAGGGTGGAAGCCGCGGAGTGCAATGCGCGGTAAGCGGCCACGCGTTCCGCCACCAAGTCTCCGTGTTCCTTGATTTTAGCAAGGATAGCCTCAGCCACCTGGAGAGCGTTGCACGCGGCGATTCCGTCAACCGCTGGTTTGCGCCGGCTCTTCACGCAATCCAGAAAATCCTCCAGTTCCAAGCGGAGCGGCTCTGCTGGTTGGACGTCCAGTTTCCTCATTTGGATGCGTGCATCGGGAGGGGTTGTTTTGAAGATAACGCCGTCCTGCTTGCTGTAGTCAAGGGAGATGTACTGGTCAGGCTGGAAGAGGCGCAGCTTACGGATCCGGTCAGTGGAGACGCGGCTGGCGGTGAGGTTGGCGACGCAGCCACCGGGAAAGGAGAGGCGGACATTGGCGATGTCCACCTTGTCAGAAAGGACCTTGATGCCGGAAGCGTGGATTTCAGAGGGTTGCTGTAACACGCAGCCCAGGACGATGTCGAGGTCGTGGATCATGAGGTCGAGGACGACATCGACGTCGAGACTGCGCGGGGTAAAGACGCTCATGCGGTGGACCTCAAAGAAGAGGGGGAGCGTGAGTTCGCGCTGCAGGGCGAGGACGGCCGGGTTGTAGCGCTCCAGGTGGCCAGCCTGGAGGATGCGGCCGTGCTGTTGGGCGAGGGCCACCAGGCGTTCGCCTTCCGCCACGGTGGAGGCGATGGGCTTTTCCACCAGCACATCCAGGCCGGCACTCAGCAGCGTGGCGGCGACGGATTTGTGGGCGATGGTGGGGACGGCGACGACGGCGGCTTGCGCTTCGCGCGCGACGGCATCAAGGCTATCGAAGACCGGGACGCCCGCGCTGCTAGCGATTTGTTTGGCGCGCTCTGGAGAGGCGTCGAAGATCCCGCAAAGGTGGGCGGAGGGAAGCTCATTAAGAACGCGGACGTGGTTCTGGCCAAAAGACCCCACGCCCACTACGGCGATACGCACTGGGTGGGACATGTCCACTGCATGATAGCGAACCCGGATGCCGGGGGATCGCAGTGGCACACAATCAGCGCAGATGAGACTTGGTGTGGAGATGGGACGGGCGGGGCGATCAGGCGTCCGAATTGGCGGTGTCGTCAGCTGTCGCCTTGGGGTCGCCAGCCGGGCGGGGAAGGGAAGATGCGCCGTTTGTCTGCTGGTTCTTGGAAGGCTCAGCTGGTTTGCCGCGGCGGCGGCTCTCGCGTGCACCCTTGGGTTTGTTTCGTTCCTCGGGGAAGAGGCAGTAGCCCTCTCCTGGCGGGTAAAAGCTGCGCAGCAGTTCCAGGCGACGGCGGATTTCCGAACTGGGGGATTGGCGCGGGCTGGGTTCCACGTCGATGTCGCAGCAGAGGCCGTGCAGGTAAAGCGTCAGGGTATCGACGAAAGAGGCGCGGGCGTATTCGCGGAACAGTTTGGAATCGCGGATAGGCGGCGATTGCCGGGCGAGGAGGGCGTTCTTCTTCTGCCAGCTTTCCTCGTCGATTTCACCGTGGACTTCACGGCGCAATTCGTGCTTCAGTTCCCGTTGCCATGCGTTGCGAATGTCGGCAGTGGCCACTTCCCAGGCAAGGGAGGCGATGCTGCCAAATAAATTGTAGTGGATCTCGTTTTCTGAAACCTCATGGACGGGAATGAAGAGCGTGGCGTCTTCAGGGCCCACCATCTGGAAGGAGTCAGAACGGCTAGTAGGCTCTGGAGCCTCAAACACGACTTGGTCAACCAGCTTGCCGCCTCCTTTGAGATAGGGCACCAGGAAGAGGTTCAGACGCGGCAGCAGTTCTACCAGGCGAGGGGGCAGGCTGGTGAGGGGTTCCTCAATCGTGGACGCCATGTCGTCCGGATTGATGGGAACCACGGAAAACCACGAGATCTTGGAATGGAAGGGGACTAACTCCGAGCGGAAGCGGTGCGCAAATTCATCGGCGGGGAGTTGATCAGAAGGGAACATCGACAAACTCTTAGTGTAACAGAGCGTGGTTGACCCTCACGTTTTCAAAAAGTTACAGGTTCCGTGGGGATGGATTTCTGATAATCTGCTGGGGACCGAGATTTCTGTCTGCTGGGAGACGACACACATGATGAAACGAACGACCGCCGAGTTCCTTGGCACATTCTGGCTGACATTTGGGGGCTGTGGCAGCGCCGTGCTGGCCGCTGCGTTCCCGGATGTGGGCATTGGACTGCTGGGGGTATCCCTGGCGTTTGGACTTACCGTGCTGACGATGGCTTATGCTATTGGGCACATTTCCGGGTGTCACCTGAACCCTGCCGTTACGCTGGGGTTGTGGGCGGGCGGCCGGTTCCAGAGCAAAGATATCCTTCCCTACTGGGTGGCTCAGGTGTTTGGCGCGGTTGCGGGCGCGTTTGTACTTTATGTGATTGCCAGCGGGGCGTCGGGTTTCAGTCTGACGGGTGGATTCGCGTCGAATGGATTCGGTGACCACTCGCCGGGTGGATATACGATGCTGGCTGCCTTGGTGGCGGAAGTCGTTCTGACTGCGTTCTTCCTTTTTGTGATTCTGGGCTCCACGGACAAGCGGGCTCCGGCAGGGCTGGCACCGATTGCCATCGGGCTATGTCTAACGCTGATTCACCTGATCAGCATTCCAGTAACGAACACGTCAGTGAATCCGGCGCGGAGCACGGGACCGGCGCTGTTTGTGGGTGGCTGGGCTCTGGAGCAGTTGTGGCTGTTCTGGGTGGCTCCGCTGGTGGGTGGGGCAATTGGCGGCGCCCTCTATGCGTGGCTGGGGAGTGAAGAAAAGTGAGGATGTTGCGCTACTAAACCTACCAGGGCAGCATGTTGCGGGCCTTGAGGTCAGGGAAGATGACACCGGAGAGGCTGGGGGCTAGATGTTCCCAGTCGTCATCCGGACCAAACCATACCAGAGCTTCAATTTCTGAAGTGGCGCTGGGGGTGCCGGAGAGGCTTCCAGCGAAAAGCTCAATCTCTATCGTTCTTGGCCTAGAGGAAGACCCGGCGGCGGCAATCGCAGTGTAGGTTCCCAGCATCACCGGACATAGCACTTGCACCCCGCCCAGTTCCTCGTGGATTTCGCGCGTAAGGGTCTCCAATGAGGTTTCGTCGGGCTCGCGCTTGCCGCCAGGTAGGATGAGGGTCTGGTTGTGCTTGCGGCTTCGGCAGAGCAGGACCCGGTCATTTTGGACCGTGAAGAGGCCCACTTTGCGGATGTCCGGCATCGTTTAGCGCTGCTCCAGCGAGGCAAGGCTGACGAATTGGGTAGTGGGGATGAAGAGGCTTCCCTCGGTAATGCCTTGAGGGGCGACGCGGGCGAGGGCGGATTCCAGCAGTTCGGCATCGCGTGCGCCGAAACGGCCCTGGACGAACGTGTCCAGAGCGTGGGCGAAGGCGGTGGTGACGGCAGCCACTTCGCTAGCCGTCTCGTGGGCGAACTCCAAACGGAAGTGGGCGAGGCCAGCCTCCAGCCAAGGGCTGAGGTGGCGGGCACAATGCTGCGCCTCTGCGCCGAACACGGTGTTGCGGCAGCCAACATCGGCCAACAGAGGGTGGGCGCGGCCTTGGGGATCGCGCAGCGATACGACGTGGGTTTCGCAGGGGCGCCCGCAATCTTTGTAGCTAGTACCAGTGGAGAGGAAGCGGCAGAAGACGCAATGTTCCGTGTGGAAGACGGGCAGGTGCTGGTAGGCGATCACCTCAAGGCGGGCGGGACTTAGGCGACGTGCCAGATCCAGAACCTGGGCGGCGTTCAGATCGTGGGTGGGGGTGATGCGCTGGAGGCCGAGCTCGAGATAGGGCTCAGCGGCCACCGCGTTGGCGATGTTGAGGCTGAAGTCACCGGTGAGAGCACGGGGAGCTTGGGAACGCAGGGCCTCCAGCATACCTCCCGCGCGGACGAGCAATGGGCAGTCCAGGCGCAGCAGAAATTCCAGTACGCGCTCCTCACCGGGCTTCAGCACCCGGGGGGTGGCAACGCGGACTTCAAGGCCGCTGGATCGTACGAGGTCAATCGACGGCTTGAGACCATAGAGGTCGAGGTAATCGAGTGTGATGCTGGCCGGGTGGAGGCGGAGGGCGGCATCGAGTTGCGCAGGGGTTCGCACCAACAGATGTAGTTGCGGGAGCAGCCGCTCTGCCAAGGGAGTCTCGTGGTGCTGGGGCGATGTGCGTAGGGCCTCCAGCGCAGGACCAGGCGCTTCCTGGATGGAGACGCTGCGGTAAGCCTGCAGAGACTGCAGGTGTTCTATCGCCTGGCGACGGAGGGCATTGAGGAGCGAGGTGGGCGCGAAAGGCTTTCCTTCCACCTGAAGAGTGGCCTGGGTGAGTAGATAGGGCGTATTGCCGAGACGTCCGCATTGGGTGGCCAGTAGATCCCTCGACAGAGGGTTACGGGCGGCGGCGGAAAGGGGCTCGGGCGAGGATACGGTTACCTGGATTTCTGGATGGGCGGTCAGGGTGAAGGTGAGTTTCAGGGGCTGGCCCTCGACGGCATGGGCGTGCAGATGGAGGGGCTGCCGGGCGACAGCGGTTGTTGCGTCGGTCCACGTGCGATAGCGCTTGCTGAGTTCGGGATCGTGGGTACGCCAGAGAAGGTCGCCGGGACGGATACGGGTGAAATCCACAGCATTGTTGGCGAAGCGGAGACGCAGTTGAGCGCCATCGGGAAGCACTTCATATAGGCGGCCACCCTCTTCGGGCTCTTCCGGGCTGCGCCAATCGGCGGCGTCGAACACCACACCGTCGCCGGGCTTCAAGGGGGAAAGGCGGTGTGCGGACGCGGGCTGTACCAGCACTTCATCGCGGCCCACGCGCAGCACCCGGCCAAATTGCACGCCGCGATGGCGGGGGGCACGGCCATCCACCACAAGCTGATGATTGGTTCCGGTGACGAAGTGTGCGCCCATGCCGCGGGAGTAGACCTGCTCCAACTCCAGTTGCTGGAGATCACTGACGGGATGAGATCGGCCTTCCCACGCTGCGTCGACAGCTTCACGGTAGGCGCGGGTGGTGGCGGCGACGTACTCCTCGTCCTTATAGCGGCCCTCGATCTTCAATGCGGCCACGCCGGCTGCGGCAAGTTCCGGCACCTGACGCAGGGCGAAGAGGTCAGCGGGTGATAGCAGATAGCGCTTGTCGCCCAAGGACTCGAGTTGGCCATCGACAATCAATTCATAGGGTAGCCGGCAGGCCTGAGCGCACTGGCCGCGGTTGGCGCTGCGTCCACCCCAGGCCTCCGAGGAAAAGCACTGTCCGGAGTAAGCGACGCAGAGTGCGCCGTGGACGAAAACTTCCAGGTCACAGCCGGTTTGCTGGTAGATCTGGCTGATTTCCTTGAGCGACAACTCGCGGGCGAGGGTGACGCGGGCAATGCCATGGCGGAGGGCCATGGCGGTGCCCTCGGCATTGGTGATGCTCATCTGGGTGCTGGCGTGCAGTTCGAGGTCTGGCGCGATGCGCTGTGCAATCTGGACCGCAGCATAATCCTGGACGATGAGAGCATCCACGCCCGCCTCGGCCAGCAGGGCAATTGTGCGGGAGGCGTCTTCCAGTTCGTGTTCGAAGATCAACGTGTTGAAGGTGACGTACCCGCGCACTCCACGCTGGTGCAGGGCGCGCATCAGTGCGGGGACTTCGGCACTGTCGAAGCCCACCTTGGCGCGGGCGCTAAAGTGGCGGAGACCGAAATAGACGGCGTCGGCGCCAGCCTCAATGGCGGCGCGTACCTGGGGCCAGTAACCGCCGGGGCTCATCACTTCCGGTTTCCTTGGGAGGGCTTTCATGGGAGGGATATCTCCAGGGTAGCGCGCGGGGATACACTGTGAGGGCGGCGCTTCGCCGAGGCACCGGTGCCGAAGGAGGCCGATGATGCGCAGGATGCTGCTGCTGTTGCTGGCAATCGGATGGATGGCGATTTGGGGTGTGGCCCAGGACGAGGATGGGATTCAGCCGTGGGCGAAGAATCCGGCGTACTGGCAACATAAGGGCAAACCGGTGCTGTTGCTGGGCGCGAGCGATGACGACAACCTGTTCCAGTGGCCGGCGGACAAGCTGGAGCCCCACCTGGATTCGATGAAGAGCATCGGCGCCAACTATGTGCGGAACACGATGTCGGACCGTGTGGACCTGGGGCATGAACTTTACCCCTACCTCAGGCTGCCCTCCGGAAAGTACGACCTGAAGCAGTGGAATCCGGAATACTGGGAACGCTTTGAGCGCTTCCTGTCGTGGACCGCCGCGCGCGACATCGTTGTGCAAATCGAAGTGTGGGACCGCTTCGACTACAGCCGCGAGCACTGGAAGCCGCATCCGTACAATCCTTCCAACAATGGAAACTACACGCATGAGGAGTCCGGATTGGCGGCCGAATATCCAAACCACCCCGGCGCCAACGACCAGCCTTTCTTCTTCACAACGCCGGGCCAGCGCAGCAACCGCGTGCTGTTGCCGTATCAACAGCGGTTTGTAGAAAAGATGCTGTCCTATTCGCTGAAGCACAGCCATGTGCTGTATTGCATGGATAACGAAACCAAAGCAGAGCCAGCGTGGGGTGCCTACTGGGCGGACTTCATCAAGCAGAGAGCCCGCGCGCAGGGGAAGCGCGTGTACGTAACTGAGATGTGGGACAAGTGGGACATCAAGGGCGATGAGCATCGCAGTACACTGGACCATCCTGAGTTGTACGACTTCGCCGACATGTCGCAGAACAATCACAATAAGGGAGATGCGCATTGGGCGAATGCTTTGTGGGTGAAGGAGTACGTGAAGCATGCGCTGCGCCCCATCAACACGGTGAAGACCTACGGTGCGGACACTGGACCCTACGGCAGCACCCAGGACGGAGTGGAGCGGGTGTACCGCCACGTGCTGGCGGGCTTCGCCACAGCACGCTTTCACCGGCCTCCAGCCGGCCTGGGGCAGAGCGCCCCCGCGCAGGCTGCAGTGAAGGCGATTCGCAAGTTGGAAAGCATCGTGCCTGCCTGGGAGCTGAAGCCAGCGATGGAGCGCTTAACGGAACGAGAGCCAAATGAAGCCTATCTGGTGGAGGCGGCTGCAAGGGTCTTTGTGGTGTACTTCCCCAGTGAAGGCGCTGTGGATGTAGAGTTGCCCGGCGGTACGTACAAGCTGCGGTGGATCCACGGCGGCACCGGCGAATGGGGGCGGGAGGTGGAACTGCGAGTTGCCCCGAATGTGGCTGTCTCGCTGGACACCCCGGGGAAGGCGCACTGGTGGGCAGTGATCACGAGGCGCTGACGCAGTGGTGGAAGTCAAGCTTCGTAGAATACGAAAAAAGGGGTGTCCGGCCGAAGCCGGACACCCCTTTCCGATTGCGAAAGCGGCTGGTACTAGAAGTAGAGCTTCAGGCCAAACTGAATCCGCCGGGGTTCCTGCACCTGCGCGCCAATCTGGCCGAAGGTGTTGGGGTTGTTGATGTTGAGGCCGGGAGGTGCCCAGCTTACGGTGTTCAGGATGTTGAAGAATTCTGCCCGGAAGTCAAGGTAGCGCTTCTCGGTGATGGGGAATTGCTTACCCAACATGAAGTCGAGGTTGAAGAAGCCCGGGCCATCTTCAATGTTGATGCCCGCGTTGCCGAATTGGCCATCGGCCGGTTGGCCGTAAGCGCATTGGCCGTCGTCTACGCCAGCGGCGCAGAAGATGCCCACGCGATTGGCGGGAAGACCGAACCAGTTATCCACCGTGCGGGCCGACTCGTCGATCTGCAACTCGCGGTAGCGATTGGCACGCACGTTCCCGCGCACTGCCTGGCCAGTGCGATCCACCGCGCGTACCGTCATGGGCACGCCGGTACGGGCAATCATGGTGTAGCTGGTGTTCCAGCCACCCAGAAGGGCTTCGGCGAACTTGTTCATGCTGCTACCGAACTTCTGGCCTTTGCCAACAGGCAGATAGTAAGCGCCGCCCAATGTGAAATTGTGGCGGATGTCAAAGAAGCTTCTGCCACGATTGCCTTCGCGATCGTAAGCATTCTGCCAGTAAGCGCCTTCGCTGGAAGTAAAGCCAGATCCGTAGTAGCCCAGGTTATCGGTAAGCGTCTTCCCATAGGTGTAGGATGCCAGCAATTCGAGCCCGCTTGCCAGACGGCGGCGCGCGGTGGTCTGCAATGAATGGTAGTCCATTGTTGCCGACGATTCCGTGCGAGCGATGTTGCCGAGATTCGGCAGCACGCCAATAAGCGGACGGCGATCATTTAGCGGCGCCCAAGTGGAGAAGGGTCCCGTGCCGGGCAGTGGCTGATTGGCCTCAACCGGGGCAACGAGATGGGTGCCTTTCTGGCTGACATAGGCAGCAGAGAAAGATGTGGAGTTGTCCAACTGATATTCAAGGGTGAAGTTGATCTGTTGGGTCTGCTGGGGGCGCAAATCGAGGTCCCAGGCACGGCCCTGCAACTGAGGAACAGTGGCGCCCGCTGGCCGGGGCATATCCAGGCTGAGGTTGGCCGCCGACACGTCCGTGAACCCTGTCCTGATGGAACCAGGGGTACGGGGATCGTAAGTGAAGTCAGTCTCCAGGAAGAACGGCGGGTTCAGTGTGGTACGCAGGTTGGCACCCGTGCCTTCCATGAAGGATGTGTAAGCGTAACCGGCGCGCACGACGAGTTTGTTGTTGAGGATGCCAGGCGTCCAGGCGAAGCCGATGCGTGGCATGTATTGGTGCGGATAGCCGTTATAGGTGGCCCGTCCAAACTGGCCGCCGGGACGAATGAGTTCGCCGGTAAAGGTGTTCACGTTCACCTGACGGTCAGCTACCTCGTAAAGAGGCTCCATATATTCCCATCGCAGGCCGATATTCAGGGTGAAATTCTGGGCTAGTTTGTAGTCGTCTTGGACGAACAAGGCTGAGCGCCAGGAGCGGTGACCCCAAGATCCTGTGTCCGCGCCGCGGCCCTTGCGGGAGAGGGTATCCAGAAGGAAGTCAGCAAAATCGAGACCGGTGTAGGTAGCGGTGTATGCGAAGAGCCCCAGTACACCGTTGTTTCCGGAGTAATACCGGTTCTGCTGGAAGCGGATGAGTTGGCCGCCAAACTTCAGGACATGTTTGCCGGTTTGCCAGGTGAGGTTGTTGTAGTAGATGAACTTGTTATCAGCGGTGTTGGATTGCACGCCGGACGAGCCGATCCCCGTCAATCCGCCACCAATTGCCACGGAGCTTAGGCCAGAAATCGATTGACCGCCCGGGATTCCAAAGGTCTGGTTACCATTCGGACCAAGCAATCCTGACCAATCAATGGCCACGTCGTTGATCACCACGCGCGAGTAGGCAACGCGAGCTTCGTTCACCAGGCTTGGCGAGAAGGCGCGGTTCCAGTTCAACACAACTGACTGCGTTGGACCTTCCTGACCCCCGGTTAGAGAGGTGGGGAGTGCTGCTCTGCTGCCAAAGCTCTCATAGTTGCCCAGAGAGTAGCGCGCCGAGAGGTTATCCATTTCCGTAGGGCGCCAGTCGATCTTCACATCGCCCTGGTGATTCTTGAGGGTGCTGGCGCTGGCGCTGCCGAAATTATTGGTTTGGCCAAGCAGGCCCACGCCTGCCTGATTGGGCAGCGGGTACAACGCCTGATTGCTGAAGAGAGCAGAAGCTACCGGGTTTACGATCCGCGCTTGGGGGATCTGGTTATTGCCGAAGGGCAACTGGGTGAGTGGGTCGCGAACCGTCTGGGAGAACTGGCTCAGGTCGCCCGTACGCCAGTTGGCTGGGGCGACGCTGGCATTGGCCGGGCCACCTGTGCGCTGCTCAGTTCCTTCGTAGTCTGTGAAGAAGAAAAGCTTGTTCTTGATGATGGGCCCCCCAAAGGTGCCACCGAAGATATTGCGTCGGAGGCCAAGCCGAGTTGCGGTGGCAGCGCTGCGATTGCGGAAGTAGCCATTGGCATCCAGCACGTTGTTGCGCAGAAACCAGAACAGGTTCCCGCGAAACTCGTTGGAGCCGCTCTTCATGGTCATCATTACGGTGGCGCCGCCAGCGTTGCCGTAGTCGGAACTAATGTTGCCCGTGAGGACTTTCACTTCCTCCAGCGCGTCCACGTTCGGCGAATAGCCTACGCGGTTGTCGATGGAATCATTTACGTCCACTCCATCAAGCATGAAGTTATTTGTTTGCTCGCGGTTTCCGTTCACGTAGGGGCGTGCACCAAAGCGGCTATTCATCCCGGAGGGATTGGGCGATACTGAGCCTGGCACCAGCAGCGTCAGGCTTACAAAGTTGCGTCCGTTAAGGGGCAAGGAGGTTAACTTTGTGGCCGAAAGAGTATCGCCGGTCTGGGTGGATTCCGTTTGTAGAATCGGCGCGACGGCGCTTACTTCCACGGATTGCGTGGTATCGCCCACTTCCATTGGAATGTCGATACGGGCGGTCTGGTTCACCTCAATACGGTAGGGGCCAAGCTGAGTGCGCTTGAAGCCCTGAATCTCCGCCACGAGGGAGTACTCGCCGACAGGAAGGAACAAAAGGTTGTAAACACCTGCACCTGTTGAGGTTGCAGTGAATTGGATGCCGGTACGTTCATTGGTGGCAGTTACTTTTGCCCCTGAGATGACAGCTCCAGAAGCGTCCGTGATGGTGCCTGTAAAGGCTCCGGTAATCGTTTGCCCTGACAGCACAGCGACAACAACTGTAAGGCTAAAAAAGATCGCTAGAAACCCACGAAAGCGAGTATTCATGGAGTCCCCTTTCGGTAGTAATGCTAGCAGAGATTTACCCGATTGACACGAAAAATCGCACTGTGTCAGAACTTATGAAAAACAACAGGTTAGGCTACTGAATTTGGAAAAAACATCGCAGTGTGTAGTATTGCCCGACTAACGTCTATGAGCTCAGAGTTTAGTACGAATAACAGAGTATTCGGCAATGCTGTTAACCCTCAAACTGTTTACGGAAGTTACGGAATTCCTCGCGGAGTTCCGCGAGTTCGGCACGTAAAGCGTCCACTTCAGCGCGAATGGTGGTGGCGGTTGTACCCTCGGCGGGGGTCTTAGGTGAGTCAGATTGGGGAATGCCGTCGGCACCGCAGAGAAGGTGGGCAAAGCGGGGCTCTTTGGTGCCTGGAAGGCGTTCCAATTCTGTAACCAATTGCTTACCTACGTGATCCATGAGGTCGCGGAGCGTCTCGGCCACCTCATCCAGGCTGGCGAACTCGTGCATGCGGTCAGTGCGTCCGCGGATCTCGCCAACGGTCTGTGGTCCGCGCAGCATGAGGACGGTAAGAACGGCGGTTTGGGCGGAATTCAGACGAAACATGAATGAAATGTCATGTTTGTATTTGGGGACGCGATGTTCGGCCCCGCTCACTACCCGCGCGAAGCCTCGTTCCTTTAGACCTTGGATTGCCAGTTGGACTGTGTCTTGGGAGTAACTTGCAACGGGATCGCGGCTAGTTTTCTGATTGCAGGCGGCAATGAGCGAATTCATGGTTAGCGGGTAGTTTTCAGGCGTGGTTAACTCCTTTTCCACCAGGCAACCCAACACGCGGACTTCTTCCGGGGTGAACAACGTAAACGAATCCATGCATTACCAATGTAACAAGGCCCGCGAGGCATGCCAGCGTAGAGCGGGAGCTTCGGTGAGTAGAGTGGGCGTACGGCGGCGAGGGATCCGTTTGAACATTTGGGCAGGCGATTGCGTAACCTTTAGTGAAGGAAGCAGCGATGCCATACTGCAGCCAATGCGGAAACCAAGTGGGAGAACTGGATGCCTATTGCACCCGATGTGGGGCGCGGCAGCCGGTTCCTGCGCCAGGTGGATTTCCGTCAGCAACTGAGATCGTCTCTGATAGGGCCTCGTGCGTGCTCTGCTACTTCCCACTTGTGGGCTGGGTGGCCGCTATCATAGTCCTTGCGGCGAGCCGGTTTCGAGAGAATCGAGTAGTACGTTTTCACGCCTTCCAGGGCCTATACCTGTTTGTGACGTGGCTGGTGGTAGACCGTGTGCTCCAACCCATGCTTAGCGTGATGCTGTTCCAGCCGTTGGCGCATGGCGGATTACGGCTGCCGGGGATGGGGTTCTCTGGAATGGTGCACGCCTTGGAGTTCGCCATACTCATCATCAGCATCGTAATGATGTTCAAGGTGAATGAGCGGGAGTACACCCGGTTACCGGCGCTGGGCGAACTGGCCGAGAAATCTTTGTAGGCACGGTGCTGGAACTGAAGCGAAAGTCCCTGGCGCCGGCAAGCGGACTGCGCCATCTGATGGGCAGGCTCCCGAATGAAAGTATCCTCACCCCATATACTGGTGACCGGACCCACAGGGTATGTGGGTGGAAGACTGCTGCGTCTGCTGCTGAACCGGGGGATGCGGGTGCGGGCGATGGCGAGAACGCCGCGTAACCTGGAAGTGCCCTCGCGCGCAGGACTGGAAACTGTGCAAGGGGATGTGTTTGCCCCGGAGACGCTGCGGGTAGCGCTGGACGGGGTTTCGGTTGCCTTTTATCTCATCCACTCGATGGGCGCGGGTGATGAGTTCGCGCAGCGGGATGCGCAGGCGGCACGGCATTTCGCGGAAGCAGCGGCGGAGGCGGGCGTTGCGAAGATCGTCTACCTGGGAGGACTGGGGGACGAGCGGGCGAGCCTCTCGCGGCATCTAGCCAGCCGCCAAGAGGTGGGCGAAGTGCTGGCATCTACAGGGGTGCCGGTGCTGGAGTTCCGGGCCTCCATCATCATTGGCTCAGGCAGCTTGTCGTTTGAGATCGTCCGGGCGTTGACTGAGCGGTTGCCGGTGATGATTGCTCCGCGCTGGGTGCATACGCCCGCGCAGCCCATCGCGATTGAGGATGTGCTGGCCTACCTTGCCCACGCGATTGACGTGCCGTGCGAAGGACATCAGATTTTCGAGATTGGCGGCGCGGATGTGGTGGGATACGGCGATCTGTTGCGGGAATACGCGCGGCAACGGGGGCTGAAGCGTTTTCTGGTGCCGGTACCGTTTCTTAGTCCAGCTCTGTCGAGCCTCTGGCTGGTGTTGGTGACTCCGGCAAATGCTTTCGTAGGAAGGAAGCTGATCGACGGGGTGAAGGTGCCGACGCGGGTAACGAACCGGAGGGCGTTGGAGGAATTTCCCGTAAGGCCGATGAGCGTGCGCCAGGCGATGGAGAGGGCGCTGGTATTCGAAGACCACGAGTTCGCGGAGACTCGATGGACCGATGCGCTGTCGGCTGCGGGAGAGACCGGTTACGGGGGGCAGAAGTTTGGGTCGCGGATTATCGACTCGCAGGAACTGTTCGTGCGGGTGAGGCCTGCCAGTGCGTTCAGGCCTATCCGAAGGATTGGCGGCGAAAGCGGCTGGTACTACGGGAACTTTCTCTGGAGGTTGCGTGGACTGATCGACGAGATCGTGGGTGGCGTGGGGTTGCGGCGAGGACGGAAATCCGTCGAATATCTCGCAGTTGGGGAGACGCTGGACTGGTGGCGGGTGGAGGAGTATGAGCCAAATCATCTGCTGCGGCTGCGCGCGGAGATGATCGTGCCGGGGCGAGCGTGGCTGGAGTTTGAGGTTCGCGGCGAAGGGGGCGGCTCCACCATCCGGCAGACGGCCATTTTCGATCCCAAGGGCGTGCTTGGGCTGGCGTATTGGTACCTGCTGTATCCGATTCACAAGCTCATGTTTCGGGGGATGCTGCGCCAAATCTCAAGAAGGGCGCAGGATTGGGAGAGCAGCTTGGCCGATGGTAGTTCTTCCCCGTAGTGCTGAACTGGGGACCCTGCCCTTGGGTGGGGTGAAACGAAGACGGCGCGCTATGCGTCCCGGCACTGATAGACACCCGGCGAGCCCGGGGCCAGACGTGAGAGCATACAGCAAGTGAGGTGACCCAGGATGAAGCGGACGCTTGCAAGGCAGTTTACAGGGATGCCCCTAAGTGTTTTGGTGCTGATGGCGCTATCGGTAGCCCCTGCCGCGTTCAGCCAACAAGCCAAGGCGCAAAAATTGGCCCCCTACTATCCCACTCCCCACAGCGTGGTGGAAAAGATGCTGGAAATGGCGGAGGTGAAGGCTACCGACACCGTGTACGACCTGGGAAGCGGCGACGGGCGGATTGTGATTGCAGCCGCTGAAAAGTTTGGGGCCAAGGCCGTGGGCGTGGAATTTGATGACTCTCTGGTTACGCAAAGCCGGATGTCGATCAAGCGCAAGGGGCTGGAGCAAAAGGTACAAATCATCGCGGGGGACATGATGGTGCAGGACTACTCACCCGCCACGGTGGTTACCGTGTATCTGCTGCCCACTTCAAATGAGAAGATGCTTCCAATTCTACAGAAGCAACTGAAGCCGGGCACGCGCCTGGTGTGTCACGACTTCGAGTTTTCGCAATTGACACCTGTGAAGACGATCAACGTGGAGGATGACGGCGAGGGCCGCAGCCACACGCTTTTTCTTTATGTGTTGAAGTAGTGATGTTGTGCGTGGGAAGTGGGCGCCATCAGTAGGTGGTGGCAGTGTTGCCACTTGATTGCCTTAGCACCAGCATGAAAAGGGAAAGGCCGCTATCCCGTCGGGGCAGCGGCCTTTTCATAGACACCGAATCTCTCATCGGCTCTTGACGGCTGCATGCCGACATCGCATGGAAGCCAAAGAGCCATTCGCGGCGACAGGTTCTCTATTGAGAGGCGCCTTCATTCTGCAGGATCAAATCCTCCATTTGATCCTTCAGGTGCAGTTTGAGCTTCTTTAGCCGGACTTCCTCCACCTGCTCTTCTTCAGTTAGGAATGCGCGCGAGGCGAGGTCGTTCAGCCGTTCTTCGTACGCATGGTGCTCTTCCGCCATGCGACGGAAATCATCATTGGTCTCGATCAAGCGATCTTTGAGTTCGTCGTGGAGTTTTGTTTCCATGTACGGGATCCTCCGCGGAGTTTATTGATGTATCTGCCTTGCCGTGGCGCTCCGTCGCCAGGCGAAGCACGGGATTTCTCCCGGTTACCTAGGACATTAACACGCCGGGAAGCCCATGACAATAGCATCTTCGCCGGAATCCGCATAGTACCCAGGGCGCCTTCCTATGTGGGAAAATCCCATCTTTTCATACAGTTGGATGGCTGCTGCGTTTGATTGACGGACCTCAAGAAACCAATCGCCCGGTGAAAAAAGAAAAAATCGTCTGATTAGCTGTTCAGCCAGTCCGAGGCGTCTCCAGGCGGGGGCAACCGCCACATTCAGCAACTCCGCTTCACCGGGGGCCAGTACGCGGGCCACGGCGGCGGCGGAAATGGCTGGAGGGGAAGGGGCGGTGGGCACGGCCACCAGGACGGGGTACGCGGCGAGAGCGTCCGCAGTCCATGAGGTGGCTTCTGGGCAGGCGGCAAAGAGCGATGCCACCAGAGGCAGATCCGCGGAGGTGGCTGGGCGGATGTCAAAACCCGGGATGTCCTTCTGGGATGCGGTCATGCGGTGTCGCCTGCAGCAGGCGTCTGCTGGGGATGACGACGGCCGGTAAGCCAGATCACGAGGCAGCCGAGCAGAGCTGTGGGTGCAGTAAGCAGGCAGACGAGGCCGAAGCCGGAATCCTGAACGAGTTTGCCGATCCAGGGAGAGATGAAGAACTGCAGGACGCCGTACGCCGCGGTGAGGAGGGATACAGCGAAGGCGACGGAGTGGCTGGGGAAGAGGTCCAGCGGCATGGAATAGAGATTGACGCTGAAGGCGACGGTCCAGAAACAGGCCATGCAGATGACGGCCATGGCAAGTTCAGGGGTGGGGGCATAGGGAACAGCGGCGTTGGAGAGGATGAGGAGGGAGGCTAGCCAACAGATGCGCATACGGCCCCGGAAGGCCTGAGCGGGGTCGCGAATCCACCACCAGGCGAGGAGCCCACCGCTGATGCCGCCTAGGGTGAGGAAGAGGGGGGGCAATCCGGCGAGCCATTGAGTTTGCTCCAATGCGAGGCCATGCCGCCTGACGAGGAACACTGTGGTCCAGTTGAGCCAGAGCGAATAAACGGTCATGCAGAGGATGTTTGCGACGAAGAGTCCGGCCATGCGAGGGTCGCGCAGCACCTCACGGGCGCGGGAGGCTCCGGGGGCAGCGGCGACATCCGGGAGGGTGGGGGGAAGCCGGCGGACGGTGAAGCGCCAAAGGGGAATCCAGAGGAAGCCCAGTAGACCAGCCACGACGAAGGAATAGCGCCAATGGGAATTCAAGGCGAACCAGGTGGCGAGGGGAGGAGCGA
This sequence comes from Bryobacteraceae bacterium, assembly GCA_036821995.1. Lineage (GTDB taxonomy): Bacteria > Acidobacteriota > Terriglobia > Bryobacterales > Bryobacteraceae > JACTMJ01. The sequence goes on from DAISIM010000019.1 coordinate 80,903, forward strand.
TGACGCCGCCGATGCTTAGGCCGAACTGGCCGGCGGCACTACCCAGCGCAAATTCGCGCGAGGGAAGATAGAGGCGATGCGCCTTGGCGGAAGCAGGAATGCCAGCAGCCTCCCCGGCAGCCAGCACACTGCGACAGGCCACGAGCTGCCAGAAACCTGCAGCAATTCCTGTAGCGACTCCAGCGGCTGACCAGATGCCCACCGCGTAGGAGATGCCGCGGGTGAGCCCATAGCGGTCCAGTAGCCACCCCCCTAGCGGGGCGCTGAGCGCATAAACGGCTGAGAAAGCGCTGATTAGCCAGCCGTATTGGACAAGACTCAGCCCAAGGTCAGCCTGAAGGACTGGGGCAAGCTGGGCAAGAATTTGCCGGTCAAGGAAGTTCAGGACCGCCGACAGCAGGAAGATGCCGATGGCTAGCCAGCGCCAGCGATGGGACGCGGCTGCATTTGCGGGCGCGGAGCTTGCGGTAGGGGTGGCGTGCATGCGGGCAAGTGCGGGTGATGCCTAGGGTTTGCTGAGGGAGAGCACCTCCCCTATAGTACCCAAGGTGCTGCTGACCGTCGGCAGGTAGGTAGCGCGCACGACTTGGGGATTTACCTGGTTCCCACAGCGGAACTCCCAGGCGGCACCGTCCGCAGTGACCACTTGGGCGGGATTCTTCAGCAGCAAACGAAGGTAGCCCTCATCGGTCTTGATCTCCAGCAGGTAGTTTTCCTTGTTCCGGCAAACAACGCGGACGAGTGCGCCTTCAACCAGTTCTGGATTATCGACGTCGGCGAAATCAATCACTTCCCGGGTGGGGGAATCAGGGGATTCGTTTTCGCGATTCGCGCGGGCTAAGGCTTCCTCAATGCGGGACATGGTTTTCGCCTTGAGGTTTTCCATCTCCTGTCGTTCGCTGGCCAGACGGGACTGGCGGTCCTCCTCTTCCTTGCGGGCGCGATCTTCCCGTAAGGCCCACCGGGCGTCGCGGAGGCGCTGCTGCTCCCCTGGGGTTCGGGCAGAGCGTGCAGCGCCCTCGAGAGCAGCGTCGGCAGTTGCGTAGTCTCTGGCCTCCACCAGCACGGAAGCGGTTTGCTCCCAGAGTGCCTGATTTCGCGGATCACGCCTGCATGCCTCCATCAGGAGCTTTCCCCGGGCATCAGGCTTGGCTTCTAAGCCGGCAAGAAAGCGGTATACCTCAGCCCAGGAGGGGTTCTTTTCAAGAGCTAGGCCGGCCAAGCGTTGCTTTTCCGCCTTGCTTTCAGCGAGCGCGGCTGCGTTTCGGTATACCCAGGCGCTTTCCGTGCTGCCGATGGCGGTGAGATCTGCCAGAATCTTGCGCGCCTCCGCATCCTGGCCTTCCTGGACGGCAGCGAAGGCGTCTAAAGCCAGCAGTTGGGCTCGAGCGCGCTGGTCAAACTCATTCCAGCGGGGGCGAATCGAGGCGAGGGCCCGGCTTAGTCGAATGCCCTTGTCGGCAGCCAGTGCGGCCTCAGTGGCCAAGGCAAGTTCGGCGTAGCCCAAGGGGACGTACCAGTCTCGGAAATCCTGGCGGGGATTGTTGGCCAGCCCGCTGAACTCAACGGTGGGGATGGGCTTGGCGGTGAGGCCTGGCCTTGCTGCTGCTTCCAACTGCGCCTGGTCAATCTGGTAACTGTTGCGCAGCGAGAGGCGATCCTCCATTCCCTTCTCCAGATTTCCGGCGAGGGCGCTGAGCGTGGGTATGGATTGCTTGCTGGTGAGCAGCCAGTGCACCTGAGCCCAGGCGAGGTTAGGCTCAATGCCAGGAGGGGGTGCGCCGATGTTCAGTATCTGTCGTTCGATGCGTGTGCCGGCCAGAATGGATAGCAACCCCTCCTCAAACCAGGAGGGCAAGGGGCGAAGGCTGTCTTCGATGATCGTGCGGGCAATGGCGGAGCGCAGTTCCGGGCTGAGCTGCGGATCTCGGGGCAGCAGTACCGCGTAGCGGTCAACCACAATGGGTAGGCGTCCGTTTGGCGGGATCGCACTGGGGGTGCCTCGTTCCGTCACCCAGATGCGGATGGGCCACTGCGCGCGCAATTCTGAACCGGGTAGTAGGGTGGTAAGCAGGTGGCGGTACTGGAAGAGTTCACCCAGAAACGCGCGCACCTCATTGGTGTCGCGCTCTGCCAGAACCTCAAAAGGGGGCAGGCGGAATTCACGCCAGGATTTCTCAAATCGGTCTTCAGGGGCAGCAAGAGCGAGAGCGGCCAGAGCGCAGACGAGCCCAAATAGTGTGAGAAGTTTCGACATGGGAATCCGCAGCCCTTGCCTGGGATGCTAACAAAGGCCGGAGGCAGGCGCCAGCGTGGATGTCACACTAGCCGGACCCAGCCAGGCACTCCTTCAGATGCGCGCGGAGGACATCCAGTAACGTGGATTCGTCAGAATCGGACGTTACAGCAATGACGCGACTGCCGGGGCCTCTGGGTTTCCATCGGTCCATCATTCGCTGGCTTACCGCACCGCGGAAGACAGTGATGCCTGGAACACCCAGTGCGGAAGCGGCATGCTGCCCGGCGGAATCGTAGCCAACGTACAAGGCGCTGTTGGCGATGTGAGCGCAGAAACTGGCGAAAGAGCCGTGGAGAATGTGCACTTGCGAGGACGGCAGGGCTGCCGCGGCGGCACTCACCCAATCGGCCTCAGCGCCACCTGCGCCGGCATCCAGCCAGATGGGTCTACCGGTAGCAGCCAGAGTCTGCAGCAGCCCGCCTTCAAAGCGGTGGCCTACTCGTTTGGCGAGGTTGCCCCCAACGCCAAAGCTTACGGTGACGGGGGCTAGCGTGGACAGGCTCTTCAGAGTGCTGGCAGCTTGAACAAGGGAGGCTGGCAACGCGAGGAAGGGCACGGCGTCGGGCACACCGAGGCGAAGAAAACAGAACCTGGAAGCGATCTCACTGAGGGTGCGGGTGGATTCCGCATCGGCCGTCCGGCTTTCAAAGAACAGAGTCCGGGTGGAGGGTGCTATGGGCAGCAATCCAAGCTGGGTGATGCGAGAGTCAGGGTCAACCACCAGGGTGCCTGGCTGGTCACCGAGTCCGCTGAGTTGCCCCGCCACGGCCATTCGCTGTGGCAGGGTGCCGCCGCGAGGGTAATCCAGCGGCCAGTGGGAAATGCCGGGGTCACCGGCGAACAACTCAAAATTCTTGGAGGGACCAATCAGCGAGATTCGTGCCTCAGGATAGCGCTTACGAAGGGCATCCAGAAAGACACTGGTGACGGCGATGTCAGCGCCTAGGGTGATCCGGGAAAGGACAAAAATCTGCTCCACCGCGAGGGCGGAGAGGGGCGGGGATCCGGCGCGCAGTTGCTGATAGCGGTTGCGAAGGAAGTCGCGGCTCCAGATGGGCTGGCAGGCAGCCAGGGCTTCGGTAAACATGGCGACGTAACAATCCACAAGTGAAGGATCGAAACGGTCAGAAAGGTCCTCCACTACGTGGCTAATCAGGAGCTTTGCGGCAAGCGTGGCCGTAGCTTCGTGTGGGCTGGCGCAGGCATGCACTAGGATGGCCAGGGAGTCGGCGTCAGGGCTGTCCGGGTGAGCGACAAAGGAATCGCGCAGCCGCTGTGCCGCGGATTCCAATTGCCCCTGATCCAGTTGATTCGCCTGATTCGCCAATCGCGTGCCTTCGCGTCTCCTTGGGCGCTCAGGCCCTAAGCGAAATACTTGCCAATGATGGGCCAGAGCTTCTCGCGGGTGGCTGGTGGCACCTTGCTCTTGTCGGTAATGATGGCATGCCTCAGCGCATGGTGCGCCTTGCAGGGCAGGTCCAAAGCCAGGCGGCGAACCGCGGCCTTCACCACCTTGGCAGCATTCTCAGCATTATGGTGCAGGTTGCCGATGATCTCCTCTACGGTGACGGCGTCGTGTGCTTCATGCCAGCAATCATAGTCAGTCACCATGGCAATGGTCACGTAGGCGATCTCAGCCTCGCGGGCCAGCTTGGCTTCGGTGGCATTGGTCATGCCGATTACGTCCATGCCCCAAGTGCGGTACAGGTTTGACTCCGCCCGGGAGGAAAAGGCGGGACCCTCCATACAGAGGTAGGTGCCACCATACTTCGCCACGACGCCGGACTCCTTGCAGGCGGCTACGGCGATTTCGGCAAGTTCCTCTGAGATGGGGTCAGCGAAACTGGCGTGCGCGACAAGCCCATCACCAAAGAAGGTGTTCTGTCGCTTGAGAGCGCGGTCAACGAACTGGTCAGGGATAAAGAACTCCAGCGGGCGGTGCTCCTCTTGCAGGGATCCCACAGCGCTCAGAGAGAAGATGTAGTCCACGCCCAGCATCTTCATGCCGTAGATGTTGGCTCGGTAGTTAAGTTCAGTGGGGAGGATGCGGTGTCCGCGCCCGTGACGGGCCAGAAAGGCGACGGGTTTGCCTTCGAGGGTCCCCACGACATAAGGGTCAGACGGTGGCCCGAAGGGCGTCTCCAGGGTCACCTCTTCGGTGACTTCAAAACCGGGCATGGAATAAAGTCCGCTGCCACCAATAATGCCAATCTTCGCTTGCACGGGGTCTCCCAGGAGTGGAACAGTTCCGGCGGAGTGGGCCGAGGCGGCACCCCGCACAATTCTCTATGGTGGCCGCAGCGGGGCTTTGAATGCAAACCGGGTGGGCCGGAAGTTGGACAAACTGCGCTAAGCGGCAGGACAGCGCTGAGAAATCTGCCTTGGTGCTGGCGGCGATCATCAGGAAGTCAGAGGCCGGAATGCTAGCATCTAGCTTGGAACTGAGTCGCGAGTTTGACCGATCTCTGCTGCGCGTATGCGCTGTGAGCTACCTGAATACGGCTCCACTGGTGTACGGCTTTCGGAAGCAAGTGCAACCGGAGGTCGCCTTGGAAATGGCATTGCCGGCGGTATGCGCGGACAGGATTCGCAACGGCGTCGTGGACGTTGGACTGGTTCCTGTCGCGGAGATCGCGCGACAGCGATTGGCGATCCTCGGCAATACGGGGATTGCCTGTGAGGGCACGGTGCGTAGCATCCTGCTGTTCTCCAAGAAACACTGGAGCGAGGTGCGCACGGTGGCAGGCGATTCCAGTTCCAGGACTTCGGTGCTTCTGGCCCAGATCCTGTTGCGTGAGCGCTATGGCGCTCAAGTGGTAATGGAACCCCATGCCCCGGACTTGGAGGCGATGCTGGCAAACCACGATGCCGCCTTGATCATTGGAGATCCGGCCCTGAGGATTGAGTCAGGGAAATTGCCCTACGCGTGCCTGGACCTGGGCGCGGAGTGGCAGCAGCACACCGGCCTTCCCATGGTGTTTGCCGCGTGGGCGGGATTTCCGAAGAAGGTTGAGACGCTATCTCCAAGGCCCTTTGCGGAGTCACTAACCCTAGGGATGAGGAATCTGGAAGCTATAGTAGAGGAAGAAGCGACGCCACGCCACATTTCCCCGGCGCTGGCGCGGGAGTACCTTCAGCGGCATATCCGCTTTTGGCTGGGGGAGCGGGAGTTTGCGGGCATGCGGGAGTTTCTGCGCCGTGCGCGTCAGCACGGGCTGTTGGGTGATGGTGAGCTAGCGCATCCGGTGGAAACGGGAACGCATCCAGGAACCGGAAGGCCCCCCATGGCCGGATAGAGGAGGAGGCGGATTTTCAATGATGAACCGCGAAGAAGCTCTCGAATTGTTCCGCAGCGACGACCTAGTCGGCATTGGGATGGCCGCCGATGCGGTCCGGCGAAAACTGCACCCGGAAGGCGTCGTCAGCTACATTATTGACCGCAATATCAACTACACGAACGCATGCACAGAGTACTGCACTTACTGTGCGTTCTACCGGCCGGTGGGCCACAAAGACGCCTACGTCCATTCGCACCAAACCATCTTTGACAAGATTCAGGAAACGCTGGACCTGGGGGGTACCGGCGTTTTGATGCAAGGTGGATTGCACCCTGACTTGAAGGTTGAGTGGTACGAGGACTTGTTGAGCGCCATCCGGCAGCGCTTTCCGCAGATCTGGTTGCATTGCTTCTCAGCGCCGGAGATTCTGAACATCGCCGAGGTAAGTGGACTGGACCTGCGGGATACCATTGCCCGTTTGAGGGATGCGGGGCTGCAATCCATTCCGGGTGGCGGGGCCGAGATTCTGGACGAGGATGTCCGATACCGCATCAGCCGCCTGAAGTGCACTGCCGCGGATTGGGTGCGTGTTCATCGCACTGCCCACGCGTTGGGCTTGAAGACAACAGCGACGATGATGTTTGGCTGCGGAGAGACCTTTGAGCAACGCATGAATCACTTTGACGCGGTGAGGCAAATTCAGGAGGACACAGGAGGTTTCACTTCCTTCATTCCCTGGACCTTCCAGCGTGAGAACACGTCCCTGGGGCGCTTCGTAAAGGAAGAGGCGACTGCGGTGGAGTATCTGCAGAACCTCGCCATTTCACGGCTGTACCTGGAAAATATCCCCAACGTGCAATCCAGTTGGGTAACGCAGGGCCTGAAGACCTGCCAGTTGGGGCTGCGGTTTGGGGGCAATGACGTTGGCAGCATCATGATTGAGGAGAATGTCGTGTCCGCTGCCGGCGCGCACAACCAAGCCAGCGAAGAGGAACTGCGGCGGATGATCCGGGATGCGGGCTTCACGCCCAAGCAGCGGGATACGCTGTATCGCACGTACTTTCTGAACTAGACCGGGTTACGGAGTATCGCGGGCGGGGCGGGCCGTCGATGAGTGGACAACGTCGCGCTGACCAAGGCCAAATCCAGCAGGTATGCAAAGTGGCCTTTGGTACAATCGGGCTAACGCGTGGCCAACCGCACGCGGATGGACTGAGTTTCGCCTGACAAGCCACTCCGCCGATTGCCTGTCTGACCGTCATGACTGTTTCTGCTTTGCTATCTTTGGCCACCTTCGTTTCCCAGACGGTTTGCTTTGCCTGTTTCACGCTGCTTGCCTTCATGGCCATTCCCAGCCATGCTCAGAAGCCACCGAAGGAAGAGAAGCCGCAGGTGCTGGCGCCGGTTCCAGACGCGCCGGGAGCAGTAAAGATCGACACCACCCGCTATGGCCTGCTGACGGTGCCTCTGGAAGAGCGCGGACTGCTGTCGAAACAGGTTGAAGAATCCCTGAAAGCGCTGCGCCGGACCATTCATAAGCGAAGAATTGCGCGCATCACCGCATGGGTGGGCGGGGCGGGCGATGTCCGCCGGGTATCCAGTAGTATCCGCGAACAACTTGCGGAGTGGCGTATTCCCATTCCCGCCATCACCGTAATTCGCGTGGGCGCGCTCTCCCGGACTTCCTCGCGAGTGGCGCTGGATGTTGAAGTGGAAGAGGAGAGCAGCGTAAATCCGCATGGACTCCTGTTCTTTGCTGGGGAGCGTGCTGTCTCCACCGAGTTCCGCATGGATCTGAAGAAGGACTTCGGCGGAGTGCTGGGCCGGCTGGACACCCGCCTACAGGCTGAAGGAGTGGAGCCAGAGGCGGTCGTGGGCGCACGCTGTTTCGTGAGCTTTAGCGACGATCTGACCGGACTGGGCGAAAGCCTGCAGCAGCGCTATCCCGCATCAAAGGCGCGCGTGATGCAAGCGCTCCGAACGAGCCCGGATTCCTTTGTCAACTGCGAGTTAGTGGCTCGCGCAGCCAAACCTCCCAACCAGCCGGTAGAGCCGCGTATTGAGACGTTGAGGGAAGGCGCAGCCCCAGTGACAACCGTGATACGAGTGAACGCACCCCGGCTGGTGCTTACCTCGGCACAGCTTTGCTTCCGGGCAACCGATAATGACCTTGCACTCGGATTCGAACGCCTGCAGAACACGCTGGAAGAGCAGGGAACGAAGCTCAGCAACGCCGCGCATCTCAGCATCCTTGCACAGTCTCCTCAACTTGGGGTGCGCACGGAGGAACTGGGACGCAAATTCTTGAATACCCGCTTCGATCCGGCGATTTTCCGCCAGACGGTGGAGGCGCTGCCTGCGCTGGATTCCACCATCTCCCTGGATGCCATCGTGGCAGTGGTGGATTAGCTGGCGAGCCGGGTTGTTTGTCGTGATCAACCGGTGGCGGGCTGAGGCCCAGGGTACAGTCCGTCCAAATCCGGCTGCTTAGCGGCTTCCTCCTCGCAGCGATCCACGGCGCTCTGTACTGTAGCCAGCATCAGCAACTCCCCTAGTCCGGGGCATTCTCGGCTGTGGCACTGACGGCAACGCTCCAGCATTTCGGTAATCAGTTCAACCGCGCGTGCGCTATTGCCAGGGCCGAGCATGGCTTCCTGTAGATTGGGCAAAGGCCCATGAAGGCAGCAATCGTTCTTCATCAAGCTACTCTCAGACTGCCGTTGCGGAATCCGCAGGCGGGCAGTCCGCAATCAGTGCGGGAGTCTTGCTCGTCTCATCCGGTCCAATACTTGAAGTCGGAAACTCTACGAACACTATCATTCTCCGCAGAAATGTGTCCACAATTCCAGTGCGGCTTCCAGATTATTTGAAACATGTGTTACTAAATTAGCCGGTTGTCTCGAAGCACATGCGCTAGTGAATGCTCAGATAGGGTCTCAATCGTAGTTGTATGAGTTAATTTTCGTCTGGAAGTTGTAATTCTCCTTCCGTTCTAGCTACACATGCGCAACAACTGAGGTCACCCACGACGTTGGTGACGGTACGCATCATGTCCAGAATGCGGTCAACGCCCAAAATCAAAGAGATACCGGCAGCCACCTGTGGCCCCAGGCCGATAGACTGAAGGACGATGATGATGGTGATGATCCCGGCGCTGGGCACCCCTGCCGTGCCAACGGCTGCCAGAGTAGCGGTTAGGACAATCGTGGTCTGTTGCGCAAGGGATAGCTCAAGACCATAGATCTGGCCAATAAACATCACCGCGACTGCCTGGTACAGGGCTGTGCCATTCATGTTGATGGTGGCGCCAAGAGGCAATACAAAACTGGCCACGGAATTGGAAATCCCCAGCCGATCTTCGGCCGTTCTCAAGCTAACCGGCAATGCCGCGTTCGAGGAGGATGTAGAGAAGGCTACCAACTGCACGGGCACAGTCCGGCGGAAGAAGAGTAGTGGGTTGATTCCGGCAAGTCCCTTCACTGCTAGGCCAAGTACGACGTATGTGTGGAAGGCAAGTCCCACGGCAACGACGCTTGCGTAGATTAGGAGGCTGCGTAATAGGTCAATGCCAAACTTCGCAATCACGGCGGCAATGAGTGCAAAGACAGCATAGGGTGCCAGGCGCATCACCCAGCCAATCACCACCATGGAAGCTTCGTTCACCCCTTCGAAGAAGGCCAGGATAGGTTGGGATTTGGCCGGGGGCAGGGCGCTCACGGCGGCACCGAACACGATGGTAAACACGATGAGGGCCAGAAGGTCAAAATTCGCAGCGGCTGCTACCGGGTTGCGGGGAATCATGTTCAGGAGTGTCTCCACCAGTGAGGGCGCCTCTGTGGCGAACTCCATCTTGGTGGCCGCTTCCGTGGAGAACTGGGCGGAGAGCGAATCGCGGGTTGCAGGGTCAATACGGCTGCCGGGCTTCACAAGGTTTGCCAGCAGCAGGCCGAGGCAGACGGCTAGAGCGGTGGAGACTAAATAGTAGCCGACTGTTTTTAGGCCAATCCGGCCCAGTTTCCGCAGGTCACCCAGCGAGGCGGTTCCAACCAGTAGGCTGGCCACCACCAGGGGGATGACAATCATCGTGATAGCGCGAATGAAAGCAGTGCCTACTGGCTCGAGCGCCGCCAGCGTGTCGCGCAACCAACCAATCTCGGCAAAGTTCGCCAAGGCGCCCACGGCAACACCGGCAGCCATCCCGATGAGAATCTTTGTATGCAGTTGCATTTGTCACCGCCTTAGGACAGGGACCCACACTGCCGCGCCACCTTCCGCACCCAACGTGGCATGGGAATGCAGAACACGAAAGGGGACAGATCCAGCACTACCTCCGAGGTGGGAAACTGGCAGTGTAGCAGATGGAAACGCAAGATCTATATGCGGTCCATCCTGAAACAGATTACATCTGGGACTAGCGTGCTAAAATTGAGGCAACTTTGGCGCTATCGTCTAAGGGTTAGGACGGAGCCCTCTCAAGGCTCAAATACGGGTTCGAATCCCGTTAGCGCTACCATTTTTTCAACACCTTACGCGTTTTGCGGTCACACAAGGTCACACATTTCATTGTTTTGTCTCCGGGCGCTCATGGGAGCGCTGGAATTCATCCCACTTCAGCGCGGCTTCTTTGTCCCTTCCGGTGATCCGGTGTGAGTAGACCGTCGCGGTCACCAGAACCGAACTGTGTCCCAGCCGCTCGGAAACCGCCGGCAGTTCCATCCCAGCCGCCAGAAGATGCGATCCATGCGAATGCCGCAAGAGGTGAAGACCTGCTCCTCTGGGTTTCGGGATCTTCAGACGTTTAAGCAGGTTCGAAACAGCGGCGGATATTGAGTCGGGCTTCAATGGAGATCCGTCAGGCTCGGCGAAGATCAGGTCGAGATCAGAGCGATACGCTGGGCCAAACTGAGCCCGGAACACATCCTGTGCTTGGCGGTGCGCTTTCAGCGTCGTAATCGTCGAATCCGGAAGGGCAACCATCCGCGCAGACTGATTCTTCGTTTCCTTGAACGTCAGTCCTGCTCTTGTTTGGGACAGCGACCGAGAGATCAAAATCGATCCGCCCTCGAAATCCGTCCAACGCAGAGCCAGCACTTCTCCCCTTCGCGCGCCTGTGGCGGCCGAAAACTCCAAAATGGCGGCTAAGCATCCGCAACCCCTGGCAGCTTCAATCAGAAGCTTCTGCTGCGACGGTGTAAGGGCCGATCCATTCCGTCGCTTAGGAACTGGCGGTTCACTTGCCGGCACAGGGTTCACCGAGATCAAGCCCCACTTGACTGCCCGAGCGAAAGCGCTGGAGACCACACCAGAAATGTTCCTAACTGTTTTGGGGGCGAGGGGACGCGGTAGGCCCGAACTGCGGAAGTGACCGCCGGACTCAAGAAGCCTGTTCCATTCTCTGGAGAGATGCAATGGCGTGATCTCGACAATGGGCATGCTCAGCAGATCAGCGTGGAGGTATGCGGCCTGCTCTCGATAGCGCTCAATCGTCTTCTGCGCCAGTTTTCTCTCTGCATGTTCCGAGAAAAAATCAACCAGCAGGTCAGACAAAGTCTTCGGAGAGGGAACGTCAGGGAAGCCCGCCTGTTCAAGCTCGAAACGCTGCTGTTCTGCGACTCGCCGCTCGGCCTCAGCAGTCTCGGCCGCCCCCTTGGTCGCGAACCCCGACTCCTTGATCTGTCGCCGGTTCTCACGCGTTGATCCCGGAGCGTCTATGACGAAACACCAGACCGTCTTGCCACTTGGATACTTACGTTTGAACACCGCCATACATCAAGGCCGTTCCGGATGCGCAGTGACTTTGGGCAGCCGGCTGAGACCGCAGGTGCGCTCCCACTTTTCGTAAGCGGGTTGCGTCACTATCCACCTGCGACCGAGCCGAACTCCAGGGATGATCCCTTGTTCAAGCATTGCATATACGGAGACTCGGCCAACGCCCAAGCGCTTTGCTATTTCCGGTACCGCTATCCTATTCCTGGCAGCCATCATCTTCTCGCTCAGAGCGTTTCGCGGGTTTGGATGAGTCCCCGAATCGGCTCGCCAGTGAGTTCCCGAGACTCGTCCTGCGATGACGCTTTCCGAGGTCGGCGTTGGGCTCTTCGGCCTTCTTGGGCGCCGTCGACAGCGGGAATCTTCGTCGCTTTGGGTTGAAAGCAGAACGAAGGCCACACATTCTGTCGTCGCCACTCCTGCAGGGCAGATCTCATGACCACCCGCTTCCGGCGACCCACTTCGACGGATGGTAGCTGCGGGACACCGTTGATTTCTCCCCGACGCAGTCGATGGACGGTGGCCTTGCTGCAGCCTATCTCCTCCGCCACTTCATCCATGAGCAGCCAGGAACGGTCGCTCTTGGGCGGAATCGACTTTCGAAGACGTGTCGGTTTCATCATGGTTCTAACCTCGTTGTGGCAGTCAGCACGGGAAGGTGGAAGAGTCGTCCCCATGCACGCAGACAGAGATCTTGAGAACTAGGGATGGAAGTCCGCTGGGTCCAGGCTGTGCTGGACATGCCGACAAGGACCGTTGGCGAGTCGGCCATAGACAAGAGCATCGGTAGGACCAGAAGTTGCTCGTAGCAGACCAATAGGGCGACGCGCTGCCCGGCGATTTCGAATGTGCCTGGGCAGTTTGGGCAGGCGACGAAGCTGTCATCGCGAAGGGGGCTCCACATTGCGATCGGAACCGAAAGCCGTTGCAAGTAGCTCGGGATGGAGTCCCCCAGTCCCAAAACAACGGCGCCATTCATCTGCTTCTGTGAGCCAGGCTCGGGAAACGTCGTGCCGACCAAGACCAGGCGGTGGGCCGCGTGAAGGCGCTCAACGACTGGTCGCCAGATTAGAGCAGTTGCATCGTTCCAACGCGGAATGGACGATTCGGGCAGGATCAAAACGTTGGCCTTGGAGCGTTCGATCAGGCGTTCGACTTTCCGGTGCATTGCCAGAACATCCAGCCCGCCACCGGGTTCCACGGGCATTCCGAGGCAGACATCCTTGGCTTCCCAGCCGGGGACTGCCTGTGCAGGAACTGCGATCACGTTCGCGACCACAGCGACTACCGTCAGCGTCGTCAGGGCCTTGAACGGGAACGAATGGGTTGTCGCAGCAACGGGAACCAGTATTGTCAGTACGAGTCCCGCCCAACCCAGGCCTGGGAACAGGGCTCCTGCTGCGAGCAGGGGTGATGCCCAGCCGATCAGGCCAACGGGTGGCACTACAGAAATCACTGTCGCTGCAGCCAGTCGCAAAGGTCTTGCGCTGCGATTTGGGCTCCAAAGCAATACCCAAGGAGCCGCAAGCAGGAGAACCGCGGCCACGAACAGACAGATGATGGCGACGCTGGAAGTCACTGCCCACGATGCGGCCTGCAGCGCCGGAATCATGGGATAGCTTACAGCTGCATAGTAGGCCGCCATTACCGCGAAGCATGCTTTGCGGTTTGGCTGCGCGTAGGCAAGTGCGGGAACTGAAGCTGCGGTCGCCATCAGCCAGAACGGTCCCCGCCAGGCAGTAGCTCCGATCACGCCGGCCGTCAGAATGGCGCCCGCAAGTAAGGCACGGTCATTCATTCCACCACCCACAGTGGCACCAGCCCTGCGAGGACTTGCCGCTTTCTGATCGGTCCCATGTATCGAGAGTCGTAACTCCCCTGCTTCCCCGGCGAAGCAACCCAAAGCTCGTCTGCAGAGACGCTGTAGTTGCCGTGGGGCCACGGCGTAAGAGCCCTGCCCTGTCCGTCAGCGGCCAACGTGACCGTCGCTGGCAGCCTGGTTCCGTTGACGGCGATGCCTGCTTTATTGACCTCCACGTTGTCACCTGATCGCGCGACCACCGGCTTCACCAAAGGGGCTCCGCCGTCCCTGCAAACAACCCCGTAGGGCCGATAGCTTCGGTCTCGACTTTCGCTCGCGAAGGGCTCCTCCGGGCAGAACTCGACTAGTTCCGCCCTGGCGGATGACGTAGCCCAATAGATCCCCACAGGCAGACTCGGCGTCACGTTGATGCGCAGGCCTGCTGATCCGATGCCAATGATCGTCGAGACCACAACACAACTCGTGAGAACCAACATGCGCAGTCGGCGATAGCTAGACCGGCCAGGTTCCGTCATCATCGTCCTCCTGGGATTCCACAGCGGTTGCAGGCATTGCCGGCTCGATAATCGGATTGTTGTCCTCTGGCGGAACTTTGCTGCTTTTCGGTTTGGCGATCTGGTAGACGCTACGGACGATTACTTCATACACCGTCCGCTGGCTTCCATCCTTGGGTGTGAACTGGCGCGTCTGCACAGTCCCTTCCACAAAGAGGTTGTCGCCTTTGTCGAAGGTGGTCGCGATCTCGGAAAGGTCTCCGTAAAAAGCCAGACTGTGCCAATTTGTATGCTGCTGCTCCTCCTTGTTGCGGTCGAGGAATCGGTATCCCTCCGCCAGGCGGGCGTTGGCTACCGGGGTCCCTGAAGGGAGATGGCGGACCTCCGGTTTTGCCGCCAGGTAGCCCGCAAGCTCAATACGGTTCTTCTGCATAGTCGGCGTTCTCCTTATGCCTTGGTCGGCGGGTTGTCTTCTGGATCGCGGTCGAGTTCGAGCTGCTCAAGGAACCCGACTGTAGTTGGTGGCGCAAGCTCTGGCCTGCTTAGCATGTTGGGCGTTCGATCGTGTGGGCGCTGGCTTCGAACGGAGCCCTGCTCAATCGCCTGAAACTCGATTGGCGCGGATATCTCCGCCCGCAGGGAGAATACGGGATCGCTGAAGTAGAGAATCTGCGTGCCGTAGATCGGATGGTGCCC
>DAISIM010000020.1:0-95129 GCA_036821995.1 Bryobacteraceae bacterium
AGTGGCGCGACGGGCGGAAAATTCTCACGAAAAAGGATAACCTGATACCGAATTTCCTGCTGTCGAATTTCCTGCTGTCGAATTTCCCTGTCGGCGAGGAGGGCGGAATTTCCCTGTCGGCGAGGAGGGCGAGGTAGGTGGAGCGATCCTGATCCGCGTAGAAGACGTCACGGCGAAAGTTGCCGCGCTGGGTGATGTGGTGCGGGCAGCCGACGGCTACCACGCGTTGAATGCGTGCCATCAGGTAGAAAGTGGGCGGAGGGGCGGAAAAATCTCACATGAAACTTGAAAAAGGATAACCTGATCCCGCATTTCCCGCATTTCTGATCCCGCATTTCCCCAATAACTCGGTAGCCCGGTTCGGAACCCACCGCTGGAGCGCGCGCAAAGGGTATGGTAGGAAGATGAAAATTCACTCACTTCTGTCCATGCTTCTGGGCCTATGCGTGGTCGGGATGTTCGTGCTGGCGCCCACGGCGGCGGGTCAAAGTCACAGCAAGGATGCGAAGGGCGGTTCGGATCATCCGTTGTTCAAGAACCGGATGCCGGGCTACTACATCAGTTCTTACCAAAAGCAGGGGTTCGGTTCGTTCGAATTCGGAACGCAGCCGCCCACCCAGATTGAGGGTACCTACTACAAGATCAACTACTATCTGGATACCGGCGAGGCCCATCCCGGCGCCTTGGCGGTCCGCCGGAACTATGAGAACGCGATCAAGGCCGTTGGCGGCGAGGTCGTGTTTACCAAGGACCCCTACACTGTCATGAAAGTGAATCTGGACGGCGTCGAGACGTGGGTCCAGGTCCAGGCCGGCACGAATCGCTATATCTACATGAACATCGTGGAGCGCACCGCGATGACGCAGGTGATTCAGGCCAACCAGATGGCCCAGGCTCTGGAAACCGACGGCTTCATTCCTCTCGACATCCACTTCGACACTGGTAAAGCGGATATCCTGCCAGATTCGCTGCCGATCATCGATGAGATTGTGAAGCTGCTGCAGTCCCAGCCGGCGCTAAGTGTGGCCATCGAGGGACACACCGATAACGCAGGTACAGCGGCAGGCAATAAGACACTGTCCGATGCTCGGGCGAAGTCCGTCATGGCGGCCATCGTAGCCCAGGGCATCGCGGCGAATCGCCTGGTCGCGGCGGGTTGTGGGCAGGAGCGGCCAATCGGCGACAATCGCACAGCAGCGGGCCGGGCTAAGAATCGTCGCGTGGAGTTGGTGAAGCGGTAGAGCGCGGTAGGGGGAAAGATCGGCCAACTGGGCACAGCAACTCCCGGGCGCAAGTCGGAGGAGATCGCCACAGCTCCCGATTTGCGCCAGAGCACTACAATGCAGGTGGTCTGTGCAAAGTCTGTTAGCATCCACTTTCCACTACCACCGGGCCGCATCATGCGGATAAGGGAGAAGTCGAATGATAAGCACAACCGAAATAGCGGATGATTTGTTCCGAATATCCGTATTTGTTCCGGAGATCAACCTCGAATTCAGCCATTTCCTGATACGCGATGACGAGCCGATGCTATTCCACGCTGGTCTTCGTGGGATGTTTCCGATCCTGCGGGAACAAGTTTCCCGGCTGATCGATCTTTCCAAACTGCGGCACATTGGCTTCAGTCATTTTACCGCGGACTCCCGTGTCAGTCACATCTGTCCCCAGAACCCCTATTCCGAATCAGCCACGCATATTCAGTCAAGTACACATTAGGCGCCGCACTTGGTGGTGTCTTCGTTCTTCTGCTGGGAGCGGGCACTCACGAGACCGTTTCAACATCCATTCGGTGGGATTGATCAGGGCGGGGTGATTTGGAAGCGGGACTCCAAGTTGGTGCGGTCCTGCTGATCCTGGCGGTTGAGCTGTTGGTAACGAGAGAGCGTCTCCGCGGCTTGCTTGGCTTGGCCGGCCTGCTGGTAGGCTTGGGCCAGCTGGTAAAGGATGGAAGGGTCAGGGGCGTAAGGGACGGCTTTCTCCAGATGAGGGATGGCCTCGGCGGCGCGGTTGAGTTGGAGGAGAGCGCGGCCGAGCGAGGCTTGGGCGGGGGCTAGGGCAGGTTCGGCTTGCAGGGCGCGCTGGAGGTAGGGGAGTGCTTCAGCGGCATTTTGCTGGTTCAGGGCAGCGTCGCCGCGCAGCAACAAGAGTTCCGGATCCGTGGTTGCGTCCTTGAGGAGGGCGTCGGCTTCGCGTGCACAGGCGGCAAGGTCGCGGGCCTGGAAGAGGGACACAACCAGTTCCTTGCGGAGGCCAAGGTTGTTGGGGGCAAGGGCAAGAGCGTCGCGCCATGCCTTGACCGCTTCGGCGTGGCGATTGCGCTGGCGCTGCCATTCGGCGCGGGCTCCGTGGGACTGGACACTGGGGGGAAGGGCCTGGAGTTGATCATAGGCATCGTCGCCAAGGCGGAGGGCAGCACGATAGCGCCAGTAAAGATCCTGGGGAAGGCGAGCGAAGCGGGTAGCAGCCATGACGGCGGGGAGGTCGCCGATAAGGTAGGCGCAGGCCGCGGGGTCCTGCTGGCAAATGGGTTTACCAAGGGAGTCTTCCTTGGCGAGTTCCTGCTGTGCCCAGGCAGGCTGGTTGCGGTTGCGGTAAATGGCGGCGATGTCGGGGTGCAGGGCGCGGAGGCGGGGATCGCGGCGAAGGGCTTCGCGGAGGAGGTAGAAGGCGCTCTCGTCCTGCTGGATGCGAAGGCGCTCAAGGCCAGCCATCGCCACCATGGCTGCACTTTCAGGGTCAGCCTGTTCGGTGAGGCCGATGCATTCGCGGAGGATGGCCTGGTAATTCTGGTGCAGTGCAAACCAGACTTGAGGATCCTTGGGCTGAAGCCTGGCGACTTCGACAAAGTGTTCGTTTGCGCGGCTGAGGTCGCCCTGCGTCTGATAAGCGGAGGCAAGCAGGGCGCGCGCATCCGCATCAGTGGGATTGCGGCCCGCGAACTCAGCCAGCAAGGTGATCCCTTCCCTGCCCTGGCCGCGGTTGAGATAGAGGGTAGCAAGTGAGATGACAGCGGGCTTGAAATTGGGTAGGCGGCGACGAACAGCCTCGTATTCAAGGATGGCGTTTTGGAAGTCGCCGGTGTTGGCGTAGGCCTGGGCGATGGTCATGCCGAGGCTGGTATTCTCAGGGGCGGCCTTACGGAGATCGAGCAGAAGGGGGAGCGCCTCGGCGAATTTGCCATCGTCGAGATACTGACGGGCCTGCCTGGTGGCCTGTTCAAGGTTTGCAGGCTGGGCGAGGATGGTGTGGGGGCAAAGCAGCAGAAGGGCGTACACAGGGACGAAACTAAGGTGTGGAAGAGCCATGAAATGTGGGGCAGGAGCTTTCTTGCATTGTAACGAATGGTGTGGGGGGCATGAGACCGCGATGGAGTAGGCAATTTCGCGGGGCACTGGCTGGCCGGTTCGGCAAGGCAAGTAGGATAGCTGGGCAAGCCAGTATGATAGTGCGGGTTGGATGAAGGCGCAGACTAGCTTGGATGAAGGCGCAGACTAGCACTGAGAGCTGATGCAGCGGGAGTGGCAAGGGGGAGGTATCCCAATGAAGCAAGTGTTCCTGATGGTGGGGCTGTTCCTGCTGTCAATGCTGACGTATATCGACCGGGTTGCAATCTCAGCGGCGAAGGGTCCGCTGGCAGTGGATTTGGGTTTGAGCAACGACCAGATGGGCGTGGTGTTTGGAGCCTTCAGTTTGGGATATGCGTTGATGCAGGTACCCAGCGGGGCACTGATGGACCGCTATGGACCGAGAACGGGGCTGTTTGGCGTGGTGACCGCGTGGAGCGCCCTGACCGCACTGACGGGTATGGTGCACAGCTACTGGGTGATGCTGGCGACACGGTTTGCATTCGGAATGGGAGAGGCCGGCGCGTTTCCCGGGGCGGCGCGGGCGATTGTGAACTGGCTGCCGGTGGGGAAGCGAGGGTTGGCGAATGGCATTCTGTTCTCAGGGTCGCGGATTGGGGCAGCCTTCGCGTTCCCGGCCATCACGTGGCTGATTGCAGCGACCGACTGGCGGCGCAGCTTTTTCATCCTTGGCGCGGTGGGGATGGTGTGGGCCGTGGGCTGGGTGCTGCTATTTCGTGACTATCCGCAGGAGGACAAGGGGGCGCTGCCGCCCGGGCAGGGGGCTACCGCGCGAGAGGGAGCAAAGGGAGCGGCGTTCACGTGGACAGTATTCCGGAGCTGGCCACTGTTTCTGGCGATGCTGCAATACTTCTGCAGCAACTTCACGTTCTACTTGTGCCTGACGTGGATGTTTGTGTACTTGCTGGAGACCTACAAGCTGACGCCCGAAGAGGCATCAGGGTACGCCGCACTACCACTGCTGTTTGGAGCCGCATCGCAGTGGGTAACGGGATGGTTTGTGGATGCGATGTACCGGTCGCAATGGCGGAGTTGGAGCAGACGGCTGCCGGCGATGGTAGGCTTTGCACTGTCAGCGGGCGGGATGCTGGCGCTGGTGTGGGCAGATTCGGCGGGGTGGGCCGTGGCCTGCTTCACCGTGGCAACGTTTGGGGCGGACATGACGATCAGCCCCAGTTGGAGTTTCTGCGGAGACATTGGAGGCGAGCACGCGGGCAGTGTTTCGGCATCGATGAACATGATTGGAAACCTGGGTTCATTTGTAAGCGCGGGCGTGTTTCCGGTTCTGCTGCGGCTGACCGGATCAGGCAGTGCCTACTTTGCGGTGGCGGCAGCCATGAATGTGCTGGCGGTGGCCTGCTGGGTAGGGATGCGGTCGTTACCGGGTGCGCCTGCGAAGGCGGTGGAGAGGAGCTGAATGATGGGCAAGGGAGTACCGGAGGAACTGGTGGAGATCGCGGGATCGCTGTTTTCGCGGGGGTACAGCTACGGCAGCGCGGGAAACATCAGCGCCCGGACAGAGACGGGGCTGGTGGCAACTCCAACGAACTCGTCATTGGGACGGCTTGAGGCGGACGGGCTTTCCGTTCTGAATGGGAATGGCTTGCATGTGAGCGGCGGGAAGCCTACCAAGGAGATCAACTTTCATCTGGCCGTCTACCGGGCGGTGGCAGGGGCGGGGATGCAGGTGGGCGCAGTGGTGCATCTGCATTCCACCTACGCGACGGCCTTCAGTTGCCTGAGTGATTTACCAGAGCGGAATCCACTACCGTACTACACGCCTTACTTTCCGATGCGGGTGGCGTCGATGCCAGTGGTGGCCTATCATCCGCCGGGATCGATGGAACTGGCGGCAGCGGTGGAGGCCGTGGCGGCCGAGGGTCCGGTGATGCTGCTGAGAAACCATGGGTCAATCACTTGGGCCAAGGACGTGGCAACCGCGGCGGCGCTGGCTGAGGAGTTAGAGGAGCAATGCAGGATCTGGTTCCTGCTGCAGGGACGTGGCCGGGAACTGACGGCAACTGAGATTGCGGATCTGCACACCAGGTTCGGCACTCCGGGGGCAAGGCCCTAACGCCGGTAGACGCGGTCCGCCGACAGGACGATGGGCGTCGCACGAAGGGATGTTCAGGAAGGCGGGATGATCATGAAGGCTGAATGATCATGAACGCGACGCCTTGGGGGTCCTGGATGAGGGCAAGCTGCCCGACGCCTGCCATACCAAAGTGACCGTAAGGGGCCTTGCCGCCGAGTTCCTGCGCCAGGGCGACGGTGGCGGGAGCATCAGCAACCTGGAAATAGGGCACCCAGTGGGGTGGGACACCCTTCCATTCGGCGGTCATCTGAAGGGCTCCGCCGATGGGAGCACCGTCAACCATCCACTCAATGTACCTGGTGGGAATTCCACGTTCGTCGGGGCTCCGTTCCTCCGCGGTCCAAGGAAAAATGTTGGTGTAGAAGTGAAGGGAAACGTCCAGTTCCGGGGTGGCGAGCTCCACCCAGTTGAGAGTGCCAGGGCCGCCCTTCACTTTCATGCCGCAATGGGAAAGGGCCTGCCAGCCACAAAACATCGCTCCGTGGCGATCCACACACCAGGCGGAGCGTCCAGACTGGCCGACATCGAAGGGCGGGAACAGCAAGGCTCCTTGGGCGTCCTTCACCTTGGCAGCAAGAGCATCGGCATCATCGACGGCGAAGTAGACCATCCAATGAGGACGGACACCCTTTTCCAGCGCGGGGCCGGCGAGAGTGTACATGCCAGCGATATCGTGCCCTTGATGCTGCCACATGAAGTAATCACCCGGGCCATCCGGGTTGGACTGGGTGAGAGTCCAGGCAAAGAGAGCTTCGTAGAATGGACGGGCGCCGGCGACATCGCTGGTGGCAAGTTCCACCCAGGAAGGGTGGCCGGCTGGGTGGCGTTGGAGGAGCTGCATCGGGGAACAAACCTCGACGGACCTGAACTTGGGTGCCCACTGAAAGCAGGACTCCCATAGGAACATGGTTAAGTATTTGGCCAAGCGTTCGTGAAGTCAAGACGCACACTAGCCGACACAAGGGCAGGACCAGCGCAAGCAAACGGATAGAGCCAAGCGAACGTTTCCTTGACGCGCGGCTGTCCGGAAAGTCTGGCTGAGTGCGCGGATTCAGCATCTAGGGAAGCGATGACGTACGCGCGGGCAAGGCTGTGGCTAGGGATTAGTGGCGTGGGCACCTGGGTGGTTCTGGCGATGGCGGGGCTGAGATGGCAGTGGGGTGGCCTGGTGGACGGCTTGCCCGTGGCGGGGGCACTTGCTGGGCTAGTGGCGGTGCATCTGGCGGTGCAGCTTCCATTTGACTGGTTTGGAGGGATGCGCTTACCCACGCGCTTCGGGCGACCCACCGTGACGTGGAGTGGCTGGCTGCGGGGAGCCGGAATGCAGGCCCTGGTGTGGTGGGCAACGTCGCTGGCAATTTATATGGCGGGGCATACGATGGGGCTGAGCGGCGCCGTCGCCGTGGTGGTTCTGGTGATGGGAGCTTTGGTTGTGGCGCAAGGGGCCGTGGCGCAGTGGGTTGGTGGCTGGCAGGAGATGGACGGGAAACACGGCGCGTGGCTGGCGTCAGCAACTGACCCTGCCTTCGTAGGGGGATGGGTGGGGCTGGGCAGGGGATGCCGGTTGGTGATGCCTGCGCGCTGGAGCGGGCCACTACGGGACATCCAACAGCAGCGGCGGGAGGAAGTGTTGCGGAGTGGTGCGCGCACTGCCGGGCTGTTGGTGGCGCTGGGATTCAATATGATCGGCTTTGCGTTCAGCTACGCGCTCGTGCCTGGCGCGGGCTTCGGTTCACCGGGTGAGTATGTGCATCTGGTGCTTGGATTCACCCTATGGCAGTTCTTGGGATTGCTGGCTTTGCCTAGCCTATCCCGCCCGGCCGTATTTCTAGCGGACCACCAGGTGGGGAAGCAGGGAGTGGCGTGGATCGAGGCTGCGCGCGCACTGGACAAGCTGCAGGACGACGAGCCATCACGCTCCCCATGGGTGGAACGGATCTTCCATCCCGTGCCGTCATTGCACTCGCGGATAGAGGGGCGTCCAGCGCGGTGGGGCGCGTGGCAGGCGGCCAGGCTGGCATTGTACCTGAGTTGGGCAATTCCCGGATTGCTTTCACGCGCCGTGCACTGCAACACGGGGCGGCCGGAGTTGTGGGTCCTGTTTCCAGGGGATTGACCGCTGTACAACGCGCCGTCCGTGAGCCTGTTCACCCATAAAATCCGCCAAGTAGGACAAGACTGCAGGGGGGATGCAGTCGCAAGAACGGAGGGTAGGAAGGCTCACATGGCAAAGTCAATCTCTGCTTCGGTAGGACAAGGTGGGGTGAATCGCAACGCGGATGTGCTGACTGTTCAGCAGCTTCTCAACAAGGTGCCTGCCTCCTGGGGAGGCCCGATGCCGCCACTGAAGGCGGATGGGTGGATTGGGCCCAAGACGAACGGTGCCATCAAGCGCTTTCAGGAGCTCCAGTTCAAGCACGTCTTCAACCCCGACGGAAAGGTGGATCCTGGCAAGCGGACGATCGGGCGGTTAAACCATATCGCTGACTCCAGTGAGCGTCCCGGCGCACCGTTTACGGTTAGCGCGGAACCGATCTCCCATGTGGTGCAACCGTCGAACATGACCTGCTGGGCCGCGGCGGGCACCATGTTGCGTTCGGCGCGAGACAGAAAGAGCTATCCCATCCAGGTTGTGATGGGATTCGCAGACGCCGGCGACCCTGGCTATGGATACCTGGCGAAATTCAACGCAAATCAGGGACTGCCGCCCGGGGATACGGGCCGTTACACGCGATCGCTTGGGTTGGACGTCGCCCCACCCATGAGCTTCACGGTGCAGGGCTGGCGAACCATGATGCAAAACAATGGCGCACTGGGCGTAGTGGGACTCACCCCCTTTCTGCACATCCGTGTAGTGAGTGAACTGTTCGGGGACGGCAGCGTCTTCGGTACCTTCTTTAAGGTTCGGGACCCCGGCATGGCAACGCCTTATGAGGAGTTATTCATCAACTTCGCGAACAAGTACGAGGACGCAGCCAACATCAATCACAAGATGGACCAGATCTGGCATCGCTGAGGACGCGCGGGCGCCCAGCAAGGGGACACTGTTTTCCGCTAGCCACCGGCGATCGCGCCAATGACGAAGACCGGTTCCTGGCCGCGTTGAACAGCATCCGGTAGAGCGAGGTCTGGTGAGTTGTGCGTGAGGTCCTCTTCGCAGGCGAAGAATCGCAGGAAGGGTCTGCGTTCGCCGGAGGCGTGGTGACGGATCGTTCCGCGCAGAGCCGGGAATCGTTCTTCCAGGGCATCCAGTACCGCGCGCAGCGTGGCAGGCGGCACGATGAGCAGTTCCACCTCACCGCTCACCGCTGCGATGGCACGCAGGTGAGCAGGCAGGACAACGCGAATCGCCACAGGCTGCGTCACGGCAGCGTTTGCACCTCCACGCTAAGTACGGGAGGCAGGTCACGGACCAGGGTGTTCCAGGTATCGCCACCGTCGGTAGAACCGTAGACCTGGCCGCCCGTGGTGCCGAAGTAGACACCGCACTCCTCGAGCGTATCCACGCACATGGCGTCGCGAAGGACGTTCACGTAGCAATCCTGCTGGGGCAGGCCTTCCGTAAGGGCCTCCCACTGGTTGCCGCCATTGCGGCTTCGGTAAACGCGAAGCTTGCCGTCAGGCGGATAATGCTCAGAATCGCTCTTGATGGGCACCACGAAGATGGTGTCGGGCTGGTGGGCGTGGACGTCGATGACGAAACCGAAATCAGAGGGCAGATTCCCGCTCACCTCATGCCAGGAGTCGCCAGCGTTGTCGCTGCGCATGACGTCCCAGTGCTTCTGCATGAAGAGGACCTCGGGACGGGAGGGGTGCATCGCCAAGCGGTGGACGCAGTGACCAACTTCGGCGTCGGGGTCAGGGATGTAGTCGGAGTGGAGTCCGCGATTGATGGCCTTCCAGGAGGTCCCACCATCATCGCTGCGGAAGGCGCCGGCAGCAGAGATGGCAACGAAGATCCGGTTGGGGTTGAGTGGATCCAGCAGGATCGTGTGGAGGCAGAGTCCCCCCGCGCCGGGTTGCCACTGAGGGCCCGTGCCATGGCCCCGCAAGCCAGGCAATTCCTGCCAGGTTAAGCCGGCATCGGTGGAACGAAAGATCGCGGCATCCTCAACGCCAGCGTAGACGGTGTCAGGGTCAGTGGGTGACGGCTCAAGGTGCCAGACCCGCTTAAACTCCCAGGGATGCGGCGTGCCGTCGTACCACTGGTGGGTTCCAGGTTCCCCGTCGTAAAGAAACTGGTTGCCCACCGGTTGCCAAGTCTGCCCTCCATCATCTGAGCGCTGGATCAACTGTCCGAACCACCCAGAGCTCTGGGATGCATAGATTCGATTCGGGTTAGCGGGTGAACCCTTGAGGTGATAGATCTCCCATCCACCAAATAGGGGGCCCTGCACCTCCCAGTGCATGCGTGCTGCATCCGACTCCAGCAGGAAAGCTCCTTTGCGCGTGCCCACCAGGAGTCTCGCTCGAGTGCCGCCGTGTGCCATGGGAAACCTCCGGGAGTTTCGTGTCAAAAAGCGTTGCGAAGCCGCTAAATCGACCTCATTTTGTCAAATTTCGCGCTGGGCCGCCACTGCACTTTGCACTGTGTGTGCACCTTAAGCAGTACCTTGAACCGGTTTAGACAAAACTGGTTCCCGGACGACAGGCGTAGCTTTGGATTCCTCCTCGATGGCCCTACCGCGATGCCGCTAGCGCCAGCACGGCAAGTTGAAGAAGCAGGACGGTCTGCCATGAGGTGAGCAATTGAAAGGTTACCCATTCCGATTGGGAGGGCTGGCGGAGGTTGGTCCGCCAAGCGGAGGTGGAACTGGACATAGGCTAGCTGGCAACCTCAATGATGACCTTGCCACGGGCGTGGCCGGTTTCCAGGTGACGGAGGGCGGCAGGGGTTTCTGAGAGAGGAAATGTGTGGCCGATAACGGGCTGCAAGACGCCACAAACCAAAAGCCGGCCAAGTTCAGCGAGATCGTCAGGATTGGGCGTGGAGAGATAGCGGCAAAGTTTCTGGCGCGTGAAGGGGTTGAGGAGTACCGGCTTGATGAGGCGAACGGCGAAGGAAAGGCCGCGCGCACCGGTGCCGCTGTTGCAGATGAGCATGCCGTCGGGCGTGAGCACAAGCCGGCAATCAGCCAGAGGGCGATTCTCGACGTTGTCGAGAATGATGTGATAGCGCTGCGCGGAGTGGACGAAGTCCTCGCGGGTATAGTCAATCACGCGATGCACACCGAGCTGGCGCAGCGTGTCCACGTTGGCGCTGCTGCAGACGCCGGTAACCTGCGCGCCATAGTGACGCGCGAGTTGTACGGCGAAGCTACCGATGCCGCCCGCGGCACCGATAATCAGCAGTTTCTGGCCAGCCTGGAGTCGGGCAGTGTCGCGCAACGCATGGAGAGCCGCCAGCGCGGAGCCCGTGGTGGCCGCGCACTGTTGCCAGGACAGGCCTGATGGTTTTAGAGTGAGGTGGGCATCGCTGGCCTTGGCATAGGTCGCACATGCACCCGTGCAGCAGCCGAATACTTCGTCCCCGGGGCGAAATCGGGTGACCGATGCGCCCACCGCCGCAACCCGCCCCGCCACGCCCATACCCGGGATCCCAAGCGTGGGTTTCCAGATGCCAGACATGGTCCGAACAACCACCGGGAAGCCCCGCATCGCGAAGCAATCGGCCACCTCGAGTGCAGCCGCGTGAACGCGCACCACCACCTCGCGCTTACCTGGGACAGGTATGGGGCGGGTGGTGAGCGAGAGAGCTTCGGGCCCGCCGTAGCGGGACTGCCAGATTGCGGACATCGTAAGCTGATTTCCCGGCATGGGGGAAGAGACAGGCGAACCACCAGCATCCATGAACGTAAGCTTACACTGTAAGCTACCCGCAACGCAAGAGGCCATCACTGGCAAGCTGAGACAGGGGCACAAGCCCTGCAGCAAGCCAGGCCGTAGGCAAAGCGCGCGGCAGTTAGTTCACAATGGGAGGTTATTCATGGCGACCAAAGGGAACAGTTCACGCAAAAGCCTTGGGAAGGCGCGCCGCCAGCCGTTAACCCGCGACAGGGTGTTGCATGCAGCACTTGCCTATGCCGATACGCATGGCATTGAATCCCTGTCGATGCGGAAGTTAGGTGATGTATTGCAAGTGGAGGCAATGTCGCTGTACAAGCACGTTGCAAACAAGGACGCTATTCTGGACGGCATCGTGGAACTCGTGGCCGGGGAGTTGGAAGCACCGGCACTTGGGGGTGACTGGAAGGCGGAAATGCGGAAGCGCGCGCAATCGATGCACGCGGTGCTGATGCGGCATCCGTGGGCCACGATGTTGATGGTGTCGCGCGTGAATGTGGGTCCATCGATGCTGCGTTATGTGGATGCCACGATTGGCTGTCTGCGAGAGGCCGGGTTTCCCGTAGCGTTGGCGGACCATGCCTGGAATGCCCTGGACAGCTACGTCTACGGGTTCACCCTACTAAAATTCCACTTCCCAGTTGCACCTGAGGATTATGGCCCGAAAGCGGAAGAGTTCTTGCCTTCGATTCCGTCATCGGAATACCCGCACATGAGGGAGATGGCTGAGGCCGTGATCCGCGGCGAGCACGATGGCGTGAACCAAATGGAGTGGGGCCTGGACCGATTGCTGGACGGGATGGAGCGGTGGCTGCCGCAATCACCGGCGGGCGGAAGGCGGCGGACAGGGGTCAGGGGGCGACACGGTTGAACCTTGGCCCGCGCGAGGGAAGGGCTGAGATCGCAAATCACTGGAGTTCCTCTGATAGGTATGGCAGGACAGGAAGGGACAAGCGGACGAGCCGTGTTCGCTACCTGCCCAGTTCGCGACGTGTATCCCGATAGCAGGCACGGATCCTGAGCCCCACACGCTAGAGATTGCGATCGTTAGGACAGAGCGTCGCTTCTGATCCGTTACTCCTCCGCGATAACAGGGTTGTGGAGTTCGCCCAGACCTTCGATGCGGATGACGCAATGGTCGCCGGGCCTCAGCCAGCGGGGCGGCTTCTTGGAAAAGCCTACCCCGGCGGGGGTTCCCGTGGAGATCACATCGCCTGGTTCCAGCGTGATGGCATCACTTAAGTGCTCCAGCAACTCCGGGATTTTGAAGATGAGCTCGCCGGTGTTGGAATCCTGCATGGTTTCACCGTTCAGGATGCACTGGATGCGAAGGTTATGGGGGTTGGGGATCTCGTCGATGGTGGTGAGATACGGCCCCATGGGGCAAAACGAATCACAGGTCTTGCCCATGATCCACTGCGAGGTGGCAAGTTGGAAGTCACGGGCGCTTACGTCGTTGATGATGGTGTAGCCGGCGACGTAGTCGCGCCATGCGGTCGCGGGGATGTGCTTGCCTCGCCTGCCGATAACAAACGCGAACTCAGCCTCGTAGTCGGGTTTCTGAGAGTGCTTGGGCAAGACGATGGGATCGCCCGGGTGGATGACAGCGTTGGGGAACTTGGCGAAGACAGTAGGGGTGGCTGGAATCTCCATCTTAGCCTCGGCGGCGTGGTCACGGTAGTTGAGGCCGATGAAGATGAGCTTCTGTGCATTGGCGAGGGGTGCCAGCACGCGGATATCGGCAAGGGCGAATCCGCTGCCTTCGGGGGCTGATTCCAGTGCATTCTGTACGCGCGGAAGGGCCTCAGTACCAGCCTGCAACACCGCGTGGACGTCAGCATAGCCCAATGCCCCCAGGGAGTGGACGCGGTCATCGCGCAGGACACCGGCTTGGGCAGGACCTTCGGCGGCAAGGAAATTCAGAAGCTTCATGTTGGCTCTCCACTAGGGCGCAGCGTGCATCCCTATTGTATTCGCGCTGCGGGCCGGCGATCAGCAAGCCGCCGCAGTTAGCGCCGGGCCATGTACTTGTTGAGGATTCGCTGAAGGGTTTCGGTCTTTACGGGCTTGGCGATGTAGTCGTCCATACCGATGTCAATGCACTTCTGGCGGTCTTCGCGGGTGGCATTAGCGGTCATCGCAATGATGGTGGAGGCGCGCTGGCCGCGCTGCAGGCGGCGGATCTCTTCAGTGGCCTGGAATCCATCCATAACGGGCATTTGGCAATCCATGAGGATGACATCGTAATACTGCTTCTTCACCGCTTCCACAGCTTCCTGGCCGTTGACGACGGTATCAGCGGAGAAGCCAAGGCGCTCCAGCATGAGAGAAGCCACGCGCTGGTTGGTGATATTGTCCTCAACCAGCAGGATGCTTAACGCTTCCACGGAAGGCATCGTTTCCCAGAGGACGGAGGCCTCCTGGGGACCGGAGCTCACTGGAGAAATCGCCTTCTTGCCTTCCAGCAGCAGTGCCCGAGTGATTTCGTAGAGGTTTGGCAGCCAGATGGGCTTGGAGACGAAGCAGATGGCGCTGGCACCGGGCAACTCCTGCAAGGCAATGCGGGTGCGGCTATTGCTGACGATCATCAGTGCCGTGTCCGGATAGGGCATGCTGGCGCGAAGATTCAGCAGAAAGTCGCGGGTAGCGTCGACGGCATCCTCCACTTCCACCACCACAAGGTCCAGTTGGGCGCCTTCCTTAGCGATTGCGTAAAGCTTGTAAAAGAACGCGCTGTGGTCAGGGAGAATGTCGCCATTCATTTCCCAAGCGGAAAAGGCACGTCCGAAGAGTTTCCGCAAAGACGGGCTGAGACACAGCACGGCGGCGCTGCGGCCTGAGAGGTCCTTGCGCTTGGGCGTGCGGATCATCTCGGGATGGTTTTCCGGCAGACGCTTCAGCTCGGCGGTGAACCAGAATCGACTGCCTTCGCCGAGGGTGCTTTCCACATTCAGTTTCCCGCCCATCATGCCGACAATTTGTTTCGAGATGGCCAAGCCAAGCCCGGTGCCTTCATTGGGACGGCGATTATTGCCGGACACCTGGCTGAAGGGCAGGAAGAGTTTCCCGATGTTTTCTGGCGCGATACCAACACCGGTATCCACCACGTCAAAGCGAAGCCGCTGCGGTTGTTCCTCCCCGTTCTCGCCGGTGGGCTCGCCTTCCACCGTCACCTCCAGCGCCACTTCCCCGTTCTGGGTGAACTTGATTGCGTTGCCCATGAGGTTGATGAGGACCTGGCGAAGACGGGCTCGGTCACCCAGGATCATCGTGGGAACTTTGGGGTCCTGGATGCAAACCAGTTCTACGTTTCTTCGCTCAGCGCGTTCGGAGAACAGGAAGAGTACCTGCTCAAGGCACTCCTGAAGGTTAATGGGCAGGGATTCGAGCTCAATATTGCCCGCTTCCATCTTGGAGAAATCAAGGATGGAGTTGATGATCTCAAGCAGCGAGTCCCCTGAGGTAGCGATGCTAGCGACGAGTTCGCGCTGGCGCGGGTTGAGTTTGCTGTCAAGCAGGAGCTCCGACATGCCGACGATGGCGTTCATGGGAGTGCGGATTTCGTGGCTCATCGTGGCCAGGAAACGGCTCTTGGCGAGGTTTGCGGCGGCCGCCTGCTCCTGGGCATGTTGGAGTTCCTGGGTCTTGTCGGCAACGCGGCGGGTGAGTTCCTTTTCACGCTCAACGCGCTGGTTATAAAAGAAGACGTCGAAGATGATGATGAGAATGACGGTGCCCAGAGTGAAGGCAGCGAAGAACACGGAGGTTCGGTAGAACGGGGTGGTGGGAGTCTCTACAGGTTGGCGGACAATGATGGTAGGCGGGACAGGCTGGACTTCCGGTGGGGCCGTATCCTCCGCAGCCGGTTCCGCGGCGGTCTCAGGATTCGGCACAGCCACATCGATGAACCGCGTACGCCCCATCTCCAGGAAATTCGCCAGCAGCAGGATAGCGAGGCACACGATGAGCGTGATGGAAAAGATGCGTTCGCGTTTAGACCTCAATGCACCACCCTCACTGCTCAGATTGCCACCCTTCCTGTACGGTATCTGCCTTTGAAGCACCCGTGAGAACCAGGCTCGGAAGCAAGGAAGCCACGTTCAGAATACCGTGAATCTGCACGAATCCAAACCACAAAAGCGCTAGTCTGTGGCATCCGTCAGCCGTTGACCATGAAGTACCACGGTACTTCGCCATTCCATCGAAAGTGCTGTGACGCGTAGGTTTAGTGCAAATGTCTACTTGACGGCAGGCTTGCCGGTGATGGTGGCAACTTCCGCGCGAAGCGACGGCAGGCAATGTTGGTAGACCATCTTGTAGGTCTGGCAGAAGTAATCGAGGTCATCCGGATTACCACGCTGTTTTTCACGGAAACTCGGGCAGCCGTGGTGGCAGAGCGGAAGGTACTCACAGGAAACGCAGTCCGCATGAGGGATGGTCTTGTTGTGGGCGAAGCGGCTGCGCAGTTGTGCATTGCCGATCTGGCTCCAAGTCTGATGGTGAATATTCCCCAGCTTCCAACGAGGCTCCACGAAGAAGTCGCACGGGTAGATGTCGCCGTTGTACTCGACGACAACATAGCTGTCGCAGCGCTCGTGCATGGTGCAATTGCCGGGGGTGTAGCCGGCGATTGCTTCGGCTAGGTTGTCGAAGAAGCGGATGCGCACGCGCTGGCGTTCCGGCCACCAAAGCTCGAAGATCTCGATCAGAAATCGCCCATACTGCTCAGCCGTGATGGTATAGGGCTGGCGCTCGCCGGTGGGGGCAAACTCGGCCAAGGGGATGAACTGCATGTACTCCACACCCAGCGAGCGGAAGAAGCGATAGACATCCTTGGGGCGGCTGACGTTGGCTTCGCTAAGGACACATAGGATGTTGTAGTCAACACGATGCTTGGCCATGCGTTCGATGCTGGCCATCACTTTGCGCCATGTACCCTCGCCCCCGCGATTCTTGCGATAGGTATCGTGCATCTGCTCATCACCGTCTATGGATGCTCCCACCAACCAGTTGTAGCTGCGCAGAAACCGGCACCAGGCATCATCCAACAGAACAGCGTTGGTCTGCAGAGCGTTGCTAACCGCCTGACCCGTGCGGCCGTAGCGCTTCTGATACTCGACGAGCTTCTCAAAGAAGGGCAGGCCGGCGAGAGTGGGTTCCCCGCCCTGAAAGGCAAATGTGGAGTGCGGGTAGGAATAGAAAAGAAATGACTCCACCAGCTTGCGAAGAGTCTCGTTGGTCATGCGCCGCTTGGCGACTTCCTTGTACGGGTCAAGATCTCGGTCAAGATAGAAGCAGTAATGGCAGTCAAGGTTGCAGAGCGCGGAAGCCGGCTTGATCAGCAAGGAAGAGATACGGCCGGCCGGAGGAAGCGGCTGAGGGGATCCGCTTGTCTGAATTTGTGTCAAACTGCCCACCTGGGAAGTGTACCACTGCGTGCGGAATGAATCCAGCAAAAAGGGAGGGGGAACTCGATAATTAGGCGAACGCTTGGCTGAAGGGATTGAGAAGGGCGACGGGCAGAGATGCCCGCCGCCGCGCCGTGAGGGATTAGCGCTTGGAGAGATCCAGCAGGCGGATATCCTTGAATCGCATATTGCCTTCGCCGCCGGAGTGCAATTGGAGCGCGATCCAGCCGTCCTTTGATCCCTGCTTGGGGTCAGTAAAGTCAAGCATCTTGATGCCATTCAGCCAGCATTCGTAGCGGTTGTCCTCCACTTTGAGAAGCATGTCGTTCCAGTCAGTGGGCCGGAGGAGGCCTTCGTACTCAGGGGCGGGCCATGCTTTCCATCCCGCGTTATCGCCGTAGACGCCACAGGAGTGGTGGCCAAGGACGCGGTCAATCTCAAACTGACGGCCTTCGGAGACATCCACGGTGCCTGGCTTGAACTTGGTGTGAAAATAGACGCCGCTGTTGCCATCGGCTTCCGTCTTGAAGCGGAGGAAGAGGTGGAAGTTTTGGTATTCCTTGTCTGTCCGCAGGTACCCGTATTGCTTGGTTACACCCTGGCCGTGGATGGCGCCGTCTTCGACGGTCCACTTCTCATTGCCAACGGGCACCCAGCCAGAGAGGTCTTTGCCGTTGAAGAGCTCCACCCAGCGCTCACCAGGAGCCTTGGGGCGCTGCTGCGCGGGCAGCACCAGAACGCCGGCCAGCAGGAAGGCAACAGCGGAAAACACAATGCGTGACAAAGGGAATGGGGTATTGAGAAACATCGCTTCCAGTTTACAACCAATGATCCGCGCAAGCGCACTTCAGACTGAGCCGGGAAGGGCAGGCCGGGGTAACGCAGTGTGCGTATCCAAATGGTGCGCCAATGGTGGCCGCGTGCGACACAATGGGTGGGCGACGGATGCTGGTATGCTGTCGGAAACCAGACAACAGCAGAGAAGCGAGGGAACGATGAGTACGAAACGTCGTGAGTTTCTGATGGGTGCCACAAGTGCGGGCGTAGTGACAATCGGGGCCGCGCAAGGGCAAGCACAAGCGGGCGGCGGCAAGCTGCGGCTGGCCGTGGCGGGACTGGTTCATGGGCACGCCCGAGGATTCCTGAACGCGCTGGTGAAGCGCGATGATGTGGAACTGGTGGGGGTATCGGAAGAACAGGCAGAGGTTCTGGCGAGTTATGGGGAACGCTTTTCCATTCCCGTGGAGCGCCGTTTCCGGGAAGCGGCGGAAATGGTAGAGAAGTCGAGGCCGCAGGCAGTGGCCGCTTTCGGGAGCACGTTTGATCACCCGGCAGTGGTGGAGATCTGCGCGGCAAAGAAGCTGCCGGTGATGATGGAGAAGCCTCTGGCCGTAAGCAGGGAGCACGCAGAACGCATTCGTCGCGCAGCAGCATCCAGCGGGATTGCAGTGATGGTGAACTACGAAACCACCTGGTATCGCAGCCACGCCGCGCAATGGGCGTTGATCAAGCAGGAGGCAGCGGGCGGAGAGATCCGTAAGATGGTGGCGATGGATGGGCATGCGGGGCCGAAAGAGATTGGCGTCGGGCCGGAGTTCTTCAGTTGGCTGACTGACCCCGTGAAGAATGGGGCCGGTGCGCTGTTCGACTTTGGCTGTTATGGCGCCAATCTCATGACTTGGATGATGGACAACCAAAGGCCGCAAGCGGTCACCGCGCGGACCATGACCGCCAAGCCGCACATCTATTCCAAGGTGGATGACGAGGCCACCATCCTGCTGGATTACCCCAAGGCGCAGGGGATTATCCAGGCTAGTTGGAACTGGCCCTATAACCGGAAGGACTTTGAGGTTTACGGGGCAACCGGATATGCACATGCCATCGGCGGCAACACGCTGCGGGTGCGACGCACAGGCGAACGCGCGGAATCATCCCCGGCACTGGTGGAGTTGCCCCTAAGCCAGCGGGACGCAGTCTCGCACCTGGCGGCGATCGCGCGCGGCACGGTGAAACCGAACGGGCTATCGTCCTTGGAGAATAACCTGATCGCTACGGAAATCCTGGTGGCGGCGCGGGAATCCGCTGCGTCGGGACGTACCGTACGCCTTGGTTAGCAACGCCGCTGATGGCCATCTCTGGCATCAGCGGGAATTGAACTAGCCAAGCCCGCGGGCCACGCGGCGTTCGGTAAGTGCGGCGCGCAGGCGTGCAGCCAGTTGCTGTTGGATGGGCTTGTGCGCGCCGTTCTCCCGGGCAAGGTTACGCATCTCACGAGGGTCAGTGGCGTAGTCGTAGAACTCCTCCCCCTCGCGGCCATCGTCCCACATGGAATAGCGGTACCGCTCATTGCGAATCGAATGCCCGTGGACGAAGCGCTGCTGGTTACCCCTGCGGACCTGGGTGAGGGCTGGGCGATCCCAGGGCGCGCGCGGATCGCGCAACAGTGGCTCAAGTGACTTGCCGTGCAGGTGCTGGGGCAGTCCCAGCCCGCACAGGGACGCAAGAGTGGGGTAAAGATCCAACGCCTCCACCGTGCGAGGACAGCCCGTTCCCTTCGTGGCAACGCCCGCACCTGCGATGATCATGGGGTGACGGGCAGACGGCTCCCACAAGGACTGCTTCATCCACTGGCCGTGCTCGCCGAGATTGTAGCCGTGATCGCTCCAGAACACGATGGTGGTCCGGTCAGCCAGGCCCAGTTTGTCCAGAGCATTCAGCAGGCGGCCGACGTTGGCGTCGGTGAAGGCGATGGAAGCGTAGTAGGCTCTGCGGACTTCGCGCATCTGATGTTCGTTCAGGCCCCAGTTCGGCGGATCGGTAAAGTAAGCCCACTTCGGCGCGATCTCCATCTCCACGGGGTGGAATGGCACGGTACCCACGGTTTCCAGCGGGAACATGTCGAAGTATTTTGTGGGAGCAATGAAGGGGCAGTGTGGCCGGTAAAAGCCCGCACCCAGGAAGAAGGGCTCATTGCGGTGCTTCTCCATCAGGGCGATGGTTTCCTCAGCTACCATGCCGTCGGTATGCTCCTCGTCTCTGGCCGGGGATGCGTAGAAGCTCAACGAGGAACCAATCCCACGCTGGGGGGTGTAGTTGGTAAGAAGGGGCTCTTCCTCTTTGTCGACACCCTTCGGGTTCACCACTTGATTCCAGCTTGGCTTGTCATCCAGGCCATCCGTGCCAATCTGCCCGGGATTGCCATAGTGGTAGATTTTGCCCACGCGGGCGGCGAAATACCCGTTCTGATGGAAGTGCTGAGAAAGCGTAACGACATTGGGAACAGTGCTGCGGAAGTGCGTCTGCAGTTCGTAGATGCGGGTGGCGTCGGGAGCAAGGCCCGTCATCATGGAGGTACGGGACGGGCTACAGAGCGGCATCTGGCAGTAGGCCCTGTCAAAGCGGACGCCGGCGGCGGCGAGACGGTCAATATTCGGCGTCTTGACGAGAGGATGTCCATAGCAGCCGAGATCGTTGTTGAGATCATCCGTCGAAATGAACAGGACATTGCGGCGTTGCGCGCGCTGAGCCTGTATGAAGGGTGCTGCTGCAAGCAGGCCAAGGATTGAACGGCGCGAAGGCATGGACATCGAATTTCCTTTCCGGGACAGGGCTGTGCGTTAGCAGTGATATCAGACACCGGGGCACTCATGCAAGCCAAGCGATGCGCGACACTGGTATCCAGCGATGAGGCGAACACGGGGCAGTCTGTACTACGTAGCGGGGTATCTCTACTTTGGCGGAGCAGGTTTCCTGCTGGCGCCTCAAGCAGTGCTGGCCCTGTTCTTTGCGGAAGGAATCTACAGCATGGTGACGCTGCGGTTGCTGGGCGCAGTGATGCTGGCAATGGGAATACTGATTTCCGCCATCATCGAACACGCCATCACCAGCCTCTACCGGCAGACGATGCTGGCAATTGTTCCTGTAATGGCCGCATTGGCGTATGTGTACTACGATTCGTTGGATAGGATGTGGGCGGTCATGCTGGCGCTGGTGGCGGCGGGATGGCTAGGAACGCTGGTGTGCCTACGGCAAGATGCCGCTGAAGCCGCACGGCGGCAGGGAACGAATGTGGCAGGGGGCGACCGACAATGAGACCCGGTAGCAATGTGTGGCTAAACCTGGCGTCGCTGGTGGTAATCATGGCCGGCTTACGCGCTGCTGAGTCAGTCGTGGTGCCGCTGCTGGTGGCCATCTTCCTGGCAGTGATCAGCTTCCCTCTCGTGGACTGGCTCTGCGGAAAGCGGATCCCGCTGGCGATCGCCGTTACCCTGGTGCTGCTCCTGGCGGTATTGATGCTGGGCGGCTTGGGTCTGATTGTCAGCCAGAGCGTGCAGAGCTTCACTGCAAATTTGCCGGGCTATGAGGCCAAGCTGACAGAGCAAGTGAACCTGCTGCGAGACTGGCTGTCGGAAATTGGGCTTGAGGGCCCACTGCCGTCCGCGAATGAGATTGTGGACACCTCCGCCATCCTGAACGTGACAGGCACCCTGGTAACCGGGTTGGGGCTGTTGCTCACCAACACGGTGTTGATTCTGCTGTGCTATGTGTTTCTACTGCTGGAAGCACGAAGCCTGCCTCTTCGTCTGCGACGAGCTTTTGGCGAGGGCAGCAACACCATGCAGGACCTGTCAATGATGGCCAGCAAGATGAAGCACTACCTCGCGCTTAAGGCGCTGATGAGTTTGGGCACGGGTGTGCCTGTATGGCTGTTTTTGTGGGCCATGGGTGTAGACTATCCGGTGCTGTGGGGACTGCTGGCCTTCCTATTGAACTTTATTCCGAACCTTGGCTCAGTGGTGGCGGCTGTGCCGCCGGCGCTGCTTGCGTTGGTGCAGTTCGGCCCGGTATCGGCACTGGTAGTGGCGGGCTTTTTCGTGCTGATCAACACCGTGATGGGGAACATCATTGAGCCCCGCGTGATGGGAGAGGGCCTGGGCCTATCTACCTTCATCGTATTTGTGGCATTGGTCTTCTGGGGTTGGGCGCTAGGTACGGTGGGAATGTTCCTGGCCATTCCTCTGACGATTATGGTGCAGATCGTCCTTGCCAGTGGGCCGGGCACACGGCGCTTCGCCATCCTGCTGGGAGGCGATATCGACAAAGATCCAGACCTGGCCGAAGCGAACGATGCCCTCAGTCCGCCCGAGAATGCCGGGGCCGCTACTTAGGCGACGAGGGCTGGCGCGTCAGAAGCCAAGCGCCCAATACAATAAGCGCAAGCGCGGTCCACTGCGCAGTGGAAAGCACCCACCCAAAGGGGCTGGCTGCATCGTGGGCGCGGAAAAACTCGACGACAACACGGCCCGTGGAGGAGAGCACCAGAAAGAGGCCGAGAATGCGCCCGGGCTGGATCATCCTGCCAAACGCCAGCCAAAGCACGAGAAAGACGGCAAGCTCAGTAGCGGCTTCGTAGATTTGAGTAGGGTGCAGAGGAACTCCCAACGGGACGTTGGAGAAATCACGGACGGCGGCGTTGGTGTAGGTAACGGCCCATGGACGGTCACAGGCTTCGCCGAAGCAACAGCCACCAAAGAAGCAGCCCAGCCTCCCAAGGGCGTGACCGATGGCAAGGCCAGGCGCGAGGCAATCAGCAGCGGTGGCAATGGGCATTCTGTGCTTGCGGAGATACCAAACGAAGAAGACGAGTCCAGCTACAACACCACCGTAAAAGATACCCGCTGATTGCAGCATGTTCAGCGAGAAGAGTTGATCAGGATTGCGGCTGTAGTAGCTGAAGTCCTGAAGGATCAAGGCGAGTTTGGCGCCAGCCAAGCCAACCAAAGCAGTGTAAAGAGCCGCCCCAACGACAAATTCAGCATCAAGCCCCCGGCGGTTCGCAAGTACTCGGGTAACCAGCATCCCGGCCAGGAAACCTAGCGCGACAAAAAGACCGTAGGAGGGGAGAAAGAAATTACCGAACTCAAGTAGCTTTGGGTACATGACTTAGCTGGACGACGATGGTGGTGTGGCGTGCCAAAGGTCAATCAAGAGAAGCCCGGTGCCCACGCAAATTGCGGAATCGGCCACGTTAAAGGTATACCAGTGCCAGCTCCCAATGAAGAAATCGAGGAAATCGACGACGTTCCCGTAAGCCAGCCGGTCATGGATGTTGCCGGCAGCGCCGCCCAAAATCAGGGCCAGCCCCACACGCAGGAATGAGCCGCCCCACGCGTTAGACGCCGCCGCCTTCCACAGCAGAAGTACCAGAGCGATGACGGCAAGCGACGATAGACCCACAAGAACGGTGCTACGAATCCAGCGCGGAGCTTCTGCTAGCATGCCAAACGCTGCACCACTGTTCCGTACATGAACCAAATGGAAGAAGCCAGGAATCACCACGACCTGATCGAAGTGATCCAAGGTGTTTAGTACCCACAACTTCGATGCCTGGTCAGCGAAATACACGAAGACCGCCACAGCAAATAGCATGGCCCTAACTCTGCTGGCAGACAGCGAGGAAACCATGGCGGGTTGGGACTGGGCTAACTGCAACTTTCCATTATCAAGGATTCGGGGGACCCGGCGTGGGTTGCATCTGCAGAAACCGCGCAATGGCTCAAGTGCTGCTTAGGTTCCACCCTGACTGGCAGCATGGGCAGCGGCAACCTCGTTCGCATCGCGACGGCGTTTCTCCAATTCAAACGTGTGCTGGACCGTGGGCCGCATCAGCACGATGAGCGTTAGAACGCCCAGGACGGTGCCGATGGGCACGTTCAGTGCGTTGAGAATAGAGAGGACAAAGCAGAAGGTATGCCCGCGTCGCTGGTCGAGAAATCGGGCCAGCAGGAACTGCAAGGCAGTGCTAATCAGCAGTATCACCAACACCAGACCGCCGATAACCGTGATGGCCACCCCTGCAACTTGAGCGTCTGGATCACCCTGCGGAAATCCACCAAAGGCAGCGGCTCCGGTGAACAGCATCAGGATGACAACCATCACCAGCAGTCCGATAGCCTGAAATGCTGCGTAGACGTAGTTGGCAATCACCAGGTAGCGCAGATGACGTTCGTCAAGTTCCCGCTGGGCCACTGGATCAAGATATGGGTTCGTGCTCGTGGACATGCGCGCCTCCCGCAAGGAAGTCTCAGTTTCCAATACGAACGAAACCACGTTTCGTTCAGGAAAACAGAACGAATCCAGCAAAGTTAACCACGGCTTGCGAATGCTTCCTTACAGCCGCCAGGCTTTGAACTCGCCGTAGAGTTCAAAATCAGTCTGGACGCTGGCAATGGTCTCACCTGTCTGCTGGATGTTCCCGGCGTCTAGTTGGCCTCGGCGGGTAGCGAGTTTCAAATACTGGAACCTGGTGGGATCTATGCCCATAATGCGAGCGCATGTAGCATCCACGGCGGGCAGGCTTCGCCCGGCCACCACCACGCCGGCGTGTTTAGGAGTTCCCTGGATGGGGCCATTGCCTTCCATGCACTCAATGCCGTCCACCAATCCAAAGGTGCGTGGATAGACGTTATGGAGGTCCGCAATGCACTCGTTGATTCCAGACCAATGCAGGACATTCTTCGGCCATCCATAGATACCCCCGGGCACGGTACCGAAGAAGTTCTTCATGGTGAGCGTGGCGCCTACCCAGTGGTGCGTCTTCATCTTGGCAAGCGAGACGATGAGATCCGCGCCCAGCAGCACTTTGGGAAGGTAGAGTTCCTTCAGCCGCGAGAAGGGGCGCTGCAATGTCACGCGCTCAACCACTTCGAGATTCAGGTCTCGGAAGAGATCCTCAAACCCGCCGATGGCGTGGAAGTAGCCGGCGGAATCTGCGAGGTCAAGGGCGTCACGCCGGTGGCCGGGCCCCTCAGCAATGCGCACGGTGGCCGCGCCCAGCGCAAGAAACGCTTCACGTGCAGCATGCACAAACACCGGATGGGTGTTGATGGGGGTGGAGGGATCAAACTCCACCAGGTTTGGCTTCAGCACCACGTGCTTACCGCGGACGTCCAATTGCTGCTGGCTTAACACGCGACGGACGATGTCGTAGAGGGTATCGTCATAGGACTGAGCGCGGACAATGGTGACCTGAGGCTTCTGCTGGGGTCCACCCGTGAGGGAATTGCAGCCTGCCGCCGAAAGAGCAGCCGCTCCGCCCGCCATCAGCAACTGGCGGCGCGACGGACAAGGAATGCGATGCTGGGAATGGGAATGCATTTGACAACGGGGAAATGGGCAAGCGCGGAATCACCGCGATTGATCAAGCCTTAAAGATATTGTTTCCGCCAATCGCGCTGAGGGCAAGGGTGCGATAGGCGAAATCAAGGGTATTCCGGCACTGTATCGCCTCTTCTTCGCCCGGGGCAAAACCCACCCCACGCGCGGTAAGTGCCAACTGGAGCCAAGTGCGGATGCTGGCGATGCGGGAATCCTTCAGCATATTGAGGGCGATACCGTGGGCCCCGGGAAGTTCCGATTCAGGAACGGCTTGAAGGGCAAGCAAGGCAATGCCGGTGGTCTCAGGGTATGAGCTTGCTGGAACTCCCAGTGCCATGCTGGCCCCATGATTCCAACCGCCGTCCTCACAGCGGCGCTCCTTCAACATCCCAATTCCTTCCTGCACGCGGAAGGCAATATCCGGGTGATGTTTTTGCTTCAGAATCTGCTGAAAAGCGAGGGTCGCCAGTGCGGTGGGTATCAACCAGGAAACGGTGTTGGCCACCCAAGGCCATCCTTGGTGATTCGTGGGATACTGCGGGGTCCTGTTTAGCACGGTGAGGATGGCGCGCATCGTCCACCCGGATTCGTTCCCTTTCAAACCCAGCAGCCAGTGAACGCCCGGCTGCATGGCGTCATGCTGACCATAATGCAGATAGACCATCAAGACAAGGGAAGTGGTCCAGTTCGAGATGGCTACGCCCGGTTGAGGAGCAGAGCCGCCATCGTCACGCTGGAGGCTGCGCAACCAATCCAGGCTCGCGCCTAGCCGTGGACTCTCCACCCCGGCAGCCTTTAGTGCCAGCAGGGCGTAACAGGTGGCTTCCGCAATCCCTGACTCACCTTGGGGGCGATAGGGCCAACTGCCATCGGGAAGCTGGTGAGCCAGCAGGCGATCAATGTAAGACTGCAGCCGACCTGTAGGTTCACTGATGGCCATACGCGTTACCCGTTAGTTTTTATGAAAACACAGGTTAAGTCCAGGGCAAAGGAAGCCGTGCTGTCGCCCGAGGAAGGATTTAGTCTGGCCACCAGCTTGAGCTATTTCGGCAAAAGCGAAAGCACCGCCTTGGTAGGACTGGGGATGACATGAGCGGCAATCAGTTTGCCGAGACCCTCAACCTTCGCTTTGCCTGCGTCCACCGCAGCATGCACGGCCGCCACATCTCCCTTCAGCACCACGGTGATGTAGCCGCCACCCAGCTTTTCCCTTGCCAACACCTCAACGTTTGCCGCTTTGCAGGCCGTATCGATGGCCTCGAATACAGCCGTGAAGCCTTGGGTTTCAATCAGGCCAACCGCAAATCCTGCTTGTTCGCTCACGCGTTGTTCCTTTCGTTTCGCACCGGGGCTGTCAGACCTTGGCACTTCGATGGCGCCATTGGACGGCGCAGCGGGCGCGTCAGGTATCTTCACCACCGACTGCTCCATCAGAGGATTGTACTCAGGCTTGGCGTCCCAACTGGGACGGGCCTTGGGCTCAGGGTTGGGGATGACCGTGGCCATGCAGCGCGCATGCATTTGGGCAGCCAGTGCCTCACCGGCGTCAATTGAGGCACGCACCGCCCCCAGAGGACCTGCAATCTTCAGCGAGGCACCAGCAAGGTCATTGAACTCTACCTGTAACAAGCGCACCCCTGCGGCTTTTTCCAGGCGGTCCAGCACCACCATGGAGGTGCTCCAACCCGCCACCTCAATAAGGCCTAACGCTTCGCTCACAGCACGCCTTTCTGCCTGAGGCTATCCAGCACCTGCAACACAATCTGCTGCAGTTCTCCATCGGGCGCGGATCCAGTGAGCGTGGCATTGCTTGGGGGCGGTAGCGGCTCATGTGTGGGGCTAAAGCGGCAGCCTCCGGGCGGCTGACCCACCAAGCCAGTATCAGCGATCAGGCACTGCAGCATGTCTTTCAGCGTGGCCCGCTCAGAAAGCTGAGACGAAGTTTGGGGCTGCCGCGAGCGGCCGAAATCGAAGCCGCGCATTTCCACACCCGCGCGGAAACCATCCGGAAACTCAAAGCGGTAGAGCATCAGGTCAAACAGTTCAAGGATGCGGCGCTGCAGTTCCATTGCGGGCACGAGGTTGCCTGAGGAAGCAAGATCAAACAGGCGGCGCATCAGTTCCGGGACGACATTGGACGCGGCATTTGTACCTCCATCAGCCCCCGCCACCAACATGGGCACCAGCACGCAATCCCAACCGGTGAGGAAGGTGAATTCCGGCCGAACGGGACGCACGGCGGCAATCATGCGCATCATGAAAGCGACATCGCCGGAAGAGTCCTTGATGCCGACGATCTTCTCAAATTCCGCCAGGCGCTGGATGGTGGGCACATCGATGGGGCTGGCAAACATCGGGATGTTGTAGAGGGTGACATCGATGGGCGAATGGAGGGCGATCTCCCGGAAGTGGGCGTAAACGCTCTCCGCGCTGAGGCGATAGTAGAAGGGTGAAACAATGGCAACAGCGGTGGCGCCAAGCGAGTGGTAGAGTTCGCAGGCGGCAATCGTCTCGCGGACATTGGCCTCCGCGGCGCCGGCCAGAATGGGTACCCGGCCCTTCACCTCGTCACAGGTGATGCGCACGATACGCTGCCGTTCTTCCACAGTCAGGCGGGTGAACTCCCCGGTGGAGCCGTTGGGATATAGGCCATGCACCCCGCTGGCGATAAGCCAGTTGATGAAGCGCCGGAGTTCGGCTTCGTGAATATCGCCCCGCTCGTCCAGCGGGACGAGCATGGGGGTGAAAATGCCCTTTAGGCGACCAGACATGCTGGTAACATCGTTTCACTTCCAGGCTGGCGGCGGCAACTGGTTGGCGCTAATTTCGTGAGAGAATCCAACAGCATTTCGGCGCGTTCGCTCTTCGTACCGCGCGTTGCCCGGGATGCCCGCCCGAGGCCATGGGGTATCCTGCAGAGATATGAATCAGATACCTAGGTTAGAAATCGGTTGGGGCTTGCTGCTGATGTTGCTGGTGATCGGGCTAAGCGCTTCCAGCGCCTACAGCCAGAACGCACCCGTCCAGTTGGGCGTACAGAACTACAACGCCATCACGGCGTCAGAGCGCATGAAGTGGTTCGCCGTCAGCACAGGGCGCGGAGCCATTAGCGGCTCAATCTTTAGCGCAGCCTGGGGCACTGCCAATGGAAGACCGGAAGAGTATCCCAACAACTGGGAGGGCTTTGGACGCCGCTACCGCATGAGCCTGGCGGGAGTTGCCACGGGAAACGCGATGGAAGCGGGGCTGGGGGCGATGTGGGGTGAAGACCCGCGTTACTTCCCCACCAACCTATCGCCCACGGGGAATATGGGCGCGAAGCTGAAGCACATTGTCAAATCAACCTTTACAGCGCGAAACCGGAATGGCGAGTCCATGCCCGCTTACGCACGTTACATCGCCCAGCCAGGAAACAACTTTCTGGCAAATACCTGGCGGGTGGAAAGTGAAGCCACCGTAGGACAGGCACTGCTAAGAACCGCTTTCGGTTTCCTGGGGCGCATGACATCCAACGCAGTTGCCGAGTTCCGCAACGACATGTCGCGCGCACGACAGAATCGCGGACTGTCCCGGCCGGCCCCAGCCGCAAAACCGGCATCGACGCCTGACAGCAACCCTGACGGAGATTAGTTCCGGATCCACTGCACAACAAGCGGTACAAACACCAGGGCAACGATGCTCATCAACTTGATGAGGATGTTCAGGCTGGGGCCTGCGGTGTCCTTGAATGGGTCACCCACGGTGTCGCCGATAACGGCAGCTTTGTGGCTATCAGAACCCTTTCCACCGTGATGGCCTGCTTCGATGTACTTCTTGGCGTTGTCCCAAGCCCCCCCGGCATTGGCCATCATGAGGGCAATCAACACTCCAGTAACCAGGGCACCGGTAAGCAGTCCACCTAATCCGGACACACCCAGAACATATCCGCAAAGCAACGGTGAGAAGACCGCCAGCAGGCCGGGAAGCACCATTTCCTGAATGGCGGCCTTGGTGGAGATGGCGACGCAGGTGGCGGAATCCGGCAGAGCGGTACCCTCAATCAGACCTGGGATCTCACGAAACTGGCGGCGCACCTCCAGAATCATCTTGCCTGCGGAACGGCTGACGGCATTCATGGTCATCGCGGAAAACAGGAAGGGCAAGGTGCCTCCCACCAAAAGGCCAAGAAGCACGTTGGGATTATCGAGTTCGTAGCTGATCTGGTTGGCACTGAAGGCGCTTGCGCCTCCGGCGGACTGTATGGCGTCAGCCGCCACTTTACGGTAGGTGCTGAATAGGGCAAGGGCCGTAAGCGCGGCCGAACCTATGGCAAGTCCTTTGCCGATAGCAGCAGTGGTATTGCCCACGGAATCCAGGGCGTCAGTACGATGGCGCACAATCTCGTCGAGATGGGCCATCTGTGCGATACCGCCCGCATTATCGGCCACGGGACCGTAGGCATCAATGCCTAGGCTGATGCCCAGCGTGGCCAGCATGCCCACAGCAGCGATTGCAATGCCGTAGAGGCCCGCCCACTGGAAAGCAAAGAAGATGGCGATGGAGATTACCAGCACCGGCAGTCCGCAGGAGAGCATCCCCAACGCCATGCCGGAGATGATGTTGGTGGCGGCGCCGGTATTGGACTGCCCAGCCAGGTGCTTGACGGGGCTGTAGCCGTCCGAGGTGTAATACTCAGTAATCTTGCCGATGACGGCGCCTGAGAGCAGTCCGCCCGCCATCGCGAAGAACACGGGCGCTGGCAGGCCCATCCAGGACACCAGCATCCATCCGGCCACTATCACCAGCACACTGGCCGTGACGATGCCCATGAACAGTGCATTGTGCAGCTTATCTTCGCGATTGGCGCGCACTGCAAACGTTGCCAGCACTGAGGCCACAATTCCAATTCCCGACAGCAGCACCGGGAACATCACCAGCTTGGGTTGCAGCAACGCGAAAGCCGCGGCATCCAGGCCGAATAGGCCCAATGCTGAATCAGGCGACATCGCCCAGGCAAGTGCCATGGCGGAGATGATGCCACCCACATAGCTTTCGAATAGGTCAGCACCCATGCCGGCGACGTCGCCCACGTTATCGCCCACACTATCGGCAATCGCAGCGGGATTGCGAGGATCGTCTTCAGGAATGCCGGCCTCCACTTTGCCGGACAGGTCACCCGCCACGTCCGCCGCCTTGGTGAAGATGCCCCCACCCACGCGGGCAAACAGGGCAATCGATGAAGCCCCTAAGGAGAAACCAAAGATGTTCTGGGAAGCCGCTGGGCCACTGCTGTCCAAGCCTCCAAAGGTGAGATATAGCGCGGTAATGCCTGCTAATCCCAGTGCCACCACCGTCATCCCCATCACCGCACCGGCTGAGAATGCGATGCGCAGCGCAGGAGCCAGCCCCTGTCTGGCGGCCTGAGTCGTGCGCACTCCAGCATCCGTTGCGGTGCGCATCCCAATCCAGCCAGCCAACGCGGAACAGCCTGCCCCGGCCAGGAAGCTCCAGGCGGTGGGCATGCCCGCACTGGGAAGGAACACGGCAATGGCGGCAAACATCAGCACTACGAACACCAGCAGCGTGGTGTACTCCACGCGCAGGAAGGCCATCGCGCCGGCCTGTATCGTGGCGGCGATGCGTCGCATGGTTTCGTTGCCGGCGTCCTTCCTTGCGATCGCCACCATCTGTGCAATGGCATAAGCACCAGCCAGCAGTG
This sequence comes from Bryobacteraceae bacterium, assembly GCA_036821995.1. Taxonomy (GTDB): domain Bacteria; phylum Acidobacteriota; class Terriglobia; order Bryobacterales; family Bryobacteraceae; genus JACTMJ01. The sequence goes on from DAISIM010000020.1 coordinate 30,568, forward strand.
GCGCTCCAAAACCCAGAACGAGGAACAAGGTGGTTTCCATAAGTCCCTTTCCGCGTATGGTCCGGCGGATCATCGGCCCAGAACGGTTGAGACTCTATCACAGCGAAACACGGGCGTGGTAGGCAGGATTAGCCGCTGTCGAACTGGAAGGCAGAAAGGCAAACCTTGCGTTAGGCGGTGCGGACGTCTGGCTGCAAGGTCCAACGGATGGCCTCGTCTTGCAACGGAAAGTAGAGCGTCAGCTGAACGGGCCCAGGAAAATCGCGCTGCCATAGACGCCCGTAGTGCTGCATAGCTTCCTGGTAGCGCCCGCGCTGGACAGTGAGGAAGGAGTCGACATCCCGGGAATCCTCAGCCACCAGTTTGAAGTCCACAATGTGCCACATTCCCGCCTGGTCCTGGAACACGCGGTCAAGGCGTGCCTCGCGGAGGACGCTTCCTTCGCGGTAGGCGATGGCCTGCTCGCGATACACGCGCCGATGAGTATCCGCGAAAACCCACGCGCCTGTTTCCGACGAAGCGGTCTTGCGAATAGCAGCCATCACAAGCTCCGCCGCAGCGTGAAGATCAGCTTCCTCGGGCAACATTTGTTGCAGCGTTTCCAGCACAATGGCATGGAGTATTGCATTGGATGTGCGGCCGTCGGTACCCGCCGCTCTCTTCAATGCTGCGCTTCCTGTCACAAGTTCCATCACCCGGTGGAACACTGTACCCTGGGCCGTCTCCACGGTTTCCCACACGCCACCCGGGCGGTAGAGCTTGGCCGCGCCGTCGGTGCCCAGCGAGGGGACCATAGCCGGCTGCGGCGTGAGAGACGGAAGGCTTGTTGCCGGCAGGCGGCGCAATCGGGGATACGCCATCTGTCTGGTGACGAAGGCATCGCTATTCGCACCATTCTGCTTCGCGGAATACTGTTGCCAGAGGTCCTGAAACTGAGGCTCAAAACGCTGCCAGATGGGGGCCTCGGCCAGGTAACTGCCTGTGACGGCGCGCAGGCCGGAGGCATCCTTCACCTTCAAAGGGTCGATGGTTGCCGAGAGGTATAGCTGTTCCTTGGCACGCGTCAGGGCGACGTAGAGCACCCGCTTGCCCTCCTGCAGTTCGCGCTCACTGCGCCGCTTCTTCAGGAAGCCGGCCAGGGAAGGCTCAGTTTCACCCGGTGTCTTTCCGGGCGCAAGGAGCAGTGGACCTTCCGTCTCGCCTGCAATGGGCGCACCCTCATCCCATTCCAAGGCGCGGTCATTCGTGCGACCCGTCTTACTGTTGAGGTAAGGCACGAATACGTAATCAAACTCCAGGCCCTTGGCCTTGTGAATCGTGAGCAGTTGCAGATTCTCCGGTGCCTTGGGGTCAGAGGGTGCCTGCAGGCGGGAGAGTGCTTCCCCAAGGCTGGCAGGGTCACTCATCAGCATGGCCTCGTCCTGTTTCAGCAGGAGGCGAAAGAACTGCGCGGCTGCAAGTTGAGAACGGGCATCGGGATGCGCCGCGGAAGCTCCACTGCTTAGGAAGAGCGCGCGTAAGGAATCCGCCAGTGAACGGCGTCCTCGCCAATGGTAAGCCTCTGCAAACACTCTTTGGGTTCGCCGCAAGCGCAAGAACTCGTCAGGATCTTCCACGGCTTGAGCGCCGGCTTCGCAAGCGCACTGGATGGCGTGCCACACCGTACGCTCTTCACTAAGGCGTCGCACTCCCTCCAGGGTGGCCAGTCGCAGGCCGTTCCAAGGAGCACGCAACACGCTCCACCACGCCAGAGAGTTTGCAGGCGCGAGCAGGGCATCCAGTAAACTGCGCAGATCCATGATGACGGGCAGGTCCGCCAGGCTCTCCAGGTCTACTGCCTGATAGAGGAGGCCGTGCTCAGCCAGTGTGGTGCCCACCACCGCCCCCAGAGCCTTCTTGCGGAATAGGATGCCCATGCGCGCGTTGGGCTGGATGTCCTGAAGCCGGGCAATCTCCTGGGCCATCCATTGCGCCTCAGCACGTGGGTTCCGGTCGTCTTCGAGGAATGCCATGCAGCCTATGCGAGTGGGCACAGGGTCGTCCTCTTCCCTGCCCGCAAGCGCAGGCGACAGGGCAACCCTGCCCGTAATGGCATCGCTTCTGCCCGGTAGTACCGCGGCGAAGAGGTCATTGCATTCGGCAATCAACCGCGGACGCGAACGAAAGTTCCGCGTCAGCCGCAGCGTTTCCATTGGCGGCAGACCAGACAATACCCCCTGCCATGCACGCAAGAACAAATCCACCCGCGCATTCCGCCAACCGTAGATTGACTGCATGGGGTCACCCACCAGGAACAGCGTGTGGGGCTCGCCGGGTGTCCAATTGCTGGTGAGCGCGCGAATCATCTGCATCTGCAGGATGGATGTATCCTGAAACTCGTCCACGAGAATGTGGCGGATTCGCGCATCGAGACGCTCAGCCAGCACGGTGGATGAGCCGGGAATTTCCTCCAGAGCCGTCACCGCGCGGAGTGCGATCTCGGTGAAGTCTGTCTGGCCCGTCTCAGCAAACCGCAGTTGCAGCATGGGGCCCAACACCCGCATGAGCCGAAAGAGAGCGCGGAGCGTACGCCATTGAAGATCGCTATAGCGCGGCTCTGGAAGCGTGGCGGCAAACTCCAACGCGTCGGCAATGGAGGTGGACGAAGGGTGGTCCCGCAGGCTGTTCAGCCATGCGACCATTGCTGGTTTCCGCAACTTCTCACCGGCTGGAAATCCGCTATTGACGTCCACCGTCTTGCGGATGTCACCACCGCTTGTCAGAAGCAACGCGCGCAATCCGCGCCAGAGGGGCATGGCATCGGCAGTCGCGGCCGGCCAGGTACGGAAACCCTCGAGCGCTTCGATGGGGTGGTTGCCCCCCTTCAAGTTGTCAGCGGCGTAGCAGACCAAAGGCGCTACTGAGGTGTCCAGGCCGGTGGGCAGGACCTCGCGTGCCAACGCGAGTCGGGATTCCATCTCCCGGCGCAAGTTCGCCTCCAGCAGTGCGCGCAAGTCCGCGGGATCGGCATCGTGCAGCAGGTCAGCGCCAAGGATGCTAAGCCACTGGTCCCGTTTCTCCAGCAACTCCACCAGAAAGGTACTTAGCTGCGCCAAGTGATTGTCACGATAAAGCAATAGATCAATGAGTGCGCGGATGTCGTCGCCAGACCCATCGTCGTCACTGGCGAGCTGGCGCAGCGCGTCGCGTACCGCATCGGCATACATGGGCTTTGCGGAGTCAGTGGGGCTGACGCTCACGCCGGCCTTGCTCAGCCAAGGCATACGCTGTACCAGCGATTGCTGGAAGGCATCGATGGTCTGCACGCGCAGCCTTCCCGGCGACGCCAGCAACTGCCATCCGCGCTGCTGGTCGCGCTTCATTGCGCGCTGCGCCAGTTCCCACGTGGCTGCCTCAAAAGCATCAAAGGGACACGGACCAGCCGCGGCGCGGAGCGTGCCCAGCACACGGCCGCGCATCTCCGCGGCGGCCTTTCGCGTGAAGGTGATGGCGAGAATCTCTTCGGGTTCCTCCACCGTGGCCAGCAGGCACAGCAGCCGCTGGGTGAGCAGAGCCGTTTTGCCTGAGCCGGCGGGCGCTTGTACCAGAAAGGACGTCTCCACGTCCAAGGCCCGTAAGCGTTGGGCTGCATCGTTTGCTGGTATTGGACCGGCGTCCCGCACTGGACCGCTCATGCGTCCTCACCCCCCTCGTCATCCGAATCCTTGGAGATCTCCGCAATTCGGCAAAAGGGATGCTGATCGCAGTATTCGCAACTGGATTTCAGGTCGCGCGGATCCACTGCCGCAAATCCACTTTCGAATTCCGCAATCAAGCGGCGGACGGTTTCGCGCGATTCCCGGGCGAAGTCAGTCCAGCCCTGCGGAGGCACATCGCGCTTGCGTAGCTGAGGCGCCTTGAAGTTGGTTTCGGGCGTATCGCCGAACAGCTTCCATCCAATGTCGCCGGCCTTCAGCGACGCAAAGGCGAGGGCACGCACGTCCCTCGATTCGGCGGCGAGGTAGGCCAGCAACTGCGGCTCCTCAGGGCGATCGCCCAACCACTTTTTTGGGTCAGCCTTGCCTGTCTTGTAGTCAATCAGCGCGAAGGTACCGTCGCGAAGCCTGTCCAGCCTGTCAGCCCGTAGCGTCAACTCCGCACCGCCAACCTGTACAGTCCCCCTAGCCTCCATGGCCTCCACCGTGAAGGGTTCTCGTGCCACCTCCTCCTCCAGCCACTGGCTGAGGATCGTCTGCAGCCGTTCACGCTCTGCGGCTATCTGTGCCACGGCCAGCGCATCACCCGCATCCACCTTCAGGCGATCCAACGATTGCTGGATGCAATCGGAAAGAAGTGTGCCACGCTCCATTTCCGTCATGGCCACCAGGCTTTCGCGAGTGCGCGTGCGTTGCCAGAAGGCTTCCAGCGCCCAGTGCGCCAGGCGGCCCTGGTCAAGACGTTCCAGGAGCGGCGATTCCCACTCCAGGTTGCCGCTCTCCAAACGGGCAAGGGCATAGGCACGGAAAGGGCAATCTGACTGGTTCTTCAGCACGCCGGTACCCCCACGCAACTGCGGTCCATCGGGTACAAAGACACCACCACCCCAATCCTCCAGCAAATCGGCCACCGCTACATTGGCCGGCTCCTCTTCGGCGGTGAGCCACGCGGAAGGATAGTCCTGATGCGGCGGCATCTCCTGCAGCAGGGGACTGGGCTGCAATTCCTCGTCACCCTCGCGGAGCGGATAGCTAACAACCAACTCTGGAGCCAGTCGGCAAAGGCGTTGGAACAGCTTGGCGGCAAAGCTGCGCTCCCGCGCCACATCCGACCGCGGAGCGGCGCAAGAGCGCTGCAATTCTGATGGCAGGAAGGGATCTGGCGCCAGCCCTCGCGGCAAGATGCGATCCGTGAAACCACAAAGCCAGACAGCGTCAAAACGGAGGCCTGTCACTTCGTACATGCCGGCAACCAGCACCCGGCCCGCGGCGCTTTCGGGCTGGAAGCCCACCTGCTGGAAGCGGTTTCTCAGAATGCGCACAAATTGGGAGAGGCTGCATTCCGGCAATACGACGTCCAGCGCGTTCAGCGCACCCAGTTCCTCCAGCAAGCGCTGCCGCAGTTGGTATTCGGCACTCGTTAGCGACGCATCCATCCACAGGCACCGGCTCCACAATCCACGCGCAAAGGCCACCCATGCCGACGGCGCGCGCCGCGGCAACTCCAGCACGGACGCAGCGCCATCCTGCAGGCTCATCATCAGCCGCTGACATCCGTCCAGACTGCGCGGCGGAAGCCCTGCCGCCACTTTGTTGACGCTGGCGTGGATTTGGGCGAAGGGAAGACGATCCAGGCGCAGGCCCAGTAGGGCTGCTTCCAGCAGGCCACGTGGTTCGCACTCCGCGATACCACCATCGAGATAGGGAGATCGCAACAGATATCGCAGTTCAGCCAACCGAGGCGCTGGAGCCAGAACCCGCAGCAGGTGGATGGCCGTCTGCGCGAGGGCGGTGTGGAACAACGGCGGAGCAAAACTGATGTGGAAATCTGCTGCCGGTGGCGGTGCGGCGACAGCAGCGGTGGCTGGATAGAACACCTGTTGGAAGACCTGAGCCACGGCCGCATACTGAGCGGCCAAGTCAGGCACCACGACAGCGATCCGCGCAGAGGGGTTCTCTGCCAACTCGCGCTTAGCCCACAATGCAGCCGCCATCCATTCCGCCTCAGCGTCGGAGGCTACATGCAACCAGCAGCGCTCCGCCACGCGCGCCGACGGCTCCTCAATGGTCTCCACAGAGGCAGCCACCACGGCGAGCGATGTGAAGAGCGCCGTCTGCGCAGGGGATACTTCATCGAAACCGGCAAGATAAACACGCCGCCCTCGCATAGTGTCCAGTTCGGCCAGTCGTGGGCCTAACCAAGCCACCAGATCCGCCGACAGCAACCAATGCTGCAGCGCGCATCTTGCCTCAACAGCCCGCGTCCACTGCAGGAACAGGCGGCACTCCTCGGTCTGCAGCCAGGCGGGGTCATCCAATGGCAGCAGGTACTGGCGCGCGAGGCGGTACGCCCCAGCGCATGCGCGCACGGTCTCATCAAGAAACAGCAACTGCTGTTGCGCCCCAGAGTCCCGCAGCGCGTCCTCCCAAACCACTTCCTCCTGCGCGTCAGACAACAGCCGCAGTGCACCCGCCCCCTGCTTTCCATCCAGCGCCTCGCCAAGGCGTAAACGCTGCCAGCAATCGCTCAGCCAAGCACTGAACGGCATCACTTGGGGCAGCAACGTGCGCCCGACCTGTGCCAACTGCTGGCGAAACTCGCGGGCCAACCGGCCGCTGGCGGTTAGGACGAGGTCGTCCGGGCCCACGCCACGCAGGCATTCGGCGAAGGAGACGGACCGGGCAGCAAAGGAGTTCTCAGGCATTGCGGACTTGCGGTTGCCGAAAGGCAACACTGCCCTTCACCTTAGCGCGAATTCAGGCTGGAGCGGGACCGCCGCCACCTGGGTTGGGCTCCATCGACAGCAGGCTTCGATAGCTGGTGAGTTCCACGCCGTTAAATGCCAGCGCCTCGCTTACCTCAGGCGCTGTAAGCGCCTCCAACTCCAACATGCGGCTCTGCTTCAGCCGTGTGCGCGCGGCCTGCAGTTGCTCACCGCAAAAGCCGGGGTGCGTCATGAGTTCCGTAACGCCGTCAGGCACGCAGCGCATCAGGCTTACCAGATCCTGCGTCCGGTAGCGGCCCGTAATCTGGAAGCCCGTGAAGTGATCCGTGGCGCGGTAGCCGTGCTCTGCAAGCACGCGGGCAAAGCGTCTGCGGAGCAGTTGCAGGCCTAATGCCGTGGGCCGTCTGCCAAGGGCGGAAACAGGTAATCCCACCATGCTTGCTGGCAGGTCAAAAGGCCGGCGGATATAGCGGATTCCATAGCGGCGCGCCACGTTCACGATGGCGTTCAATACCGGCGGCAGCAGGTGGGTGTGCTTGTGTGTATCCAGGTGAACCGGCTTAAGCCCTGCAGCACGCATCCGCCGTAACTGCGCCTCCAGTTCCGCCTCCACGTCCACCTTGCCTGCGTAGACGCGGGCCGCAAGCTTCGGCACGGACTCCGGCAAGCGAGGATAAGGGGCAACCAGAGAATGGCCGTCGCCACAAAGGACGAAGTGGCAGCCTACATCCAGCGAGGGATTCTCACGCGCCAGCCGGACGGCGTCGTCAAAAGCGCCGCCAGTGGCCATGAGCGTAGTTGCCGTGAGAATACCGTGCTGATGGGCATGCACGATACCGGCGTTCACATCTGGCGTGAACCCGAAGTCATCCGCGTTCACTACCAGCAGTTTCATAACGCTTAGAAGATCGCCAGCTTCACCCGCAGAAACTTTTTGGGATTGGCCCGCACATCCTTCATGAAATCGCGCATCTCCGTGCTGAAGCCGTTGAGCGATTCATACAACTGCGGATTCACCACCAACTGGCCCAGCGTACCCCGGCCATCGTTCACGCCATCCAGCGTAGTGTTTAGCTTCTTCAAGGTGGAGGCAATCTCGTTGGCGATCTCGTCGTCCTTCAGAAGCTTACCCGCGCTTCCCTTCCCCGCATTCAGATCCGCCAGCATCTTGTTCAGCTGGCTGATGCTATCGCGCGCTTCGGTGTAGAGTGCCTCGTCGTAGATCAGCTTGCCTGCCGTACCGCGCCCGCTTCGAATGTCGAGGATCACGGAATCCAGATCTGCCACAGTCTTGTTGATCTGGTCGTACATCACGTCGTCGTACAGCAGCTTGCCCACGGTGCCTCTGCCATCGCCGATGGCTTGGGCAATTTGCCTCACTTCCACGACGGTCATTGTAAGTTCGTCGTAGAACTTCGGGTCAGTGATGAAGCGTCCGATGCTGCCCTTGCCCAGCTCAACCTCAGCCACGATGGCATCCATGCGCGTAAGAATGCCCTTCAGCATGGTGAGCAGGTCGTAGCTGGAAGCCACCACCTCGTCAAAACCCTCCACCTGCCGCGCGGCTACTTCGCCGCCCGGGCGGATGGTCTCGGCAGCCTTCCCCATTGAGATGTTGATGAACTTCGCGCCAAGCAGATTCTCAGCGGAAATGAAGGCCTGGGAATCTACCGGCATGCTGCGCAGCATGTCCTCATAGACCTCCATCTCAATCTTGATTCTGCGGCCGTCAAGGTTTTCGCCAGAGAGCGCTACGTTCTGGACGCTTCCCACCACAATCCCATTCAGCCGCACGGGAGAGCCTTGGGCCATCGCGCCGGAGTCGCCCATGTACGTGTACAACTTCACCCGGGAACGAAAGACGCTGCCTCCGCTCGTCAGCAGGAAGATCAGCACGCCCAGGATCGCCAACGCAATGATGGCCATGATTCCCACGCGTAATTGCGACCAGCGCACCTTTTCTTTAGTTGCCATTCCAGTCCATCCGCGGCTTCATGAATTTTGCGATGTAGGGGTCCTGCACCTGCTCCAACTCGCTTTGCGTACCGTCAAACACCAGCCGCCCCTCTTGCATCACCCAGAAGCGGGTGGATGCGTCAACGCCTTGCCCCGTTTGGTGCATCGGCTCAATACTCTGAGTTTGCCCGTTATAGGTGTAATTGGCAAGGAAATGGCCATCCTGGTAACGATGCGTTGCGATCATCGTGGTGGTGTTGTGCACGCAGCGCTCCTTGGCGATGAGGGCAACAATGGTATAGGAGGTCATGGGATCCAAGCCGGCAGTAGGCGAATCGTAGAGCGTCAACCGGGGCTTAGTGACCATGGCACGCGCAATTCCCACGCGACGGCGCATTCCACCGGAAAGCTCACTGGGAACCTTGTCCAGGGTGTGGCCCAATTCCACAAACTCCAGCGACTCCCTCACGCGCTCAACGATCTCCTGCGCGGGAAGTGGATCCTTGCGGTTGTTTTCCAGGGGATACGCGACATTCTCGGCAATGGTTAGCGAATCAAACAGGCCGCCCTCTTGAAACAGCACGCCCAGCTTCCGTCGCACCAGGAACCATGCGGTTTCTTTCAGGTCAGTGACATCTTCGCCGAACACCAACACCCGGCCGCTGGTGGGTCTCAGTAGGCCCAGGGCGGTCTTCAGCAGGACGCTCTTGCCGCTACCGGCAGCACCTAGGATAATGCGCGCGTCACCTTCCTTTACCTGGAAGGTCACGTTATCCAGGCCCAACGAGTCACCGAAATCGACGGTGACGTGACGGAACTCCAGGATGGTTGCCTGATTCGGCATCGCCTAATAGACTTCCCCTACAAACATCTTGGTGATGAAGAAAGTAAGGATGAAGATGAGCACGGAAGCCATCACCACCGCCTGCGTGGTGGCGCGTCCCACGCCCTGGGTACCGCCCGACGCATTCAGCCCGTAGTAGCAGCCCACCAGCGAGATGGCAAAGGCGAACACAAACGGCTTCAGCAAACCCTGCAGAATATCTGAATACTCAATGGCTCGCCAGGCACTGGTCCAATACTGAGTCCCGGTCAGGCCCAGAATACCCGCAGCCACCAGGTAACCGCCAAAGATACCCACGAAATCAGCAATGATGGTGAGCAAAGGAAGGGTGATCGCTGTGGCCAGCATGCGGGGCACAACTAGCTTCTGGACAGGATCAGTTCCAAGGGCACGCATGGCGTCAATCTGCTCAGTCACCTTCATGGAGCCAAGCTCACTGGCCATGCCCGAGGCGTTGCGCCCCGCCACCATCAGGGAGGTGAGCGCCGGCCCCATCTCGCGCACTAGCGTGATGGCCACCACGACGCCGGTTTGCTCTTTGGCGCCGTAGTTTGAGAGGGCGCGCGCCATCTGAAGCGCCATCACCGCGCCACTAAAGAAGCCCGTCAGCAGCACAATGGGCAGGCTGCCCACGCCAATGATGTCCATCTGTACAAACAGATCAGACCAGTAGAAGGGCCTGCGGAAGATGTTCTTGACGGCCTTGCCGGCCAGGAGGAAAAACTCCTGGATCGCCAATACCGGCCCTTTCAGGAAGTCCAGCAAACAGTAGGTCTCCGTCGAACCGTGATGCTACCATACTAGCGAACGCGAACCGGTTTGCGACAAAGCCGGTTGGGTTTGTTGCCAGAATTGATCTCCGTGAAGGGCCTAACTGACATCCCCGGCATACGCGTGGGACACGCCACCAACCTGGAGGCGCTCACCGGCTGTACTGTAGTTTTGTGTGAACGGGGTGCCGTGGCGGGTTACGATATACGCGGCTCAGCCAGCGGGACTGCTGAATTCTTCGTCATGGATCCCGGGCATATTGCGGGCCGGGTGCATGCAGTGGTGCTTTCCGGGGGAAGCGCCTTCGGCCTGGATGCCGGCACCGGCGTACGCAACGTGCTGGAGCGGCGTGGCATTGGCTTCCGCACTTCGCACACCGTCGTTCCCATCGTACCTACGGCGATTCTCTACGACCTGGGCGTCGGCAAATCAACCATACGCCCGACGGCGGAGATGGGCGAGGCCGCCTGCGAAGCGGCTACTGACTATACCGTGCTTGAAGGGGCGGTGGGGGCTGGGACGGGCGCGACGGTGGGCAAAGCCTTGGGCGGAGCCAATGCGATGAAGTCCGGTCTGGGCAGCGCCACCGTGAAGCTAGGCAAGGACGATACACCGGTAATGATAAGTGCGCTAGCCGCCGTAAATGCCTATGGCGATGTGCGTGACCCGGTAACCGGCCGGGTGCTGGCAGGTGCCCGGGTTAGCCCGCAGAGCCTTGAGTTGGTGGACACCGTTCGCTGGTTACTGGAGGGTCGCCCCTCCCAGTCAGAGCTGCGGCGCGGAGAGAACACCACGCTAGTGGTGGTAGCTACCAACGCGAAGCTGGATAGCGTACAGGCACGCAAACTGGCGCAGATGGCGCAGGCTGGCCTCACCAGTGCCATCGCACCCGCCCACACCATGGTGGACGGCGATCTCATCATTGCGCTCAGCTATGGAGAGTTACCGGCTGACATGATTGCGCTAGGCGCGGCCGCCACACGTGCAGTAGAGCAGTCCATTGTCCGGGCCGTACAACTGGCACCTTCCTTGGGAGCGCTGCCGGGCTTAGCCGGCTAGTTCCGCACCCGCGCCTGCGCCAGCAGCGTCTGCGCCCTTTGCATCTCCCCGCGGATTTCCGGTGAATTCGTCTGGTAGTACGAGACGGCGGAGCGAAGCAACCGTTCGGCTTCTTCCCGCTTGCCTTGCGACGCCAGGCAGCTTGCCAAATCCACCTCAGTTGCATGCAACAGCGACGGGGCCACCTGCAACTGCTGCCTCACTCGCAACGCTGTACGTAGTTGCGCTTCCCCGGCAGCCGGCTTTCCCGCCCGCACTGCCGCATTACCAGCTGCCAGCATGAGTTCGGCATACTCTGGATCTTCAGCCAGCTTTAGTTGTTCTCGTAGCGTGAAAGCCTCGCGAAATTGCTGGTCGGCCTCCTCCAGCCTGCCCGCATGAGACAGCGCCGTCGCCAGCAACCGCAAGGCACGCACCTGTGCGGCATGCTGCTTGCCATGGCTGCTCTCCAATATGGCACGCACCTGGCGGAACTTCTCCACGGCCAGCAGCGGATTGCCGCGCTGAAGATCAAGCATTCCCTGCACCTGCAACACCGTCAACGCGTCGAACGAATCCGGCTTCACATTCGCTGCCCGGATGCTGGCGCACTTGGCCAAGGGTTGCTCAGCGGCATCGGCATCGTTCATCTTTAGCAGCGTCTCGGCCATTCCACATAGCCCATGGGAAAGCATCGGATCATCCTCGCCGTTCGTCTCCATTAGAATGCGCACCATCTCTTCAAAAGCCGCCACGGCCCCCCGATAACTGCCGCGAAGGGCCTCCAGATTTGCCGTGGAGTCCGCCACAAATGCCATCGCTTGGGGGTAGTTCTTCCAGTGCACCTGCACCAGCGCCTTCACCTCGCTGATGGTCTGCTGGGACTCCTCGAACTTGCCCTGGCGATAAAGCGCAATGGCCAGATTCCCCTTCAGCGGAATCAAGTGCCGGCTGACGGGAGGATTCATGGCGATCCCCTCCCGGTAGGCGGTCTCGGCCTCCGCGTATTTCATCTGGTGGCCAAGCGTGTTTCCTAACGTGGACAGCGACGCGGGCAGGTGCGACGGCAGATGTTCGCGCGCTACGGTAACGGCCTCAAGAGCCACTGCCTCGGCCTCGGAAAGTTCACCCATCCGCTCCAGCAGATTTGCGTACTCCGTCAGGGCATTGATGCGCGCGGTGGCGGCGCTGACGTCCGCCCCGCGCAACAGCGTCATCGCCTCCTGCAGTTGCGCTCTAGCGTCGGCATAGCGGCCCATTCGCTGATATGCCGAGCCGATTCCCATAAACAGATTCGCGCGCAGCTCTACATCTTCCACTGGCTGCGCCCGCAAGCTCCTTGCACCCATATCAAGGATCTCGCCAGCCGTAATCTCCTGCCCTGGATTCGGCTGCTTTTCCGCATTGCCGAACAGCTCCACCATGAAGTTGCTTAGCTGCCGCGCATTGCCGCGCTCTCGAATCGCAGTGTCGCGCTCTTTAGCCAGGCGGTCGTTGGCGATCGCCAATTGGATAGCCAGGGCCACGACGGCCAAGGCGAAGATCGCGGCGACGGCGCTCTGCATCCGGTAACGCCGCAGAAACTTCGATGCGATATACCACGCGCTGTCCCCGTGTGCCCGCACCGGCTCACCATTCAGGAAATGCCTCAGGTCATCGGCCAGTGCGCTTGCGGAGGCGTAGCGCCGTTCCGGCTCGCGCGCCATTGCCTTCATCACCACATTGTCGAGTTCCGCGGGAACCGCCGGCAGCCCCTCCTGGCGCGCCCGCTGGCTGGGTTTCAGTGGATCCTCATTCAAAATCCGATAGGCCAGCAGGCCCCCCCCCTCCTTGGTTTGGAAGGGCCGTCCTCCAGCGAGCAATTCGTAAAGAATGACACCCAGGGAGTACACATCAGACACCGTAGAGACAGCCTCGCCCCGGATCTGCTCTGGGCTTGCGTAATCCAGGGTCAGCAGCTGACCCGTGGATTGAGTGAGCGGCTGCGTCTCCTCGCCTTCAGACTCCAGCACCTTGGCGATTCCGAAATCCAGCAGCTTCGGCGCACCACCTTCCGTTACCAGGATGTTCGAGGGCTTTAGATCACGGTGCACTACCAACTGGGAGTGCGCATACTGCACCGCATCACAAATCTTCGCTACCAGTTCCAATACCTGCTGACGGTGAACACGCTGTTCGCGACAGTAGACGAACAAGGGTTTACCGTCGACATACTCCATCACCAGGTAGGGCATCCCGCTGTCGGTCTGTCCGCCTTCCAGCAGACGGGCAATGTGCGGATGCTCCAGGTTAGCCAGAATCTGGCGCTCCTGACGAAAGCGGAGCACGTATTCCGGACGGTTCAGCCCAATGTTCAAAAACTTGATGGCTACTTTACGTTCAAACTCCTTATCGTCCCGAGTGGCGAAATACACTGTTCCCATGCCGCCACGACCGATCTCCTTCACCAGGCGGTAGGGGCCAACCCGGTCCTGTCCCAGGGAGGCGGCGTCAAACGCTACCTTTTGCACCACATCGTCCAGTTCCCCGGTCGTGACCGTACGAAGAAGCTCCAGCACCTCCTCCCGCACCAAGTCATCATCAGGGCAATCCGCATGCAAAGCCCCTTCGCGCTCAGCCACGGGAAGGTCGCTCAACTTATGGTAGAGCGCCTGAATGCGGTCCCATTGCTCTGTGGTCATTGGGAAGCTCCCGTGGCCCTGCTTGCTTCCAACTCCTTAGCTAGCCACGCTTTGGCAAACTTCAAGTCCCGGAAGAGCGTGGAGGGCGAGAGTTCCATAGCCACTGCGGCTTCCTCTTTGGTGAGGCCCCCAAAAAATACCAATTCCACAATGCGCGCCTTCCGTTCGTCCAGCCCCGCTAGCTTGTTCAGCGCTGCATCAATCTCAACCATCTGCGAAAACGATTCCTCCGACACCAGCATGGCTTCATCGAAGGGCACCACCGCTGCACCCCCGCCACGGCGGTCGCGGCGCTTGGCCCTGGCATGGTCTACCAGTATCCGCCGCGTCACGTTCGCGGCCACAGCAAAGAAGTGGATCCGGTCGTTTAGGCTGGGGTTCGATTTCGCAAGGCGCAGGAACGCCTCGTTCACGAGTTCCGTAGCTTGGATGGTGTGGCCCTGCCGCTCCCCGCCCAGATAGCGACGCGCCAATGAGTGCAATTGCTCATACGCCAACTCCATTAGCTGGTTGCGAGCGGTGTCATCCCCATCTCGCCATCGGCGCAGCAAAACGGTGATGTCGCCGGGAAAGCGTTCGTGTGGCTCCATGGTTCCCAGTACGGCTAGAGCTGTCTGTTTCCCTAGATTAGCAGAAGCAGGAGCCGCTTCCCCGCAGAAGCGTCCAGTCATCCACAAGGCCAAGGGGCCGCTTTTTCGAAACCTCCAGCACTTAGAAACCGTCTGCTCGTTTTTGGGCCGAGTCTATGGCATTCCTGCGTTCCACAGCAATCGCATGCGCCGCCGTCGTTTCCTTCGCCGCTGCGCTGCCGGGACAGTGGCCAACGTTCCGTTCAGACAGCCAGATCGTCATTGCCCACACTACGGTGAAGGATACAAAGGGCGCCTACGCATGGGGCTTGGAAACGCACGATTTCCAATTACTGGTGGATGGTAAACCAGTGCCCTTTGACCTCGATTCCTCCTACATTCCCATCTCGTTGGTGCTAGTTGTGGAAAACTGTGCCGACTGCGGCGCCGCCATCAAGAAGCTGCGCAAGGTGGGCTCCATGGTGGAACCGCTCATTACCGGCGAGCGGGGGGAGGTAGCGCTGGTGACCTACTCTGGAGAAGTTCGCGACCAGCAACGCTTCCTGCGCGGAGCCGATGGGATTTCGGAATCCATGGCGAAGTTGCGCCCAATGGGAAAGGGGGCCGTCCTCTACGATGCTCTGTCTCGCGCGGTATCGCTCCTCGAACCCCGATTGCGTGGCCGCCGCGGCGTGATTCTCCACGTCGGCGAACGTGTTGACCGTGGCAGCAGGCACTCCTTTGCCGAAGTCGCCAACCGCATTGAGCAGAACAACATCCTGCTTTATTCCCTCACCTATTCGCGCTTTGCCACTGCCTTCACGGATCGCGACTCCTGGAAAGACCGTACTCAACACAGTGAATTTTTCAAATGTCCGCCAGATGGCATCATGCGCACGCCGCCACCCTCGGCACCCCATGGCCACCCGGGCGCACCCCCGCCTCGTTCGACAGGGGAAGCCATCATGGGCAACGGCGCCGCGCCGCCGCCAGGCCCGTTAAGTGGACCCAACCCGCGCGGCGATGCGAATCTGGGGGCGCTCTTCCAGATGCTGGGTGACGCGTCCAGAAAGAATGCCGCCCGCGAGTTGGCCGCCCTCACCGGAGGGGAGCAGGTGAACTTTAATCAGCAAAAGTCACTGGAAAATGCCATCGCCCGCATCGGAGAGGAACTCCACAGCCAATATGTCCTTAGCTTCCGCCCTCCGGAGACGGATCCTGGACGCTACTACCGCGTCCAGGTAAAGGTAACCCGGCAAGATACCCGCGAAGTCCGCACGCGCCCCGGCTACTGGATGCCCGGCGCACCTTTCGGCGCAGAGACAGACTCGACAGCCCCCAATCCAGCCATCCCCTAACTTCAGCTTCCTTCTGATGTACGCTGTGAAGGACCCATGTGGAGCGGCTGCATCGTTTTCCTGCTCGTCCTGCTCGTTGCGTTTGGCATCGAGTGGGTATTGCTTCCCCAAGCGGCTGAGCCATACCGCTTTCAGTTCTCCATGGCCTTGGCCTTTCTGGTTACTCTCGTTACCAGCAACCTGTGGGGCCTATGGCACGCTGTGGGCCGGATGCGCCTTGCAAGCAAGGATCCATCGCGCTGGCGAGACGGCGAACGGGTAGCCATCAGCGGTGAAATCCGCCCCTTGCGCCGCGGCCTGCAGGCTCCCGTCTCGGGCGTCGACGCCGTGGCGTATGAGTTTCAGGCCATCCGTCGCGTCACTGGCTCAAAGAACAACGCCGACGTGGTGGAGTTGCACGGCTACGGGATGGCTGCGTGTGGCATTTACTCGGGCACGGGTATGGTGCGCCTGCTTGGGTTTCCCAAGCTGCAATCGTTTCGACATCAGGACTTCGACGGCGGCGCTGACCGCCAGCGAGCCGCCCAATATGTCGCCCAACGACAATGGACCCAAAAAGCAGGCTCCATGGGTGCAGCGTTTCAGCAACTGAACGGCGTCTATAGCGCTACCCAGGACACCACAGAGGAACACTTCGCGCGCGCGGGATGCGCCATTCCGGCGGAGATTGTTCCAGAAAATCAGACCCCACCGCAGCAGTACACCCGCGAGGCCAGTCCTGACTCAGTTGCTCGCATTTATTCGGCGCTCCAGTCCCAAGCCATCACGTTGCGCGAAACCGTCATCGGCGCTGGATCCACGGTGACTGCCTTCGGCATCTACCGCACGGCCCAGATGGGCATTGAGGTAAGCGGCTCCCTGTTGGACGTTCATTGCGCCGTACTCCCTGGCCCGATGGGCAAAGTGGTGGGCAGCTTGGTGTGGAAGGCCCTTCTCACTCTACTGGTGATGGGCGCTCTGGCTACGGCAGCACACTACGTTGCCTGGGTCCGGGACGGAGAACTGTTACGCTCCGTCGTGGATTTCCTGGGCGAGTGAATCCCACCCCTCTGCGGCCTTCACTGCGACGACTTCTCAAACCCGATCACCACGTCCAAACCCTTACTGGAGGGATTTACGTCGAATACGATTGCGTTTCGGAGGTTTACGCTGCTGCCGTCCGGCATACTCAGGTTGACATCCAACACCTTGCTTTGCTGAACGTTTTTCAATGCGCCCGCGCTACCCGTGGAGTGCAAATGCAGGGCTACAGCACCACCGGAGCCGCGCGCCGCCGCTTCCCTCACCTTCTGTACCGCGGGCAGCAAGAGACCAATCGGCTGTGGTGCTCCTCCACTGGTGATGCCATTTGGTCGAGAATGGCTGCCCGCCGCCTCCCGTACCTTTTGCACCGCGGGCAAGAGGAGTCCGATCAACACCGGCGGCTGCGGTGGAGTCGCCTGAATGCTACCTGGCCCCATCCGAGGCGACCGCGATGCGGCTTCCCGCACCTTCTGTACCGCGGGCAACAATAGCCCAATCGGTTGAGAACCCCCACCCGGTCCCAACAACTCTGTCGCCACCATCGTGGCTTCCGTGCGGTTCACCTCGACCGCGCCCTTGATATCAGCAATCTTCATGTATACCGGCATCGCTCGGTCCCCTCTTCTTCAACTTGGAATTGGCGATGCTCTGTGTCGTCGCTCTGGTTCTGCCACGCTCACCTCGCCTCGCTCATCTCATCTAGCGTGGAGGAGCTACTCAAAAGGATCATCAGGGTGGCTTACAAATTTCCTCGTTACCTCTTCTTGCAGAATCTGGCGGCGATTGCCGTCTATTCGGCAAATATTAGACCCTGCAGCAACATCTGGCGGATGAGGGCAATACTCTCTTCGGAACTGCCGGGCAGCAGCTGCAGCATCTCGTCGCAGCGGATGCCCTCCGCCGCTTCCAGGATTGCGATGGCAGATACGGGAAGTTGCCCGCCGTGCAGCAACGATTCCGGGCCGAACTCTACTTCCGCGGATTCCGGTTGCACGGCATCCAGGCCGGCCACGCGAAAGCCAGCCGGAGCCCGTAGCTTCGAAGCCAGCAGAAAAGGATCCGCCATCCCGGCCAACCGCAGTGCGCGAAATGCCGCATCGGCATATCCCGCTGTCACGTGCTCCAGAGACGCCAGCGGCACCTGCCGCACGGCGTGCACCGGCTGGCCTGCTCCGGCTGGCTCAAGAAAGTGCAGCACCAGGTCAATCCACCGGATGCCCACCCGCTGGTAGTGGTGCAGCATCGACTTAAGAAAATCCCCATAGCCGGAATCCGAGGGTGGAAACAAGTACGGGGCAAGCAGAGTGCAGTAGTCCTCGGCCGGCGTGCGGAACAACTCGCAGTGGATGCCCATGATCCCCTGCCCCGCCAGCGTCTGCTGCACCCGCGTACGCCAGTCACCAAAATTCGCAGCCGCGGCGTCGTCCCCGCCGGCCCACTCCACGCAAAGAATCGCCCGTCCATCAGGGGCAAGATAATCGCCAATCTCCCGCAGAATGCGTAGCGTGATGGCGTCACCCAGTGACCCGCCCGTTGCAAAGGTTGCCGATACTCCGGCTTCTGGAAGGAAAGGCGGCTGACATACAATCCTTGAAAAGCGTCGTGCTGAGAAGGGTGCAAACAAGTCCCCTTCCCGGAACTCCGGTTGGTGTTCGTCCTCCAGTCCGTTCAAGGTTGCGTTGATGTGGGCAAGAACAACGGCACGCGGGCTAATGTCACAGCCGGCTACCGTGTGCGCCAGCCGGCCCAAGCCCAAGGCCAGCGCACCGCCTCCGCAGCCAAGGTCCAGTAACGACGCGTCCCGCTCCCAAGCCCTTGACTCCACCGCCGTCGCTGTGTGGATGCGCCCCGTCGCCGCCGAGGAACCCATCACGGCATCCGCGTCGTAGAGATGGCGATCCGCCAGAATCCACTGGCCGTCCAGCGCGCCCAGACGCAGCGTGCACACGAAGCTCGGGGCAGCTTCCCCGTCGCCTTCCAACTTGGCGGCGAACCCCGCTTCCAGCATGCCGTGGGCCAACTCACCGCCAAACAACTGCTGCAATTCCCCCCAACTCACCGCCTCCTGCAGACGCAAAAAGGCCACCGCCAACGACGCCAAATCTCCCTGCTGGCGAGCCTTCCATTGCTGCAGGGGTAGGCGGAACAGGTCACCCAAGTCAGGACCCACGAAGTCGAACTGGCGCAGGGCATCTTCATGCACGCCCAGCGTTTCCAGCCTCGCCCGCAAGCCATGCCAAAACGAGCCGGGCACCGCACCCAGCTTGTTGATGTCCGGTAGTGGGGTTTTCGGTTTCCAGTTGACGGCCATAGGCCAAATGGTATCGCGCACACGACTTCAACAGTCCAAACCAGAGCGGAATACCACGCGCTAGACTGGTGGGGCATCCTCTATGCCCCGCTCTTCCCCGCCCGCTTCGATCTGCGTCTACTTCCTTTTCCTGCTACTCGGCACCGCATCCTTGAACGCGGAAACACTCCTTGGCATTGTCCGGGATGCCTCCTCCGGGCAGCCCATTGCCGGTGCGCTGCTGCGCCTGACTCCAGCCGGAGGCGAGGTTCTTGAGGTACGCGCTGAACCGGACGGCAGGTTTCGCGCCCAACTTCCGGGCGGATCTTTCACAATGCAGGTCATTCTAGTGGGATATCGACCCTATCGCGCACAACTCCTGCTGAACCCTGGCATCCCCCTGGAGGTTGAGGTGCGCATGGTCACCGACACTCTCCATCGCATTGACTCCACTGAAGTGGTGAGCGACGTCTTTGCCCGCGAGGAAAGCGGAGCGGTCACGCTTTCAGGCACCGAACTTCGCAACCTTGCCAGCGTGCTGGCCGATGATCCCCTCCGTGCCGTTCAGGGCCTGCCCGGCGTCGCCTCAAACAACGACTTTCAGAGCCAGTTCAGCATCCGCGGCGCGGGCTTTGAGCGCGTAGGTATCTACCTGGACGGTATCCTGCTTCGCTCCCCCTTTCACGCCGTTCAGGGCGAGAGTTCCAGCGCCTCGCTTACCGTATTGAACGGGGACTTCCTGGATAGCGTGGCCCTCTACACCGGCGCGCCTCCCAGCCTCTACATGGACCGCAGCGCCGGAGCGCTGGACGTTCGAACTCGTGAAGGCGCACGTGACGGCTACCACGGCAGATTGAGCGCCGGCTTCTCAAACGCCGCGGCCACGGTGGAAGGCCCCTTAGACAACCAAAAACGAGGAGGCTGGCTACTAAGCGCGCGGCGCAGCTATCTGCAATACATCATCAACCGGACTACGGACGAGCCCGCCCTGGGCTTCGGATTCTGGGACGTCCAGGGCAAGGCAGACTACTCCCTCACCGCCAAACATCGCGTCTCACTGGGCCTTGTGCAGGCACACTCCGGCCTTGATCGCAGCGGCGCAGAAAGCCGCGCCGGACAAAACGCCATTCTCTTCAGCGGCTACAACGTTACGCTTGCCAACCTGCATTCCACCTACAGCCCCACCGCACGTTGGCTACTGTCGAATCGTGTAGCCTATATGCGCGAGCGCTTCCAGAACCAGAACAGAGACCGGACTCCCCTTGCCGAAGGCTTTCACGGAGAGTGGATTTACAACAGCGACAATACCTTTAGCTGGCGTGAACAGGCCCCGCTGCAGTTTGGCGTTAGCCTCCGCCGCCTGCGTGACGATGGCTATCAGGAACGCATCCTCACCGCGATGCCCCTCCGCGAAACTCTCAATCGCTATCGAGGCAATGGCCTGCGCAGTGGAGCCTATCTGCAGCAAAGCCTGCCGTTGGGAGCTCGAGTGAATGCCATGCTGGGAGCACGGGTGGATAGCCACTCACTCGCCGGCCCCACCACTGTTTCGCCAACAGCTTCCCTGCGCGCCCAGGTGCTATCCGGCACATCGCTGCACCTGGCTGCCGGCAGCTATGCGCAGTATCCCGAAATCAGCCAGTATCGCGCCCTGTTCGGCCGTGACACCCTTCTTCCAGAGCGTGCCATCCATCACCAATTCGCCATTGAACAGCGTCTGTCGGATCGCCTGCGACTCCGCGCCGAGGCCTATAACCGTCTTGATCGCGATCTGTTGTACCGGCCCTTTAGCGAACCGCGCATCCTCAATGGAGTCGTGTTCAATCCGGCGCGTACCGCACCCATGGAGAACTCCCTGCGGGGTTACGCCCGCGGCGTTCAGGTCTTTTTGCAACGGCGGTCAGTAAACGCGCTCACCGGTTGGGCCTCCTACAGCTACGGCGTGGCGCGGCTCCGCGATGGCATTTCCGGCCAACACTTCCACGCTGACTTTGACCAACGCCATACCGTGAACCTGTTCGCTAGCTACCGGCTGCGCCCCACCCTCAACCTCAGCCTGCGTCACACCTACGGCAGTGGTTTCCCCATCCCCGGCTTTCTGGAAGGACGCGAGAACAACTTCCGCCTGTCCGGCACGCGCAACAACGAACGCATCCCCAGCTATCTGCGCACTGACCTCCGCGTAAACAAATCCTGGGCCCACAAGCGGGCGCAGTACACTTTTTTTCTCGAGGCGGTAAACCTCACCAACCGCCGCAATCTCCGCTTTGAAAGTCTCTCCAGCTACAACCGCAGCACCGGTGCCGCCCGCGTCAACCTCGATCGCCTTCTGCCCATCATCCCCTCAGCTGGACTGGCCGTTGAGTTCTAGCCCGCCACGCCACAAGTGAATCGATTTGAATCGCCCATAAACAGCAGCTTCCTTGCTTCGATGCGCTGTGATATTATCAACCCCAATTCCTGGGTTCCCGGTTGGAGGGATGCATGCTGCCACGTAGATTATGCATGTCGCCGAAACGAGTTGCCGCTTGGTTTTTGGCGCTTTTCATCCTGGCTGGTCCGGTGTTCGGCCAGCTTCCTGAGATCGATGCGACGACGCCGGAAGGGGATCTGCTGGCCAAGATCGGCCTGGCCGAAGACCCGGCGGAAAAGCTGGCTGGTCTCAAGCAGTTCGTTGCCACTTACCCTAACCATATTGCCATCGGCTGGGTGCTTGCCCAGCAGGTGCAATGGCACGCCACCCATGAGGAACACGAAGCCGTGCTGGACACCGCAGCCAGACTCTTCGCCATCGACACGTTAAAGGCAGGAGTTACCAATCGTGTACGCGCCTCCGCCTCCGCGGTGAAATCCGCGGAAGCACTGGGGAAGCGGGAATCCGTGGTTGCATGGGCTCGCAAGAGCCACGAGGCTGCCTCCGCCATGGATTCCGCTCAGCAGCCAGAGGAAGTCGAAAGCGAAGCCTGGGAGGCCGAAAGAACCTATGCCAGGCAAGTGGCCCAATATGCTTACTACGTCCATCTGTTGAAGGCCCTTGAGTCTACCGACGCCTCCGAGGTGGCAGCCTACGCCGCGGCACTGAAGGCGCTGAACCCGGACAGTGAGTACCTCCCCGCCATTCTGGAACGGCAGTTCGTGGTGGGCCGGGCGGCCAACGCTCGCGACGTGGCGGTACCCGCGGCGGAGACCCTCACCGCCATGGACAAGGGCAGCGACGAGACACTCCTGTACCTCGCCAGCGTCTACCTGGAAACCAAGCAAAATCAGGACAAGATCGTTCCGTTCACGGATGCGGCATTAGAGAAGCTGAAAACCAAAACCCCGCCCGAAGGTACGGACGAAGCCGAGTTCAAGAAGCAGAAAGACCTTTCCACCGGCCTTGCCCATTGGGTGCAAGGCCTGCACCACGCCACCGGCAACCGCTGGGCGCAGGCCAACCGGAGTCTTCGCGCCGCACTTCCCCTGATTGGCGGCAATGCAGCCATGCAGGCAGCGGCCTACTTCTACCTGGGTGTCGCGAACTTCGAGATCGGTAAGCGATCCAAGGACCACAAGGAGATCATTGACGCGGTGAAGTTCACTGAGCTTTGCACGAAGATCAGCGGCCCCTATCAGGCGCAGGCCAGGCAGAACCTCGCGGCCATCCGCAGCCAGTTCCGGATGTAGCGCATGCTATTCCGATGCTGCCGTCAGAGGGTTGGCCCGCTGCTGGGTAAGATACGCGGGCCGGCTGCCAGCAAAGCGTAACTTGCTTTTGCCCTTCCATCCGCGCTCAATACCAACCACCTGCCACACGGCAGTCTGCTTTCGCAGGTAGACGCGAATGTCCTTTTCTGCATCGTCGCCATAAAGGCGCGCGCTGAGAAACCCACCCGTTTGCATGGTGGCCGCGATGGCAGGCAATTCCAGGCCAGTGACGCCTTCCAGCGGCGTCAATTCCGCCGTAGCGTTGTTGAAGCGCGCCCACTCGGCACGGTAGCTGCGCGGCGGATAGTGTCCGTGCTTGACGCCCAGGTCGTCAAATGTCAATGTACGGTTGTCGATCCGGAACCGGTCCAGAGGCAGAACCATCGCGAAGAATGCGCGGCCGATTTTGTCGCGACGTTGAATGAGGCACTCGGTCACCCACGCCGCGGCCGCCGGATTGCTGTATTCGCCGGTGTCCACAGCCCATTGGATCTGCTGGTCGCTAAGCGCCATCACCTGCTTGGCTGCCCAGAAAGTGTCATCGGGAAGTGCGTTGGCAAATGCTGGGTTGTGATACTCCGGCTGCCACGTAGACGGGTCAAAAGTCTTCCACTCGAAGCGGCCAACCGAAGAAAAGTTCGGGTACTCCGCCCGCGCCCAGCGAGGGACGTTCAGCCCGAACGTGAACAGTTGTCCGGCCACCTCGCGCCAGCTAAACAGATAATTGCCACTTCGCGGACTGTTGGGACGCACGCTGGCGCTTCCCAGCGTTGACCCGAAGTCAATCAGATAGTGCTTCACAAACTTCCGGCCATCCTCTTCGTGCAGCATATCGAGGCTGTTGATGGCCCGGGAGTCGTCATGACCAAGCCAAGCACAATGTACCCACAGCCCGCGCTGATCCCTGCGATGTTCGTGCGGAACGATGTCGTTCGGATCATCCGCGCGGGTACCGAAGTAGCGATGTGGCCCCAATGGTACACCTGGCAGATAGAGGCTCACGCTGCCTCGATAGCGTCCGTCGCGGTCCTTGGGTACCTTCAGCAGAATCTCGGTAGCGTCGCGCTCCGTCATCGCACGGGACTTACCATCCGGCCCTTTGTACTTCGTCTTCGGATCGATCGAGAGCTGATCTCGCGAAAGGTGCACGACGTAGTTTTCCGGTACGTGATATCCCAGGGCATGGAACAACCGCGACACCAGGGTGTCGGCAGCCGTGGCCATCTCCTTGTGCTCCAAAGGATCGAATTTCAACAGATAGCGCCGGTTATTGCCATCCACAATCGTAAAGCCAGGGGTGACACCCTCATTCTTGGCCGATACAATCCGCCACGGCGCATGGGTGGCAGGGGGACCTATTGTCCCCGGTCCCGTCTGAATCTCTTCCTTCGACATCGCCCGGAAGTAATTTCGGTTCTCATACCAACTGCCATCCGGGACTTCGCCAAGGGTATTTACCCCTTGCGCCTCGTAATGGAAAACCTCACTGGCGCCTTTCGGTTTCCGTCCGTTGCGCTCACCCGGCGGCGCAAATGGATACACCAGGAATTCGTAGTAGTCGCTTAACTGCCGGAACTTCACTTCCTGCACAGGGCGCGGTGCCGGCTCGCGCCAGAGAGGATCATCCGCATAGAACTTCCGCGCCCCAGCCGCGCCAACACCCAACCCGAACAGCACTGCCAATACAGCAATCAACAGCCTGCCAATGCGTACCGTCCTTGTGGCCAATCCCGAGGTTGTTCTTGTTCTCATGGCTGCCTACTGATACACAAAGTTGGTGGAAGTACGCTGGATGGCCGGCGCAAAGGCGTCGCCAAAGGCGAACCACACCTGATAACCCTCGTGGCTAAAGCCCACATCCAACCGGATGAAGGTGTTGTTCCTGGCGTTGAAGCGCATCCCGAAACCGGCGGCTGATTCCAGGTTCCGAAAATCGAATTCCCGGTGGTGCTGAAACACCTTGCCCGCATCCGCAAACAGGGCCATATCCATCCCGCTGAACACTTCCCATCGCCACTCCGCGTTCATCACCATACTGTTGTCCCCATAGAAACGGAATGGCCGGTAGCCACGCAGGTCGTTGTTTCCACCCAGCACTGGCTGCAAGTAGAACGGCACCTGCTGTCCGTCCCGGGTGAAGGAATGATGAGTGCGCGCGCGCAGGGCAATCACGCGGCGCTTATTGAAGAACGGGAAGTATTGCTGCAGATCCACACTCAGACGCTGGAAATCGTAGCGATTCTGGCTCCGGTCATCGTAGTGGTTATACTGCACCGTGTAGCTTCCACCAGCTCGTGGGCCGCCAGGGTTGTCGCGATAGTCCACCTGAGCGTATGCGCCAAACCGCGACGAGTTCCCCTGCACATCCAGCCCAGCGACATCCTGTGGGGAGAACTGCCGATCCGTGGAGATCAACCGGCGGTTCGTTCCGGGTCCCGTATTCACCATCAGGTACCCAGTGGATAGGCCCAGGTTCAGCACCTTGACAGGCTTCAATATCAGCGTCGTATCAAAGGCATTGTCTTCCAGGCGAAAGTTGCTGCGGCCGGTCTTCTCTGAATCTGGTCCCGGGCCATAATAGTTCAGTCTTGGATAGTTGTGGCGGACGGCTTGCACTCGCCACTCCACCTTTTCGTTGGCCAGTCGCGGAAGCGCGAATTCCAGGTCGAGCTTCTGCGCTCCACTGAAGGATGCCTGCGCCGCTCCCCGCAGCAACACAGCCCCCTTGGCAAAATCCTCCCGGTAGTACTCCGGACCCAGCGCAAAGCCCGCGCCCGCGGCCAGCCCGCCAAACTTTAGCCGAACACCCGCGATGCCTTCGCTTAACCGCTCAAGCACTCGTTGGTCGCGTACTCGGATAAGCGCCGTCTCCCATTTGTTGGGGTCCTCCGGCTTCAAGTCCGCAGCCTTCTGATCCCGCGCCAACTCAATCGTGGCTGCACGGCTATCCGGCTCGCTAGCAACCTGGCCGGACAAGGATACCCCCAACAGGAAACCCCACACCGCGCAGCGCACAAGAGTCCGAGCCTCAACTATTAGCGCACTCATCACTGGCAAAGACCCCGGAGATTCCCCTAAGTAGACCAACCGCACTCTTTATGGAAGTTGGTGGTTTTATGCTCCCTTATTCCTGCTTCGTTCACAAGTGCGAACCAATCTTGCTGAAGGAACAGAAATCAGATTGAAACGGCATTCAGCGAGCAGTCTGGATGCGGTAGTCCGGCACCATGGGCATTGCTACCACCTTGCACATCTCGAAGAGTCTTGATCGGGCGCGGGCCCCAACTCGCTCCGCCAGCGACGTCCGGTAGACCACCTGGCCGACACCCGCCATATCCCGTCCGCGGACACCGTCTCCTACTTCCACATCCGTAAGATTTGTGGTAGCAATCAACGCCCGCTGCTGATTGCAACGCGTGGTGATGATACTGGTGACGGTATCTTCCACCCAATCCGTCACGCGATGGGAACCTAAATCGTCCAGCAACAACACGCCGGACTCCAGCGCCGTTGAGTAAGCCTCCCGGCTTGAGGAACCGGCCAGCGGGTCCCAGCTCTTGCGTATAAGATCCAGCAATCGCTGATAGTCGAAGAAGGCGCAGTCGAACCCGCGGTCAATCAGCATCTTCAGGGCTGCCACCGCCAAATGGGTCTTGCCAGTACCCGGTGGCCCCACCAACAATAAGCCCGGTTTGGGCGTATTGGGAAAATCCTTGGCATAGGCGCGTACAGCCAGGAAGACCTGTGCTAATTCTCGCTGCAGATCAGGGTTGCTCTGATGGCGGACGAAGTTCTCAAAAGATGCGCGCTCGTAGAGCGGCGGGACGGCAGCCTTTCGGTAAAGCGACGACGGATCCACCGGTTCCCGGCAGCCGCACTCGCGTGCGCCACTCAGGCCGTCTCGTTCTTCGATAATCCAACCACTTCCCCCGCAACGCGGGCAATTCGGATCTGGCATTGGCCTCTTCATTATCGCCCGCGTTGGGGGAAATCGTTGCGTCACCTCGAGGGTTATTGTGTCGCAGCCACCAAACACAGTCTCACGGTCATGCCCCGGCCCTACGAATCTGAGATAATACGGCGGTTCGATGGTGTAAGCGTAGGCGGCAGAGGCTTCAGACTGTTTGCGCGGGAGGAGAACGACCGATGAACATCCTGGTAGCCAACCTGGGCTCGACTTCCATTAAGTACCAGATACTGGCGATGCCCGCGGAAACCATCCTCGCCAGCGGCAAGATTGAGCGTGTCACCCAGTATCAGGAAGCGATTCAACAGGAGTTCGCCAATCTCAGCGTTACGGTGGATGCCATCGCATTCAAGACAGTGCATGGCGGACCCAAATACCGCGGCACCTACCTGGTGGATGATGGTGTCTTGGCTGCGATGGAGGAGTACCTGCCTGCGGCTCCCCTTCACAACCGCATTTACCTGGATGGCATGCGCGCCTTTCGCGAAGCACTGCCGGGTGTCCCTTTGGTGGCGGCGTTCGAAACGGAATTCCACAAAACTCGTCCACCGCATGCCAGTTTCTATGGCATTCCGGTTGCCTGGCGCGAACAGTACGGCGTGCTGAAGTATGGCTTCCACGGGGCGTCGCATCAGTACATCGCGCGTCGCGCTCCTGAGTTGGCGGGGGCCCCCATGGATTCCATCCGCATCGTGAGTTGCCACCTTGGCGGCAGTTCTTCAGTCTGCGCCATCCACTTCGGACATTCCGTCGATTGCACGATGGGCTTCTCCCCGCAAAGTGGCATTGAGAACGCGACGCGGCACGGAGACCTTGATGTATTTGCGGTGCTGCACCTGATGAACAAACTGAACCTTTCCTATGAGCAGGTGCTGGAGACACTGACACACGAGGGTGGTCTTGCCGGCTTATCCGGAGTCGCCGGAGGCGACATGCGCGACATTGTGGAATCCATGGAGAGCGGCAACGCGAATGCGGCCCATGCCTTCGATGTCTTCGCCTACGAGGTGAAAAAGACCATCGGCGCTTATGCGGCGGCCATGGAAGGGATGGATGTCATTGCGTTCACCGGAGGCATCGGCGAAAACCGATTTCGCCTTCGCTCCACGATCTGCCTGGGCCTCGGATTCCTGGGCGTGGAACTCAGCGAGGAACTGAACGTCTCTGGCGGCGGAGACCGCATCATCAGTGCGCCAACCAGCCGGGTGAAGGTGATGGTGATTCAAGCCAACGAAGAAGTGGTGGTGGCCCGTCGCGCCGCTGCTGTGCTGTAGGCCGCGGCCCGGAGTCATTTCCACTGGCGCAGCGGACACGTGCGCCAATGTGGTTCGCCTACTTTGCAGCTGGAAGCGGCACCAGCATGTCTTCCTTGCGCATCACCAGGCTGCTTGTGTTGTAGCTGGCCAATTCAAAGCCGTGCCCATGCGTGATAGCATCCGTCGGGCAAGCCTCCACGCAGTATCCACAAAAGATGCAGCGGCTATAGTCAATGTTATAGACCTTCGCGTAGCGTTCACCGCCGCTGATCCGCGTTTGCTCAGTGTTCTCTTCCGCCTCAATATAAATGCAATTGGCCGGACATGCCGCCGCGCACAGGAAGCAGGCCACGCACTTCTCCATGCCGTTCTCGTCGCGCTGAAGTTCGTGCTTGCCGCGAAAGCGCTCCTGAAACTTCACTGGGCCGTCGGGGTAGTCTTCCGTGACGGTGGGCGCCATCATTTCCTTGAAGGTCACCCCCATGCCCTTGGCAATCGCGGAGGCGTGGTCGAACAGGTCGGTGATTTTGGTAGCCATAGCCTTGTCTCTATAGAGTAGCGAACAACGCCCTGGGATTCCCCATTGGGTCATCAGTTTGGGCGCTCGGTTCGCACGGATGGCCGCAGCTAGGATTGCTCGCGCACGTTGCGCAGTTGCCGGGCAGCCACCAGCACAGGGTCCCAGGTAGGTGCGTACGGCGGAGCATAGCAGAGGTCAGTGAACTGGAACTCGTCCAGTGTCATCCCCGCCCCCAGCGCCGTTGCCACCACATTGATACGCCCCTCCACGTCCCGGTCTCCAACCACTGCCGCCCCCAGAAGACGACCGCTGCGGCGCTCAGCCACCAACTCCACCTCCAGCATTTCGCCGAAGAAATAGCCAGGTCTGGACCGCGCCGAAATGCGCGCCGCTACTGCATCGAAACCTACTTGCCGCGCCGCGCCCGGAGACAGTCCGGTGGTGGCCACGGCCATCCCGCACACCTTCACGATGGAGGTGCCCACCACGCCTGGAAATCGTTCCCGTGCACCAGTTGCGTTTGCTCCGGCCACCAGCCCCATCTTGTTCGCCGTGGTTCCCAACGGAATCCAATCCAGAGTCTGCTTCACCCGATGGTAGGTACTGGCACAATCCCCCGCGGCGAATACCCCGGGGAGACTGGTTTCCAGATGCTCATCAACAACCACAGCCCCATTCCGCGCCAATGCGATGCCCGCCTGTTGCGCCAGTTCAGTGGCCGGACGAATGCCCGCCGCTACAATCACCAGGTCGGCGGGGAAGTCATCCAGAAATCCTTCGCGAATCTGCCTGTCGCGGTGGCTGGTGTGCAATGCGATCTGAAATTGCCCCAGACGCTCCCGAATCCTCTGCGACAGCCACTGTTCATGCCAGCGAAGCGGATGCGCGCCCGCCTCCACCACGGTCACCCGCAAACCACGCATCCGAAGGGCCTCGGCCATCTCCAGCCCTACAAATCCTGCTCCCACCACCACCGCCGTCGCCGGCTTGCGATCTGCAAGAAAGGAGTGCAATCGGCCAAAATCCTGCCAGGTATGGGCGGCGAAGACATGAGGCGCATCCACCCCGTCGATCTCGGGAACCCGCGCCACGGTGCCCATTGCCAGAACCAGCCGGTCGTAGGGCAGCTCACGCCCATCGGATAGCAGCACCCGCCGGCGGCCATGGGCGATCTCCGTCACGGCGGTATTGATTTCCACCTGGATGCTTCGCTCCCGCGCGAAAAACTCCGGGGAATGAACCAACAACTCCTCGCGATCACTCACCTGGCCTTCAATCCAATAGGGAAGCCCACACGCACCATAGGAAACCACCGGGCCCCGCTCCAGGACGGTAATCTGCATATCAGCGTCCAACTTGCGTGCGCGGGAAGCGGCGCTCAATCCCGCTGCCACCCCACCCACTACCACCAGGCGTCGTCCCTCTGGCAACTGATAGCTCATCGGCCTCAGTCTACCTGCTTCTGCTGGCGAAGGAACTCCAAAATGTCGAAACGCTTGGATTCCCGGTCAGGAAAGAAGCTGTCGACCGCGCTGCGCTCGTCGTCGTAGACCTCAAACACGGTTTCAAGCTTCGTCAACAGCATCAATTCGATGTTGCGCCGCGAAAGGTTCAGCAGCTTCAGCGTTCCGCCTTGCTTGCGAAATGTGGAGAAACAGTACACGAGGGTGCCCAATCCTGAGCTGTCGATATAGTCGACTTCCTTTAGGTCCAGCACCACCTGCCGCACCGCCGCCTCAGACAAGGCCTTGATCTGTTCTTTCAGTTTGGCGGTCGCTTCGCCTACCACCAGCTTGCCGTCGAGCGCAATAATGGTGATTCCGTCTGTAGATTTCTGGGAAAACTGCATGGTGGGTAGAAGGATTCGGCTGGCGTCACACCGCCGTTGCGCGTGTCGCCTAATGGCAGCATACCCTAACTGAGGGATGGCGGGTCGATTCCAGCTCGTTCCCTGCTTCTGGACAATCCGGCACGGGTGCCCCGCTGATGCCCTAGACCGCCTGCGCCGTCTGCACTGAGTCCACACAGCGGATGCTATAACCTACGCCCCGCACGGTCTGGATCAGTTTCACGTCGTAACCTTCGTCCAGCTTGGTCCGCAAGTGCCGGATGTACACATCCACAATATTGGTAAGGCCGTCGTAGTCCTTCTCCCAAACATGCTGCACAATCATCGTACGGGAGAGGTTCTGCCCACAGTGCCGCATCAGGTATTCGAGGATGTCAAACTCGCGTGGTGCCAAATCCACCTGGCGGCCTCCCCGGCTCGCTTTGCGGCGTGCGCAATCCAGAACAAGATCACCCACCTTCAAGCGCTCCTGGGCAGGCCGTGATCTGCGGAGGATGGCCTTCACACGCGCTTGCAACTCCACCAACGCGAACGGTTTGGCGAGGAAATCATCCGCGCCCGCTTCCAATCCCCGAACGCGATCGTCCACCAGCGCCCCGCTTCCCAACATCACGATGGGAAGCTCTCCTTTGCGCTGGCGCAACTTCGTCACCAGGGCATAGCCCGACACGTCCGGCAGTTGCGCGTCAACCAGCAGCAGATCAAACTGCTCAGCAGCCAATCGTGAGAGGGCCTCGCCTCCCTCAGCGACGCTTACCACCTGGTATCCCACACCCGCAAGCGAGTGGGCCAGAAACTCTGCAATTGCGGTTTCACTATCGACGATAAGCACACGCATCGGTACACCCCTGCAGAACCACATCCCGCTCGGCAAGTAGTCTGCATGGATGCAAACAAATTACAGTACGGGTCTTCACATTGGATGGGCGAACAGTGCGGGTGATGGGTTACTTTCCGGTGAAGAACTTGTTCTCGGAAATCACTAAGCTACATTAACCTTCTGGCTCTGTGAGGCGTCCCGGTTGGCGAAACTGGCTCCACACTCGGGAATAGACAGGCTGCAACGCATTCCGCCGTTGCCAAGCCCACACAATCACGCACATACCCATCACCAGCAGTAGGCTGAAGACCGTTGTTTCTGCGACACTTAGCTTGAGTTTCCAATACCAGAACCAGCGCCCGTACACGATCTCCAGATGCAACCAATACACCATCAGCGATGAGGTCCCCAAGAGGGTGACGAAGCTCGGCCGCCGGCTGGGAAGGTAGGTAAGCCAAAGGTAGCCAAATGTAACCAGCAACAGAATCACACCCAGCTTGATGAACACTAAACCGGGGCTATCCACCCAGAAGTTCGCGTTGCGGTACAACGAGTACGGAATGAAAGAAAAGTAACCTGCGGCAAGGATAATCCCGAATGCTACGAGCGCAGTCCACTGCAGGAATCGGTTCAGGCTAGCCTTCGGGGTGAGGCGGATCATGCTGCCGAAAGCGATCCCAAAGGCGGTGAATGCCGCCCACGGGAACAACCCGAATACTTCGGCGCTGGGTGCCAGATAGGCACGCATCAGGACGGAATTACTTTCCCAGGAGATTCCGCTCACTACGGGTGCCAACATCGCAAGCGCCAAGCCGCAAACCAGCCCCAACTTCACCCGTTCCTGAGTGGAAAAGAACGCGGAAACCGAAAGCAAAGCCAGGGATACCCCCATGCAGTTGAGGATATCCACCCGCAGCAGGTCCTCCACGTGGCTCCAGGGAATCGCAAACATGTAGGCCTGCAACCTCACCGCAAAGGCCAGCAGCAGCAGGTATCCTGCCCGACGCAGGGCCGCGGCAAATCGTCCCATGGCATCCACGCCGCGCCGCTCCCTGCCATCCAACAGAAAGGCCATGGTAACGCCGGTAAGGAACAGAAAAATGGGAGCCGGCATGCCGCCCAGGAACTGAGAGAGCACATAGATGTCGCCCTGCCGGTGCTCCTCGGCCAAAAAAGAATGGAAGGCATGGCCCTGCAGCATGATGAGGGCGGCAATCCCACGCGTCCAATCAAGGAACTGAAGACGACCTTGACTGCCCTGGGTCTGCGTTGCCTGAGAACTGGTCATACTAGGGGCGCTATCGCTGAGGGAATTCCCGCTTCACGTCTGCTGGAAGTTGCAGCCGCACATCTTGATTGGTCAAGGCAGGGTTCAACTTCACGTCGCGGTAGGAGACTTCCATATAATCATCCGAGGGCTCAGTAAACTTCTGGCGGATGGGATGTGCTTGTCCGTCCGGTACCCAAATCTCCACCTGCTTCAGCAACTGCTTTACTTTGGTTGATTTCGGGGTCAACAGCAGATGCGTAGCCGCAACGCCATTCACCGTTTCTTCACCTTTCACCGTTACGCGGTAAGCACTTGACAGATCCTTCCCTGAACCGCCGAACCCAAGCAATAGAAACTGGTCAACCAGACCCCGGTTCTTGCCGATATCAAACTCCTGCACCGTGTTGATTTTGGGGTAGTAAATCTCCACTTTGTTTCCGCTGAACGCCACCATGCGGGGATTCGGCTTCTCGATCTCAATCCTTGATTCCAGGCTATTGCCCGCCCGACGAATCACCATTGACCCAAGTTCTTCGCTGCGGTCGTCGAGGATTGCGGTATATTTCACCCTGGTAATGGAAGCGCGGACGCCGCGAAAGCCGATGGCTGCCTTATCCATTCGGGCCAGGACCTGTTGTGCGGTGGAAGCAGCCGTAGCCGGCACGGTTACCGCAAGGGAACTTGCCGCTAGCCAGATACACACAGCCACGCAATGAAATTTCCGCATACTCAGCCCTCCTCGTCCTGCCTCGAACACCCGCTAAGGACGCGTTAACACGAGATAACCCCGCAGGGTACCGTCCTCGTTCTTCAATGTCTCCAGAGAAACCGCCTGCCGCGATTGTCCTGTCCGCTCAGACAGCAATACGCTCAGGCGTTCTAACTGGCGATCCGCGGGGATCGTTAATATGAGGGACTCATCTAACCAGAATCGAGTTTCGGCTGCCAGTGCCGACAGCATCACAATGTCGCCCTGTGCCTTGCTCAAGAGGGGGTTGTCGCGGAAGACCGCGGAGGGGGTCAAGAAAATAAAGGCGAGGATAACGCCTACCATCACGTCATAAGCTACACTCCCCCGTGGATAATCCCACATGAAGAGGCGCTTCCATAGGGCCATGGGCCGTTCACTCACAGCTTTCAGAATATCACGGCTTCTGGGAGGCGCGTGCGCACGCGCCCCCACAGTCAGCTTGAACGCTACGCCGTTTGCTAATCCGTAAACATGCCCTCAAACAGTACAGTGCTCAGGTAGCGCTCACCGGAATCGGGCAGCACCACCACAATCGTCTTGCCTTCGAACTCTGGCTGTTTGGCCAGCCGCAATGCCGCCGCGGCGGCGGCGCCGCAAGAGATCCCACAAAGAATCCCCTCTTCCCGCGCCAGCCGGCGTGCCACCTCAACGCTTTCGTCGTTGGTTACCTGTTCCACGCGATCCACCATCGAAAGGTCTAGGGTATCGGGAATGAATCCAGCACCGATGCCTTGAATCTTGTGCGGGCCTGGCTTCAGTTCTTCGCCGCTGAGTTTCTGGGTGATCACCGGGCTGTGCACCGGCTCAACACCCACGCTCAGGATGTTCTTGCCCCGGCTCTGCTTGAAGTACCGCGATACGCCCGTGATTGTACCGCCAGTGCCAATGCCGCTCACAAACACGTCCACGTTGCCATCGGTATCTTCCCAGATTTCCGGACCGGTGGTCTTCAGGTGGATATCCGGATTGGCCGGATTCTTGAACTGTTGCAGAAGCACGTAGCGGTCAGGGTCAGATGCCTGGATCTGCTCCGCCCTTGCCACCGCACCCTTCATGCCCGCAGGACCTTCTGTCAGCACCAGGTTAGAGCCGAATGCCTTCAGTACTTTGCGCCGCTCAATCGACATCGTCTCCGGCATGGTAAGGGTGAGCTTGTATCCACGCGCCGCAGCCACAAACGCCAGCGCAATGCCCGTGTTGCCGCTGGTAGGTTCAACCAGTTCCTTCCCCTCGGTCAGCAGCCCCCTGCGCTCCGCATCCCATACCATCGACGCGCCAATCCGGCACTTCACGGAATAGGCGGGATTGCGCCCTTCAATCTTGGCCAACACCGTCGCCTTGGCGCCGTCGGTTACCCGATTCAGCTTCACCAGTGGCGTGCGGCCAATGGCCAGCGAATTATCCTGATAAATCACTTCGCTTCCCTCCTCTTGGGTGCTACCCGGCACCACCGGGCTCCATGTCGTTCTTGTTCCTGCCGGTTTACCGCGGGTGGCAATCATTAAGCCATGCCGCGATACGGCAGTTGCTAAATCTGCCAGTCCGGCACGTACGCTCCGCGCCGCTCCCGCCAATCCCGCACCAGCCCTGCAAAGGTGGTGTTGTTCAAGATCTCATCCACCGCATCGTCCACCTGCCGCCAGACCTCGTCAAACGGATCCAACCCGCCGGGCTGGACCCCTTTGCGCCCAGCCCGCGCACCTTCCAGAAACCGCAGCACTTCCCCTACTGAGATCGTATCCGCCGCACGCGCCAGCATGTAACCGCCATCCGCCCCGCGACGGCTTTCCACAAAGCCACCCTGCTTGAGGGTGGATAGAATCAGTTCCAGGAACTTCTGCGGGATCTTCTGGCGATGCGCGATGTCGGCGATCCGAATGGGCTGGCCCGGTGCCTGCTCTGCCAAGTCGAACAGCGCCCGCAAGGCGTAATCGCCCTTCACTGAACTACGCATACGATGTCACCTCGGTTGGACTCCAGCCTGGTGGCCTCGAATCATCCAATCCCTATTAGAGATTATCTGTTTCGATCTCCGGCATGTCAATAGGGATTCCATTGCAGTCTGGGTTCGTTTCGTAGCGGATGACCTAAGTGCCCAATTTTGATACTGTTGAAGCATGCCTGTAAGCAAAGAGCTGGTGGATATTCTGTGCTGTCCGGTTACCAAGGTCCCGGTGAGGATGGCGACGGCGGAGGAACTGGCGGCGCTGAATGCGGCCATCACCTCCGGCGAGGCCAAACATGCCGATGGCAGCAAGGTGGAGGCAGCGCTGGAAGAGGCCCTCATCACTGAGGACAAGGCCAGCGTGTACAAGGTGCTGGACAGCATTCCCATCATGTTGAAGGAGCAGGCGATTCCCTTGGCCGGGATTTCCCTGCCCTAGTGCGCCCGCCTAAGCACTCGCCGGCACTTCGTTTCGTTAGGAGCCCACCCATGCTGCATTTTCGCGCTCTCCTTCCCCTTTTGTTGGCGCTCCCGTTGCTAGCCGCGCCGGAGGTGTTCCCGCTTTACCCCGGCGGCGCGCCGGGGGCGGTGGGCAGCGAAGAGAAGGACATCCCTAACCTCACCGTCTATCCCGCCCCGGAAGGCAGCAGCACCCAGACCGCGGTGGTGGTGTTTCCCGGCGGCGGCTATGTGAATCTGGCCGTGAACCATGAGGGTGCCGACATCGCCGCGTGGCTGAACGCCCGTGGCATCACAGCCTATGTACTCCGCTACCGATTGGCGCCACGCTACCGGCACCCCGCCATGATTCAGGACGCCCAGCGCGCCATCCGCACTGCACGCAGTCTGGCTGCCAAGCATGGCTACGCCAAAAACCGCATCGGCATCTGGGGTTTCTCGGCGGGAGGCCACTTGGCCGCTACCGCCAGCACCCATTTTGACCAGGGCAATCCTTCGGCCGCTGACCCCATTGAGCGCGAAGGCTGCCGCCCTGACTTCGCCATCCTGGCATACCCCGTCATCAGCTTCGACGACACCGTGGCCCACTCCGGCAGCAAACGCAATCTGTTGGGTGAGAACCCGGATCCAGCGCTGGTGCAGAACCTCTCCAATGAGAAGCAGGTGACCCCGCAAACCCCGCCCACCTTCCTTTTCCACACCGGTAACGACCCTGGCGTCCCCGTGGAGAACAGC
The DNA here is from genome assembly GCA_036821995.1 of Bryobacteraceae bacterium. Classification (GTDB taxonomy): domain Bacteria; phylum Acidobacteriota; class Terriglobia; order Bryobacterales; family Bryobacteraceae; genus JACTMJ01. The sequence goes on from DAISIM010000020.1 coordinate 66,778, forward strand.
GTCCTGTACTACCTGGCCCTGCGCAAGCATCGGGTCCCCGCCGAGTTGCACGTCTACGAGGACGGCCGCCACGGCGTGGGACTCGCGCCCTTTCACCCCATCCTTTCCACCTGGCCCACGCGCCTGGAGGCATGGCTGCGCTTCCACGGTTTCCTCAGCAAGCCCTAGGTTGCTAAACAGCCCATGAATCTGGAGCCTCTCCGGAACCAGCGAGGGGCGGCAGGAGTCTAATTGGCCGGAGGTCCGGTATGCAAGGTCTCATGCGGGTGCTGGTTCTGTCGTGGGCAGGGGTCGCCGCGGGCATTGCCTTCCAGGCCGCCGCCCAGCGGATGCCAGCCCCCATCGTGAACCCGCCCGGCGTCCGCCTGCACCTCGACATCACCGATACCGGTCCCTTCCGTGAGATGCAGATCATCCGCGGCGTCATTGAGTTGGACCGGCAGCCAGGATCCGCCAGCGCGGATGGCGGTGAGCCAATGTGGTCACATTCCGGCTATCTGGTTGATCCCCCACTGAGTGCAGGCGTCAGGCGTTGCGGCACTCTGCAGCAGCCCTGCATTCGCCAGACCCCTGGCCACATCGAGCAAGGACATTTCTGGGGAGGTGACGTTTCAGGGCAAGAGGGACCGCAGCCGATACGCATCACCGAAAAGCTCCCTCCTCTCGCCCCGGGCAACTACCGCATCGCAGCGGTAGCCACTCGCCACCAGGTCTACCAGGGCGCTGCCGCCCCAGCACCAACGCCAGCCCCCCGGGCGCCGGAACTGGCGGTTTCCAATTGGGTGCCGCTTACCATCCTCCCCGCCTCGGAGGATTGGATCCGGCAAACCCTGTCCCAGACCAGTCCCTCGGCGGAAGCCCCCATCGCGGAAGGTCCCGAGGCGCACCGGGCATGGCTCGACCGTATCCACCAGCTAACCCTGCTTGACCATCCCGCAGCCTGGGAAGCAATCGCTTCTCTGCAACTGCGCTCGAACTTCCTCAACCTGGGAAACCTGTCCTCCACGCGCCGTCCTGAGCAAGCTTGCGCCTGGATGCGTCAAGGGCTCGACGATGCCCAGCGCCGTGTGGACTCATGGTATCTGCACACAACCACGGTTGTTTGCGGCAGGGCTGAGTTGCCACCATCGCCCACGGTGGAGAACCCTGGAACACCGCTCAGTCCCGAAGTCTTAACCCTCCTTCGCGCTCACTCCGAGCGGCATCAACAGTGGTATCTCCAGCAGGTCGAAAGCAACGGCTCGCGCCTGCTAGCCAGCCTGCCCAGGCGCGAAGGGCAAGTGCTCGCTGATGCGCTCACTGCGCTGCTGGGGTTCGTTCCCTCCGCGCAGCAGCAAGCCCAGCTTGCCCAGGTAGCAGGTTCCGGCCGCGTCCAGGCAGGTGTCGCCTTCGCAAGATCCAGCCGGTTCTTCTTCGGCCCCCCTACAGCATCTGGCGCTGAGCCCTCCTGGGCCTCTCAGTTCCGCCAGGACCTACCCAAACGGGTGGGTGCTCTGGATCCGGCACTACGCGCGCACGTGCTCGAACGAGTCGCAAATCAGTTCGAATCGCCGGAATGGGCACCGGTTCTGGAAGCGGAGCTGCGCCAACTTGGTCCAAAGGATGGCGCAGGTGCCGTGCGGCACCTGCTGTATTCCCTAGCCGCACTCGACTCTCAGCGGGCGGCTAGTCTGATTGCGGCGGAACTGCGAAAACAGGAAACGTGGCTGTCGCCGGAGATGCTCACGCTTCTGCCTACTGAGCCCAAACCCTTCACCGACAGCCAACTAGTTGAAATGCTGGCCAACCACGGCGCTGTCGGAAGTGACAAGACAATTTGGCAGGCCGCGGTTGCTCGCTTCGCATCACCTGAAGCGGCCCCACGCATTCGCGAGATCTTCGATCAGCGAAGTCCGGCCTGCCAGGAGGCTCTGGTGGGATACTTCGTCCGCGCCGATCCGGATTTCGCTGCCTCCATCCTGGGGAGTAACTGGGACATGCGAGGAACGCCGAAGCGCTGCAAGATGGAGTATCTTTCGCGGACTGCGGGCTATGGTACGGGAGCCGTATTGGAGAAGTTCCTGACCGCCCACCTCTTTCACAGCCAGGTCCCGTTGAAGCAAGCGGCGGCCCAGTCCCTCCAAATGCACGGCAGCCCCGCGGCGCAGGAAGCATTGTGGGAGGCCTTGCGCCATTTCCGTCAATACTGGAAGGGCCGAGAGGAAGAACTGAAGGTCAACTTCGAAGGCCAGCAGTTTGAGCGCATGCTTGCGCACGCCTTGATGACCGCACGCCATTGGACGCTTGCTTCAGAGGGCATCCAGACAGTACGAGATCTCTGTACGGGCGCACAATGCCAGCAGGCAACTGTAAACTTTCTGGGCATGTGGCGGCGGCCCCTGATGATCAATGCGCTCAAGTCGCAAGGCCGCTTCCACGGCCAAGTGGCACAATACAGCTGCGCGTCACCCGATGAGTTGCTAACCCGCATCAAGCAGATACCCGCAGGCACCCGCATCCGCTTGAACGCCAGCGGTCCAGACTCCGATACCCTGCGCCAGTCGATCCTTGCGCAGGCGGCGTCTGCCGGGCTGATCGTGGACTACTGAGCTGGCCTCCGTCCCCCGGTGGCCCAGCATTCCATTGAATCGTGCTTCGCGGCTGCAAACAGCCAACTTGCGGGAAGCTTCCAAGCTGCGGGAAGTAGATGGTCTTCGGCGTTCGCGCTGGAACGCAGGTAGTGAGGAAAACACGGCGATTCACGCCTACGGCATTTGCAGTGTGCCCGTTAGAGCGTTTACTTGCCCGATGCCTTGCTGGCGGCAGAATTTGCCTAGCTCCCTGGCGATTCGCACCGGGGCGGTAGGGTCCCAGAAAGTGGCTGTTCCCACTTCTACTGCCGTGGCCCCGGCAATCAGGAACTCGGCCGCGTCCTCGCCTGTAGAGATTCCGCCCAGCCCTACCACCGGAATCTTGACCGCCTTCCAAGTTTCGTGAACCATTCGCAGCGCGATGGGCTTGATTGCGGGGCCTGAGACCCCTCCGAATCCGGCGCCGATGCGGGGCTTTCGCGTTCGCGCGTCGATGGCCAGGCCAATGACGGTGTTGATAAGCGACACCGCGCTGGCTCCGTGCTCCTCAGCAGCCTTCGCCATCGGCGCGATGCTGGCCACGTTGGGCGACAGCTTCACAATCACCGGGCGCCTGGCCACGGCACGCACCGCGGCCACCACCTCCCCCAGCATGCAGGGGTCGGCGCCGAAGGCGATACCGCCCTTCTTTGTGTTGGGACAACTGACATTGAGTTCATATCCCGCCAGGCCCTCTGCATCCTCCAGCACTCGCACCACTTCCACATAGTCATCCAACTGATAGCCGAAGACATTGGCGAAGATGGGCGTCTCGACATCGCGTAGCTTAGGTAATTTCTCCGCCACAAATTCGCGGACACCCACATTCTGCAGGCCAACTGAGTTCATCATGCCGCCCTCGGTTTCCCAAAGGCGCGGCTCCGGATTGCCGGCGATCGCCTCCCGCGAAAGACCCTTCACGACAATCCCACCCAGTACATTCAAGTCCACCAGCGAAGCGAACTCTATACCGTATCCAAAGGTCCCGGATGCGGCAATCACAGGATTTTTCAGCGGAATGCCGCACAGGGAAACCGCCAATGGGTTTGTGCTCATGCGGCATCTCGCAGACGGGCCAGAGTGGAGGTGTATGAGGGGAACAATTGCATGAATCCGGCAACGGCCTGGAATAGCCGTAGCTACTCAAATGATATACTGCAGGGAAGCAGAAGCGACAGCCAAACGCCTTGGTTTTGCAGGAAGATGCGCATCTTCCGCGGTGCGGCAAGCCGCCCCTTACGGATTGAGCAGCGCCGAATCCGGGCAACGCCCGTCCATGGGGTGCTTCCCCGCAGGCGGAATGGCTCACCTCACTCTAGGAGTTTAGGAATTCTACCGTGAAGATTTTCGTTGATACCGCCAATCTTGAAGAACTGCGAGCCGCAGCCGCCTGGGGCATTGTGGACGGAGTGACGACGAACCCCTCGCTGATCGCTAAGGAAGGCAATCCGATTGAAGAACAGATTGCGAAGATCTGCGAAATCGTTGATGGCGATATCAGCGCCGAAGTAGTGGCAACAGAAGCCAGGCAAATGATTGAGGAAGGCCGCAAGCTGGCAGCCATTCACCCCAACGTAGTTGTCAAGCTACCCTTGACGCGCGACGGTATTCAGGCCACCAGCGTGCTAAGCAAGGAAGACATCCGCGTGAACGTGACGCTCTGCTTCACGGCCAACCAGGCAATGCTGGCGGCCAAGGCTGGCGCGTACATCATTAGTCCTTTTGTGGGGCGGTTGGACGACTTGGGCATGACGGGCATGGACCTGATTGAGGAAATCGTTACCATCTACGACAACTACGACTACCCCACCCAAGTGCTGGCGGCCAGCCTGCGCTCGCCTCTGCACGTGAAGGAAGCCGCGCTTGTGGGTTCGCATATTGGCACCATGCCCTTTAAGGTAGTTGACTCTCTGTTCAACCACCCGCTCACCGATAGCGGGCTGGAGCGTTTCCTGAAGGATTACGAAAAGGTGTTTGCCGCTCAAAAGGCAGGCTAGATACCGGTATCCCGGAACCCAGGATTGCGCAACACTGTGGATACAACATCGCTTGTGTTGATTGGTGCGGCGGGCATCGCTCTGGCGGGGACCAGCGCGGTTCTGCTGTTTCGTCGCGGACCGGATGCCGCCACCCGCGAGCATCGCCGATTGCAGGTGCTCCACGAATCTGGACGCCTCGCTCTGGGAGACTTGGACGAGGTGCGCGGGAACCTGGTGTTTTACAGTTATGAGGTGGGCGGCGTTTCCTATTCAGCCGCGCAGGACTTGGTGTACTTCCCAGACCTCAATCTCGAAGAATTGCGGATGCTCAGCGGCCCTGTGGACATCAAATACGACAGGGCCAACCCGCCGAACTCCATGGTGCATAGCAGTTCCTGGAGCGGCCTCGGCCTAAAGGCCCAACCAACACCTGGTATCGAATCCAGTTTTAGGAGACTACCCCAATGAATGCTTGGAAGAATTTCGGCAAAGCCGGCAAGGCCCTGGCGGCCATGGCCGTTCTGGGCGCTGTGTTTGGCGTGGGCACAATGATCGGCGCCGCCAACCTGCAGAAGCCCAAGAGCGTGGTACACGTGATTACCTTCGCGTGGGCTGAGGGCACAACCCCAGCCAAGAAGGCGGAAGTGATGGCGGCCACGGAAAAGATGGCTAGGGAAACCCCTGGCATCACCCGACTGTGGACCAAGGGCATCAAGGTGCAGGGGCCCAAGCCTGAGTATGCCAACAACGCCATTGTCATGGAGTTTGAGAGCATGGACGCCTTCAACAAGTACGCAGGCAGCCCGGCCCACAAGGCCTGGTATGGAGTGTGGATCCCCGCCCGTGCGGAAAGCCGCACACACGACATTACCAACGACTAACCCTCACCCAAACAGAAATGCCCATGGCCGGTTGCGACCGGCCATGGGCATTTCATTTCACCCGGCCAGGCCTTATGCTTGCCTAGCTCCCTCCAAAGGTGCACCAGCGACTTGAGGGGTTGCCGCACGCTGCTACCGGGCAGCGGTTCGGCCAACGCCGCACTCTTCCCTCCCCTGGCTGTAGATGTAGCGTACACCTCACCGCCTCTGCACCTGCATCCATTGGCGCTTCCTCATTTACAGGCGCCCGGTCAGCGACAGCGCGCGGGCATCTCGGGTCGACGTGTAGGGCGGAGCGGACGCCTCTCCTAGGCCTTTAGAGGTAGCTTCACGATGCTTAGCGAGTGCGCGGGGAAAGTGTGCTGGAAGCCCCGGCCATCCATGCGCAGCTTCACCGTGTTTACGGTGGGGCGGACCTTCTTGTCGTCGCCGAAGGTGTGCTCTGTCTTGAAGTCATCGTGGTTGAGGAACCAGAGCTCAGCATCTCCGCTTAGCCTGCCGTCCACTTCGTCAATGCGGGTGGCGATGTCCTTGGACTCGCTCTTGTTCAGGACATTCAGGTAAATGGCGTTCTGCGCTTTGTTGTGAGTGGCGGAGACGTCGAGGTACGGGATGGGCTCGCGGTTATCAATGGAGTAAGTGGGCGACTGCACCAGGGCGTTGAGAGCGATGTTGTTTTTCTGCTTGGCGTATTCGGCCAGGGGGAAGTAGATGGTTTGCAGGTAGAGTCCCTGGGGGTTAGTGAAGATGGGCGCGATGACGTTTACGATTTGCGCCAGGTTGGCCATCTTGACGATGTTGGCATGGCGGATGAAGGAGTTCAAGAACATGCCCATGGCGAGGGCGTCCTCGAAGTTGTAGCGCTCCTCCAGGCGGGTACGGCCAGTGTCGAACTCAGAATTGCCGCTGCGGGCTCGATACCAGACGTTCCACTCGTCGAAAGCTATGTAAATGGGGCGCTGGCCTCGGCGACCAGTTTTGGCCGCGTGGATCATGCCTTCTACCACTTCAATGCGGTAGTCGATGTCACGCGAGACGGCCAGGAAACGCTCAAAGTTGTTTTGCTGGTTGCCGATGTAGGTGTGGAGCGAAATGTAGTCGATGTCGCCCTTGAGGCCCTCCAGGACATCGCGGTTCCAGCCCACCCAGTCGGCGTTGCCGCCAAAGTTAGAGGATCCGCTGGCGATAAGGGAAATGGAGCCATCGGCGCGGCGCATGGCCTTGCCGGCCTCGCGGGCGAACTTCACGTAATCCTCTACGTTCTTGGCGCCAAGCTGCCAAGGGCCGTCGATTTCGTTGCCGAGTCCCCAGATCTTCACGCCCCAGGGCTTGTCGCGGCCATTGCGGCGCCGGGCATCGGCCCAGGAGGTGCGGCGGGGTTCGTTGCAATACTCTACCCACTCGCGGGCGTCGTCCACGCTGCCTAGACCGGCATTGATGCAGACGTAGGGTTCAACCTGGAGCTTCTCGCAGTACAGGAGAAACTCATCAGTGCCGAAGCGATTGCTTTCGAGGTCGCCCCAGGCTTGGTCAGGCCGGGAGGGCCGCTGGTCCTTGGGGCCGATGCCATCCTTCCAGTTGTAGCCGGAAACGAAGTTACCACCGGGCCAGCGCAAGAGGGTGACGCCCAAGCCCTTGATGGCTTCCATGACGTCTTTGCGGAAGCCGTCACTGTCGGCCAGGGAACTGCCCTCCTCGTAAAGTCCGCCATAAATGCAGCGCCCCAGGTGCTCAGCGAAGTTGCCGAAGACGTGGGGGTGCACTTCGCCGATGACTCGGTCAGTATCCAGCTTGATACGGGCTTGGGGGCTGGCAGTTTGCGCGCGTCCTTGGCCCGATAGCGACAGGAATGGCATGCCGATACCTAACGACGAGAACAGCCTTCGGCTTAGGGTCACAACGTCCCTCCTGGATGTGAAGTAAGGACCATGCCGACCGTAATCGGATGCGGAAGGATGGCCGCTAGGATAGCATTCGATCAATGCGCTGGACGAGAGTCAAGTGGAGGTGCAAAGATCAGGTCTTGAAGAAAGTTGGCCTGCCGGGCGGAGTCCCGTAACGAAGCCATCTTGGAAAGACGCGGATGACCGGCGCGGGAGCACGTATCGAACCATGAACCACCCAGCAATTACAAGAGAAACCGCATGGCAAATTCTGTGTGAGTTCGTCCAGAGCGACAGTCTGCGCAAGCATGCCCTCTCTGTGGAAGCCTGCATGGCCCACTACGCCAAAGCGCTTGGCGAGGAGGAGACAAAGTGGCGCGTGACGGCACTTCTGCATGATTTTGACTGGGAAATTCACCCGGATCTGGAACGGCACCCGCACATGGGCGAGCCGATCCTGAAGGAGCGCGGGGTAAGCGACGAGATCCGCCGGGCGATTCTGTCGCATGCGGACTACAGCGGTGTGGCGCGCGAAACCGTGATGGAAAAGGCGTTGTACGCCTGCGATGAACTATCGGGCTTCTTGACCGCGATGGCCTATGTGCGTCCCACGAAGAGCATCTTTGAGGTGGAAACGGCCAGCGTGATGAAGAAGATGAAGGACAAGGCGTTCGCGCGGACGGTGAACCGGGACGACATCCGGAACGGAGCGGCAGACTTCGGGGTAGACCTGGAGACGCACATCGGCAACTGCATTCTGGCGATGCGCGCCGAGGCGGACAGCCTTGGGTTGAGAGGAAGCTGGACGGAGGGCTAGTCGGGCAGAACCTGGCCGCTAACCAAGCGACGAACGAAGTCGAGGTCGCCATCCAGGAAATCGTATTCCTTCAGGCGACTACGGTCCTCCCACACGAACTGCTCAAAGGCGAAATTCGCCGGTTCACCCTCAAACGACGGAACGTGGAAGAAGAGGATCGTCACTTTACGGAAATTGGGATACGCGCACTCATAGCGGCCAATCTCGATGCCGATTTCGGCTTCCACGCCCAGTTCTTCCCGCAGTTCGCGACGGAGCGCTTCCTTGGGGCTCTCACCAATCTCCAGTTTGCCGCCGGGAAACTCCCACTTGAGGGGAAAGCTTCCCGTAGTGCGGCGCTGGGCGATGAGGAAGCGACCATCCCGCTTGATAACAGCGGCAACGACAAGCAAGGGTGGACGCGGAGCAGCCATGTGTTTAAAACAACGCTTGAATAGGGTTCTACTATGCTAGCAATGGAGGGCAGCAAGGTGGGGACAACGAGATGGGGGCAACGTGAGCATGGACAATTGGCCGCTCACCACGTGGGACGCGGGAACAGCGATGTACAGTGAACAACTGCTGCGGCATTTCCGTTATCCGCGCCACGTGGGGGTGCTGCCTGCCCCTGCGTGCAGTGTGTTCCTGGAAAACCCGGTCTGCGGAGACCAACTTCAGCTGAGTGCGGAGGTGGAAGGGGGAGTGATTCGCGCAGTGGGGTTTCAGGTGAGGGGCTGCACGGCGGCAATCGCGGCGGGTTCCGCGGTGGCAACGCTGCTGGAAGGGCGGACCTTAGGGCAAGCCGTGGAGGTGAATGCAGCGGCTGTGGAGGCGGAACTGGGCGGGTTGGAGAGCGCATCAAAGCACGCGGCGCGGCTTGCCGCGGATGCGGTGGTGCAGCTACTGGGGAGGCTGGGCGCAAGATAGGATACGCGCCGACGCTATGCCACCCGCTGTGCAATGGTCAACCCCCCTACAGTTTCTGAAGGGTATAGGCGCGGCCCGGGCCAAGGCAATGGCGGGGAGGGGTTTGGAAACGGTAACAGACCTGCTGTTTTATATGCCCATCCGGTACGAGGACCGGTCGAGCCAGAAGCGGATCCGGGATCTGGCGCCAGGCGAGATGGCGACGGTGATGGCACGGGTAACGTCGATCCACAGCAAGAGCCTGCGGCGGCACGGATCGCGGCTGACTGAGGTTGTGTTCCACGATGCGACGGGCGGGTCACTGGTGGGCAAGTGGTTCCATGGCGGCTGGATCGCGGAGGTGCTGCAGCCAGGGATGCTGGTGTCGCTGTACGGCAAAGTGGAATTTGAGAGCTACACGCGGTCACTCAGCATGCTGCATCCGGACTATGAACTGTTGGATGACGCGGCGGAGGCGGAGGCGGAAGACGCGGGGGTGACGGCGCTGCACACGGGCCGCATCGTTCCGGTGTACGGAGCAATGGGCAAGATCAGCAGCCGCATGCTGCGGGGGTGGATCCACCGGCTATTGCAGCAGGTGGAGCCAGCCGCGGATGCGTTGCCTGTGACTGTGCGGGAGCCGTTGCGGCTGAAGCCGTTCTGGCAGGCGCTGTGCGAGACGCATTTCCCTGAGACGGGCAGTTCCGTGCGGGACCTGAACCGCTTCCGCACGGACGCGCAGTTCCGGCTGATCTTCGAGGAGTTCTTCTGGTTGGAATGCGGCCTGGTGCTAAAGCGGAGGAAAGCACGTCGTGAAGTAGGAATCGCCTTCGAGTTGAACGATCGGGTGCGGGACCAGATCAAGCGGATGCTGCCCTTCAAGCCCACGGGAGCACAGAAGCGGGTGCTGAAGCAGATTGCCGGGGACATGAGCGAAGCGGCACCGATGCTGCGGATGCTGCAAGGCGATGTGGGGAGCGGAAAGACGCTGGTGGCGGCTGAGGCGGCCATCATCGCGATGGAGAACGGTTATCAGGCAGCGGTGCTGGCACCCACGGAGATTTTGGCACAGCAGCACGAAGTGTACTTCCGGCGTCTGCTGCAGCCGTTGGGCTACGAGGTACTGCTGCTGACGGGCAGCGACGGAGCAAGGGACAAAGCCACCAAAAAGCGAGCAGTGGAGCATGGGCTTGCGCGGCTTGTGGTGGGAACTCATGCGCTGTTGCAGGGAGATGTCGCGTTCCAGAAGCTAGGGCTGGTGATCATTGACGAGCAGCACCGGTTCGGGGTGATGCAACGCTTCCAGTTGATGCGCAAGGGAGTAAGTCCGGACGTGCTGGTGATGACGGCGACGCCCATCCCGCGCACGCTGGCGTTGACCATCTACGGGGACCTGGAAGTAAGCGTGATTGATGAGCTTCCGGCGGGGCGCAAACCCATCGAGACGCGGCACATCCCGGAAGGCCACATCGAGATGGCGTGGAGCCTGATTCGGCGCGAGGTAGACGCGGGCCATCAGGCCTACGTGGTGTATCCACTCGTCGAGGAGCAGGAGAGCGCGGCGCGGAAGGCGGCCGAGCAGATGCGGGAACACCTGCAATGGGATGTTTTTCCTGACCTGCGCGTTGGGCTGCTGCATGGGCGTATGAAGCCGCAGGACAAGGAACAGGCGATGGATGAGTTCAAGCGGGGCGACACGCATATCCTGGTGGCGACCACAGTGGTGGAAGTGGGCGTGGACGTGCCCAATGCGACGGTGATGGTAATTGAACACGCGGAGGGCTTCGGGCTTTCGCAATTGCACCAGCTTCGCGGCCGGGTGGGACGCGGAAAGGCGAAGAGTTACTGCCTGCTGGTGACCAGCCGGATGACTCCGGAGGCAGAACAACGGGTGCAATCGATGGTGGCCACCAACGACGGCTTCCGCATTGCCGAGACTGATCTGCAACTAAGGGGGCCGGGGGAGTTGTTCGGCACAAAACAATCGGGATTACCCGCCTTCCGTTTTGGCGACTTGCTGCGCGACCACGAGATTCTGGAGCATGCGCGCAATGAGGCGATGGGCTTTGTGGCCAGGAATGAGGGCAAGCCGGAGCTGGAGGCTGCCCATGCCTACTTGCGGGAGCACTGGCAGCGGCGATACGGACTGGTGCTGGTGGCCTAAAGCTGCAGAGCCGGGATGCCGAAGGACGCGAGGGGATGGTTGTGACCGCACTGATTGCGGGAGATTGCGGCGAGCTGACATTGCCGCGGGGATTGCTTTGGGTTTATGGCAATTTCTGGCACATTGGTAGAGGCGCTGCAACGCCGCCTCTCACAACTCATGCGATTTCGAAACCGGGAAGAACCTGTTTTTCGCGCGCAGTCATCGGAACGCGCGCGGGTGCTGTTTGTATGTCTGGGAAATGCCTGCCGCAGCCAGATGGCGGAAGGCTTCGCCCGCGCCTGGCACGCGGATATCCTGCAGGCAGAAAGCGCGGGCATTTCACCATTGGGTACCGTGCCGGCCGAGACCACTGCGACTATGGCGGAAAAGGACGTACCGATGGCCGGGCATTGGTCAAAGGGGCTGGACGCCTTTGACCTGCGGTCGTTTGACGTGATTGTGAACATGAGCGGCTTCCCTTTCCCGCCGTCGTTGCGTAAGGCAGTTGAGATTCTCGAGTGGGAAGTGGAAGATCCCTTCACGGGCACGGAGCGCACGTACCGCAAGGTACGCGACGACATTGAGCGCAGGGTGCGCGTGCTGGCCGATGGCATCCGGCGAAACGGAATCCCGGGCTAGTAGAAGATTACAGTGGATTTTGGCGCTCCCTTGCTGAAGTGCCCTTCCTTGTGATGCAGTGAAACGGATGCGTATCACTTTTCATGGGGCCGCCCGTACGGTAACCGGTTCACTGCACGAGTTGGAAGTGGACGGGAAGCGGATTCTTCTGGATTGCGGCTTGTACCAGGGACGGCGCGCGGACGCGGAGCGTATAAACCGAAACTTCGCATTCCGTCCAGAGGATGTGGACGCGGTGATTCTGTCGCACGCCCACATCGACCATTCTGGCAATCTGCCGCAACTGGTGAAGCAGGGTTTTCGGGGACCCATCTATAGCTCCGCTGCAACGGCGGATTTGTGCGACTGGATGCTTCGGGATTCGGCCTACCTGCAGGAAAAGGACGCCGAGTTCATCAACAAGCGCAAGCGTCGCCGCCGCGCTTTGGTGGATGAAGACGAAAACCATGCTGTAGAGCCGCTCTACACGATGGAGGACGCGGAGGCTACCCTCCCCCTGTTTCATCCCGTGGAGATGCATCGACCTGAGGAGATCACGCCACATCTGCGATTTGAGACCTATGAGGCGGGGCACATCCTGGGCAGCAATGCGGTTCACATCGTCCATACCGAGAGCGGCAACCGGACGAGCCTGGTGTTTTCAGGGGATATTGGTCGCCCTAACCTACCCATCATTCGCGACCCGGAAGCGCCGCCCCCAGCAGACTACCTGGTGGTGGAAAGCACCTATGGAGGCAGACTGCACAACCCGGTTGATCGGGTAAAGGAAAAGCTGGCGGAGATCGTAAACCGCACGGCACAGGCCGGGGGGAAGATGATGGTGCCTGCGTTCGCGGTGGGGCGAACACAACAACTGGTGCTGGTGCTGCACGAGCTGATAAAGGAGGGACGGATTCCGGAGTTGCAGGTCTTCGTGGATAGCCCTTTGGCGGTGAATGCGACCGAGGTTTTCCGCAAACACAGCGACCTGTATGACGCGGAGACACGCTCGTTTCTAATGGAAGGTGAGGACCCGTTCGGGTTCCAGCGCCTGCGCTATGTGAGGGAAGCTTCTGAATCAAAGGCAATCAACGATCTGCGCTATCCGCATATCGTGATCTCCGCGTCCGGGATGTGCGAGGCGGGTCGAATCCTTCACCATTTACGCAACGGCGTAGGGGACCCGAGGAACACTCTGCTGATCGTTGGCTTTATGGCGGAACACACCCTGGGCCGCAGGCTGCTGGATGGTGTTCGCGAAGTGAACATCTTCGGCGAACCGGCCATCGTCCGGGCTCGCGTAGAGAAATTGAACGAGATGAGTGGGCATGCTGACCAGAACGAGCTGCTCGCCTGGATGAAGCCCATGGCACGCGGTCTCAAGAAGGTATTTCTGGTGCACGGAGAGCCAACGCAAATGGAGGCGCTGAAGGTACGCATCGAAGGCGAGTACGGGGTAGAGGTGGTAATTCCTCAGCGGGGAGACAGCCATATTCTGGCCTGAGAAGGTAGATAAACAGCAAAATGGCCGGCATGCGCGAGGCGGCATACCGGCCATTTTGTCTGGAGGAGCCAGTCCGATGGTGCGCCGGGCAACTACTTCAGGTAAGCGGTGATGGACTTCACGAGGTTGGCTTGTTCCTTCTCTGGAGCAAAGTAAGCGTCGCCGCCATTGTACTGCTCGCGGATCATGCCTTTGCCGTCGATCACCACCAGCTTGGGAACATAGCTGGGGCCGATCATGGAAATCTGGAGGAAATTGTGAACAGGGTCACGGAGGGAGAAGCCCACCGGGATTCCATTGGCGAAGCGGGAGCGGAATGACGGCAGATACATGGGGGCGTCGGGATCGTAGGCCACCATCATGGCCTGGAAGCCTTTGGCACCGTATTCCATCTGCAAACGTGAGAGGCTTTGGGCAAGGGTTTGGCAGTGCGGACAGGTGGTGGAAATAAAGGCCAGCATCATGCACTTTTTGCCTTTGAGCTTCTCCGACAGCAACTCCTGCTTCTTGGGGTTGCCGGGAAACTCAATGACAAATTCGCCCGCGCGCCGGGGTAGTTCCGCTGCATTCGCGACGCCAAGGCCAGCAATAGCCGCGCCTACAGTAAGGGAAAGAAACTGGGAACGCTTCATCAGACTCCTCGCAGACAGCTGTCTCTACTAGATTACCTACAACGGGAACGGATGGCGCAAGCGCCCCTCCACTTCATGAATACGAATTTCACGCACTGTTGGTTGCTGCGATGCGGCACCGTGCAGCCCTTGTTCGCCGCGAAGAAAAAAAAACGGGTGGCCCTTGGGCCACCCGTTGATTGTTTGCAGAAACAAGGAGAAGGACTACTGGAGATCTTCTTCCTGGATGTAGCTTGCCCATTCCTCGTCCCAGCGCTCTTCACCGAAGGCACCGAGATAGCCGGAGTTCTGGTCAAAGAACCCATTGTCCGGAGGCTTCACCCAGCGAGGCTGGAAGATGGGGGAACCGGGTTTGCCGCGGAAGTCAGGGTCACTATACTCCAGCGGACGGCGCATCATGGGATCTGCCACCAGCACGTTGGCTTCGGGCTTGTTGATCATCGGAAGCGCCAAGGCATTGCTCTGGCCAGCAAGGGTGTTGGCCTTGCCATTCAGAATCCCGTTGTTCCAAAGCAGGAGACCGTTCACGTCAAGACTGCCATCGGCGATACGGTCAGCCGTGGCATTGTCACGGACCTCGATGCCACCGCCTACCCAGTTAAATGCAAGGATGTTGCGCAACCGGCCTGCTGAGCCGCGACGCATCCAAACGGCCGCGACACTGGTACCTTCATCTACGCCTTCGGTCAGCTGATTGCCCACACCGACAAAAGTAAGGTTCCAGAAGCGCGGGGAGCTGGTGGGGCTGGCGGTGAAGTTGGTTTCGTTGTTGTCCATTTCGATGCCACGGTTTGAGTTGTCAGGGTTGGCCACGGCTACGCCAAACTGGAGCGCGCCGGTCCAACCGATCTGACCATCGAAATGGTCGTCAGCACCGTAGGTGGAAACCAGCCACTTCGCGCTGTTGTTTCCGCCGAACCATTCGAAGTTGTCATCGAAACCGTAGTGGACCTGGACATGCTCAGTAACGGTGCCCGTTCCGCAAGAACCCCAGGTGATGCCGTTCACTTCGTTGTTGGGCTGAAATTCAGCGCCAGCAAACTCGAGTCGGAGGTACTTGAGGGTTCCGCAGTTATGGGCAGGATCGGTTCCGCCGTAACGGTTCTCTTCCGCGGAGGGCAGTCCTTCGATGAAGCCGACACCGTCGGGCCAGTTGTTGGGTGCACGGCCGAGGATTATAAGACCGCCCCAATCGCCACGAAGCCGCTGGCCGAAGGGTTGGGAACTGGTCATGATGATGGGCCGGGCACGGGTTCCGGTGGCATTCAGCTTTCCGCTGCGCGCCACCACCATGGCCGACGGCGGCTGCGAGCCCGGTTGGCCGATCACGAAGGTGCCGGGGTTGATGGTGAGCGTAGCGCCGTTTTGGACGTACACCAAGCCGCTGATGCGGTAGGCCTTGGTGTTCACCCACGTGGTGTCTGTGTTCACATTGCCGCTTACGTTCACGAACTCATCCACTACGCCGATCTTCCAGTAGGCAGTCTTCAACACCTTCGTGCCGGTGAAGTCGCGCAATTCCACGGTAAGCGTGTGCATACCCAGTTCGTTGGGGATGGTAACAGTCCCACCCAGCAGTCCACTGGCGCCCAGCAGCACTTGCTTTTCGGCGGCAGGTAACCGGAGGATGCGGAAGCCTTGGTCAAAGGTGTTACCAAAGATATCCACGGGGGTGGTGGTGCCGCTAGGCACGAAGCTCTTTACGCCGGTTTGGTTGTTGGTGCGATACGCCACGATGGTGTAGGGCATCACGTCATTATTCGGCTTCAGGGTCCAGCGCAAGGTGAGGGGTTCACCCGGCTGATAGACATACTTGTCAGACCAGATCCACATCGCGGCGGATGTGTCCGGCTGACCAAAGTCTGCAATCTGGCGCTCGGCGTCCTGCTTGCTGACGAACGCAAAACCTGTAAAGCCCGCGCGTGCAGACTTTTCCCGCTCAGTGGTGCGGTCCACGCTGCCACCCCGGGTGAACGCGCTCTGCGCGAACATCGGAACAGCGAAGAGGGACACCAGGAGGAGCGCAGCTAACGATTTCAATCGCATGCGATTTTTCACCTCGTCATCCATATATTCGGAAGTTGTCAAAATCAATCCAATCAGAACACCGAGAAATTGGTGCCAATCCGGAAAGTCCTTCCAAGCTGAAAACGCCGCTGGGTAATGTCCTGCTGCGTCCAGAGGAAGGTGTTGTCGGTTAGGTTTTCCGCGTCGAAGCGAAGCTTCAGCTTCCCGTCCGCGCGAATTTGGAACTCGTACACAAAGTCGAGAAAGGTGTTGCGCTGCTGGAAAATATCGGGCAAACCAACTGAGCCCACTTCGGTGATGCGGCGCGACACTGAGTTGAGATAGACCCTGGCGCTACTGCGCGCACGTGGCTGGTTCCACTCGCCAATGACGTTGTAGACAAAACGGCTTTGGCCAGTGAGGGGCCGGATGAGCGAGGTGAGCAAGCCTCGCTGGTCCTCCGGGATGGTGACCGTAGACTCCACCCAGGTGAAATTGCCATGCACGATGAAGGGCCGCAGCTTGGGCGAGAGGAAGGCCAGGCTCTTTCGCGCTTCCAACTCGACGCCATAGTTTCGCGCGCTGTCCGCATTGATGAAGCTTTGGCGCAAATCAGAAGTGGTGGGCTGGATGGTGGGCTCGATGGGGTCGTCGAAGTATTTCAGGAAGAACGACGCCGCGAGGAGCTGATCGCCACCCGGAAAGAACTCCCAGCGGGCGTCGAAATTGTCAATCAACGTGCGGCCCAGCAGTGGGTTGCCAACGACATTGAAGCCACCTAGGACATTGGTGAAGTCAAACGGGGAGAGTTCCCGGAAGTCAGGGCGAGACACAGTGCGTCCGTACGCGAAACGAAGGTTCTGGCGGGTTCCAAGGGTATAGACCGCATTCACACCGGGGAGCCAATCACGATTCACCAGCTTGGCCTGAACGGGGATGGCTCCTGGGACAAGCGGATCAATGGTGTTTACCTCAATATTTGCGTCCTCAACGCGAGCGCCGCCCACCAAACGCCAGCGGGAACCCAGCGAGATGTCTACCATGGCAAAACCGGCATATACATTCATCAAGGCGTCGTAGGTATCCGTACCGCGCGTGTTTTCGCGGACCTGGAAGCCATCGGGGCGTACATTCTCGGGACCGAAGAGTTCATTGGATGGCAATGTCCGGTCAATCGTGGAAATGCGGATGGGCACAAAGCGGAATCGGCGGGCAGCAAAATCGCGCTGCCGGAGGGTGGCACGGAAGCCCGCGCGGAAGAGTCCGCTGATACTGCCCTTGTAGAAGGGCTTGTCAAACTCCGCGTGTGGTTCATAGATGCGGTCAGCAAGGTTGTTGAAGAAGCGAAGTCCGGAGCTGGGCAGGGCCAGAAAGGGGGCTGGACCGCCGTCCGGTCGGGGTTCGCGGAAGACTTCCCTAAGGTCTGGTTCGTCGCGGGTGGAACGGGAATAAGTGAACTGCCACTTGATGAGGCTATTGCCCAGCCGGGGAAAGGCATGCTCGCCCTCTACGCCGGAGGCAATCATCTGACGCTCAATCCAGCGCAGGCGCTCTCCGATGATGTTGGTGTCGGTGCCGCCGTTAAAGCCAGAGATGAGGCGGGATTCTTTGTCGGTGTCGCGCGTAAGGGTGTTGCGGAAGGAGATCTTGTTAGCGGCGTTGACGCGGAATGCAGCGTTGAGGATACCTCCAAGCCGCGCGCTTTCCGTATCGCCGACGAAGGTATCGTAATCCGTAAGAATGATGGCCTGCCCGCCACCCTGGTTAGTGAGATAGCGTTGGATCTCACTTTGCCGTTGGGGCGTGTTGCTGAAAGTAAGTGCGCCCACGATACCCAGGCGTCCGAAGGTATCACCAGCAACCACGGAGTAGCTCTGATTAGGGCGCATAGAGTCAATCTGCGTGGGCTCCCAATTCACTGGAAAGGATTGGCCCAATTCCTGGAATTCGTCCTGGGTAAAGTTACCAGGGAACAGAAGAGGACCGTCCGGGATGCGCGCCGGGCGCTGGCGGGTGCCATCGTCGAAGCCAAAGAAGTCGCGGCTACCGCCCAGGTAGGAACGGAAGTTCTTTGCGGTCGTGCGGGAGTTGAAGCCAAAGCTGGAACTAACGCGGAAGGTTCTTTCGGCGGGGAACTCAGTGGTTTGCAACTGCACAAGACCGCCGGAGAACTCGCCCGGGAGGTCTGGAGTGTAGCTTTTTAGAACCTTAATGGAGTCAATGAGCGATGCTGGGAACAGATCTAGGGGGACAACACGCCGCTCAGGCTCAGTAGAGGGGAGCATGGCGTTGTTCATCATGGTGGCGCTATAGCGTTCGCCCAAGCCGCGCACGTAGACGAACCCGCTGCCCACTACGGAAACACCGGTCATCTTCTCCAAGGCGCCGGCGGCATCGGAGGCAACACTCTTCCGGATCTCTTCGGAGGACATTGAGTCACTCACCATCGGCGCCAGCCTGCGTTCCACCAGCGCGGCGGCGGCGGATGATGCAACGGCGGAGGCGGACTCCTCAACATTGACGGTGGTAACCCGACCGCTCTCGGCCATCACCGTGCTGGCATCCGTTAGCTGGCCCTCCACAACGGTGATATCCGTAACTGCGGTGGGCGTGTAGTTGGCGGCAGAAATCTTTAACGCATAGACGCCGGGAGGCACCTGGAACACAAAGCTGCCGTCGGAATTGGTGAGGGTAGTCCGGGTTACCAGTCCAGTCAATTCCAGCGTGGCTTGGCGAACGGGGACGCCTGTCGTGGCGTTGTAGACCTGGCCGGCGATCTTGCCCAGGCCTGGTGCTAACTCCTCAGACTCTGGGAGGACTGCGGGTGCATCCTGGGAAGAGGCGGCTGCCACAAGCAGCAGGGCGACAGCGAAGATGCGAAAGAGATCGAACATGGATTCGTTGGTCCTTGAGGTTTCCGGAAGAGGTGAGTGCGGGCGGGGATAGGATCTTCCCCGCCCCGCCAGCTAGTCCTCAACGGTGATGGTGACGGTATTGCTCACAAGGCCGTCATAGAGGATCTGTACAGGCACCTGGCCAGAGACAAAATTTGCGTTGGGGACACGCGCATTGATCTGCCAAAGACCTACGAACTCCGGCGACAGACCGCTGAACTCGACTGTGGCTTCCTGCTGGAAAATGAACACCCTAGGGGCCATCGTGGTTGTTACCAGCGGGCTGGAGCCAGCGGCGGTGCCATCAAGGACGGGAGTGCTAAGTGCGGTACCCGGACCATTGCCGAAAATCTGGATGATGTCGCCGCGCTTGACGGCACGGAACTGGCTGGTTTGGTCGAGGATGGCTCCGGGCTGGAGCGGGTTAGCAAGATCGGCGACGAAGATGGCCGGGCTGGCTGGGGCGACCGCAATTTTGCCAGTACCCACTACCGTTCCGCCGACGCGAACTTCCACCGTAACTTCCTGCGTGAGAGAGGTGACGGTGATGGGGGTGTTGCTTGGAACTTGAAAGTTGATTTGCGTGGCCGACACGAACAGTAGCGGTGCCGCTACGTTGTTTACCCGCAATTCTACGCCGTTGATGGCAGTAGGCAGGGGCACTTGGGTGGCCGCACCCTGGGTGGCACCGGTAAAGGTTCCAAAAGCGGAGGCAAGCCCCCCGGGGGCCACCGGCCACTTGGCCTGGAATGATGCCGCGTTCACAACTGCAACGGGGCTACCTTGCGAGTAGGCTGCCGGAACCGCAAGGGCCATCAGCAGCAGGAGGGAGGCGCAGAGTCTAGACGTGATACGAAAAATCTTCATGGGTGTCCGTCCTGAATCGGGATCGCTTTCTGGGCGTTAGGGTAGGTGTGCCACTTGGGAAGACCGGCCCTGGGGCATTGGCCATCCAAGCACCAAAACTAGCATCGGGATGATTACAACCCGTTGAACTTTCTGTGATTGTTTAGTGACAGTGAAAGGCGCTCTGCCAAAAGAAGCCGGCAGATCTACATTCAGATAACTGAGTTAACCGCATGAAGAACAGGGACAAAAGACAGGCGAATACAAGCTAATGAAAGGGCAGGAAGATTTTCATCGGGTTGGAGGCGAATGAACGGCAAGAGAGGGGAGCAGCGTGCCACTGCAAGCCGAACTCAGGCGTCCGCCGTGCGCAGTTCGTTGAGCAAAGCTTCCTGCTGGATCAGGAACTGCCGTGCAGCTGCGAACGAGACGAAGCAGAAGTGGACAGGTTCGCCGGGACGCAACTGGCCAACGGCGGCAAGATCTGCCGAGATGACGCTGGCAAGCATGGGATAGCCGCCGGTGGTTTGCGAATCGACCCCCAGCAGTGCGAGGTTAGCCGATGGAGTGAGTTGCAGTGCGCCCAGGGGAACGCCGATGGAGAGGATTTCACCAATCCCCGAGGTATCGGCGATGGTTGCGAGACCTCCGGCATGGGCTAGCCGCAGCCCTATGCGGTTGGATTCTGGCAGCACCAGCCAGGGAGCAGATTGGAGCCAGCTTGAGGAATCGGTGCCAGACTGGGAGCGGAACCAGGCGGCGTGCGGACCAGGAGTGAGACGCAACAAACTGCGCGGTTGGAGCTCCTGGCGAAGGGCAACCGAAAGAGTGGCTCGGCGAGGCGGGCTAGAGGAGACGCCGACGGGTAGAAGGTCGCCTTTCCGTAGCGGACGCCCATGCCAGCCACCAAGATTACTGGGAACATGCGTGGAGGCGCTACCCAGCCACAGAGGCACCTGGATTCCACCTGCCACGCACAGGTAAGCGCGGAAGCCCTTCTGAATCGGGCCGATGGTGAGGTCCTGGCCGGTGCGCAGGCGCAATGGCTTCCAGGGAGCAGCCGATGCGCCAGCACGGGAAACGGTGGCGGCTCCGGCCAACAGGACGTAGATGTCGGCCTCGGCAAGATAGCGGCCGCCGGTGGCGGTGAGTTCCAAAGCGGGAGCGCCCTCTGGGTTTCCCAGAAGGAGATTTCCCGCACGAAAGGAGAGAGGGTCCGCAGCACCAGCGGGAGAGATCCCAAGGTGGGTGTAGCCCTGACGGCCGAGGTCCTGCACGGTGGCGAAGAGTCCGGGATGGAGAACTTGAATCAAGGTTGGCTCAGTTCCTGGAACTCGTCCAGCAGGATGGAACGGAAGCGCACAATATCTCCAGTCTGGAGGAGGGTTTGATGACGCGGGTCAGCGTCAGGTGTCACCAGGGGAAGCGGGCAGCATCCAATCAGACGCCAGCCACCCGGCATGCTGCGGGGATAAATGCCGGTCTGGCGGCCAGCGATGCCCACGGCACCCTGAGGAACCCGGGTTCTTGGAGCAGAGTGGCGGGGCCGGGCAATGCGCGAATCCACGTCACCCATGTAGGCAAAGCCCGGGGCGAAGCCGAGGAAGTAAACCAGATATTCCTTTCCAGTGTGGACGGTGGCCACTTCTTCTGGCGAGAGGCCACACTCAGCGGCTAGGTCAAGCAGATCTGGGGCCACCTGAGGGTGATAGCACACGGGCAGCTCCACCTGTTGGGAAGGAAGCGCAGGCGAGGCGGACGCGGATACTCGCACCAGTTCGCGCAATCGTTCCTCCAGGCGCTGCATGGTAACCCGCAGGGGATCGAAACGAACTAGCAGAGACGCATACGCGGGCGACACACTGGTGACACCCGGCAGTTGGGAGTCAGTAGCAGATCTCCAGAGGGCAAGGACGCGGGCGTGATGATCCAGCGACAGCTTTTCGCCAAAAAGGACAAGCAGCGACCGGTCACTGGCTGGAATGATTTCCACGGCATTCATGCCTTAGGCGATGGGCGGTACCGGGTAACGCCCGATGACGGTATCAGCCCTTGGTTTACATCCTTTTCGGCGTCAAGTAAAGCAAAATTCAACGAATCCAGCGTCCTATGGGTACCGGAAGGGGGAGGGTACGCATGAGACGGAGCTGTCAACTACCGGTTGACGAATAGTTGCGGACACCTTGATTCCACACGGTGACGGAGACTCCCAGGAAAACGGCAACCACGATGGGAAGGGCGATGGCCATCGAAGCCATGCCCTCCTTCCCAAGTAGGAAGGCGACGGGATAGAAGGCCGCGAAGCCAAATGGAAGCACCCAGCTCAACAGCAGCTTCACAGGGGTGTTGTAGATGTCGAGAGGATAACGCCCGAAGGCCATCATGTTGTAAACGGGTGGGGAAATACCCACGCGGTCTTCCATCCAGAAACTCACGGCGGTAAGCCCAATAAAGATAGCGAGGTAGAGGATGGCGCCCAGTATGGAGGCAGCGGCGATGAAGGCAACCGTAGGCAGCGTAAATGCGAAACCGATCTTGGGCGCGGTGGTTACCATGACGGCGATTCCGAGGGCGAAATCAGCTAGCGCCTCCACCCGAAACTGCTCAAAAAGAACCTGAACCAGAGATGCGACCGGGCGCAGAAGAACCCGGTCGAATTTGCCCTGCACCACATAGATCTCACTGAAATAGTGCAGGTTGATGCTGAGCAGATTGAACAGGGACATGGGTAGGAGGCCGAAGCCATAAAGGAAAAGAATCTCGTCGTATGTCCATCCCATTAGTGCGGGGGCTCGCCGAAAGATAAGCCAGACGGCGGCAATGCCGGCAACACTGCCCATGAGGGTGGTGGCAATGGAGATAACGAAATCAGCACGATAGGCCATCCGAACCTTGGTGTACTGCAGGAAGTAGTGCCAGATGAGACTAAGAGTACGCAAGGGCGCTTAACCTCCGTGAATGGTGATACCGCGCATCATCCAGCGCCAGAAGAGCCAACCGCCTGCCAGAAGTAGGAAGACCCAGAGGTAGGTGACACCCAGCGCCAACCAAGCCTCAGTTCCGCTGGACTTTCCCAGGTAGATCATGAGAGGTGTATAGGCGATGTGCTGAAAGGGAAGCCACTCGGAGACTTCCTGCAGGCGAGGCGGGAAGAGGGTAATGGGGACGATGAGACCGGATAGCAAGTCCATGAGATAGAACTTTGCGCGCAGCAGGCCAAGGATGCTCTTCATCTTCACCGCAAAGGCGCCAACGATGAAGTTGATGGCGGCCACCAGAAGAATACTGCCGGCAACAGCGGCAAGGAACAGGAAGAACGCAAGGGCACCGGCGGGTGGAAGAAGGGGATAGACCGCAAACAACAGCAGGGCCGCGGGCAGCGCGAGCATGAGGACGCGGAAGATCGCCTCGCCGGCCGCACGGGCCACGATGCTGGCCTGAAGATCAACCGGCTTTAGCAAGGCGGCCGTGATTTTACCTTCGATGATGTCCTGTGAGAGTTGGACATCGATGTTGTTGAAATAGATCGAGCGAATCACCCACCCCAGCGAGACGTAAGTAAGCATTTCGTCAAAGCGGAGGCTGGCGAAGAGGGGGTCTGCCGCGAAGACGGCCCGCCAGATGAAGTAATAGACAGTGACATTGATGAAGTAAGTGACGATGCCCGTGTAGTAGCGCAGGCGAAACGCCATCATGTTGATGAAGCCGATTTTGGCGAACTCAGCCAGGGTACGCGGGTTGGTCATGATCCACTGGCCTTGGGGGATGGCTGGTTCAGCGACTCTCCGCCATAGATGCGGCGGACGACGTCCTCAATAGACTGTTCCTCAATGGCGATGTCCAGCACATGCACCTCGTTGACGACGCGGCGAATCAGGTCTGCCGCGCTCATGGCATCTCGTTGGAAGCGCAGACGGAAGGATAGGTCGTCAATGCGATCGGTCTGGACACCCGGCATGGCAAGTGCGGTAAGCAGTGCAGCCTGGCTGCGTTCAGGGAGGTCAATGCGGATGGCGCTTTCCCGCCAGAGCTGACGTTTCAGGCCCGCAAGCCCGCCATCGAAGAGCAGCTTACCGTGGTCAATGATCATCAGGCGCTGACAGAGTTCCTCAATATCGGAGAGGTCGTGCGTGGTAAGCAGCATGGTGGTGCCGTACTCGCGATTGACGTCTTTGAGAAAGGCGCGGATGTTTTCCTTGGCCACGATATCGAGACCGATGGTTGGTTCGTCCAGAAACAGCAGCGGCGGGTTGTGCAGCAAGGCGGCAGCGACATCGCAACGCATGCGCTCACCAAGGGAGAGCTTACGGACGGGCGTGTGGAGGAAGCGCCCTAGTTCCAGCACTTCGTCAAAGCGCTTCAGGCGGCGATCGTAGTCATCCTGGGGAATTTCGTAGATGCGCTGCAGCAGGCGAAAGCTCTCCACCACGCCGATATCCCACCAGAGTTGGGTGCGCTGGCCGAAGACCACGCCGATGGTACGTGCATAGCGGCTTCGGTCACGAAATGGGATGAAGCCATTCGCCTGGATGCGGCCGCTAGAGGGCACCAGGATGCCGGTGAGCATCTTGATGGTGGTGGACTTGCCAGCACCATTGGGCCCAATGTAGCCCACCATCTCCCCACGCTGGACGGCGAAACTAACGCCGTCCACCGCTCGAAAATTCCGGTAGTTGCGTGAGTAAAGATCGCGGATAGCGCCCCAGACGCCTTCCCGCCGGTCAAACGTGCGGAAATCCTTAACAAGGTCTTCCACCTCAATCACGGCAGACATAGAACCATAGTGTAGCAACCGGGCCTTGGAAGGGCCGTTGATGCATACGCCGAGTGCGGTGCTATTCGTAACGCAAAGCTTCCACCGGATCCAGATTGGCAGCCTTGACCGCGGGCCACACGCCGAAGAAGAGGCCAACCGCCACGGACGCGCCAAAGCCGACGCCCAGCGCCCAGGGAGGGGTGGGTCCACTCAGGCTGGGAAACAGGAATCCGATGAGAAGTACTACTGAGAGAGAGAAGACGATGCCCAGAATGCCACCAAGACCGGTGAGGGTCATCGCCTCCATGAGGAACTGTGAGATAACATCAACCCGGCGAGCGCCGATGGCTTTGCGGATGCCTATTTCGCGGGTTCGTTCCGTCACGCTCACCAGCATGATGTTCATCACTCCGATGCCGCCCACCAACAAGCCCAGCCCGGAAAGGGCAAGGGATACCAGCCAGACAATGCCGGTGATCTTGTCGAACTGCTGGAT
This sequence comes from Bryobacteraceae bacterium, assembly GCA_036821995.1. GTDB lineage: Bacteria > Acidobacteriota > Terriglobia > Bryobacterales > Bryobacteraceae > JACTMJ01. Next base: position 91,731 of record DAISIM010000020.1, read on the forward strand.
GATGGAATCAGGCGTTGACAAGGAGAAATCCACCTTGTCGGAGGCGCTTAGCTTCCGGATGCGGCGCATAATCCACTCCACCTCTTGCTGGGCCTGGTCGCGCATGCCCGGGAAGGCAGTGCAAATGATCATGATGAAGTTGTCGGTCCCCGGATAGCGCATGCGCGCGGTGCGAAATGGGACAGTGACTTGTTTGTCTTGGCCGTTCTCACCAAAGAATCCGCCCTTTGCAAGGTCGAAGACACCGATGATCTGATATTCCGCACCCCCAAAGATGGCGGTCTTGCCTAACGCGCTGCCGCCAGGGAAGAGGATGTCGGCGAGTTTCGCGCCGATGACGGCCACCTTTTCGCCGCGGCGTGCCTCGTCCTCGGTATACAGGCGGCCCTCGCGCAGCGTACGTGCCGATGCCTGCAGAATGTTGGCGTCGCTACCGACAATGCTGAAATCCTCAGTCTCAATCCCCGGAACCTTAGCAATCAGCGGACGTCCGCGAAATACACCGGGAACAAAGAGGTTCATGCCCACGGTCTTGACAGTGGTGGTCGTGGACGCGCGAATCACGTCGGCGTAATCCACGCGAAGCGGCCGCCGAAGACGCTCTTCGCGGCTTGCCCCCCCGCCGCTGGGGTCGCCGCCGGTCCTGTAGACGAATACATTGTCGGGGCCAAGTTCTTCAAAAAAGACCACGATACCCTGACGCAGGCCCGCCAGCAGCGAGGCCACAGAGACCACGGTGGTGATGCCGATGACGATACCGAGGATGGTGAGGCCAGAGCGGAAGCGATGGCTCCAGATGGCATCAATTGCCATGCGGAAGTTCTCAAGGATTGATGCGTTGGCGACATTCATGGCTAGTCCGCTCGTAGCGCCTCCACGGGATCCAGCTTGGCCGCCCGAAATGCGGGATAGATTCCTGAGACGATGCCCACTGTACCGGAGACCGTGAGCGATAGCAGGATGTAGAACAACGAAATGGACATGGTAAGTTCAAAGGCCTTGCCAATGACGAAAGAGAGCAGCGCGCCAAAGGCAATTCCCAGTGCGCCACCGAAGGCGGCCAGCAGGGCAGACTCCAGCAAAAACTGCAGGCGGATATCGCTTTGCCGGGCGCCCAGCGATTTCCTCACGCCGATTTCCTTGGTACGCTCAGTCACGCTCACCAGCATGATGTTCATGATGACGATGCCACCCACCAGCAGGGAGATCAGCGTCACTGGAACAACAACCGCTGAAATGAGGCTGGTTATGTTTTCGATAAAGCCCCGGATAGCGTCCGGGGTGAGAGTATCGAACTTGTCGGCCTCATTCGGCTTCTGCTTGAATCGCACGCGCATGGCCACGCGCGTTGCGTCAAGCGCTTCCTCAAGCGACATGCCAGTTTCTGGCCGCGCCTTGCCAAGAACGGTCATGTTGCGGTTGGGACCCCAAATGCGGGTCATGGTGCGGTAAGGGATGTAGGCTGAGTTATCCTGTGATCGGCCAAAAGCGGAGCCAAGCTTTTCCTGGACACCCACCACCATAAACTCGCGCCCCTTTATGGTCACGGTGCGGCCTATGGGGTTTGAGCCAGGGAAGAGGCGCTCCTGAATCTCGCTGCCGATCACTACTACCTGCTGCCGGGCAAGGTCTTCCTGCTCTGTGAAAAAGCGGCCCAACTCAACGTTAATCTCGCGAATGTCAGGCAGGGCAGCGAATGAACCAGTGATCTGGCATTGCTCTACTGTCTCGGAACCGCGTTTGATATCTTCGGGCAGACCCATGTAGGGGCTGTAGATGATCTGGTCGCCCAGCGCTTCCTGCAGAAAAGTGAAATCCGCCCAATTGATGCGCTGATTGCGTTTGAGCTTTTCGAAGAACTCTTTGCGGCTGGTGGCATTGACTACACGAGACATGAAGAAGCTCTCGCTTCCAAACGCCTTCGAGGTGCTTTCTTCGGCATAGACGTTGATGCCATTGATGGCTGCCCCAACCAGGATCACGCTTCCGACCCCAATGATGACGCCAAGCAGTGTGAGGAAGCTCCGGAGCTTATGGGCGCGAATGGAATCCGTAGCAAGGCCAAATGCTGTGATGACGGTGTACCAGAAGAGCGAGGCGCCTTCGCGGCGAGCAGGATTCCAATGTTGGTCTAGCAGTGACATGTTAATGGGCGATTGATCTAGCGGAGACTGGTTCTTCTTCAGGGTACTCTGAACCCGCGCGGACTGGCGGGAAACTCCCGGATGCCGCCAATAAACGTGACGTCTTGACGCGGATGATATTACGCCTCCCTTGACGGAATTACGAGGATGAGACGCGGAAATTGGACCTGCCTGAAAAATTTCCAAAAAATTCTAGCGCCGGACTGGAAGCGAAGGACTCTGACGACATGCGGCATCGGAAACCGGGCCGCAGACACCAACTGAAAATCCCTGGAGATTGTTGACCATGAAAATTTTGAGTGTACTTGCGCTCGCGCTTGCGCTATCGTTCGCCAGCCTGACCGCCACCGCCGCCGACAAGGACATTGTCGACACGGCCGTTGGCGCTGGCAGCTTTAACACCCTGGTAACCGCCGTCAAGGCAGCGGGGCTTGTGGACACGTTGAAGAGCGCTGGCCCGTTCACCGTGTTTGCTCCTACCGATGAAGCCTTCGCAAAGGTGCCGAAGGCCACCCTGGATGCCCTGCTTGCCGACAAGGAAAAGCTGAAGCAGGTTCTTCTGTATCATGTCGTGTCCGGCAAGGTGATGGCGGCTAAGGCCGTGACGCTGACAGAAGCGAAGACGGTTCAGGGCAGCGCTGCAAAGATTTCTGTCATGGGCGGTAAGGCAAAGATTGACAACGCTAACATTGTGAAGACGGATATCGAGTGCACAAACGGCGTGATCCACGTCATCGACGCGGTAATTCTTCCTCGCTAAATCGGCCTCTGGATTGAATTGCGAACTCGGGCGGCGGACCTCAGGTCAGCCGCCCCGTTTCTTTTTGGTGTCCCTAGCCAGTGATATACACCAGCATAAGCACGGTGATAAGGAGCCCAGCAATCCAAAGCCAGGTTGTATTCCACAGCCCGGGTGCCGTCTCTTTCGGCTGGAGCTTGTGCCGCATATAAAGCACACCCAGGCAAATTACTGGCAGGGACAATGCCTGTGCCAGTCCGCCAGCCACCACCATGGTGACGGGATTCTTGAAGGTGTAGAGCAATGCGACGGGAATGACTGTAAGCACCCAAACGAATCGATCGCGCCAGCGGTTGCGTGCGGCGCTATCTTCGCGGCGAAAACCGCCCATCATGCGCACCATATCGGCATAAATACGTGAATGCGCGGCGGTAGCGGCGAAGATGGTTCCATACAGCGTGGCCACGGCACCGACATAAAACAGAACGAGCGCCCACTCGCCTAGGGTGGAAGTAT
>DAISIM010000021.1:0-688 GCA_036821995.1 Bryobacteraceae bacterium
CTCGCGGTGGCTGCGAGTGACGCGCACCCGCGCATCCTTACAATTTCAACACGAGGGTAGCTGCGGGGGCAAGCATGGCACTGTATATTATGCGCAGGCATGGATAGAGTCGACTCTGGACCACTGCCTGAACCAGTAAGGCGGGTGGCCAGTTTTCTGGTTGTTCTGCCTCTTGTACGGGTTACGGACGCGATTCGGGCCCTGGTTGCCCCGTAGCGGTGTCTCGACACTTCTTTCCTTAACGGAAACTGCGATTCCATCGTCGGGCAGTTGGTGCGGGGCAGTGGATCAAGGAGAATTTGACCCAGGGACCTCGCAGGATAAGATGTTCCGTTTCTTTCATGGCTGCGCGAGTAAGTGGCGCCTGCAACCGCTTCTGGAGCAGCGTCTGCGGCTGACAGCAGTTCCTTACTGGTTTACTGATGTGGGGTATCAAGAGGTAATCTGTCTGGCCAGCAAGCTTCTGCCGCGCCAAAAGAGCACCGCACCCTGGAGGAATCGACCCGTCGAATTGTGGCGCTGTTCTCTGTGCTCTGGATGGCGCTCACGAGGTACCTGATGGGTTGATTCGTTTTCTGGAAGCTGGTGTGGAAGCTGCAATGGAAGTGGTACTGGCGAAGCGGCAGTGAGGGGCGCTGCTCGAAGGACTACCTGAGAGCGATGGGTTTCGCACGAGTTCTGGTTATCG
>DAISIM010000021.1:698-86312 GCA_036821995.1 Bryobacteraceae bacterium
ATCGGGCCGAAGGCTGTTAATACGTGAGTAGTCAATAATTGTCGTATCCTTATTTCTCCTGCCGCATCCGATATCGAGGGACCTATGTTCCCAACAGACTCCCATCGACATTGAGGCAACCATGGCGAAAGTTCTACATATCAACGCATCCCCTCGCGAGGGGTCCCGTTCGCTGGCCGTAGCGAAAGCATTTCTGGAGACCTATCTCTCTACAAATCAAGCTGATACGGTGGAGACGCTTAACCTGTTTCGAGCAAATCTGATGCCCTTCGACGGCAACGCCATGCAGGCGAAGTACGCAGTCCTTAGTGGAGCGAACCCGACTGCGGAGGAACAACTCGCTTGGGGTCAGGTGAAGGCACTGGCTGAGCACTTTAGCAGCTTCGACAAGTACGTGATCAACGTACCAATGTGGAACTTCGGCGTTCCCTATGTTCTGAAGCAGTACGTAGACATCCTGACGCAGCCGGGGATCACCTTCTCCTACACCCCCGAAGAGGGCTACAAAGGGCTGGTGTTGGGCAAGAAGGCCCTCGTGGTGTACGCCCGTGGTGGAGAGTACCCGGAGGGCACTGAGTCCGCGAAGATTGACCATCAGAAACCCTGGTTCAACTTCGCCCTGAATTTCATTGGAATCACAGACCTTACGAGCATTGACGTGGAGGGAACGCTATACGGCAAACAGGTCGCCGACCAGCGCACCGCGGACGCGATTGTAAAGGCAAATCAGCACGCGGCCAACTTCTAAGCTTGGCGCCTACGGATTTGTACCAGCACCCACCGGCGCCGGCACAAACGGCGTGGCCAGAAGGAAGCGCAACAGCACCTCCTTCTGGCCACGGTCTTTGTAGGAATGGTCGAGGTCCAACTCAAACACGTCGGCGTTCTTGTTGCCGTGCGTGTGGAGTTGCAATCGTTCTACCAGCCCCTCCAACTGGAAGTGGCCGTAGAGTGCATCTTCCACATCCACCTTAGTCACCTGTTCAAAGTACTCGTAGCGCTTATACGTTTGTGGATTCACAAACCGGGACACTTCCTCGCTACGACTCGATAGGATGACCCTGGTGTTGGTTGCCGAGGGGAATACATAGTACAAACCGTTCAGCACGGCACCTAGCCGGTGTTGGGAATCAAAGAAGAAGGTAGCCTCAAACGTCACGGCGCTGTCTGGCCCACCAATACTCAGCTTGCGAAAGCTACCACCTTCGAAACGCACGATCAGGTGTTTGTCCAGCGCCTTTACACTAAGGTGGGTCGTCCGTCCGGCATCGTGATCGGGCGAAAGAAAGCTCACCCGATTGCCGTACAAACGCCCTTCGTAGCGAACGCCTTCGCGTACAAGGGTGATGCCCTCATAGCGACCGTCGTCCTCTGGCCCATCGGCGTCGATTTCAAACACAAGCTGCGGATAGCCCTGGTGCGTGACCCGCAGTTGTTGCTGCTTCACGTCCGGCTGTACCACCCAGGGACTTCCAGGAGTCGTCCCTATCGTGATCAGGACGGGTGGCACCGCCAGGGGTGGTTCCGCGTAGGGTCCTTGCGCCAGCAGCAGCATGCAGCATTGGGCCACCATCACACTCGCAGAAAATAGAATCCGGGCGCCCTCTATGGAGAGCGCCCGGTGGGAAAAAGCGGCCATGCTGGAACAGTTCCTTAAACTACGAATCTAGAATACGAATCGTGCGCTGAATTGGGCGCGACGTGCGTTCGTGCCATCCGGGAAGCCAGCGGACTGGTTGCCCTCTCCAAGGCGTGGTGTGGGACGGATGATGCCCTCACTGGCCTGAAACGCTTGGCTGAGCACGTTGGTATCATACTGCGAGTTGGTGACATTGAAGGCCTCGAAACTCAGCTGAAGCTGCATTCGTTCTGTAAACGGAAGCACTTTGGTAACACGGGCATCCAGGCGGTTGATATTGTCGACACGGAGGGAACTACGCGACAGGAACGGCACGCGGTTTGAGCCCCCCAGGCCATTCAATGTGTTATTGAATGCGGAGCCGGCAAACAGAGCGTCAGAAACAAAGACGGTTGGCGTATTGTAAGGCTGGGTAGCAAAAGTGTATATGCCACTCACTAGCCAGTTGTCCACGATCATCCTGGTGAAGTAGTTGCCCGACAGGCCAAACTTCACTTCCTGCACACTGTTGATCACCAAACGGTGACGCTGGTCGTTGCGTGAGGTCGCCTTCTCGTTGCGGAATGCCTCGTTGTAAAGCGTGCGGGGAGCGCTGCCGAAGAACAGGTTGTCGCCGGTTGCGCCAAGATTCTCGTCCAGAGCATGGGACCAGGTGTAGGACATCGACAGGTCGTTGCCTGCGATCCGGCGGCTACGCGCTTGAAACGCAAAGGCGTTGTACCATGTGTTTCCACGGCTCTCCAGTACGCCGATGCGCTGATAGCGCCGATCCACGCGATTAGCAAAACGGTAGGTTGGTGTTTCGTATGTACCCACCGTGGTGTCGGACGCGTCGCGGATTTGGTAAGTGACCGGATCGCCAAAAGCTCCAACATTGGCATCCCGGATGGTGGTGAAAGCGATTCCTCTGCTCCAGATGTAGCTTGCCGTAACCGTCGTGTCGCGGAAGATCTGGCGTTCAAGTCCAAAATCCGCCTGCTGAGTGTACGGTGTCCGGAAGTCATCTGCGGCAAAGGTAATGCTTGTGCTGCCGACCGGTGGGCGACGGTCAGTGGTTGGCAACGGAGCCGGGAACACCGGTCCGATTGCCTGGTCAGCCGGATTGTTCCCTTGCAGGTTTAATGAGTACTGAAAGTTGGAGTTGTCGCGGTGCAGCCAGTTCACGAGTCCGCCGGGAATGCGCGCCCAGAACAGCCCATACCCGCCTCGAATGACAGTCTTACCGTCGCCAGGCGCATAGCTGAATCCAAAGCGTGGCGCAAAGTTGCGACCGGATTGCGGGATCCGTGCCGTCTGCGGATAGTCTGGGTTACTGTTAGCTGGCTGCTCGAACTGAGCATAGTCGTAGCGTAAACCCAGGTTGAGTGTCAGACTGCGGGTGGCCCGGTATTGATCCTGCACAAAGAAGACGTAGTCACGAATGGACGTGTCCACCAGTGGCGGTCCAAAACCTTGTGAGAACGATTGCCAGCGCTTGATGCCAGCCGGATTGGCACTGAGATCTTGTGCGAAGGCGGTGAAGTTCGGGTAAACGTAGGTGCCATTCCCATTGAAGACCTGGTCTTGTACGTCGCGCACATGTGACCAGTCAAACCCTATCTTTAGCAGGTGCTTGTCTACTGTCCAGCTCAACACGTCAGCGATTTGGTACCGGTCCTCGGTTGGAAAGACGCGCGGCAGGAAGTTTGGCTGGCCCAGATTGCTAACGCCCTGCACGCTAAGGGTAACCAAACCCGTAGCTGGGACGAACTCGCTTACGGGATAGTCGTGAAGGCGGTCTTTGAAATAGCCGAACCGAAGCTCATTGACTACGGTTGGAGTTGCGATGGCGGTCCATGCTACGCGTCCAAAACGGGTCCTCACGGTAGAGGCGCCGTTGTTGCCAATACCCGCCCCATTCAGAAGGGTAGCGCCGGTCTGGATTCCCGTGGGTGATTCCCAGTTAAGCAGGTTAAAGCTCGTGCTTAAGGTGTTGCGGTCGTTCAGGCGGAAGTCCAGCTTTGCAAAACCAAGGGTGTTGTCCGCGCGGCGTTCAATCACTCGATCAAACCTGCTGACAAACTGGATTGCAGTGTCGCATTGTGCCTGAGTGGCTGTACAGGTGCCCACGAAGGCCCCAGCCGCATTGAAGAGTGGCGCGCTGGTCATCCCAGAGACCAGGGGGAAGTTGCGGCGGGTGATCTCGCTATTGGCAAAGAAGAAGACTTTGTCTTTCACAATTGGACCGCCTACAGAGCCGCCAAGCTGGTTGCGTTTCTCCTCAGGATTGAGGCTGGCGTAGCGGTCGCGGGCATTGAAGCTCTCGTCGCGATAAAACCAGAAGGCTGTGCCATGCAACTCGTTGCTGCCGCTGCGCGTGACCGTGTTCACTACGCCTCCTATCGCCCTCCCGAACTCAGCCGAATAGTTGTTCGAGAGGACCTGGATTTCCTGCACTGCGTCCTGGGAAACGTTGGAAGCGATGCGGGTGCGGCCTGCGTTCTCGTTCCAAAGCTGGTTCGTGGTGTCGTTGCCGTCGGTAAGGAATGCGTTGCCACCTGGGATCCCACGAAAGGTGAGCAGCCCGAAGTTCCCCTCATTGGCGACAGCAGGCGAAAGCAGTACAAAAGAGTCAACGCGGCGTCCGTTGATTGGCAGGTTCAGGATCTGATTGCTACCTACAACGTCGGACACGCCTGTCTTGGTGGTGTCGATCCCTATCTGGTCAGCAGTAACTTCAACGGTTTCGGCCACATCAGCAAGGCGCATGGCTGCACTCACGTTCACGACCTGGCCTACGGAAATCTCAACACCCTGCATCCGATAAGTGGCAAATCCAGCCTTGGCGAATTCCACCTCGTAACCGCTGGAAGGAGTTAATGAGGGTACATTGAATACGCCAGACTCCGAAGTGAGAATGGAACGCCTGATGCCAAGGCGCTGATTAACGACCAGGACACTAGCTTGCGGCATCGCAGCGCCAGTTCCATCAGTCACAACTCCCGAGATTGCGCCATAGCCTGAGACCGATTGCCCAGCACCACACACACAAAAAATCAAAGCGCCAACGACAGCAGCGAACAGAGATCTAGAAGTCACCGCAAAATACCTCATCCAGGAGGTTAGCGAGTCCCTGCTTCAATCCAATTCACTTCGCGTGAATATTCGTTTACAAAGGCGTGAAGCTCTTGGTCATTGCCGCTGCAGAACCGCGCAGCGAGCCTTCAGCGCCTCAGCGCGGTTGGCGGCGTAGCCGCCTCCCCAGATCGCGTTTTCCCAACTGCCGTAAGTGGGATTTGGTAGGACAATCCACTTCGTCCCCAGCCAGGCCTCGAACGGCGCCGCGGCGAACTGGCGTTCCTCTATCCCTGCCCGCACGCCGCTTTGGAAATCGTTGGCGTCGTCGCCCACCAACAGCACAATCCGATAGCGGCTGGCCAGATAGCGGCGACGGCTGGCCTTGTCGCTGCCCCAGCCCGGTGCCTCACCTTTCACCAACACATGGTCCGGGTCAGCGAAAGGTAGGCCTTCACTAGTCAGATTCCTGATGGTGTCTGCCTCGTGTTTGGCCTCGCGATTGGTGACATAGAAGATCTCCACTCCCTTGGCTACGGCCAGCTTCAGAAACTCCGCCGCCCCTGGAACCGCCTTGGCCTCAGCTTTGCGCACCCACGCATCCCAGTCCTCTTCGCGGAACATACCGGTGGGGCTGTGCATGCTTTGCACCTGCGCTGGGCTATTGTCGAGGACGGTTTCGTCCACATCCAGCAGCACTGCCGGCGGCAGGCTCTCATACCCGCTGGTTTGCTCAAGCGCAGCCGTCCAGGACGAGTCAGCCAGCGCCAGATCCAACTGCAGGGAAGCTAAGCGGAAGGCCTGTGTGGCCGTGTGCTTGTATTCCAGCGAGGTGCGCACCCATAGCACTGCGTTGAGGTTCTCATGAGTTCCCGCCACGGGTGCGCAGGCTGTTAGGTCCAGGGCATCCTGGGCTCCACCCATGCGGCACAACATCGCCGTCAGCACCACCAAGCCCAACCATCCGCGCTTTGACATTCGATTTCTCCTCAAGGTCATCATCTAACAGAGACCCCTACGCCGCCTATACTTTCTTACTGTCTTGGCTGTGGAAATCTCCCTCAACAGCCGATAGGGATTGTTGACCGGACAGCACGTGTTCATTCATTAACTCTGCATTCTCGGGGTTGCATCAGGCACCCCTTCCTTCGGAGGAACGATCCAGTGCAACGTGTCAGGACTATAGGCAGGCAGTTGGCCCTTTGCTGCATCAGCTTCCTTGTGCTCATTGCAATCGTCGGGGCATTGGGGTGGTATGGAGTGGAATCCTTGGGAGGATCTCTGGAGCGCGCGCTTGAGGAAACGGCCGCGAAGGCTTCGATGGCCGGAGAGATGTCTGCTCTCTTTCACCAGATGAGGGCAGAGGCTCAGGCGTCTCAGGTTGGGGTAACCGTGCAGCATTTCAAGGAGGAGGGCGCCAGCAGTAGTTGTACGGGTTGTCATTCCTCCAAGTCCATCGCCAAGCACCATCACAGGTTTCTAGAGCTTTCGCGCCAGGTAGCCGAACGGCTGGACGCGCTAGAGCACTTTTCCCTAACCGCGGATGAAGCTGCCGGCTTGAAGGTGATTCGCACTCACTTACCGATGTGGGTGAGGGGCTATGAGGATTACTTGAGCTCCGCTTCCGAAGGCGAGTTCTTCAAGGCGCACAGTTTAGCCATCAAACAGATTGGACCGATGATTACTGAATCCGACGAGGCTGCACGGCTACTTGTGCGGCAGCAGCAGGCGTCAATGGCTGTAGCGATTGCTGATGGGGCCAGCCAGGTTGAATTCAACCGAAAGCTGACACTGGCACTACTAGTGGTTGGCGTCCTGATTGCAGTCGTGGTGCTTCGAGTTGTGAATCGAATCACCGGCCAATTGCGCGGATCCGTGGGCCAGGTTCAGGCCGGTGTAGAGGTGCTAACGCAAACGACTGAACAACTGCGGGAGAGCAGCCAGGCGCTCACCCAGAACGCATCCAATCAGGCGCAGGCGCTCAGTGCCATCACTGACGGTGCAACGCAGGCCTCCGCCGTCACACAGGTCAACCGGCAGCATCTGAACCAGGTCAGCGTGGTGGCGGGTCGAATGGATGATCGAATGCGCTCACTGGAGGCCTCGTTGCGGGAAACGCAGCAGTCGATGGAAGCCATATCGAGGGGCGCGGCGGACATTGCCAAGATTGTGCGATCCATTGATGGCATCGCCTTCCAAACGAACATCCTGGCGCTGAACGCCGCGGTGGAGGCGGCGCGTGCCGGAAGTGCGGGTGAAGGCTTTGCGGTAGTAGCCGACGAGGTACGGAACTTATCGCAGCGCTCAGCCCACGCAGCCAGAGAAACCACGGATCTGGTTTCGACAGCCATGGGGCGAGCAAAACAGGGCCGCTCGGTGCTGGATGAGCTTGCCGTGCAGGTGCATGCCGTTTCCAAAGAAATTGCTGAGATCGCCACGTTGATGTCGCTCCTGGAAAAGTCCGGCGAGGCCCAGTCAAGCAGTATCCGCGAGGTGCTCAACCACGTCGAGCAGGCCAGCCAAGGCACCCAGTCAACCGTCCTGTCTGCCGCGGAGGAAGCCGGCACCGCTGGAAAGGTGAGTGAACAGACGGAAGCGCTACTGCGCACCGCTCAAAACCTGGAAAGCCTCGTAGGGCGCTAGCCCGAGTTCCAATGCAACCCGAAGGCGAAAGGGTCAGAGAGCGGTAGGCTGCGCCGCTACTTTCGCTGCAACAGCAATAGCCAATCCTCCGCACTGGGGGCATCCAGGACGATCATGTCCTTGCGCAGGAGCTCCAACGGAGTCTGTTTCTCCGCCGTACGCGGGTCAATCCAGATGGCACGGGCGCCGTTTACGAAGGAGTAGGTGTTCAGCTCTGGGTTCGTTCCGGCGGGCACATAGCAGAGGGCGAACTCCCGGGTCATTGATCTGCCGCACTGGATATGGTTGCTGAAATCGTCTTTGGCGGGGGGGCCCACCAGCAGTGAGCGATTCGGCTCCAGCTTCCACCATTCCAGGGTTGACAGCACTTCCGCCATTACCTTGATTCCCTCTACGCCTGGGTTGTCGAGCGATGCGAACCAGGGCATGGCAGAGCCCGAGTTGGGATGGTTCAGCGGTACGCCGATCTCCTTCATCCAGGGCCAAACGCCATGCGTTCCATACGTGATACCAGCAGGAGGGCCGCCCAGCACGCTGTACCACGAGGCGCGGCGCACGGCATACGCGTCGATTACCTTGTTTTCCCGATAGCTGGTGTGGTTCTCGTAGTTCGGTTCAGAGTCGAACACTGGCCGTGCGGGCTCCAGTTTCCAACCGGATGCGGTTCCGTTGGTGGCGTTCCACTTCCATTTGTTGGTATCGCTGCCGTGGCCGGTCTGATAGTTGAGGAAGTCCAACCAAGGTTCATCCTTCAGGCCGGGCCAAGGATCCTGCATGCCTCGTGGATGCAACGACACCAGGTTGGTCTTGCGCTTGGCGGGAAATACCTCGCGGCCGATTGCCTTCCAGCGTTCTGCCTTTTCGCCGCGATAGTCGCCATCGCCGCCCAGGAACCACATCACGTGGAAGGCGTTGTATCGAGCCACAATGTAGCGGGCCAGAAGGGCTGCTTGTTCCTGAGGCAATACCTCGCCAGGGGACTCCCGGCGATTGCCGGTCAGTGCCCATAGGGCCACTGGTAACGCGACGAATTCATTCTCGTTCAACAACTGGAAGTGCCGGTCCATGCGCTGGAAGAAGGAAGGATTAACAGATACGGCATCTACACCGTCAAATGCCTTCTGTCCCTCGCGGTCAGTGTAGGCCGCGCGCCACTGGGTGGTTACGAACTGGATGGTGTTGAAGTGCTGCGCTTTCCGCTCCTTCAGGTAGCGCACCCACTCTTCCTCGTCGGAAAGCAACGCCCCGTTCCAGGCGGTGTCTGAGACAAGGAAGAACGGGGTTCCATCACTGTGGGCAAACTGCCGGCGGCTTTCTGAAAGCACAATGGGTCCACGCTGATAGAGGCGGTTGTCGCCCCGGTACTCCACAGCGGTGAACTGGTCTGGCGGTACATTCAACCCTGCATTTCCTGCGTCAGAGCAGCGAACCCGGTAGGTATGCGGCCCTAACATCCGGGGCATATAGCGGAACTTCCACACACTGAACCCGTCCCAGAAGGCCTCCACCTCCACCGTCCGCCCGCGTGGGTCTGTGATTTCCACTGTGACCTGGACATCCTGAAGTGGATTGGCGTATGCCTTGGCGGAAAGCATACTCTCCTCGTAAACCTGATAACGCACTGCCTGCTTCTGCGCCAATCCAGGCGAGGCGCACATGAACACCACAAGGGCAACCAACCAGAGGGTGGAGACGAATCGAGGCATTGGACAAGAACTCCTTTGTGAGCGCCGCTTCCCGGATACGCATCGTGCGGGCAGCGGTTCCAGACTGCGATTCCTATTGTTTCGCGAAGCCCCTGCCTGTGCCAAGCAGTGTCTCTTCAACACAGGACTCCCGGCATCGAAGCGGATACACTACGGGCATCATGAAGCACCTACTGTTCCTTCTTTGCGTACTATCCATTAGTTTGGTGGCGGTACGGCATCTGCCATCCCAGGTGCCTGTCTGGGCTGACGAGTTCAATGGTCCCGCTGGCGCAGCACCAGACCCTTCAAAGTGGGCTCACGACCTTGGCGCTAGCGGCTGGGGGAACGCGGAACTACAGAACTATACGAACTCCCGTGAGAACTCGTTTCTGGATGGCAAGGGGCATTTGGTCATCCGTGCCATCAAGACTGGCGACAAGCAATACACGTCAGCTCGTCTGAAGACCAGCGGTAACTATGCGGTGCGCTATGGCCGTATTGAAGCCCGCATGAAGTTACCTTTTGGCCAAGGGATCTGGCCCGCTTTCTGGATGCTGGGCAACCAGTTTCCGGGGCAGGGCTGGCCGGATTGCGGTGAAATCGACATCATGGAGCACATCGGCAAGGAGCCCTCCACCATTTACGGCACCATCCATGGTCCAGGCTACTCCGGTTCAGCGGGCATGCCGGGCAAGTACGCATTGGGGGAAGGGAAGCCCTTCTCAGACGACTTTCACGTCTATGGCGTTGACTGGCGCGAAGGAGACATCCGCTTTCTTGTGGATGGAAGAGAGTTCTCCCGAGTGCGGCGCCAGGACATCCCTAAAGGCAAGAAGTGGGTGTTTGACGAACCCTTTTTTCTGCTGCTAAACCTTGCGGTTGGCGGGCGCTGGCCGGGCTATCCCGATGCCACAACGAAGTTTCCGCAGGAACTGACGGTGGATTGGGTCAGGGTATACAACTAGGCAGAGCCTATTCCGCATTGCATTGTCGCTTCTATCAATGCAAAAGGCGGAGCCGGCCCGAAAGCCAGCCCCGCCCAAGCCGTTGCGAGGAAGAAGTACAGGACCTCCCTCAGCCCGCTGCCGATGTGCTTTCGACTGGACGTTCCTTCCACAGGGCGGCAATGTATTCCCGATTCATGCGAGCGATGTTTTCCAGCTTGATGCCCTTCGGGCACACCGCTTCGCATTCGCCAATGTTGGTGCAGTTGCCAAAGAGTTCCTGGTTCATTTGTGCCACCATGCCGCGCGCTCGCTCAGCGGCTTCCACGCGACCCTGCGGAAGCAGGTTCAGGTGAGAGATCTTGGCTGACGTGAACAACGACGCCGAGGCGTTCGGGCATGCCGCCACGCAAGCGCCACAGCCGATGCAAGCTGCCGCGTCCATTGCCAAATCAGCATTTTCCTTGCGGACGGGGGTGGCGTTGGCTTCCACTGCGCTGCCAGCGGGTACGCTAATGTAGCCGCCTGCCTGTACAATGCGGTCAAACGCGGAACGGTCTACCACCAAGTCTTTCACGATAGGGAAAGCCTGGGCGCGAAACGGCTCAACAAAGACCTCATCGCCATCCTTAAAGTGCCGCATATGCAACTGGCAAACGGTCGTCCTCGGCTGATGCCCGTGCGCGACTCCATTGACCACGAAACCACAGGAGCCACAGATGCCCTCCCGGCAATCGTGGTCAAAGTGCACCGGCTCCTCGCCCTTCTTCACGAGGTCTTCGTTCAGCACGTCCAACATTTCCAGGAACGACATGTGCTCGTTCACATCGTTGTGTTCGTAGCGAACCATCTTGCCCGGGGTATTTGGGCCGGACTGCCTCCACACATTTAGAACGAGTCGCATCTACTTGTAGCTCCTTTGAGATGGCTTGACATAGTCGAACGTGAGCGGTTCCTTGTGAAGCTCCGGCTCCACGCTGATGCCTTTGTGTTCCCACACTCCCACGAACGCGAAGTGCTCATCGTCGCGCATTGCCTCGCCTTCGGGTGTCTGGTATTCCTCGCGGAAGTGACCCCCACAGCTTTCGGCGCGCATCAGGGCGTCGCGGCACATCAATTCGCCCAATTCCATGAAGTCGGCCACGCGGCCCGCCTTCTCCAGGGTCTGGTTCAAGTCCAGCTCACTGCCTACCACCTTCACGTTTTTCCAGAACTCATCGCGAATACCGCGAATATCGGAAATCGCGCGCTCCAACCCTTTCTCGTTACGGGCCATGCCGCACATGTCCCACATCACCTTGCCTAGCTGCCGGTGCAGGTCATCCACAGTGGTCTTGCCGTTAATGCTGGTTAGGCGCTTGGTGATGTCCTTCACGTTGGTGATGGCTTCCAGAGCCTCAGGACAATGTTCGTCGAGCTTGTCTGGACGGTGATCGGCAAGGAAATTGCCAATCGTGTAGGGCAGCACGAAGTACCCATCAGCCAGTCCTTGCATCAGCGCGCTGGCTCCAAGACGGTTGGCACCGTGGTCGCTGAAGTTCGCCTCGCCTGCCACGAAGAGTCCAGGGATGGTGCTCATCAGGTGGTAGTCCACCCACAACCCGCCCATGGTGTAATGCACGGCGGGGAAGATGCGCATAGGGGTTTGATAGGGGTTTTCGCCGGTAATCTGGCCGTACATTTCAAAGAGATTGCCGTAACGCTCTTCAATCTTGTTGCGGCCGAGGCGCTGGATTGAGTCAGCGAAATCAAGGTAGACGCCCAATCCGGTCTCGCCCACGCCACGGCCCTCGTCACAGACAGATTTGGCTGCGCGGCTGGCAACGTCGCGCGGTACCAGGTTGCCGAATGCAGGATAGCGGCGCTCAAGGAAATAATCACGTTCCGCTTCCGGAATTTGTTCAGCGCTTCGCCTGTCACCGGCATTCTTTGGCACCCAGATACGCCCATCGTTGCGCAATGATTCGCTCATCAGGGTGAGCTTACTCTGGTACTCGCCGGACACAGGAATGCAGGTGGGGTGGATCTGCGTGAAACAAGGATTACCGAAGTAAGCGCCGCGCTTGTAAGCGCGCCAAGCTGCCGTTGCGTTCGAGCCTTTTGCATTCGTCGACAGATAGAAGACGTTGCCGTAGCCCCCAGTGCCCAGGATGACGACGTCAGCCATGTGAACCTGGATCTCGCCGGTAATCAAATGGCGGGTTACGATGCCACGGGCGCGGCCATCTACCACCACCACATCCAGCATTTCCATTCGGTTGTACATCTTCACGCTGCCTGCGGCCACCTGCCGCATCAGCGCCTGGTAAGCACCCAGCAGCAACTGCTGCCCGGTTTGGCCCCGTGCATAGAAGGTCCGGGACACTTGCGCACCGCCAAAGCTGCGGTTGGCTAACGTGCCGCCGTACTCGCGGGCAAACGGCACGCCTTGGGCAACGCATTGGTCAATGATATTCACGCTCACTTCGGCCAAGCGGTAAACGTTGGCTTCCCGCGCTCGGTAGTCTCCGCCCTTCACCGTGTCATAGAACAGACGGTAGACGCTATCGCCATCATTCTGGTAATTCTTCGCGGCGTTGATGCCGCCCTGCGCGGCGATGCTGTGCGCCCGGCGTGGCGTGTCGTGAAACGTGAAGCACTTCACGTTGTATCCCAATTCGCCAAGGCTGGCGGCGCCGGCTGCTCCAGCCAGGCCCGATCCCACCACGATCACCGAATACTTCCGTTTGTTCGCGGGATTCACCAGCTTCATCTGAAACTTGGCGGTTTCCCACTTGTCCTGAACCGGACCCGCCGGGATTCGCGCGTCCAGTTTCGTGCCGGTGACGGGCGTCGTCAATACGTCTGGCATTCAAACACTCCTTGCTTGCGTTAACGGACAATTCCGAGCATCACAGAGACAGGCACCGCGGAGAACCCGATGGCTACAACCAGTGACAAGGCCACCGCCAGATTCTTGAAGATCGGCGTATAGCGAGGGTGGGCGAGTCCCAAAGAGTGGAACATGCTCCAAACCCCGTGATAAAGGTGAAGGCACAGCAGGCCCATTGCGAAAATGTAAAACAAAGCCACGGGAATTGACTGGAAACCAGTCACCACGTTCTGGTAAGCCTGAAGGTGCCCTGGGAATGGCGTCGTGGGATGAACCGTGCCCACGGTGAAATGCAGCAGATGGTAAACGATGAAAACAGCCAAAATCGGCCCGCTCCAGTACATTGTGCGGGAGGCGTAGGTGGAGGTCGTGCTCGTCACCTTGACGTAGTTCTGTGGGCGAGCTCGTTTGGCGATCAACGCCAGTTGCACGGCCGACAGAATGTGAAGGCCCACTGCAGCCAACAGGACTACTCGCGCCCCGTACAGCAGGCCCTTGGCGGAATGCAACAGGTCAGCATACTTGTTGAAAGCTTCCGCACCTAGAAAAATCTGTAAGTTACCGGCCATATGGCCAACAACAAACCCCACCATCACCATGCCGGTGAGGGCCATCACCAGTTTCTTGCCCAAGGTAGTTTCGTAAAAGCCGAAAAGGCTCTTCGAAGGCAGTTGAATCGCGGTAGTGCTCATGATACGGGTTGCGTCTCCCCCTCTTGGAAGGCTAGTGGACGGCGTCGCAGTTCCCACGAGCGAGCGTTTCCCGTTGAGGGGAAGCAGTTCTTAACTCGTGTGATGATTGCCGATTCCAATTGTAAGAAAAAATTTCCTGTCAGGCCAGAAAACAGCAGGAAGATTTCAGACAAGCAACTCCAGTTTAACGAATGAGCCCTCAAGCTAGCAATCGATAGGCTGCCGCGGAATGAGTCTGTCCTCCCCCTGTGAACCCCCATGCTACGCTGAGAATTTGGACAAGGTTGGCCCCATTACCCCTGATCTCACGGCACCTGACCGCTCAGCGGGCGACGCATTCGCCCGTCTGGTTGCCATCATGCGACGCTTGCGCGCGCCCGACGGCTGCCCGTGGGATCAAGAGCAGACCCTCGCCACACTCAAGCCCTACCTGCTTGAGGAAAGCTATGAGGTGCTGGAGGCCATTGACCATCAGGACTGGCCCGCTCTTTGCGAAGAACTGGGTGATCTGCTGCTGCAGCCTGTCTTCCAGGCGCGCATCGCTGAGGACGAGGGCCACTTCACCATTGCCGACAGCCTCAACTCCATCGTGGAGAAGCTCATCCGCCGCCATCCCCACGTATTCGGCGACGTAAGTGCCCCCACCTCCGCGGATGTCCTTAGGAATTGGGAGCAGATCAAGCGGGCAGAGAAAGCTGGGGATGAAGGCGGCAGCCCTCAAGGGTCAATGCTGGACGGAGTGCCCCGGGCGCTGCCCGCGCTAGCCGAAGCCCAGCGGCTCACCAGCCGGGCCGCCAAAGTAGGCTTCGATTGGCCGTCCACGGATGAGGTCCTGGACAAGTTGCGTGAGGAACTGGCCGAGTTTTCCGAAGCCCGCGCCTCAGGCGACCAAAACCGTATCCAGGACGAACTCGGCGACCTGTTGTTCGTGCTGGTGAATCTGGGGCGTTTCCTGAAAGTGGATGCTGAGCAGGCCTTGCGTGGCACAAACGCCAAGTTTCGTAAGCGTTTTCACCACATTGAGCAACGATTGCAGCAACAACAGAAACGGATCGAAGCCACTTCGCTTGAGGAAATGGAGACCTTGTGGCAGGAGGCCAAACAGCTCCAATGACCCCTCACACCGACACCGCGATTGAGATTCGTGAATTGCATGAGCGCGCCGAATTTGATGAGGCTGTAGACCTGCAGCGTCTCATCTGGGGCTTTTCTGACCTGGAAACCATTCCTGTTCGCTTCTTCGTCGTGGCCAGCAAGATTGGCGGGCAGGTGTTTGGTGCCTTTGATGGCTCACGGATGGTAGCCTTCCTGCTGGCTGTTCCTGGCATCAAGGGCACGGGACTGCAGTACCTCCATAGCCACATGCTAGGCGTTCTGCCGGAGTATCGCGATCATGGCCTCGGCCGCCGCCTTAAGCTGCACCAGCGAGAGCATGCGATCCGCAACGGGTTTACCCTGATCGAGTGGACCTTTGATCCGCTCGAGCCGCGGAATGCCTTCTTCAACATCCAGCGTTTGGGCGCCATCGTGCGCCGCTACGTGGAGAATCAGTACGGGCGTACCAGCAGCGCCCTGCATAGCGGCTTGCCTACTGACCGTTTCGTGGCTGAATGGTGGCTGCAGCACGACCGGGTGCAGCAAGCCATCGAAGCCGCATCCAGCCTGCCCGCGCATCCGGTGGAGCGCCACTTGCTTCCCATCGACATCGAAACGATGCGCCGCGTGGAGCCTGAGCTTGCCCGCGCGGCCCAACGGAACCTCGCTGACGCCTGCCACCGGGCATTCGCCGGTGGTCTCGCCATCACCGGCTTTGAACGCACCGGCGTCAGCTTCGACTATCTCTTCACGGAATGGCAATGATCCTCATCGACGAAATCCGCCTCTACCTGCTTCGCCTGCCCCTGGTGCGCTTTTTTGAAACCAGCTTCGGTCGAACGACTGAGCGCCAGATTCTGCTGGTGGAAGTAGTGCAGGACGGCGTCTCCGGCTGGGGTGAAGTAACTGCCGGCGAACATCCCTTCTTCAACGAGGAGTGGACGCATTCCATTTGGGAGATCGTCAAAGAATATGTAGCCCCGCGCCTTCTGGGCAGGAAGCTGGAATGTGCCGCTGAGGTGGGGGCGCTTAGCAAGGGGATTCGCGGCCACAACATGGCGCGAGGTGGCGTGGAAACGGCCGTCTGGGACCTGGAGGCCCGCCTGCACAACCAGCCTTTGTGGCAGCGGATCGGCGGCGGCGCGCGTCCCGAGATTCCCTGCGGCGTCTCCATTGGCATCCAGGACAATGTGGATGATCTACTGGAGCGCATCGATACGGAACTGAATGCGGGCTACCTCCGCATCAAACTGAAGATCAAGCCGGGCTGGGATATGGATATCCTGCGCGCCGTTCGAAAGCGTTTCCCTGACATCGAACTCACCGCCGATGCCAACTCTGCCTACACCCTCAAGGATGTGGAACACCTGAAGCGGGTGGATGAGTTTGGCCTGGTGTACGTTGAACAACCGCTGTCTCACGACGACATCGTTGACCATGCCACGCTGCAGCAGCAATTGCAGACTGCCATCTGCCTGGATGAGTGCATCCGCGCGCCACGCCACGCGGAACAGGCTATTGCCCTGGGCGCCTGCCGGGTAATCAACATCAAGTTAGGCCGTGTGGGCGGCTTTGCGAATGCCATTGCGATTCACAACGCAGCCCAGGCAGCAGGCATCCCCGTCTGGTGCGGTGGCATGTTGGAGGCGGGCATCGGCCGCGCCCACAACATCGCCATGGCCTCATTACCGAACTTCATCCTGCCCGGGGACGTGTCGGCAAGCAAACGCTATTGGGCGCGCGACATCATCCAGCCGGAGGTGGTGGTGAACCCAAATGGAATGATCCCGCTCCCTGAGGCGCCTGGCTTTGGCTTCGCGCTTGACCTGCCCTGGATTCAACAACTGTGCTACCGGCGGGAGACTCTGCGCGCATGAGCGCCGCCCTCAGCCAGCCAGTACCTGCCGAACAGGGGTTTCCGTGGCGCGTATACGCGGTGATGCTGGCCATCACGTTGATGTGGTCTGGCAATTTTGTCGCGGTGAAGTATGTCGTGCGCGAGATGCCGCCACTGCTCATCATGACCATGCGCACGCTTTTTGCGGCCCTGGTGATGGCTCCTTTGTTCGTTAGCGCCCCCCGCACTGTGGAGCAGAATCGCAGCTTGAAGCGGGACTTCTGGCTACTTGCCGCGGTGGGCGTGGCGGGGGTCACGCTGAACCAGTTGTTCTTTACCCTGGCACTGGAGCGAACCAGCGTGGCCCACGGTTCGCTGATTATCAGCACCACGCCCATCTCCATTTTGTTGATGGCCAGCCTGGTGCGTCAGGAACGCCTCACCGCGCTGAAGATGCTGGGAATGGCGGTTGCGTTGGGTGGGGTGGCGCTGATCCAGTTCACCCCGTCGAAGAGCGAGGGGGCGACGCTGCTGGGCGATCTGCTCGCGCTCTGCGGTAGCCTCACCTTTGCCGCCTTTACTGTTTTTGGCAAGCAGGTGATGCGCAGCCATTCCAGCATCACCATCAATGCCTTCGCGTACTTCGGCGGATCTCTGTTGCTTACGCCGGCTGTGCTGCTGCTGGGCGGCGCCGCACAACTGGCCACCATTTCCTGGGGCAGTTGGCTTACGCTTTGCTACATGGCCGTATTCCCGTCAGTGCTTTGCTATGTGGGCTATTTCTACGCGCTCAACTACATCCCCGCCTCGCGGGTGGCCGTTTTTGCATATCTCCAACCGGCCATTGCCACTTTCATGGCTGTGCCGCTGCTAGGAGAATCCATCAGTTCCAGCCTGCTGCTAGGCGGAGCCATCGCCCTCACCGGAGTGGCCATCACGCAGCGCGGCTAACCCGAATCCGCGTGGCGGCGGATTCCCGAGGGCAGCGCATCCACCGCATCTCTGAGGCTGCGCCTAGGCACCAGCAGCTTCGTCCGAGCCAGCAAACTCCTCCGGGAAAAACAGGTCGTCTTCGCGCATGTGCGGGACGCCAACCACCAGCACCCGCATGCGGCCGCGTGCCCCATGCACCACGCCTGGCGGAATCTGCACTAATGAGCCTTTGCGTACCGGCTGCTCCACGCCATCCAGCATCACGCTACCCTCGCCATCCAGCACGTAATACAACTCAGTGGATACCTTGTGGTAGTGCAACTTCGCGCCGTCAATGTCAACGGCATGCGCCCAAGCGACGGCGTGTTGTTCATCTTCCTTTGACAGCAGCCGGTAACGCCAGCCGCAGGTGCTGCGCTCCGTAGGGGAATCGGATTCATGCCGCACCAATAGTTCGGCGCTATGGGCAAAACGCATGCTAATTTCCTTTCGGGTCAACAGCCTTCAACTCGCGCTCAAAAAAGCGTAACATCATCGCGCGCATGTGGGCGGCAGGCTTACCGCGTACGCCATGCGCCTTCTGGGGGTAAACCATCAGTTCAAATGGCTTTTCCGCCTTCTGCAGGGCATCCGCTATATGCAGCGCATTCTGGAAGTGTACGTTGTCGTCCCACAGATTGTGAACCAGCAACAGTGCCCCCTTCAGGTTTCCTGCCTTGGGCAGCAGTGAGGTGATGCGATAGCCCTCTTCGTTCGCGGCAGGCACATCCATGTATCGTTCGGTGTAGATGGTGTCATAGAACCGCCAGTCCACTACCGGTGCGCCGCTGATGCCCGCGCGAAACACATCCGGCGCATTCAGCAGGCAGTTCAAGGTCATGAAGCCGCCATAGCTCCAACCGTTCACGCCGATGCGCGCCTCGTCGACAAAGCCCAGCTTCTTCAGGTAATCAATGCCTAGCAACTGGTCCTGCAACTCCACGATGCCCAGCTTACGCGAAACCGGAGTCTCAAAGATGTGTCCACGGCCGGAAGTGCCACGGTTGTCCAGTTGCCACATCACAAAGCCGGCGTGGGCATATACCTGGTCGATGTTTGCGCCGGCCCAACTATTGCGCACGGCCTGCGCATGGGGGCCGCCATATACCTGCACAATCACAGGGTACTTGCGTCCTGCCTGGAAGCCCGCTGGCTTGATGAGTTTCCCGTAAAGCAGCGTGCCGTCGGTGGTTTTCAATGTGTGGATCTCAGTGGGCAGGATACGATACTCACGCGGCTCCGCTTCATCCCGTTCGGTGAGCGTGGCCAGCACCTTTCCATCGGCTGACAGCACCTGTTGGTTGGCGGTCATAGTGAGGCTGGAGTGGCGGCTCACCCAGTGTGCGCCATTGGGGGCGAAGTCCGCCGTCCAGGTTCCGTCCGTGCTGGTGATGCGGCGCGGAGCGGAAATGCGCTGCGGGTCAGCCTCCAGGCTCACGGTGTAGACGTGGCGTTCCAACGGACTCTTCTCTGTGGCCAGTACGGAAACTTCCGTAGCTGCCTCGTTCACGCCCAGCACGCTGCTCACCTCCCAGGTGCCCTGGGTGAGTTGGCGCGCAAAGCGCTCCTTGGTGAAGTACAGATAGAGATGGCGGTGTCCGCTGCTCTCGCTTGTCCACAGGAAGGCCTCTCGCTGGGGCAGATAGCGGAAGTCGTTCGACAGGTTCACCCAGTGCTGGTCCTCTTCGGTAAGGATCACCTCGTGCTGTAGCGTTTCGGTGTTCACAAAAATCAATTGCAGCTTGTTCTGGATGCGATTCAGCCGTTGGACGGCCACCGTTTTGCCGTCCGGCAGCCAGTTCACCCGGGCCAGCAGGTGGTTGGAGGCATCGCCCAGGTCCACAAAGCGCAGCGTCGCCGTGGCTACCTCCACAATGCCCAGACGGACGCTGGCATTCGGCTCGCCGGGCTTCGGATAGCGCTCCGGCTCTGGGCGGGGCGGGGAAGCCAGGTAGTCAGCATGGGGATACTGCGGTGTGGCGGAGACGTCAAACTCCAGCAGCGCAATGCGGTGGCTGTCCGGACTCCACCAGTGGGCGGTGGGTAGCGCAAGTTCTTCCGGATACACCCAATCCAGGCGTGCGTAGTAGCGCTGCGAGTTTCCGCCATGGGTGAGCGCCTTGATGCGGCCGGTCTCGCGGTTCAGCACAAACAGATCGTATTCTTTGCGGAAACTGATGTACTTGCAGTCGCCGGAAAGCTGCGGGTCGGCCTCCGCGTACAGCGTGCGCGTCAACTGCTGGATGGAGCCGCCCTGGGTATCCATCCAGAAAAGATCCCCGCCTTCGCTCAGTAGGATGTGGCGATTGTCGGAACACCACTGGCTGCGGCGTTCCCGTACTCCACGGTTTTCCCACTCAAAGGCAGGTGGCTCTGGTACCTTCACCGCGTCCATACAGATGCCGCGGCAATCGGGCAGTTCCTTCACGGATGCAGTCGCCAAATCGAAATAGTGCAAGCGCTCGCCACGGCGGAAGGAAAATCCCGCGCTATCCGGCCGCCACTGGATGTCGGAGGCGAAGGCGGGGCCGTCGTTCCTGGTAAGTGCTTCCAGGGTGACGGGCTTCTGCTGGGCCGGGCTGAAAGACGACAGCAGCCCTAGGAGACACAGTGCGGCAAGACGGCGAGACGGCATAAGCCCCATTGTAGCCGTCCAGTAACTGGACGAGGGCACCCGCCCTCGCCCAGACTGCATAGCCCCGCGAATGCTGAGAGAATAGCCAAGTGGATTGGTTGGTGCCGTTTTTGATGGTGACCGGTAGCCTCTTTGCCGGTGTGGCGTTGCTGCTTTGCGCGGGACTGGTCTATCAGGCTTGGGGTGAGCGGCGGGATGCCCGGCGGTATCCACCCCCAGGGCGTTTGGTCACCGTGGACGGCCAGCGCTTGCACTACCACGAGTCCGGCATCGGCGAGCCCACCGTGCTGCTGGAGGCAGGCATCAGCGCATCCAGCGTGAGTTGGGCTCGCGTGATACCGAGGCTTGCTCCGCATGCCCGCGTGATTGCCTATGACCGTGGCGGACTGGCATGGAGTGGGCCGGCGGGCGAGGCCAGGGTGGCGTCCCGCCTCGTGCATGAACTGCACGGGTTGCTGGACGCAGTTGGTGCGCGGGGGCCCGTGGTGCTGGTGGGGCATTCCTACGGGGGATTGCTGGCGTTATTGTTTGCCTGTTACTACCGGGAACGCGTGGCTGGCGTCGTGCTGGTTGACCCCGTGCCGCGCGTTGATTGGCGACCCCTACAGCCGGCGCAGGAATGGCGTCTGAACCATGGTGTGAGGCTGGCACTGCGCGGCGCGCTGCTGGCGAAGTTGGGGGTGGTTCGTTTCGCACTGGCGTTGATGATGGGCGGCGCCCGGCGTTTCCCGCGGGCGATTGCCAAAGCGAGCAGTGGCCGCGCGACTTCCGCCATTGAGCGCCTGATTGGTGAAGTGCGCAAGCTGCCCGAAGACCGCTGGCCCACGGTGCGCGCTCATTGGTGCCTGCCTAAGACCTTTCTCTCCATGGCTTCGCACTTTGAGAACCTCCCGGATAGCGTGGAGGAGTACGCGGCGGAAACTTACCCGCCGCAGGTGCCTCTGACGGTGTTGTCCGCCGAATCCGCGCACGCTGAAGCCATCGACGAGCACATCGCCGATGCCCAGCGGTCCTTGGTGGGTACGCACCGAGTGGTGCCCGATAGCGGACATTGGATCCATCTTGACCAACCCGACGCGGTGGTGAATGCCGTGCTGGAGATGCTGGATTTCCTGCGTTCGCTGGAGAAGACGGCCTGATTGCATGGTCTTTGGGGGTGCATGCCGCCGAGGCGCGCCGCCCGTACCGGAACTACACGCTTCGCGGAAGCCCGCTATCCTGAATGGTGGTATGTTCGCTGGCCGTATCCTGCTTGCTCTTCGCTGTCTGTGGTCTGTTCTTCTGACGGGAAACCTGAACCTGTCATTGCGGCACCAACTGGGGCTGATTCGCGTGGCGTCGGAACCCTCCACCATGGAAGACCACGATCCTGTGCCCGCGTCCGAGGACCGCGTTCGCGGCGCGCTGCAAATGCTGCGCCTGCTGCAGAAGGAAAGCGGGCTGGTGGACTTTCTTACCGAGGACCTGAGCGCCTACTCCGACATCCAGCTTGCCCACGGCGTGCGGGACATGCAGCCCGCCGCGAAGGATGCCTTGCTGCGTGCAGTCCGTCTTGAACCTGTGGTGAACGCCGCCGAGGGTCGTCCGCAGGACCTGCCCGCTTACCCGATGCAACGGCTGGCAGACGGCAGCCTGCAACTGGAAGGCCGTCCCCAGGAGTTTGAAACTATCCATGGCGGATTGCTGAGGCACCGGGGCTGGCGGGCCGCGGAAGTGAACCTGCTGACGCCCCCCAATGCCCAGGACCCCACCATCGTGCACCCCGCGGTGTATGAGGTGGAGTAGGGTTCTGTCCTGAGTCCTCATCCACCGCAGTTACTCCACTCGAAGCGCTGAGACCGGCTGGATTCGTGTGGCTCGCCATGCCGGAATGGCGCAGGCGACCAGCGTGGCCGCCAACAGGAAAGTGCCCGCGGCTAGGAAACTGGTGGGGTCCCAGGGTGTTACCCCAAACAGCATGCTGGCGAGGAAGTTGCCCAGCAGCGCCGCCAGGCAAAGGCCAACTAGGATTCCAACGGAGGCGACCCGCACAGCATTCCGAACGATGGAACGAATCACATTGGTGGCGCTGGCGCCAAGGGCCATGCGCACACCAATTTCCCTGGTCTGGCGTGTCACCTCGTAAGACACCACCCCATAGAGACCCAAGCAGGCAATCAGCGCGCCAAGCAAGCCGCAGAAGCTCACTGCCATACCAGCCAGCCTGGCAATCCAGAAGGAGTGCTCCACTTGCTGCTCCATGGTATCGACAAAGCCGAGGGCGAGTGTGGGGTCTAACTCGCGCAGCAAAGCACGCAACTCCGCCAGGGCGGCCATGGGTTCACCTGTGGTGCGGATATGGATTGTCTGCGAGAGTTCCGGCTGCTGCGCCAAAGACCAATAGATGAAGGGACGGGCGACGTCCCGAAGCCCGCGGTAACGAATGTCCCTGGCGATGCCAAT
Organism: Bryobacteraceae bacterium; assembly: GCA_036821995.1. Taxonomy (GTDB): domain Bacteria; phylum Acidobacteriota; class Terriglobia; order Bryobacterales; family Bryobacteraceae; genus JACTMJ01. The sequence continues at coordinate 23,212 of DAISIM010000021.1, forward strand.
CACTTCGAACTCCTTGGAACCGCCGGGTTGGTTACGCGACAGCACCTTGCCGACGGCGTCAGCTTCAGGCCACAGTGTGCGGGCCAGCGTTTCGTTGATAATCACCACGGGACGCGAATTCATACCGTCTGTGGGCTGGAACTCTCGCCCCGCCAGTAGTGGGATCGCCATCGTGCGGAAGTATCCTTCACTCACTGGATTTGAATCTGGATGAAGGGGCTTCTCCGGCGAGATGGCGCCACCGTAGATGGGCCCGAGTTGGAATCCGCCCTGGCCCATCGGCACTATCATGCCCAGTGCAGCACTCTGCACGCCCGGAAGCAGGTGCAGGCGATTCAATAGTACGCGATAGAAGCTAAGGGCACGGGCTTCGTCGTAGCCGCTCAGCCCGACATTCAGCCTCGCCAGCAGCATGCGCTCAATGTTCAGTCCGGGATCGATCGCGCGAAGATGCTGTACTGAGCGCTGGAGCAGTCCGGCGCCTACCAAGAGCAGGCAACAAAGTGCCACCTGGACCACCAAGGTGGCCGCACGGATGCGAGAACGGCGCGGAGATGCTGTGTTGTCTCCTGTGCGCAACGCGGGTAGCAGATTGACGCTGCTTCCCATCCAGGCCGGCAGTGCCGCGAAAAGCATGGTGCACGTGAGAGCAAGCAGTGCGGCTGCGGCAGCCACGACGAGGTCAGGTTCCACTGTAAGGTTGAGCGGCGCATTGTTGTCTCCGGGAATCAGGTTCACGAAAAGCGTCGCCGCCCAGGATGAGAAGGTGAGGCTAGCCACCAAGCCCAGGATTGCGAGAATAGTGCCCTCAGATAAAAGCAAGCGAAGGAGGCGTCCCCGACTCGCGCCAAGTGCCGTGCGGATGGCCATTTCGCGCTGCCTGGCGCTAGCGCGGGCGAGCATCAAATTAGAAAGATTGGCGCACGCCACAATCAGCACCAGCATTGCAACGCTGGTAAGGATGCCCAGGAACTGCGCTGCGGCGAGAAAGCCGGAGGGACTGGGGAAGGGGTGGTATGTCCATACGTGGATGCCTAGGTGATTGCCGGCACTGGGGTAGCGTTCCCGCAGCCGTGTGGCAATGGCGCCAAGGTCTGCTTGCGCTGAGGCTTCCGTCTCTCCTTCGCGTAAACGCCCGATCGCGCGGATCCACATGAAGTCCCGGGTTCCAAGCATCCCAGCCTGTGGGCGAAAGATGGGCTCGAAGGCGAAAGGAATCCAGAGTTGCACTTCTCCGGGAAGTACCGCTCCGCGAAAGCGGTCGCCCGCCACGCCAATGACGTTGAAGGGGTGCCCGTTGATGGTGACCTTGGCGCCGATGGCGTCGGGCGAGCGATTCCAAAGCCTCTCCCAGAGGCCTTCGCTGATGACCGCGGTAAGTTCGGTGGTGCCTGGAGTATCATCAGTCTCTCGGAAAAAGCGGCCTGCGGCGAGAGGAGTTTCCAGCAGCGAAAAGTAGTTGCCGGTGACCATTTCCGTGGTGAGCACCATGGCTTCATCGCCCCGGACGAGGCTGCTCTGCATCGGGCGGAAAGCGGCGAGGTCCGCGAGGGTGTGGCTTTGCTGGCGATAGTCCTCGAAATGGGGAAAGGACATGGGATTGAATCCACGCCCCTCTTGCGTTTGCCCCAGAAGGACAAGGCCATCGGCGCGCTCAACTCCACCCAGTGGCTTGAAAAGCATGGTGTTGATCAGCGAGAACAGTGTGGCGTTCACGCCCAGACCCAGCCCTAACAGCAGCGTGGCGATGGTGACATAGCCAGGCGACTTGCGCAATGCGCGAAGTACTTGACGAACTTCATTCATGATGGCCTCCCGGATTGAACTGTGACTGGCTATTCGTTGCGTAACGCTGTCATCGGGTTCACGCGAGCGGCGACAGAGGCGGGGATGATCCCAGCGCAGCTTGCCGCACCCAGCAGCACCAGTGAGGCGGAAGCGATGGCTACAGGGTCCCAAGGCTCCACTCCATAGAGCTGCGATTGCAGTGCCATCCCTAGCAGGTAGCACAAGGGCAGCCCCACAAACACTCCTACAGCCACCATCCATCCCGCATCACGCAACACAAGGCCAACCACGCGATCCGTCTGGGCGCCCAAGGCCATGCGCACGCCAATTTCCTTGGTGCGGGAGGCCACCAAAAAGGCCATCACGCCATATAGGCCGATGGCCGCCAGCAACGTGGACAGAAGGCCAAACGAGGTGGTGAGTCCACTCAGCAGCCGCTCCACCACGAGATCCTCGATCAATTGATCCTCCAGCCTGCGCATGTTGAAAAGCGGAAGGTTCCCATCGAGTCTGCGAAGAATCTGACGGCCGATGGCAAACATCTGCTCCGCGGGGACACTTCCTCGCATGTATACGGTGAGCTCGCCCGTGTCGCTTGCCTGCATGTAGGGGCTATAGAAGATCGCCTGCTGGTCTTCCCGGGCATGGGATTGTTTGGCGTTGCGAACGACGCCTACAATCTCCGCGCAGCGTGAGTCGTCCTTTCCAAGTCCGAAACACAGTTGACGGCCCAGCGGATTCTGGCTGCCAAAAAAGCGGCGCGCGGTTTCTTCGTTAATCACGCCAACCCTGGCAGAGCCAGTATCAGACTCCGCGATGGGCCGGCCAAGTAGGATAGGAATCCCCATGGTCTGGAAAAAGGAAGGGCTCACGCGGTTCAATAAGACACTGCGATTTCGTCCTGCGGGAGGCTCCTCGCCCGGCGCGGTCATCGTGGCGGAGCTGGAATCACCGGTGAACATGCCGGAGTGCGCCAGACCCACGGCTTCTACGCCTGGCATTGCGCCGAGTTCCGTCGACAGTTGGCGGTAGAACGCCTGGATGCGTTGGGGCTCGTACCCATTTAGCAGAGGATCCACCTGAAACTGGATGACGTTACGCACCCCCACGCCAAGGTCCTGCTGATGAATATTGTTGAGGGTTCGCAGAAACAGCGTGGCGCCAAGCATCACGGGCAGGCAAATGGCGATTTGCCCAGCAACAAGCAGCTTGCGGAGCCGCATGCCTCCCGCCCCGGCGGAAACATTCCCGGCACCCTGCTTAAGTGCGGGAAGCATGCCGCCAAAGTTGAAGCTCAAGGATGGCGCCAGACTGAAGATGGCGGCCACCAGAAAAGAAGTCCCAATCGTGAAGAGCAGCACGCGTAGGTCCACTACGGTATCCATGATGGTGTTCAGGCCGCCATCCGGCAGGTTCGCAATCAGCAGGCTGCCGCCCCATTCCGCAAAAACCAGGCTCAGCAGGCAGCCGCCAGCCGAGAGCAGCAAGCTTTCCATGATGATGAGCCGTAGGATACTCCCACTGCCCGCGCCAATAGCGAGGCGGATGGCAAGCTCCTTCTGGCGGCGGAGAAAACGGGCGATCAGCAGACCGCTGATATTCGCGCAGGCAATCAGCAACACACAGAACACCAGGCCCATCATGATGAACAGCGGGTCTCGCCCATCCGCCAGTATTGGACTGAAGCCCTTGCCTGCGGGAAGCAACAGGACGCGCCGTGCCGCGGCCTCCTTCACAAAACGATCCTCGCGCACAGGGGCACGTTGCAGGTACCGCTGAAAGGGCGTGTCCTTCAGCAGCTGCACGCGTTCTTCCGCCTGCTGACGAGAGATGCCAGGCGCCAAGCGGGCGTACACCTGCAACCAGCGGTAAACCGGGTTGTCCAGCTCATCCCACGTCGGCGTGATCCAGGCCTTCATCCGCATGGGTACATATACTTCCGGGCTGCTGTCGAAGTCAGTTCCGCGAAAGCCTTCGGGGCCAACACCGATGATGGTCATGGGGCGGTTGTTCACCAGAATGCTCTTTCCTACCACTGCGGGGTCCAACTGAAAGCGCCGCTTCCAGTAGCCATGGGACAGTACCACAAGCGGATGCCCGCCTGGGTGCTGGTCGTCGGCCTCCGTGAACAGGCGTCCCGCGGCTGGTTGAAGGCCGAAGACGCCGAAGCCGGAACCAGAGATCAACATGGCCGTTCCGCGCTCAGTCGCGCCGTCCACGCTAACGCTGACGGCGGCGTGGAACACCGCAGCTACCCCCAGGAAGAGGTCTTTCGGCGCAGCCTCGAGGTCACGAAACATGGGGTGGTCAATGCAGTAGTCCCCTCCCCATGTGGCTCCGGCAAAGACCCCTGGAATTTCCAATCGGACAAGACGCTCTGGTTCGGTAACGGCGAGGTTGCGAAACAACAGATGGTCAAGCAGGCTGAAGATGGCCGTGTTGGCGCCGATACCCAAGGCGAGGGTCAGCACTGCGATCCCCGTGAATTGAGGGGTCTTCATCAGGCTACGGAATGCGTAGCGCAGTTCGCGAAGAAATGATGACATCAGCTCAGGGCACTCCTCACATCCCGCTTTGCACGCTTGCTGCCAAAGTGGGGCTGGCGGCCGTGGAAGCTCTGCATCAGTGTCGATACGGCGCGTCGCGACTCATGAGTTCCCTGCCGAAGACGAAAAGCCCAACCGCGCTGTTCGCCAGCGGACACTTTCTGTCACCATTACGCCCGGTGGCGGACACCGCTAGATGGATCGCAACGAAGTTCAAACTTCACTCGCTGGTGGGCCAAGGTACTCCCTGGTTTGGAGATTTCACGGGTCCCACGCCTTTGAATACGAACTTCTGCAGACGCTGTCCGCGGTAGGTTTCGGTGGTGTAGAGATTGCCCTTTGAGTCTGATGCGATGCTGTGGACTGCGTAGAACTGCCCCGGCTGCCGGCCTCCGCCACCAAATGCGGTGAGGATCTTGAGGGTCTTTCGTTCAAGCACATGGATCTTCATGTTTGAGCCATCCGCCACGTACAGATACCTCTGATCCGGATCACCGGAAAGCGCGACGTCGAAGGTAGACCCATCGCCTAGGGTATTTCGTTCAACGAACACTTCGTCAACGTAGGTGCCGTCCGTCTTGAAAACCTGAATGCGATCGTTCGTGCGGTCACAGACATACAGCAGGCCATCTTCCGAAAGAGTTACCGCATGTACCGGAGTGCGGAATTGTTTCGCGGGAGGATCCTTGGGATTGTACGGTGGCAATTGGGTATCGTCGGGTTTGTTGCCGTATGCGCCCCATAAGCGTTTGAACTCTCCGGTGTCAGCGTCGAAAACAATCACGCGGCGATTGGCATAACCATCCGCCACATAAACCTCGTTCGTCTTGGGGTCAACCAAAGACTTGGCGGGCAAGCGCAGGTTCCCAATGTCGTTGCTGCCGCCCGCCATGTTCGCCTTGCCGATTTGCAGCAGAAAGCGGCCATCTCGGGTGAATTTCAGCAACATACTGTCATGTACCCTGCCGGCGTCCGCCATGCGGCTTTCGTCATGGGGAAGTGCAGCCGGTTGGGCACCGCGTCCATTGCCGCCAATCCAGACATTGCCCTTGTAGTCGACGTCAATGCCGTGATTGGAGGCAGGCCACTCGTAGCCCTCGCCATCCTCGCCGCCCCAATGCCCCACCAACTCGCCCTGGGGATTAAACTCCAGAACGGGCGGTGCGGGACGGCAGCATTCAGCGGCCGGCGGATCCCAAGTGGCGTACTGCTCCTTGGCTTCCAAGGAGCCGCCGCGATGAATGATCCAAACGTGGTCGTTGGCGTCAACGGCTACGCCAATGGCAGCACCCAGGACCCATTGGTTGGGAAGCGGTTTTGGCCAGAAGGGGTCCACCTCAAAGCGAGGTGCTTCAATTTCCGATGCGCCGGCACTGCAGCCCAACAGGGCGATGCTTGCCCCAACAGCCAGCAGGATCGCCAGCACGGCTGCCACTCGCAGCTTTGCGGTAGGTGGATGCGTTTCGAACGTTGCCAGTGTCATCTGTGTTCATCCCCAATGGGGGGTACGTTATCATAAGCGGTTCAGGAATGGGAATCCACTGCGTGTTCTCCTGTGTGCGCCCAGGCTTCCCACGCCGGCCTCGCTCAAGAATTGATTCCGATGACTTCCTGGTTAGCGCCGCTCTGGAATGCGATCGCCATCACTGCCTTCATCCTGTTGGCAGCCGCTATTGGTGTTGCGCATGAAATTCCCGCCGACATCTATACCACCGTGTTCGTAAAGCAGGAACCAGAGCGGGTTCGAGTGGTAGTGCGCCTGCCTCTTGCTGCCGTGCGGGACTTTGTGTATCCCGAACAGGAAGGCGGCTATCTCGATTTCCCCCGGCTTGCCCCGCACCTGCCCGAACTCGCGCGCCAGTGGGTTGTACAAGGCATGGAAGTGCGTAGCGAAACGGGAATGTTGGGCACGCCCGAGGTGACGGCGGCGCAACTTTCCTTGGCGTCGGACAGCAGTTTCTCTGTGTACGACCGTGCGGTTGCCCGGCTGAGTCAGCCGCTTCCCACGAACGAGATGAAGGTGGCGTGGAATCAACTCTGGTTTGATGTCCTGCTTGACTATCCCTCTCCGCGGGGGGATTCTCCGCTATCCATCCGGACGGGATTTGAGCGGCTGGCTGAGCGAGTTTCCGTCACTGTACGATTTCTTGCGCTCAAGGGGGAAGAGCGGTTGTACTCGCTCCACATCGACGGTGGGGTGGGGGATACCGGGATGCTGCATCTGGATCCGCGTTGGCATCAGGCGGCGGGACGTTTTCTGGTGATGGGCTTCTGGCACATTCTGGAAGGGATCGACCACCTCCTCTTTCTGGCCTGTCTGGTGATTCCTCTGCGAAAGCTGCGGCCGCTGGTGCTGGTGGTGACTGCGTTCACAGTGGCGCACTCCATCACACTGCTTGCTGCTTCGATGGGGTACGTTCCGGATACCTTGTGGTTCCCGCCTTTTGTTGAGGCGATGATTGCGCTCAGCATTGTTCTGATGGCATTGGGAAACGTGGTTGGGGCCGTGTCCGGAACGCCGTTGAATCCAAAGGGACAGCCTGCGGACGAAAGCTGGGGTAGCCGATGGAAGCTGGCCTTTGCTTTCGGACTTGTGCATGGCTTCGGCTTTTCATTTTTGCTGCGTGAATCCATGCAGTTTGCCACCGGACACCTTGCCGCTTCGCTATTGGCATTCAACGTGGGCGTAGAGTGTGGCCAGATCGTCGTGCTTCTGGTGCTGGCGCCGTTGCTGAACCTGTTGTTCCGAATCGTTGTAGCCGAGCGCATTGGCGTGATCGTCCTCTCTGCCTTGATTGCGCACACCGGCTGGCATTGGTTGGCGGAACGGGGCGAAGTGGTGTTGCGCTACCTGCCGGCGACGGCATGGGGCACAGTTCCGGATACCTCAACGTTTCTAGCGGCTGGCGGTGCTGCCGCAACCCTGGTTGCCGTCTGCCGGTGGGTGATAGGCTTCCTTGCGCGTGAAAGACCCTAAGGCCACGCTCGCATCCTCTGTGGCGGGTTGCTATTGTCGCTTTAGACCACTTTCGTCCCGGCAGAAACTTCATGCAGCGCCATCCACACCTTGTACCGCTCTCGCACCAGCACCATGACGCCCTCGCGCTTTGCGTCCTGGTTGAGCGCTCCCTGATCGCCGACGGTAGCGATGCCAACCTCGCCCGGCAGGCCGCGAAAGCCGTAAACTTCTCCAGGACCGAAGGCGAAAACCACTTCACTCTGGAGGAGGAAATCCTCTTTCCGTTGGTCGAACGCGCGCTGGGCGGGCACCCTCTGCTTCCCACCCTGTTGGATGAGCACCGAAAACTGCGGGAGTTGGTGTTACGCCTGGAGAGGGCACCGGTGCGGGAGGACATTGAAGCCTTTACCACGCTGCTGCGGCAACATGTGCGAAAGGAAGAGCGCGACTTCTTTGAGGATGTGCAGGCCCGGCTGCCTGAGGCGGAGCTGGCGCAGGCAGCAAGTGAAATACGCACCCGCGCCGTGCAGGTTTGCGTTACTGACCTCTAAAGCGGTTCTCGCACTGCGGTGGAGGCAAGCACTCCAGTACACTCTACTCAGGAAGGAGTTGCACCAGTATGTTGAGTGCGAGCACTGCGGGGACGGAGGGAATCTGGCACCAGAATGGCGCACTTATCCGAAGTGAGTTGGGCGACACTCCGCTGCTGGCCCGCGGCAAGGTGCGCGATATCTACGACCTGGATAAGCAACTGCTTCTGGTAACCACCGATCGTCTGTCCGCCTTTGACTGCATTCTTCCCACACCCATTCCCATGAAGGGGAGGGTGCTGAATGCGATCTCAGAGTTCTGGTTCCACCGCTTCGAGGCCACAGTGCCACACCACCTCATCAGTGCCAATGTGAGTGACTACCCTCCCGAACTGCAGCCCTTCCGCAAGCAACTTGAGGGCCGCAGCATGCTGGTGAAGAAGGCGGCCATGTTCACCGTGGAGTGTGTGGCGAGGGGCTACCTCTCCGGTTCCGGCTGGAAGGAGTACCAGCAAGCCCAGGCCATTTGCGGGATCGCTTTGCCCCCGGGACTCCAGCATTCCAGCCAACTGCCTGTACCCATCTTCACTCCCGCCACCAAAGCCCAAAGCGGCCACGACATCAACATCAGCTTTGAACTAGCCACCAAACATGTGCCGGCCGGCTACCTGATGGAGTTGCGCGAAACTACCCTGCGCCTTTACCAGGATGCGGCCTCCTATGCCCTCGAACGGGGAATCATCATCGCCGATACCAAGTTTGAGTTTGGGCTGCTGAATGGCCGCATTGTGCTTGCTGATGAGGTGCTCACGCCAGACTCCTCGCGATTCTGGCCCAAGGACCAGTACGCCCCTGGCGGCATTCAGCCCTCCTTCGATAAGCAGTATGTGCGGGACTACCTGGAGACCCTCGATTGGGATAAGACTGACCCTGCACCCGCGCTTCCCGATGAGGTGGTGGCGCGCACTAGTGCGAAGTATCAGGAAGCCTACCGGCTGCTGACAGGGAAAAGCCTATGACCGAAATCGCAAGCCAGTTGAACTGGCTGGACTATCTGCTGCTGTTCATTCTGGCAACCAGCCTCATCGCCAGCCTCGCGCGTGGCTTCGTGAGGGAGATCGCCGGATTGGTGGCCTTGCTGCTGGCCATCCTGCTGGGGATGTGGTTTTACGGTACGGCCGCCGCCTTCTTTCTGCCGTACGTGAGTGCACCGCAAATCGCAGATTTTCTGGGCTTTGGGCTGATTTTCTTTGCCGTTGTATCTATTGGCGGCCTTGCGGGTTTTCTGGTCGCGAAGGTTGTCAGCGTGGCTGGGTTGAGCCTGTTTGATCGCCTTCTGGGTGGCGCGTTTGGATTGTTGAAAGGCGCACTGATGGGGGCCATCGTCGTATTCGCGCTGCTCGCGTTCACGCCCAAGGGTCCGCCGGAAGCGGTTAGCAGATCGATGGTGGCGCCCTACGTTACCTGGACTGCTGACGTTCTGGCCGCAATCGCGCCACGAGAGGTCCGCGATGCCGTGGAACGCAATGTGACTGCGTTACGTGGCATCTGGGAGAATGTTCCCGTTTCGATGCCCTCCTTGCCGGACAAGGATCCTAAATCCGGCCAGCCCCCTACCGCCATGCCCAGGGTCACTCCGCAACCACAAGGTGCCAAGCCCCCACCCAATCGAGCCTGCCTGCCTGAATCCGATGCTTCACGATTGGGGGATGCCTGTTGATCATGCGTTGGAAACTCGTGGTGTTTGACCTGGACGGGACGCTGATTGACTCAGCGCTGGATCTGGTGCTGGCAGTGAATGCAACCCGCCGCCACTACGGTCTGAAGGAGTTACCGCCCGAAACGGTTGCCTCCTACGTTGGCAATGGGGCGCCCATGCTGATCCGGCGTTCGATGGGCGATGGGTATTCGGATGCCCAGTTGGCCGAAGCACTGGAGGTTTTTGTACATCGCTATCGTGACCATGCACTAGACAACACTGTGCTCTATCCCGGGGTGCGCGGCACACTGCGCGTCTTGCAAGGGGCTGGCGTGCAGTGCGCGGTGCTCACCAACAAGCCGGTCCGCATCAGTAAAGAGATCCTGGATGGGCTGCAGCTCACCGGGCGGTTCATTCAGATCTACGGCGGCAATTCTTTCGAAACCAAGAAACCGGACCCTGAGGGCCTGCTTCGCCTGATGGCGGAAGCGGGATGCACGCCGGAGGAGACCCTGATGGTGGGTGATTCGCGCGTGGATATCGAAACCGCACGCAACGCAGGTTGCGCCGCATGCGGGGTCACCTACGGTCTGCAACCCGAGACCCTGGAAGATCCCAAACCAGACTTTCTGGCGGACGCCATCTTCCAGGTGGCCACCCTCGTGTTAGGAGATTTGTCGAGCGTTCGCAAAGCCCAGGAAGTTGCCGTGGATGCCTGCGTGGCCGGTTCTGAATCCGTTACCCTGGAGAGAGGGTAGTGCCAAGCGCACCCCTCCGGCTTTCGCTATGCGATTTTTTCCAAGTCAGTTCGTCACGCTGGCCGTAGGTGCTTTGGCCCTGCTAATGGCGGTGACCGTCGCTTCCGCCCAAAGTCGCGTGAAGCCTCGCGCCCAAGCACGGGCGTTGCCTGCTGCCAAGGCGTCGCCGTTTTCCCTGGTGAGTCCTGCCGTTAATGCGGGCGAATCCAATCAGGGACAGTATCCGGCAAATGGCGAAGTGAACGTTCCTGCGCTAGTGCTTCATGGCCAGGGTCCCGGTCCTGTGATCGCCTACGTGTTTCACGGATTCACATCCCACGAGGCCTTTTACGGCGAGATGGACGCCATCTTCGGCCCTCTCGACCCCACCAGGATGCAGGGCACCGTGCTGGCATTGTCACTGCCGGAACGCACGTCCTGTGAGGGAAACTGTGCGGACGCCAAACTGCAAACCTGGCACCGGTTGGCGCCGTCGATCCTGAACGATGCGCGTTTCGTGGTAGAGGTTCACCAGAAACGCGGTGGTGATCGTTTACCCACCTACGCGTTTGTATACAAGGCAGCGGAGAATGCCCGGCTGGCGAATTACGTTGAATCGATGGCCCGGGCGGCGCTGGTTCCCAATGTCGTCGAGCTGTCCGAACTGGATGCGCCGGCCGACCACCTGCAGCATCTCTCGCCGCTGTCGATTGCCCTGGAGCACCCTGCCATCAACATCGAAACGGCAACTCTGGAAGGGGATAACTCCTCCGGGGCTGCTCAATTGCGCAAGGGTCTGGTGAATGTACTACACCACTTGAAGATGGCCCCGGGGGCAGTCAGCTGGCAGAGTTCAGTGAAGAAGCACTCGCTCACGGATGTGCGTGCACTGATTCTGCCCCAGTAGCAACCCGTTTTCGGAACGGCCACCCCAATAAGCGAAATAAGGCCATTGCCACGAATTCGCTCGTGACGATGTACCAGGGCCATGGACCGAAGTAATCCAGCAGCGATGGCTGAGACGGCTTCTCCATCAGATACATGTAGTTCGTGCCCAGTACGTAATTCACTGCGAGCACCAGCAGCATGAACCCATTCAGCGCCAGAAACGATCGTAGTGCCGCATCAGGGCGGGGACGCATCTGGCGGCTCCAGATCAGGTACAGCAGGATCACCACCACCAGCCCATGCAGCACAAAGAACGAGATGGTGAAGGGGTCAGGGAATGGCTCCAGGATGTCGGGCATCAGCATCGCCAGCGGCACGGCGGTGAGTCCCCAGAAAAATACGACATCAAACAGCCACTGGTTTAGCGTCAGGATCACCATCACCGTGAGTACGATTGAGGCATCAGAGAGCTGCAACGGCAATATCCACTTCCAACCCACGTTGTAATGCATTGCCAGCACGGCCACCCAAACCACGGTGGCAGCCGTCAGCATTCCGGCCAGGGTGAACTGGATGGGGCGTCGCCACTGTTCCCGCTGGCGTGCCGCAAAGGCGAGCGCGCAAGCAATCAGAGGGATTAGCGCCAAGGCAGTGAGATGCCCGGGGCCGAAACGGGGAAAGCTGCCATCCATGAGGTGACTATATCGCAGCACAATCCCTTGATTCGGACGCCTTGACACCCGCTGGATCAATACCTATGATGGGAATACTGCCTAAACCCTATAGGGTATAAGGTATTTGAAGGAAGGACTCTGTTATGTCCCTGCGCATCAATGACGAAGCACCGAATTTCCAGGCGCGGACGACCCTGGGCGAGATTGAGTTTCACGAGTGGATTGGCGATGGATGGGCGATTCTCTTTTCCCATCCAAAGGACTTCACCCCGGTGTGCACAACGGAACTGGGATACATGGCGAAGTTGCAGCCGGAGTTTGCAGCGCGCAACTGCAAGGTGATCGGGTTGAGCGTTGACCCCGTGGAGAGCCATGGCAAGTGGGCGCGGGACATCGAAGAAACCCAGGGCGCGGCCGTGGATTTTCCAATGATTGGGGACCCGGAACTGAAGATCTCCAAGCTCTACAACATGCTGCCCGCCGACGAAGGCGACTCTTGTGAGGGGCGTACCGCTGCCACCAACGCCACCGTCCGCACCGTGTTTGTCATTGGTCCAGACAAGAAGATCAAGCTGATGATCAGTTATCCCATGACCACAGGGCGCAACTTCGACGAGATTCTGCGGGTGCTGGACTCCATGCAGCTTACCGCCAGGCACCGTGTCGCGACGCCGGTGAACTGGAAGAATGGCGATGACGTCATCATCGTGCCGGCAGTGTCTGACGAAGAGGCAAAGGCGCTCTACCCGGACGGCTTTCAGACGCTCAAGCCGTACCTGCGCGTGGTGGCCCAGCCAAAGTAAGGTGACGTGTTTCGCCCTTACTGCAAAGTGAGCAGGAAATGCAGGTCAGCGGCCTTCACGGAGTGGGTTAGCGCGCCGGAGCTGATAAAGTCAGCGCCGGTTCGCGCGTATTCACCCACCGTGTCCAGCGTAATGTTGCCCGAAAGTTCGGTGGACGCCCTGCCATTGATGTAACGTACCCAGTCGCGAGCTTCCTCGGGCGTGAGGTTGTCCAGCAGCAGTTTGCTGGCGCCCGCCTCCAGTGCCTCGTCCAGTTCGGCCCACGTGCGCACTTCGATCTCGAAATCCAGCCCGGTTTCTTGTGCCGCTTGAACCGCCGGCGTGATGCCGCCCGCCGCTGCAATGTGGTTGTTCTTGATGAGGATGGCGTCAAACAAGCCTTGACGGTGGTTCACGCCGCCACCCGCGCGCACGGCCATCTTCTCCAGCTTCCGCCAGCCGGGTATGGTTTTCCGGGTATCCAGGATCCGGCAGCCCGTTCCCTCAGTTCGGGATACATAGGCGGCCGTCTGCGTGGCGATACCGCTCAGCCTTTGCAGGAAATTCAGCGATACCCGTTCGCATTCCAGCAGCGTGCGCGCGTCCCCAGCCACCCTGGCCACCACGGTTCCAGGTAGCAGTGTCACACCCGAGGCAAATGGAATCTCTAACGACGTAATGTGGCCCCCATGCAAACGGTAAATCAGCGGCAACAGTTCGATGCCCGCCAGCGTCAGCCCTTGCTTGGTGCGAAATGCACCCGACGACTGACGGCCTTCAGCCACTGTGGCTCGGCTGGTTACATCGCCCGCGCCAATATCTTCGGCCAGTGCCATGCGCACCAGCTGCTCAATCTCAGGGCTACTTACGTCAAAGGCAAGGCTGCTGGGCATGGTCATTGAGATCCGCTTTCCGGGGCCGCCGTCTACACTGCCAGCGCGGCCAGCGCCTCCTGGTTCTTCTGGTATTTTTCCTCGTACTCCTGCAATTTGGTGCGGAGGTTCTCCACTACGTGTGCGGGCATCTTGCTGATAACCGCCTCATTAGACAGCTGGCGCTGGCTATTGGCGATCACCTTTTCAAGCTGAGCTTGATCCTTCAGCACGCGTTGCCGCTGCGCTTCTAATTCCGCGGCGGGCACTACCAGCAGGATGTCGAAGTCCGGCGTAGACTTCACGGCACCCTTCAACAGCGGCGCGCTGCCTTCATGTACGGAAGCGTCAATCGTGGCCAGCCGGTTCAGCGCCTCCAACTGTGCCAATGCCACCTTCGCGGCTGTGCCGCGCGCGTAGATGATCGCCTCGATCTTCTTCTTGGGATCCTGTCCGAGGTCAGCCCGCAGGTTGCGCACCGCTCCAATAAGGTTCTGCAGCGCCTCAATCTCGGCCTCGGCTTCCGCATCATGGACGCTTGAATCACCCTCAGGATAGCGAGCCAGACAAATCGATGCCGTCCTGCCATCACCCTCGCGACGTAGTCGCTGCCAGAGCTCTTCCGTAATGAAGGGCATCACGGGATGCAGAAGCCGTAGGGAGCACTCAAACACGGTCAGGATGTTCTTCCAGTGGTGGTCAAGCCCGGTGCCTTCCTGGAAGCGCAGCTTCTTCAACTCCACATACCAATCGCAGAAGTCACCCCAGAAGAAGGCCCACAACTGCTGCGCCACTTCGTGATAGCGGTAGCTGTCAATGGCCTTGTTCAGCACTCCGGAGTAGTGGTTCAAGCGCGAAAAGATCCAGCGGTCCTCCAGCGGAGCCTCTCCCGTGGCGGGGTCCACGTGAGGCGTGTAGAAGGCCTGTTCGTCAGGCATCCAGGGGCTAACCCCCGCGCGCTCCATGTTTAGGAACAGGAAGCGCGCCGCGTTCCAGATCTTGTTGGCGAAGGCACGTGAGGATGCCAGGCGTTCGTCTGTCAGCACGATATCCGTGCCTGGTGCCGCGCCCAGGAGCAGGGTTAGGCGGCAGGCGTCCGTACCGTACTTGTCGATGGTCTCCAACGGATCCACGGTGTTGCCCTTGGTCTTGGACATCTTCTGGCGCTCAGCATCGCGTACCAGCCCATGGATGTACACCGTGCGGAAGGGTACATCGCCCATGCACTCAATGCCCATCATCATCATGCGCGCCACCCAAAAGAATAGGATGTCGAAGCCTGTGATCAGCAGCGTGTTGGGGTAGAACTTGTTGAGGTCAGCGGTCTCGTCCGGCCAGCCCAGCGTGGAAAAGGGCCACAACGCTGAGCTGAACCAGGTATCCAGGACGTCGGTGTCCTGGGCAATGTTCGCGCTTCCGCAGTGCTCACAGTGGCTGGGATCCGTCATCGCCACTGTGATGCCGTGGCAATCGTGGCAATGCCAGGCGGGTATCCGGTGTCCCCACCACAACTGTCGGCTGATGCACCAGTCACGGATGTTGCGCATCCAGTCGTAGTAAATCTTCGTCCAGTTGTCTGGAACAAACACAGTGCGGCCCTGCTCAACGGCCTCAATGGACTTGTCCGCCAGTGTGCGCGTGCGAACGAACCACTGGGTGGACACCATCGGTTCCACCACAACGCCGGTTCGCTGGCTCTTGCCGACATTCAGTTCGTATGGCTCAGTACGGTCAAGCAGGCCCAGTGCATCCAGGTCAGCCAGCACGCGCTCGCGTGCCTCATAGCGGTCAAGACCCGCGTAGACACCGCCTTCGGTGCTGATCCTGGCATGTTCGTCAATCACACGAATCAGCGGCAGGTTGTGCCGCATGGCTGCTTCGAAGTCGTTGGGGTCGTGTGCCGGAGTGATCTTCACGCAGCCCGTGCCAAATTCCGGGTCCGCCATCTCGTCCAGAATGATGGGAATCTCGCGCTGCATCAGTGGCAGCAACACGGCTTTGCCGTGCAGATGCTGGTAACGCTCATCTCTCGGGTTGATCGCAACGGCCGTATCGCCCAACATCGTCTCCGGCCGGGTGGTGGCCACCACCACATACTCGTCGGAGTCCTTCACCGGATAGCGGAAGTGCCACAGCTTGCTGTCCACTTTCTCGTGGACCACTTCCAGGTCGCTTAAGGCAGTTTGCAGCTTGGGATCCCAATTCACCATGTAGGGCCCCCGGTAGATGAGGCCCTTGCGGTAAAGGTTCACAAACACCGTGCGGACGGCGCGCGACAGCCCCTCATCCAGGGTGAATCGCGTACGGCTCCAGTCTACGCTCTCGCCAATGCGGGCCATCTGCTTCAGGATGGTGCCGCCGTGTAATTCCTTGTATTCCCAAACCTTGGCCTCAAAGGCTTCCCGCCCCAGGCTCAGCCTGGTGATGCCCTCCTTGGCCAGTTCCCGCTCCACCACCATCTGGGTGGCGATACCCGCATGATCCGTTCCCGGCAGCCACAGGGTGTTGTAGCCCTTCATGCGGTGCCAGCGGGTGGTGACGTCGATTTCCGAATGCTCCAGCATGTGGCCCATGTGGAGGCTGCCCGTGACGTTGGGCGGGGGAATTACCAGCGAAAAAACCGGTCGCGGATCCGCGGGATCATTCGAGGGCTGGAAGAAGCTGGAGCTTCGCCACCATTCGGCCCAGCGAGGCTCAAACTGTTGAGGCTCATAGACTTTTTCAAGTTGCATGGAGATCTGGAAGGAAACCCTCAGGATACCATGCAGGCGTCGCGCGCCGGATGTCCAATCGCTCCAGGCGCTAAGTCTCAGTGCCTTCCGCTACGGTGTTAGGCGGGGCTTTGGGCGGAAGCCCCATGGCGTCGCGAACGGCCGGCAAATCGATCTCCGCGGTCAGCACCAGCAGGCTGTCGCCGCGCTCAATGACGGTGGCTCCTCGTGGCGCCAGAAAGTCCTCACCCCTGCTAATCAAGACAACCAAAGCGCTGTCCGGCCAGGCGAGGTCCATAATTCGTCTGCCGATGATAGTCGAATCTTGAGGGACCTCCAACTCCACCAGATCACTGGCTGACTTTGTGGCGGGCACATACTCCAGCGGATAGCGGCGCCGAGGAGGTAGCGGAGTATCCAGTTTCAGCACGCGCGCAACTATTCCGATTGTGGTTCCCTGCAGTAACACGGAAAGCAGCACGGCAAAGAACACCACGTTAAAGATGGCATCCGCGGCAGGCAATCCTGCTTCGTAGGGAAACGTCGCCAGCACAATGGGTACGGCTCCCCGTAAGCCTACCCACGACACCAGCAGTTTCTGCTTCAGCCGTAGCCGAGCCAGCAGGAGCGCGGCAAACACAGCAATCGGACGCCCCACTAACATCAGAAACAGTGCCACCAGAAGTGCTCCGCCAGCCACGGGTAGCAATCGGGAAGGGAACACCAGCAACCCCAGGGTGAGGAACATCGCCATCTGCATCAGCCATGCCACCGCATCGTGGAATCGAATGAGACTTCGCTTGTGGATGAAATCCTTCGCGCTAATCGTGATGCCTGCCAAATACACGGCCAGAAAGCCGTTTCCTCCAATGGCGGCGGTAGCTCCATAGATCACCAGCACGCAGGCCAAGGTCAATACCGGATACAATCCGTCGCTTTCCAAGCGGATCCGGTTCAGCAGCCAAACAACGGCTCGCCCCAGCGCCACTCCCAGCAATGCCCCCAGCGTCATTTGCAGCGCGAACTCCCCCACCAGACTGGACACGGATGTCGATGGGTTCTGAATCAGCCCCAACGCCGCCAACGTCAAGAAGACCGCCATCGGATCGTTGCTGCCGGATTCAAGCTCCAGCAAAGGACGTGTTTGCCCCTTCAATCCAATGCTTTGACTTCGCAGAATAGAGAAAACTGCCGCGGCATCGGTGGATGAAACAATCGCCCCAAGCAGAAAGCCCTCCAGCGGTTGGAAACCTAGCACCAAGTGAGCGAATCCTCCCACCAGAAGCGCGGTCAGCAGAACCCCCACGGTGGATAGGCTCAGCCCCTGCCACAACACGCCGCGTAGAGTGGCCCGGCTGGTTTCCAGTCCGCCAAAGAACAGGATGTACGCCAGGGCCACTACGCCGATGAACTGGGCCTGCAACGGGTCATCAAAGGGAATTCTCCCCGGACCCTCTGATCCGGCAAGCATCCCCAGCGCAAGAAACAGCAGCAGTGCCGGAACACCCAGACGGGCCGAAATCTTGCTGGCCGCAATACCGGCTAACAGCAACAGACCGGTTGCGATGAGGGCGCTCTCTGGAGATGGCAGCGGAAACATTCATCTCCAGAGTATCCAGACCTGATAGGCTGATGGAAATCCGATGCGCGCATCCAGCATCCTTCATGGAACGAACCATGAATCGGGCTTCGGATTTGGAAACGGTGCACGCTCCTTGACGGTCTTTCAATATACAGGCTGTGCCGCTTCGGGAGCCGGCCGGGCCTTGCTTGAGCGGAAAGTGGGGTAAAGATTGCCATGGTGAAACGAATTCTCGCGGCTGTCGGCGGCGATGTGAAGGCCGGTGGCCCGCTTGCCTGGGGTGCTTCCATTGCGCGGGCTAGGGATGCGTCGGTCACGACGGTTCCAGTCATTGATGCCAGTTCCTGGAAACAGTCCATTCCCACGATCGTTTCCGCCAACCTTGCCGTAAGGCTCTTGGAGAGTGAACCGTGGACCCAGCCGGATGATGCCCACGAAGCCCTTCGTAAGTTCTGCTGCGAAACTTTGACTTCGGACAGTATCCGCTGTAATCACGTTCCACCGGGCGACGACCCCCTGGAAACGTTAGCGGCTGCCTCCCGTTATCACGACCTGCTGCTTTTCGGCCTGGGTAGGTGTTATCACCAGCGCATGGTTCCGGATTTCATGAAGGCTGTATCCCGCTTGATCACCTACGGTGCCTGTCCCCTTCTGCTTGTGCCGCGCGAGGTCCGCGATGTTCGCAAGGTTTTCCTCGCCTATAGCGGCACCGTGGCATCCGCGAGGTCCTTCCGGCGGTTCATCCAAAGCAAACTGTTTGCAGAGGCTGAGATTGATCTGGTGTGCCTGGGCGAATCGCTGGATGTAGCTGAGGAGTTCCTCCAATCCGCCAAGCAGTATCTTGAGGAACACGGGCGCGAGGTGCGGCTTACAGCGTTACGGGGCAAGGAGGGCATTCTTGTGGATCACGCCTTTGCCAGCAATGCCGACCTCATTATCGCCGGAAGCAATCACCGCAACATGCTGGGGATAGAAACCAGCAGCCAAACGCTGCGGGCTTTTCTGGCGCAGGATCAGATTCCGGTCTTCATCTCTCACTAAACGAAGGTACTTAGGCGAGATCACCAACAGGATTGGGCGTGCTGCCGAAGTCCCGCGGATGCTGCCATACTGTAAGGCGTGCCACTGATCTTCATTGCCGGAGGCGCACGCAGCGGGAAGAGCCGCACGGCGCTGGGGATGGCTTCCGTTCGCGGCCAACGGCCGCTGCTGATTGCCACCAGTGCGGAACTGGATGACGATATCCGCGATCTTGTGTCGGCCGGTGAGCCCGGTTCCGGCCACCACATGGAGACTGTCATGGAGCCCGTCGCGTTGGCGGCTATGGTCCAACGGTCCAGCGAGAGCCACGACTTGTTGGTGATTGACAGCATTACCGTGTGGCTTCAAAATGTGCTGCAGCAGGATAGTGATGCCTTCGCCACACGCGTGGAGGAACTGCTAAGCGTCCTGCAAGCATGCCCGGCAACCGTGATTGCCATGGCCACGGAGGTAGGTTGCGGCATCGAGCCGGAGACCGAACTTGCGCGGCGCTTTCGCGACGAAGCCGGACGACTCAGCCAGCGATTCGCCTCAATCGCTGACGAAACCTATTGGATGGTATTCGGATGCCCCCTGCGCGTGAAGTAGGGCAGCGCTTCGTAAGCGCTTGGCAGTTCCTCACCCTCATTCCACTGCACCGGCACCGCGCGCTCTTTGAAGAGGCGGCTGTCTTCTTTCCGCTAGTGGGAGGCCTACTGGGCCTGGCTCTGGCGTGCGGCTTTTGCCTGGGCTTGCAGTTTGGGTTGCCCGCGGGACTCGCCGCCGCGCTGGCCATCGGTGGCCAGTCCTTGTTGACTGGGTTTTACAGAGAAGCGGGCTTGGCCGGAATCGTCGATGCTGCCTATGCAGGATCGACTCGCGAAACCATGCTGGAGACCCTCGCTCACCCCTACCCCGGTCCCTTTGGCTCCACCGCGGTTGCCATTACCTTGCTTGTTCGCTGGCAGGCATTGGCGGCCTTGGCACTCTCCCCGATGGCATTTGTACTGGCCGCGGGCATCGCGGCAGGCATGCTCTCGAGAGGCTCAGTCATCCTTCTGGCGGCCATCTCTCAACCAACAGGGAGCGGTATCTCCGCCGGTCTTGTTGGCAAAACTCCGGGATGGCTGCTTCTGCTAACCGGTCTTCAACTGAGCGTTGCTGGATCCTTAATGGGTTGGCGCGGTACTGCCCCCGCTCTGTTGGGTGGCCTCCTGCTGGTGCTGGCTCTGCGGTTCTGGTTCACCAAACGCATGGGCGGCGTTCATGGGCATAGCCTTAGCACCTGTTCCATCTCGATGGAATGCCTTGCGCTCTCCATCGCCGCCTGGCTAGGACACTTCTAGGGTTCCTCGCCACGCGGGCCAATTTGTTCCGCTACTTGCGCCAGAATGCAGGACTAAACACGAGTAGCAGGGTGAAGAACTCAAGGCGCCCAGCCAGCATGCAGAATGAGAGCACCAGCTTGCCCATTGTCGGGACATGCGCATAGTTCTCAGCTGGCCCTACACTCCCAAAACCGGGTCCTACGCTGAACATACAGGCCGTAGCCGCACTAATGGATGTGTAGAAATCCAGACCGCTTGCGCCCAGCATCGCTGCCGCCAACGCAACCGTCAGCATAATGAGTGCGAACAGTGTAAGTGCGCTCTGCACCTGAGATTCCTGTACCACTTCTCCATGAATTCGAATCGCAAAAACCCCTCGCCGCTCCACGATCTTTTGAAATTCACGTTTAATCGCACTCAATATAAGATGAACACGAAAGCTCTTGATGCCTCCCGCCGTACTTCCCGCGTTACCTCCAAGGCAACCGATAAATAGCAGCAACATTTGTGGGAATGGTGACCACAAGTCGTAGTTTTCTGTAGCAAAGCCCGTTGTTGATCCCAGTGAAACCACCTGAAATAGCGCACGCCGGAAGGCAAATTCAAAGGCATACCCTTTTGCGTGCATCAGGTTCACCATGATCAAAAAGGTCACCAAGCCAAGAATCGCCAGAAATACCTTGAACTCAATGTCTCGAAAATAGGCAAAAGGCGAGCGCTCCTGCACCGCTCTGTAGTGGACGGTGAAATTCAAGCTTGCAAGCACCATAAACACCACAAGGATGTACTCCATCAGAGGGCTATTGAAGGCACCTACCGACGCAGTCATGGTAGAAAATCCGCCGGTTGCAAGTGTGGAAAAGGTGTGGCAGATGGCGTCGAACCAGTTCATGCCCGCTAATCGAAGCGCGATGTAGCAAAAAAGTGTGCCCGCCACATAGAAGCGCCACAGCGTCCGCGCGGTTTCGATAACTCGGGGCTTAATGCGCTCACTCTTTACATTGCCCGCTTGGGCTCTGTACAGCGCCATGCTGCCAATCCCCAGCAGGGGTAAGATGGCAATTGCCAGTAGGATAATCCCAACTCCACCAAGCCAGTGGCTGAAATGGCGCCACATCTGAATGCTGGGAGGTAGCACCTCCACATCCGGCAAAATCGTCGCCCCCGTAGTGGTAAAGCCGGACGTGGATTCAAACAGTGCATCGGCAAAGCTGGCAAATGCCGGATCAAGCGCAAACGGAATCGCGCCCATCAGCATCACCGCGGTCCACAGCACCACCACCAGCAGGATGCCCTCCCGTAGGCTGAGGTCTGTCAGCGGTCGTGGGCAAAAGCGCAACAGCAACAATCCCAGGGCAGTGATCCCGCCTGCGGTACCGGCAAGCGGTCCCAGGCCGCTGTCCTGATAAGCAATGCCCACACCGATGGGCAGCAGCATCGACAGCGCAAACACCAACAGGAACTGGCCGCTCACAAACCCTAGCGCACTATAGCGGATCACCGCGATTCCCTCACCGCCGCCCGGTCACGGAAGAAGGCGGCTTCTAACTTCGGCACTGAGGTTTCCAGCGCGAAGAAGATCACCCGGTCGCCTGCTTCAATCATGGAGTTGCCACGAGGAACAATCACTTCGCCGCCGGGCTTGGCGATCGCGCCCACAATGGTGCCCTCCGGAAACTTCAGGTCCATCAGCCGTTTGCCAATGTAGCGGGAGTCCTCCATCGCCAGCAACTCCAGCGCCTCAGCCTCTTCCTCCCGGAAGGTGGTTACGCTCAACACCCTACCCTTACGCACAAACTGCAGAATCTGGTCTACCGCCACCGTGCGCGGACTGATGCTGGTATTGATCCCCAACCGTTGCGCCATCGAAAGATAGTTCAGCCGGTTCAGTAGCGTCACCACTTTCTGCGCGCCAAGTTTCCGCGCCAGCAACGAGGCAATCAAGTTGTCTTCATCATCGGAAGTCAGGCTGAGGAATGCACTTACACCCTTGATATTTTCCTCCAACAGTACCGATTCCTCGGTTCCGTCGGCGTGCACAATCAGGGTCTTGTCCAGCAATTCGGTAAGCTTATGGCATCGATCCAGGTCCTGTTCAAACAGTTTCACGTGTACGCCGCGCCGCTCTAGTTCCTGCGCCAGAAGAATGCTCACCTGCCGCCCGCCTAAAATAAACACGCTCTCCAGCGTGCTGCGCCCGGGTAAGCCCATGAAGCGCATTGCTTCATCGGCTTCATCCTGGTTGCAACAGACGTACACGTGGTCGCCCGCTTCCAGCGTGTCGCTGCCCCGCGGAATGATCACCTGCTGGTTGCGGAAGATCATTGCGATGATCGAATTCCGCGGTGGCCCGGCCTCATCCAACTGACGCAGCGTCTTTCCAACCACCCAATGTTCGGGCTGAATCATCATTCCGAACAGGTTCACGCGCCCGTTGGCGAAATCGAAAATATCCGATACTCCAGGTGTCGCCAGCACCCGTAACACCCTCTCCGCCACCTCTGATTCCGGGTGGATGATGAGGTCAATCTCCAGCCCCAGGTTCTCTGCCATGTGCCGCCAATAGGCCACCTCCGGCGTGCGCATACGGCAGATCCGGACGCTGGCGGCACGTTCGTTCTGGGCCATTAGGCACGCCAGGAAATTGATGTAGTCGGAGTTGGTAACCGCAATCAGCATGTCGGCCTGCGCCAGACCGGCCTTTTGCAGGGTACGCACGCTGCTGGCATTGCCACGGATTACCGTGGCATCCAGCGCCTCGTCCAGGTAGTCGCAGCGCTTGGCGTCCTGCTCTACCATCACAACGTCGTTGCCTTCGCGGCTCATGCGCCGCGCCAACAACAGCGCCACATCACCTCCGCCGCAAATCAACACGCGCATTTGCCACGACCTCCGCCCTATGCTACTGCCTTCGCGTCGTACTACATGAACTCGGGCGCTTCAATGCCAAGTACATCCAGGGTCTTTATCAACTCAGCCCGGAAGTAGGTGGCCAGCCAGAGGAGCGCCGCCCGGCGCGCCTCGTCCTTCTCTTTCAGAATCGGGTACTCGTGATAGAACTCATTGAAGCTTTGGGCGGCCTGGAAGGCATGCTTCGCCAGATTTGCTGGTTCACCCGCACTCACCGCTCTCCCAACCGCGAACACCCGCTTTGAGGCCTGCACCATCAACTGCCATAGTTTCTCGTCCGCCAGCAGCAGTTCCAGTGTTTCGCCCGTAAGGGTTGTCCCAAACTCGGGAATCGGTTCGCCAGTCTCACTCCACTTCTCAAAAATCCGGTTAGCCCGCACCGCTGCGTATTGCACATACGGTCCGGTCTCGCCCTCGAAGCTAAGCGCCTCCTGGAAGTCAAAGGCGATCACTGAGTTCCTGGTGAACTTCAGCAGAAAGTAGCGCAGCGCCCCCACCGCAACCTGACGCGCCACGTTCCGGCAGGCTTCCTCGCCACGCTCCGCATTACGGGAAAGCACTTCCGCATAGGCAGCATCCGTCAGCCTATCGATCAGGTCGTCCGCCTTCACGCCCAGGCCCTTGCGGCCCGAGACCTCCACGTAGGCCTTCCGGCTATCCTCTTCTGACAGCGTGATCCCCAGGTCTGCGCAACATCGCGGACTCAACGCCACCATCTCGTACGCGAAGTGCACGGAATTTTGCGCAGCTTCTTCATAGTGCAGCGCCCTCAGCCCTGCCACCACGACATCTTGCAGATAGCTTTGGCGCGAATCAATCACGTTGTATACCCGCACCCCACCGCCAAAGCGCGCCTCCTCCACCGGAGCGGCCTCTGCCGCTTCCGCCGTGCTGACATACAGCGCATGCCCTTCTGGATACCGGTGCGTTACCTTGTAGAAAAAGTCCTGCCCCAGCAGCCCGAATTTCCACAGTTGGTAAGCGATGTCTTTGCCCACATAGGTTACCGTGCCGTTTGAGCGCACAATCACCTTGCTGTCCTCTGCCGCTGGGTCGCTGCCGTCATCTTCCAGAGGCTCTGCGCTGGCCGCGCTTTCCTTAAACGCCGACGCCGGCATCACCCAGCAACCCGCGTTCTTGCCCTTGTCCTCCAGGTAGATTGCTTTACGCTCCTTCAGTAGTTCAAAGGCTTTGGCCCAGAACTTCAGGTGCAGGATCTCGCTCTCGCGTGGCAGCACATCATATTGAATACCCAAGCGGTACATCGTAGACAGGTGACAGCGCACAATGGCGTCGGCCACCAGGTGTCCCATGGCCGCAATCTCGCCTTCGCCTGCCTCGATTGCGTGCAGCGTTTCCGCCCGCCACCCCACCGTTTCAGGGTTCGTCTGATACTGCGCGCTCACGCTCGCGTAGAGATCCCAGCAACGGTAATCGAAGGGCACGGTGGGATCCTCCACCATTGCCTGCACCTCAGCCAGTGACTTCTTCTCTACGAAATGGAAACCCACCACAACATCCGCCACCTGCACGCCGGTGTTGTCGATGTAGTTCTGCACTTCCACGTGCTCGCCGGCTGCCCGCAGCATCCGCACGAAGGTATCACCCAGCACCGCATTGCGCAGGTGCCCGATATGCGCGGCTTTGTTGGGGTTGATGTTCGTGTGCTCAACAATCACCTTGCCCCCGGCCTTCGATGTCCCTCGCTCCACCCGATGGCCAGCCAACAGCATTTGCGCATACGCACCGCGTTTCAGCTTCAGGTTCAGAAAGCCATTCCCGGCTACGTCCACGCGGGAAACCGCTGGCAACAGCCCTTCCAACTTTGGGGCCAGCGCTGCAGCAATTTCCCGCGGAGCCTTCTTCAGCGTCCGTGCCAATTGGAATGCCACCGGCAGCGCTACCTCGCCAAACTCAGCCTGGCGCGGTTGCTCCACCACTACACCGCTCTCCACCCCAAATTCCTGCCGCAACAAACCTTGTACGGCCTCTGCAATCTCTTGCTCAATCAAATGAAACACAGTTCCTCAGTATACCAACCACCGCCCCAAAGCCCTCCCGCGCAGCCATTGCCGCGCAGTCATCGTTGGCCATACTTCCACCTCTCACCCAACTGGGTAGGGGCATTGTGCAATTGTCTTCGCCTTAGTGCGCAAGCCGCTGTGTGACAAGATGAAAGCAATGGTCCCGCGTGTGTTCCTCTGCCTTCTGCTGCTTAGCGCCACGGCTGTTGCGCAGCAGTCTGTCTCTCCCATCCGCTTCGAGAACCGCACCGCCGCCAGCGCCGTTAACTTTGTGCTCGACAACAATTTGAGCGATGAGCGCCGCTACGTCGAAAGTGTTCCCGGTGGCATGGCGGCCTTTGACTTCGACGGTGACGGCCTGCTGGACCTCTTTTTCACCAACGGTGCTGAAATGCCGCAGGGTGCGAAGAATTCATCCAAGTTCCACAACCGGCTCTTCCGCAACCTGGGCAATTTCCGCTTCGAGGATGTGACAGAAAAAGCAGGCCTCGCCGGTGAAGGCTTCTCTTTCGGTGCCGCCGTGGGCGACTTCGACAGCGACGGTCACCCTGACCTTTTGGTCGCCGGCTATCGTGCCAACCGCCTTTACCGTAATCGAGGCGATGGCAGTTTTGAGGATGTCACCGCCAAGGCGGGCATTCCCAGTGACCGTTGGGGCGTCGCCGCCGCGTTCTTCGACGCCGATGGCGACGGTCACCTTGACCTCTTCCTCGTCAACTACGTTCAGTGGACCCCTGATTACGCTCGCTATTGCGGTGACCGCGCCCGTAACCTTCGTGTCTACTGCCACCCCCGCTATCTGCGCCCTGAACCTAATCAGCTATTCCGTAACAATCGCGATGGCACCTTCACTGACATCTCAGAGGCAAGCGGCATCGCTGCCCAGGCCGGCAAGGGAATGAGCGTGGCGGTGGCGGACTTCAATCTCGATGGCCATCCTGACCTCTTTGTCACCAACGATTCTGAGCCCGACTTTCTCTTCCTCAACGATGGCAAGGGCAACTTCACCGAAAGTGGCTTGCTTGCTGGTGTCGCCATGTCCATGAACGGGCGCGCCATCTCCAGCATGGGCGTTGATGCCCGCGACTTCGATAATGACGGCCTACCCGACATCGCTGTCACGGCACTCACCGGCGAAACCTTTCCCGTCTTCCGGAACAAAGGCGACGGCTCTTTCACGGATGTCACCTACGCCACCGGAATGGCTGCTGCCAGTCAGCGCTACGCCGGTTGGGGAGTCACCTTTGCTGATCTTGATAACGACGGGTGGAAGGATCTGTTCACTGCCAACTCCCATGTCAACGACCGCATTGCCGAAACCGAATCCACCAGCTACCAGCAGCCCTGCACCGTGTTTCGTAACGACAACGGCGCAAAGTTCCTCCTTCTGGAGCGGACTGGTCTTGAAACTCGCCCCGCCGCCCATCATGGCGCCCTGCTCGCTGACTTCGACAACGACGGCCGCCTCGACGCCGCCCTCTCCGTCGTCAACGGCCAGGCGCAAATATGGCGCAACACCTCCCCTACCGCCAATTGGATTGCCTTCCGTCTCCGTGGCCGCGGGCCCGCATCCAAGGGAAGCAATCGCGACGCGATCGGCGCCCGCATCCTCGTGGATGGCCAATCGAACCACCAGACTGCCGCCGGGAGTTATGCTTCCAGCGTCCTGGGTCCCGTCCACTTCGGCCTCGGCAGCGCCAAAGTCGCCAAGCAGGTCACCATCCACTGGCCCAGCGGCATCGTCCAGCGCCTTGAGAACCTCGACGCCGGGAAGGTCCACGACGTCCAGGAGCCTGAACGGTAGCTCATTCGCCTAGAACCGCACCTCCACCGCATTCGAGGGTACGCCATTCACATGCACGGCGACCGGAAGTACCCCGCGCCCGCGGAGCGACTTCGGAATCTTTACGTTTATTTGGCTAAGCCCGAAATAAGTTCCTTGCGGCCCGCTGTAGGTAACTGCAGCCGGTGCGTCGCCAATCGTTACTTCCGGCGCTGTGGCATTTCGGGAATCCGGCAGGCCCAGCCCGTACAAAACCAGAAAGACCTCGTCAGATTCGCCTCCAAAGTCCACTTGGGCGTGCATGCACGGCGCTGGCATGCCCGGGCAATGCGCTAGCGGAGTCTCCACCTGGGTGCCATCCAAACGCGCTCGCAAGGAATGCCCGGCTGCTGGGCCTCTTCCGTCCTGGTTCGCGGCAAACAGCGATGGACGCGAACGCGACAAACGAATTGGCAGCTCCGCCGGCAGATCGCCTTCCCGCTCTACCAGCAGCATCGCATCCGCATCCTCCGTCACCTCCGGCAACAAAAGATTCACCTGTTGGGGCGAGGCATAAAAAAGCCTCAAAGCTGGCACCGTATACCGGTCGGCAATTCGAATCCTCACGGTGAGGTCACTCAATTTCAGTGGCAACGGCAGGCCCGCCACGGGTGCGGCTTCCTGCACAAGTTGGATGCCAAATAGCGACGCGATGCCACCGCTAGGCAGGGTCCCGGGGCGGAAGCTGGCGGCATCCACCACCGCGGCAGGTTGGGCTCGCGCCTCCACCGGGGACCGCGTTCCACGCGCATAGGTTACCGGCAGCAAAACGTCGGGCGCCGAGCTGCTTTCAAACTCTAGCCGCACACTGCAGGAGTAACTGCTTCCCATTGGAATTCCGGGTGCCCCCTGCGCAATTACAATGATCCGGAAGGGGGTGGATTGCCCCTCAATGGAGGACACCAGCGGGGACATACTCAGTCCGTCACAATGCGCGGTGGAGCGTATCGGACGGAGTGGGACTTCGCCGCGCGTGTGTAGGGTAAACCAACCGGCGGATACTGGGAACGGGACATCGCTAATCAGCCGCTGACGCATAGGGGTCCACTGCACGTTAGCCTGCATCTCCAAAGGCTCAAACAGAGCGAGGCTTGCCCCTCCACTGATCTGGGTTTCTACAGTGGGAGATTCGCCACCATGCAAGTTTCGCCAGCGAACGAAACGGGACTTATTGCCCGGAATCGCGCGCAGCCGCGTCGGCCTAAGGCTATTCAAATAAATCCCGTCTGCTCTATCGCGACGATCCCAAGGCAGCGCGGGCAGCATCTCGATCCGCGTGCCATCCCCAGGATGGTTCCCCCCCACTTCGAGGTCCGCGCGGGCATATTGTTCTCCCTTTAGCTGCACCGCTCGCGACGAGCTTCCTGCAATGTAGGTGCGCGTTAACTGCATTGACTCGTCCCAGCCGGTTGGCGCAAACAGGATGGCTTCGCTCGTCTGCCATTCCACCGGAGCCTCTAAGGTCACTGCGGTTCCGGCAGCTACCTCCAACGTTGACCCGTTCGGGTAGAGAATTCCATTCGCCTTGAAGGGAATCATCGAACTCACGAGAAGCTGGGAAGTTGTGCGGGCGCCTTCCTGAACAATCCGTACCGTCTGGCCGAGCATGCGAACCGTTGCTGTTCGGGTGGCGGTGTCGCGGTTGTGTCGAATCTCCACTCCAAGAGTCCCAGAGCCCTCTTCAGGTGTAGAGTCCCAACCGCGCCGTCGCACCCATGGCTGATCAAAGGTCAGGTTCCATTCACAATCCGGCCCGCTTGCCGACCCGGTCAGTAGCACTTTTCCACCGCCCGCGGAAACATTCACTTGCAGTGGTGTTACGCTTGCCTGGCACTGCCCGGGCATTTGGGTAATACTTACTCGCTTGCCTGCCACCTCAAGCCACTCGTCACGTGCGGTGTTCGCGCGGTTAGCTGGGACACGGACGCTGACAGCAGTGCCCCCGGCCAGGCTGGATATCTCCACTCCAATGCGAGCGGAGTGCAGAACTGGAACCGGACAATTTGTGCCAGAAACTGTCACTTGCAAACTAGCCTCGCCGCCCCCTGCGGGAAACGAGAGACCGGTTGGCGTCACCTCCGCCCGGCACGCGCCGCCCTGCTGCTCAATGGGGATACGCAGGCCGGCAAGCGTCAGGAAGGTACTGCGATCTTCATAGGCGTGGGAGGGCACAGTAACTCGGAAGGTTCTTGAACTGAACCACAGGCGGTCGGCGTCCTCCCCTTCGTTCCCCACCACGGTTGCCCATGGTGCTGGAAGCGTTACCCCCCACTCACAACTCATGGGAACGCGCAACGTGACGGTGGCCGATCCGCCTTCCGCCGGGAATCGCAAGCTGGCGGGCATCGCTGAGATCATGTCGCAGCTTGCCTCTGGTTGTTGAATAGTCGCCACGGCTTCGTTCGCCCAAAGCATCGTGACGGGCGCCCTGTCCGCGTCAAAGTTCTCGCGCAGCGGGAGACGAATCGTGGCACTGCCAAAGCCCCAGTTAGGCTTAGCCATGGGTCCGGCATCCGAGGTATAGCCCCCATCTGCAAGCCAGGCGCATTCGCGCCCGGTGCGAAGCGATACGGTCACCTCTGTCTGCAGCGGCTCCGCTACCTGATCTTCTGGATTTAAGGTCAAGCTGCAATTGGCGGGGTGATGAAAGTCGAATCGGGCAAGGTAGACGCCGCTGAATCTCTCGGACGTGTTGTCCGTTACCAACAAGGGCAGGTTCACCGGTGCAAGATCCCGCCGGCTCGATGCGGTGACAATCACTGCCTTGCCATCCTTCGCCCAGACGGTTTTCGCCCATGATCCCTGCCAAGCCGGAAGATAGGTTGAGTATCGTGTTCGCTTCGCATCCGCGTCGGTCATGTTCAGGTAACCGCCCATACGCCGGTTGCTCTCCCGGAATGGGGCGTCAGGGGAAATCTCTAGCCAGCCGCTTTCCAACGGGAGGTTCTTAGAGGTCACTGATACTTCCCCATCGGGAGCAAAATGGATCTGCGATTCCCAGAAGCCCAATCCGGGAATCCCCTCCTCCCGTTCCACTGATTGAAAGCAAGGCGAGTACCTCACAAACGCTTGATCCCGCAGCTTAAACGAACGGACTGCGGCAAGCACACCGCCATCCTTGGTTGGGGTAAACCGGTGCACCATGGAGTGCTCCACCCCCACGAATACCCCGCACTCGGGCTCGGAGCCTTCCTGGTTTAGCCGAACAATGGTGCCCTCCCAGGGATACCTGGCGGTTTGCAGCGGGCCTCCCCCCGGCCAGGAGAACAATTCGTCCGAGGTGAAATTGGCAAGCAGCAAGCGTCCTTGGTCATCTACCGCCACTTGCACAGGCTGATCGCTGTGTAAGTATGGCCCAGGGATTGACGGTGGCAGACTGCCGGGAGGAATGTTTTCCCGCTTGATGGTCGTCGAGTACGGCAGGGATTGCCCGTCCTCGCTCAAGATCGAGATAAAGTACCTTCGCGCATGGGGTACCCCTGGCGCCTTGTCAATGTGCCACGCACCCGGGCTGATGGGAAACTGGTCGCAGATCGCGATCCCCGTCATTGCCAGGCCCCGCGGATGATGGGCGATTCCCGTCGTTGCGATTCCCCCGCCACACCCCACTACGGTGCGAAAAATTAGGCGCTCTCCATCGGCACTGATGCGCATCACCAGCGTCTTGTAAACCTTGTGGATCTCTCCCAAGGGACCAAAGCCATGTGGCCCCGTCGTGAGGTCCAAACTACGGGAAGCCTCCAACGTCGGGACGGCGATGTAGGCGCTACCGTCTGGGGCCACTACCAGGTGAAACCGGTCAACTTCCCAGGTAAGGTAATCAAACCCCAGGTCGAATGAGGACGTGAAGATTACGTGCGAAAAATCCTGCGAAATTCTGGTGAGAAAATAGCGGGGTGCCGCGCCTGCTAGCAGCCTAGGACCATTCGGATCACCAGGTAAGCGCAGACTCTGGCTTCGAACGCCCAGGAGGTAAATGCTGCCGTCGGGACCCGCTGCTGCGTCAAGTAGGGGCGAGCCAAAGAAATCGCGACCGTCGCCAAACAACGTTGCTGCCTCCAGAATGGGGTCGATCACCAGCGCAAGGCGCTGATCGTATTCCCCAAGGTGGAAACTCACCCGGTTTTCCGGCAGCAAATGGTAACGGCATTCTACAGGTTTGCGGCCCAATGGAGTGTCCTGGAAGGTTACTGGCTGATGCTTGGTGACCTCCATTCCGCCGTGCCCGACCACCAACCGGCCTTGCCCGTCAAGGTGCAGCCAGTCGGCTCCGTCCACCCGGAAGACGATCACACTCGGGTCCGCGCCAGGCTCCAGTTCCAGGTCGTACTTCAGCCTTGTGGCGCCTTGCTTGTTCGTCACGCCATAGTAACGGATGGAAACTCCCGGATAAAGATCATTGAAGCTGAGTTCATCGAGAGCCTCACCGGTTCCTCCCTCATCTCTGCTTGGCTGGGCCGCCTCCCACACTAGACTAAGGGGCGGGGCGTTCGGAGCTGAAAACGGCTCCAACAGTAACCGCTCACGCATGACAATTGCGTGGATTCCCGCGTTTCGTACAACGTAGCCTGCCGGATTCACCTCTGTGGATTGCTGGCCCCCGGCCAATGGGTGGAACGCGAGCTTGCGAGAACCGGCAGATGCGTCCGGCCATGCGTTTGAGTCGGCAGCCTGCGGGATCCAAAGGGAGAAAGCAAACAGCAGGCAGAGTAGGGTTTGGCCCGCCCGGAGAAACCGAAAAACTGGGAAATACATCACGATTACACTACGAATATGAGTACTATACTGCCCTAAACTACCATAATTCCGGATAGAGCTATCCCGTTCTCTAGTTCGGTGCCTCAAGGAGGAAGCGGCGCCCGGAAGATTGGGCTCAGGCTCCTTTGTTTGCGACCCGTCTGAAACGAAGCTTTCATAAACACTTGCTATCATGGTCATGGGCTGGGATTATGGCCCTTCGAAGTACGATATGACAACTAGTTCCTCTTTTGTGATCCGGCGTCACATCCCTCGGCGCCTTGTTTTGGCCGCGCCCCTCTCTCTCATCGTCGAAGCCAGTGGTATGGAGGCTCAGCGCCTTAGCGCCTTGGAAGGGCTTGGCGTTACCGAACTTGAAAACAAGACTCATCACGTCCAGGGCATCGCCGTAGATGGCTCTACCCTGTGGGTGAGTTCTGTATCTCGGGCCCACACAGCCGGTTATCTGCATGAGTTCGATCTCCAAACGGGTCGTCACCGCGCTACCGTGGAGATCCATGAAGGCGCCCGTTTCCACCCCGGTGGAATGGATCAGGACGCTAGCTCCCTTTGGATCCCCGTCGCGGAGTACCGCCGGGAAAGCTCCAGCACCCTCATCCAGGTAAGCAAGCGCACCCGGGAAGTGATCTCCCGGTTTGAAGTGCCTGACCACATAGGCTGCGTCGCCGTCGCTGATGATCGTCTCATTGGTGGCAATTGGGATGCCCGCGACTTCTATTACTGGAATCGCCAAGGCAAGTTGCTTGCGAAGAAGCCCAACCCCGGCAAAGTGGCATACCAGGACCTCAAGTTTGAGGACGGCATGCTGCTGGCTTCCGGCAACCTTTCCGCGGACGAAGGCGCGATCGATTGGCTGGAACCAGACTCTCTTCAGCTCCGCAAGCGGATTGTCAGCGGGAAGACAGACCGTGGTGTGCGGTTCACCAATGAGGGCATGGCAGTGGTGGATGGCAAGCTGTACCTGTTGCCTGAGGATGGCCCCAGCCGTCTTTTCGTGTTCCAGTTGTAGGGCTTCGCCACAGAGTAACCACACGGGGCCACCACAATCAGCCAGCCCGGTTGAGGTAGGGCCCGGTTGCGGCAAGTGCAGGGCGTCGATATCATGCCTCCCATGCGACTGCTCGGTCTTGTTGCTCTTCTTCTCGTCAGCCTTGGGGCGGTGCTGCATGCTCAATCACCCGCCAAGCCCCGAGTCTTCGTTCTCACTGATATTTCCAATGAGCCCGACGACGAAGAGAGCCTCGTCCGCTTCCTCGTCTACGCCAACGAGTACGACGTTGAGGGCCTGGTAGCCACCACCTCCACGCATCTCCGCGACAAGACCCGCCTGGACCTCATCCACCGCCAGATTGACGCCTATGCCCAGGTGCTGCCCAACGTTCGCCAGCACGCCGACGGCTATCCCAGCGCCGAAGCCCTTCGGGCCGTTGCTAAGGAAGGCATCCCCCGCCTGGGCATGGAAGGCGTAGGCCCCGGGATGTCCACTGATGGTTCACGCCTCCTCATCGAAGCGGCTGACCGCAATGACCCACGGCCACTCTGGGTGCTGGCCTGGGGTGGGCCCAATGTCCTCGCCCAAGCCCTTTGGGAGGTTCGCGCTACCCGCTCTCCCATCGAACTCGCCCGCTTCGTTGCCAAGCTCCGTGTCTATACGATCTCTGACCAGGACGACAGCGGACGCTGGATGCGCATTCAATTCCCTGACCTTTACTATGTCGTGAGTCCAAGCACCGTCCAGAGCGCTGACTATTACCTGGCCACCTGGAGTGGCATTGGCGGAGACCGCTTCTACAAGAACGGCCCCGGGTATATGCAGCACATGGTGGACAATCCCTGGCTGGAAGAGAACATCATCCGCAATCATGGGCCACTGGGTGCGCTGTATCCGCGGGTGGCCTACATCATGGAGGGTGACACGCCTTCCTTCCTGAACCTCATCCAGAACGGTCTGGCTGGCGACATCGAACCCAGCTATGGCGGCTGGGGAGGCAGGTATTCCCTCCGTCAGTCCTATGGCGAAACCCGCCCCATCTGGACCAACTCCCGCGACACCGTTACGCTTCCCGACGGCACCTCCCATACCAGCAATACCGCTACCATCTGGCGCTGGCGCGAACACTTCCAGAACGACTTCGCGGCCCGCATGGACTGGTGTGTCCAGCCTCGCGCCGGGGCCAATCACAACCCCATCGTCGTGATAAATAATCAGCCAGGAAAAGCCCCGGTACCCCTGAAGGCACAGCCGCGCGAGCGCATCCGGCTAAGCGCCGCCGGTAGCATTGACCCAGACGGACACGCCCTTGCCTACCGCTGGCATCACTATCCTGAAGCGGGAACCTTCCGCGGCCCGCTGCTAATCCAGAACGCCGACACCGCGGATGCAACCATCGACATTCCACCGGATGCCCGCCCCGGCGTCGCTCACGTGATTCTGGAGGCAAAAGACAACGGCAGCCCCAACCTTGTTGGCTACCGCCGCGTGATCATAGAGATCGGCGCGCCTTAAGGTCACTGCGGTTCGCCCCTTGACCTCCCGATCCATGGGCAAAGCAGGCCGGTTGCGCAATGGCCACCCGCCTGCTTGCCCGTACGCGGCTATCTGCGCTTGCGATCGATGGAGCGATTTTCATAAATCACCACGCGAGGGTGACTCCAGCCAAGCGAGATGATGTCGAGGTCGCCGTCATTGTCGATATCCACCACCACCGCACCGTCATGGTGCTCGTCACCCGTGTAGACGGCGTGCTTCTTCCACTGGGTGCCCTTTCCATCTGCGTTCTCGTAGATCCACAGAACCGCGGTCTCTGGCTTGGCGTAGTTGTGTTCCCCCACAATGACATCCATGTCCCCGTCTCCGTCCATATCCGCCACACTCACACTCATGGGGCCAATTGGGTTGTCGATGATGTGCTCCCGCCAGATCTGGGTGGAGTCCTCGGGTTGGCCATACCAGGCGAGTTTTCCGGGCGCGTTGATCGATTCAAAACCCACCACGGCATCCAGGCGGCCGTCCCCATTGATGTCGGCAAGCTTGTTCCGGTCAGGATCTCCATCACTGGGATGCAATTGGAACTTCGTAAAGGATCCATTGCCTTCATTGCGCAGCCAGGCCGTGCCTAGAAGAAGGTCGAATCGACCGTTGCGGTTGATGTCTCCCGCGGTAATCTGCTCCTCCTGTCCCTCGATGCCAAGGTCAGTCCAGGTCCATGCATCCCGGAAGACGTTTGCGCTGCCGGGGGGCGGCGCGATCGACTGAAGATTCTTTCCGTGGCGATGCCAGGATAGGAAGGTCTTCGTGGGTCCAGGACCTGCCGCAAGGGAGGTGATGCCCTGCAGAAAGTCGCCGGTAGGGTCTGGAATGTTCCCATATAGTGTGAACTTACCCCCGCCCCGGTTGTGTGCCCACACCATGCGCGGGTTCCGCGCCGATCCCTTCCCTTGCGTGGCCAGCAAATCCAGTTTGCCGTCACGGTCTACATCAACGAACGCGGCAAAGTTGTGAAAGGGGCTTCCAAAGAAGCGGCGCACCCACTGGCCATCCACGCTGCCAGGGTTTCGATACCACCAGCCGCCCGCCACGATGTCTTTCAGGCCGTCGCCATCCAGGTCAGCCGAATCAATGAATACGGCGCGCCAGGGCTTATCGCTGTCAATCACATGCCGGCTCCAGCGGTCCAGTGGCAGCGCGGATGTACCCTTGCGCACGTTCCCTCGGTTTAGCAACACATCGATACGAGGGGCGTCCCAATTGTAGGGTTTGGCGAGGATATCCAGCCGGCCGTCGCCATCAAGATCCGCAAGGCGGCCCTCATGGGTGCCGTACCCAGTGGATACCAGACTCGTTTCAAAGTTGCCCTTGCCGTCGCCGTAGAAGACCCAGGTCTTGGCATTCCAGTTGCCGGGATAGGGGACATCATGCACCCACTTCCCCATCTCAGCAAGGTAAATATCCAGGTTGCCGTCGCCATCCACGTCACCCAGATCCAATGAATGCCCGTGAATCACGTCATGGCCAAGGAGGTCGCGGGATACCCACTTGCCGTCCTGGTGTTCATACCAGCGGATGCGGCCCACGCCATCACCCACAACGAATGCCACCTCGGCCCAGCCGCCCGGCTTCAATTGGCCGCAGACAGCACGGGAAAACGGGACGGTGGAGTCAATGATGTGTTCGCGAAAGGTGTCGCCGGAAACATGCTCGAACCAGCGGCCACCACCCACGAGGTTGGTCTTGCCATCGCCGTTCAGGTCGCATGCAGCCATGCCCTCCATTTCGCCTTCCGCCCATGAGAAGATCTCGGCGGATTGCCACGGCGTGGATGCCTTTGGATCAGCCGGGCTGCGGTAAAGCAGTAACTTGCGTGCGCGCTGGTTCCAGGTGATCAGTTCCACCTTGCCGTCGCCATCGAAGTCCGCGGCAAGTTGGTCGTGGTGTTTGTTGCCACCGGAGTTCTTGATGGTCCGGCGCACCCAAGGAACGTCGGGGTCGAATGTGGGTGAGGGGTTCTCCCACCACCAGATCTGGTTACTGGAAGCGTCTCCGCCAAAGACAATGTCCAGGTCGCCGTCACCGTCAATGTCCCAAACGGTTCCTCCGGCTTCGATTGGCAGCCGCAGGTGCTCAATCACGTAGCGGGTCCAGCCAGCGGCGGAACGGCGATACAGCACCACGGAAGGGCTGCCACTGCGGTCCGTGATGACGAAATCGGAAATGCCGTCGCCATCGAAATCCCCAACCATTGAGGCGGTTTGCTGTGTACCCTCGAAGGGCTTGGGCAGGTCACCAAAGGCGCTCGACAGGCGCTGCCAGCCAGGTTGTGCCAACACTGCTGTGGATAGGAATGCTGCAAACAGAGTCAGGCGAAGCATAGCCAGACCCTATCAGACCTGGTTCCGGAAGAGGAGTAATTTACGGTAAACCGCCCGTCACTCAAGGCTCAAGGCCTCCCAAGCAGTGACGATTCAAACGCTGCTGTCGAACGAATGGCTCAATCTCCATAGACGGGCCAGACAGGATACGCGTCGCCAAACCCCCACGTGCTTCCCATTCCGGGTGAAGCCTCCGCAATCCCAGGCGCATTGCATCCACTAGCCTGGCAGCGTCCCTTCCATATACACTCACTCAGCAAGCAGGGCAGTCACGGTCAAGCAAAAAAATTTAAACTGCCCATGAGAATCTTGTTTCCGGCAACGGGGTCATTCTGCCGGGCAACCGAAGTGGCACCATCGTTCACCTTTACTATGGCGCCCTTGATTTTCAATAGGTTCGCAGACTTTAAGTCAGTGAGGCCCCCCGACTCAAGCAACATGTTCGACGCGCATTTCAACACCGCTTCGGTGCCAGCTTCCATCTTCAGCCTCGTCCCAGCTTTGGCTGTCATGCGCAAGTTCGCAGTGAGCTTCATGTCCATCAAGGACTCGATCTCCACTGTCTCGGCCTTCAGCGTCGCCTTTGTTCCGTTGGAACTGACGGTTAGCACCGACACCAATGCAGCCACCTGCGCCTCCAACGCAGCCACCTTTTGCTCAAGGGCGTAGACCTTCTGGTCGCTGCTCAAGTTTCCGGACGAGGGTCCGCTGGACACTTGCGGGATGGTGGTCTGTGAACCCATCACTTTGGGTGGGTTTGTAGCGATACCAGTCCTTACTGCCATTCAATGTCATCCATACAAACACTAAACCGGGCGTGCCCAGGTTGTTGATGTCCTCTCTAACGCGCGGGGCAACGCCCTCGGCTCAAAAGTGCTCGACAAAAACTTAACGGTTGTTCATAGATGTATCACGGTGATGGGAAACCATGTGCTCGAGGCGGTTCGCATCAGTCAGAATCCCGCGTCGAGCACCGGAATCTCTCAGGCTTTGCCGGCCGCATCGTGCTTCCGGCAGTGCGAAGGCTGTGGTCGGAAACCCGTTGCTCCCAGTAGACTTACGGGTGTTGGCCCGCTAGATGTCAGTTGGACTGTCGGAGTGCAGTCTGGTGATCACTTCGCTAAGCATTGCGTTCCTTTGTGCTGGACCCAGATGGATACGATTGATCGGTAAATGGAGGTTGCGGGCAGGTGCCCCTGACGAGCCGGCGCTGGCCGTCGCGGGCTCCGCCAGCGATGGCCCTCGCCAGTGCAGACTGAAGCGGATTGCCTGCCTCGCGATCGTCTGGCGGGACTGCGGAAGGTCCAGGTGCTGCTATTACGAAACGAACTGGTGGGGATAGTTGCGCCGATATTCCGGCAATAGAAACGGCGCAAGGCTGAATTGCATCAGCGGGGGAGTGGGGTGAGGCCAGGGGTGCCTTGGTGGAAAAGTGTCCCCATAAGTTTACACGGGCTCCGGTACCACTGCTGGATGGGTGAACGTGGCAATGGTTCGGGAATGGAGGTACAACATATAGTGGGTGGCAAAAATTACCCACTGGATGCAGTACATTTCGTGCTTTACTTTGCAGGCAAGCAGAGTTAGGCTAGAGACAACTCCCCCCGAGGCGGCTCCTTGAAGGCCGTTCCGCTAACTCTTTCTTCGAGGTCGCGTTTTGCTCCAACTCAAACGGGTGGAAATCCAAGGTTTTAAGTCATTCGCTGACCGCACGGAACTGCGCTTTGATGGCAGTGGCATCGCTGGCGTCGTGGGTCCGAACGGTTGTGGGAAGTCAAACGTCGCTGATGCAATTAGCTGGGTGCTAGGGGAGCAGTCCGCCAAGAGCCTACGCGGTGCGCGGATGCAGGACGTCATCTTCGCCGGCACCCGGGAGCGAAAGCCCCTTGGGATGGCTCAGGTCACCATCACGCTGGTGGACCCGGACTATGACGCGGAGACCGCCGGCAACGGCACCGGGAAAGGGCACACCAATGGGCACACCAATGGGCACACCAATGGGCACACCAACGGCCATGCCAACGGTCACGCCAACGGTCACGCCAACGGGCACGCGAATGGCCACGCAAACGGCCATTCAAACGGTCATGCCGGTGGCGTGGCTAGCGAGGACGCCACTGCGGTAGCGGTTCCCGAGGACGCCCAGGAACTGGTGGTGGTAGCGACAGAGGCGAACGCTGTGCCTCCGCATGCCAATGGAGGATCGACCGGACCCGTGGAGGCGCTGGAGGAAATGCGTCCGTTCCGTCGTCCGCGCTTCCCAGAGGTAACCGTAACCCGGCGAATCTACCGGTCAGGCGAGAGCGAATACCTCATCAACGGCAAAATGGCCAGGTTGCGCGATATCCAGGACATCTTCATGGGCACGGGCCTGGGTCCTGAGAGCTACGCGATTATTGAGCAGGGGCGAATCGGACAGATCTTAAGTTCCAAGCCTCAGGACCGCCGGGCGGTGATTGAGGAAGCCGCGGGCATCACGCGATTCAAGAACCGGCGGCGGCTGGCGGAAGCCCGGTTGCAGGGTGCGCGGCACAACCTGGAGCGGGTGTTCGACATTCTGGAGGAAGTGGCGCGGCAGATGAGTTCCCTGAAGCGACAGGCGGCCAAAGCCAAGCGCTACGAAGAACTGCATGCAGAGATGGTTGCGTCGCTGAAGGCCAGCCTACGCGGCAAGTTTGTGGTGCAGGAGCGGGAAGCAGCGCGGGTGGCCCTGGAGTTGGGCACGGCAGCGCGCGAGGTGGAAGCACTGCAAACGCAACTGGCGAAGGCGGAAGACACCTTCCGGGGTACGCAGGCGGAAACGGAGCAACTAACGGCCAAGCTGACTGAGGCGCGTGAGCGTCTGTCGCAGGTGACCTTGGAACTGGATCGCGGCCGCGGCCGGATGCAGCACCAGACGACGCAGGCAGATACGCTGGTGGCACGAATTGGGGCGGCAAGCGACGAGCAGGTGAACCTGGGTGCGCAGATCCAGCAATGGGAAGTGGAGCGGGAAGGGCTGCAGAAAGCGATTGGCGAGTTCGAGAAGAAGCTGACCGAGGCACGGCAGAACTTCGGGGTGAAGGACCAGCAGCGGCAGGAGTTCGGACGTAAGCTGCAGGAGCGCGAGCGGTTTGTGGAGAACGCGCGGCAGCAGAGCGTGCGGCTGGTGGGAGAAGCCAACCAGTTGCGCAACCAACTGGCACAGATTGACGAATACCTGGCGGGGCTAGACCGCCAGAAGACGCGCCACCAACAGGAAGAGCAATCGGCGATTGGCGAGTCGGCCAAACTGGACGAGCAGCGGCAGGAACTGGAACAGCGCTTGCGTGCGCAACAACTTGAACTCACAGGGCTGGTTGAGCGGCGCAAGCGAACTGAGCAGCAGGTGGCCGAAGGCCGTCAGAGGGTGCAGCAGGCGCGCCAGACGCTGGACGCTGTGCGGCAGGAATATTCGCGGGTGCGTGCACGGAAGGATTCGCTGGGTGACCTGATTGCGCACCGCAGCTACTCCACGGAAAGCGTGCAGCGTCTGTTCAAGGCAGTGGAGAAGGGCCGGGCGAACGGCCTGAAGCCGCTGGGTGTGCTGGCCGATTTCCTGGAAGTGGAGCCCGCTTACGAGAAGGCGGTGGAAGAGTTCCTCCACGATGAGCTGGAATACGTGCTTGTGGAGAGTTGGGAAGAAGGCCACAGCGGCGTACATCTGATGCGCGGCGAGGGCGACGGCAGAGCCACCTTCCTGTTGCGGAATGCGGGCACGTCGACGGAGTTTGGGCGGCCCTGCCCGGTGCCTGAGTTGGGCGCGGAGCACGGCGTGTTTGCCAGGCTGCTGGATGTGCTGGAGATTGGCGAAGGAGCGCGGGAGGCTGCGCTGCAAGTGGTACCGCGGATTGGCCGCTGTTTCCTGGTGGAAGAGTCAGCGGCGGCTCAGGGGCTGGCGCTGCGCTATCCGGACTGCTTTTTCCTGACACCGGATGGCCTGTGTTTTCAGGCCGGTTCGTTGAGCGGTGGCAAGAAGAGCGCCAGTGGCCCATTGGTGTTAAAGCGGCAGCTAAAGGAACTACAGACCAAACTGAAGACTACCCAGGAACAGGTGAACGAGCGCGAAGCAGACTTGGGCCGGGCGGAACAACAGCTGGCCGGGTACCAGGAAGAATTAGAGCAGCTTCGCGGCCAAACGCAGACCAAGGAAAAGGAAGGCGTAGCCCTGGAGGCCGAATCTCGCAAACTGGCCGAGGAACTGCGGCGCGCGAACAGCAGATTGCAGGTGGCGCGGGCAGAGATGGAGCGATTGCTGCGCGATGCGGGCAGTGCCCATACCCGCAAGGAGAATGCGCTGCAGCAGTTGCAAACCAAGGACGCCGCTCGCCAGGAGCAGGAACAGGCGATGATGGCCGGGCGCAACGACATTGATGAGTTGCGCAAGCAGGTGACGCTGTTGGGTGAGGAGCACTCAACGTTGCGGGTGGCAATGGCCGGCTTTGAAGAGCGGCTTCGCGCAGACCGTAGTGCCCTAGGGCGCGTGGAAAACTTGCTGCGCGATGGGGGCCGCAAGCGCAGCGAACTGGCGCAGCGTATGGAAAACGAGCAGCGGGAGATGCTGCGGCTAAGACACGACAACGCGGCAATCGACAAGCGGCTGAAGGTTTTGGTGGAAGAGCAGCAGCACTTCCAACAGTTGGTGAACGGGCTTAGTGCCACGGAGGAGAGCACGCGCACCGGGCTCCATACACAGGACGCCGGGTTGCAGCAATTGCGGCAAACCACCCAGGCGCGGCAGGAAGCACGCACCAAGCTGGAACTGGATCTCGTGAAGCGGCAGGCAGAATTGCGGTTCCTGGATGAAACGTGCCAGAAGGAACTGGGCATTCCCGTGGCGGAGTTGGCCACTGAGGAAGAAGCGCTCTTGGATGCCGAGGCACTGGAAGCCACTGAGAAGCTCTATCTTGAGCTGAGGCGGAAGATTGACCAACTGGGTGCGGTAAACCCGAACGCCCTTGAGGAATACGACGAAGCAGAGCGGCGTCACCTCTTCCTAAGTGCGCAGCGGCAGGATCTGTTGGATTCCATTCGGGACACTGAGCGGGCGATCAAAGAGATCGACGAGGAAAGCCGGCGGCGATTCACGGAGGCCTTCCACCACATCAATGACAACTTCCGGAAGCTGTTCCAGACGCTCTTTGGCGGCGGGACGGGCGAGATGCGGCTGGCTGATGAAGAGAATGCCAATGAGAGCGGCATCGAGATTGTGGCGTCACCTCCAGGCAAGCGGCTGCAGAACGTGCTGCTGCTTTCCGGTGGTGAGAAAGCGCTGACAGCAATTGCGCTGCTGATGGCGATCTTCCGCTATCAACCCAGTCCCTTCTGCATTCTGGACGAGGTAGACGCGCCGCTGGATGAGCCGAACATTGTCCGTTACGTAACCCTGATTAAGGAGATGGCAAAGCAGACGCAGTTCATCCTGATTACGCACGCAAAGCGGACGATGGAGGCATCGCAGACGTTGTACGGGGTAACCATGCAAGAGGCAGGCGTATCCAAGGTAGTCAGCGTGAACTTCAACGGTTTGAATGTGCCAACGTTGGCGAACACACGCAGCGCCCCACAACTGACAATGTAGGCGGCGGACTGCCCGGCAAAGAATCTGGTTTGCCCTCCCCAATGGGCCGGTGATCGCAAGAATTCCGGCCTGCCTCCTCAGAGCCGGTAGCGCACGCCGCTGCCGGCTCTGTTTTTGTCTGGCGCCAGCGGGTTGGCCGGTGCGGGATTTGTGTCACGGAATTCCCCCTTGGCGCATCTGAGAGAGGGACATATGGAAACTGCTGCAGTTGTCATTCTGGTGGTGCTGGTGATTGTGATGCAATTCACCGGCGGTGGTTGAGGTCCGCGACGTCCCGGCGGTCAGTCGGGCTCTTGCGATTGGAAACCTGGTGACAAGAAATAGACTTCCGGCTCAACGCGTGAGGGCTTCACGGAAAGCTTAGGAAGCCCCAGCCCGGTAGGCGTTCCAGAAGCGCGTAAGCCGCGCCAACGCATCCTCCAAAAGTGGTGTCTCCACAGCGTAGCAGAGACGTACGCAGCCCTCGCCCCC
The DNA here is from genome assembly GCA_036821995.1 of Bryobacteraceae bacterium. Lineage (GTDB taxonomy): Bacteria > Acidobacteriota > Terriglobia > Bryobacterales > Bryobacteraceae > JACTMJ01. Next base: position 65,781 of record DAISIM010000021.1, read on the forward strand.
AAGGCCAAAGGCGACGCCGGGAGCAATGCCTACGTGCTGATCCTCAAGCAGGCGAGCGCAGAAGTGGAAACTGTCGCGTAGCCCCTCAAAGCTGGGGAAGACATAGAATGCACCTTCCGGATCGGGCAATTCGACGCCGGGCATCGCGCGGAAGGCATCCAGACACAGCTGCCGGTTTGTGCGCAACATCTCCAGTTGCGTGGCGATCTCCTGCTCCCCGTCACGGATAGCGGTTTCTCCCGCTTTCTGGATGAAGCTGGTGGCGTGTGAGATCACAAACTCATTCAGGTCCCCAAGACGGGTGGCGAGGTCAGCGCGCGCGGTGATCCAGCCCAAACGCCAGCCGGTCATGCGATAGCTTTTTGAGAAGCTCTGCACAACGATCACGGCATCCTGACGGGTGCAGTGGCTGAGGATGGACGGCGCAACGATCGACTTGTCATCCCGGTAGTAGATGCGGTCGTAGACTTCGTCAGACAGCAGCCACAGTTTGTGGCGGCGAGTGAAATCAAGAAGCTGCTGGAGTTCTTTGTGGGTGGCGGCCCAGCCGAGCGGATTGGAGGGTGTGGTGAGAAGCAGGAGCCGGGTGCGTGGGGTGACCGCGCGTTCCAGAGCCTGGAAATCGATCGTGTAGCGTCCGGCGGCTACAGTAAGCGGGAACTCGACAGGCTGGGCGTTGCACATGCGGATGATGCTGCAGCCGTTGGGCCAGGCGGGGGAGAGCACAATGGCTTGGTCGCCCGGGTCAAGTACTCCGCGGAGGGCCATGAACAGAGCCTGCACGCCGGACGCGGTGACGACAATTTCGCTGGCGGGGTTGAGTGCGACGCCGTGCAGATGCTGATAGTGGCTGGCGATGGCCTGGCGTAGGGAAGGCATGCCTGCGTTGTCTGTATAAAAAGTGTATCCCGCCCGAATAGCATCGGCGGCAGCATCCTGGATGAAGCGCGGTGTGGGCAGGTTCGATTCGCCGAAGTACAGCTTGCGTACGTCGGGGTAGGCTGCGGCGAGCTTTGCCAGTTCGCGTACGCGGGAGTTCGGAACCCGAAGGATACTGTCCGCCACGACTGGGGAAGCCCCGGCCGGTGGGGGCGCTGCAGGGCTGGGCGGCATGGGGCTGACTCCTTCGGGTTACAGTGTGGGGGCTTCCAGGGGGAGACGCTGCTGCAGTTGCACCAATTCAGTGGGGTACTTACCGGTGTAGCAGGCGTAGCAGAAATGTTCGTCTCCATCTGAGACGGCATCCTGCAGATTGTTCAGCGAGAGGTACGCGAGGGTGTCCGCTTCGACGAAGCGGCGGATCTCCTCCACGGTACTATTGGCGGCAATCAACTCGCTCTTGGTGGGGGTATCGACCCCATAGAAACACGGGGAGACCGTCGGTGGGCAGGAGATGCGCATGTGCACTTCGCGCGCGCCGGCCTGCCTGACCATACGGACAATCTTGCGGCTGGTGGTGCCGCGGACGATGGAATCGTCGACAAGGATCACGCGCTTGCCTTCCAGCAGATTGCGGATGGGGTTCAGCTTCAACTTGACACCAAAATCCCGGATGGCCTGGGAAGGTTCAATGAACGTGCGGCCAACGTAGTGATTGCGGATGAGCGCCTGACGGTAGGGGATGCCGGATTCTGTGGAATAGCCGAGGGCGGCGGTGACGCCGGAATCGGGTACGGGCACCACGAGATCGGCATCTACGGGAAACTCGCGAGCCAGCAGGCGCCCCATCCGTTCGCGGCTAAGCTGGACAGGGCGGCCGAAGACCAGGGAATCTGGACGGGAGAAATACACGTGCTCAAAGACACATTGTGAGCGCTTGCGGGGTGGTGCAAACTGCATGCGGGTGACGCCCTTGGCGTCGACGATCACCATTTCGCCGGGCTCGACGTCACGAATGTAAGTGGCGCCGATGAGGTCAAAGGCGCAGGTTTCCGACGCGAACACGGTGCTTACTTTGCGGCCAGAGACCTCCAGTGTGCCCATGGCGAGGGGGCGGAAGCCGTGGGGATCACGGGCCACAATCATGCGGTCTTTTGAGACGAAGACCAGTGAGTAAGCGCCTTCCAACTGGATGAGCGCCTCGCGGAGGGCAGCCTCAAGCTGGTGCTCGCGCGAGCGGGCGATGAGGTGGAGGATGACCTCGGTGTCGGAGGTGGCCTGGAAGATGGAACCCGCTGCTTCCAGGTCGTCGCGCAACTCCTGGGCGTTGGTGATGTTGCCGTTGTGGGCAATGGCGATCTGCCCCTTGTTGCAATCAACGGAAAAGGGCTGGGCGTTCAGAAGAACGGTATCACCGGAAGTGGAGTAACGGGTGTGGCCAATGGCCATGGAGCCGTGCAATGCGCCAATGCGCTCGGGGGTGAAGATCTCAGCCACGTGGCCCATGCTTTTGTAGCAAAGCACTTCACGGCCATTACTGCTGGCAATTCCGGCGCTTTCCTGGCCCCGATGCTGCAGGGCGTAGAGGCCCAGATAGGTGAGGTTCGCCGCTTCGGGATGACCGTAGATGGCAAAGACGCCGCACTCGTCCTTGAATTTGTCAAACATGCGTTACCCGCTCCATGGCATGTGGGAGGGCTTGCTCCCACGGTTCGCGCAAGGCATCAACGGACAGCGAAAACAGTTGCTGGCCGTGGTTTGAGACAGAGAGGACGCCGCGAACAGTGCGGCCGATAGGCAATAGCGGGACGTCGAAACGCCGCGCCAGATCATGAAGGGCATCCAGGTTGCGGGCAGAAACCAGCACGCGGGACGGGCCTTCGTGGAAGAGAAGAAGCTCCGCAGGAAGCTGGCTATCCAGGGTGATTTGTGCGCCGATGGCGTGGGCGAAGGTGCACTCAGCCAGGGCGAAGGCAAGTCCGCCATCGCTAAGGTCATGGGCGCTGGCCACCAGGTCCGCGCGCACGGCTTCTCGGATGGCGTCCTGGACGCGTTTTTCAAAGGGCATGTCCAATGCCGGCGGCAATCCCCACAGTTGTTGCAGGACAGCCTTGGCGTACTGCGTGGAGCCGAAGCGCTGGTGGTCAGATTCGCCAATACCACCCAGCAATGCCACTTCGAGACCCTCCTCAGGGAAACTCATCGACATGGGCGAGGCGGTTTCCAGCAAGCCAACGATACCCATCACGGGAGTGGGATAGATGGGTTGGCCGAGGGTTTCGTTGTAGAGGCTGACATTACCGCCGGTGATGGGTGTTCCAAAGAAGGTGCAGGCCTCGCCCATACCTTCTATGGCCTCCACAAGCTGGGCCATGATTTCGGGTCGCTCAGGGTTACCGAAATTGAGATTGTTGGTGGCGGCCACGGGCAGAGCACCCACCACGGAAAGGTTACGGCAGCACTCGGCGACACCAAGCTGGGCGCCGAGACGAGGGTCAAGATAGCAATAACGTCCATTGCCATCCAAGGCCATGGCGACGCTCTTGCCGGCTTCCTTGATTCGCAGGACGGCGGCGTCGGAGCCTGGACCCAGCACGGTGTTGGTGCGGACTTGATGGTCGTATTGCTGGTAAATCCAGCGCTTGGACGCAAGGTCAAGGGCTCCGCAAAGAGTAAGCAGGTCGCCGCCCAGATTCTTGCTGGCAAAGGCGGGGCCGTCCAGAGGAACGTCGCGATAGGGCTGGGTGTAGGGGCGATTGTAGAGCGGGGCTTCATCGGCCAGGAAGCGGTTGGGAAGGTCTGCGACGATTTCGCCGTGATTGCGCACAAGCAAACTATCGCCTTCCACGATGTGGCCGACGGTGACCGCGTCGAGGCCCCATTTGCGAAACACGCGCAAGACCTCTTCCTCCCGGCCCAGTTCGACAACAAGCAGCATGCGTTCCTGGCTTTCCGAGAGCATGATCTCGTAGGGCGACATGTTGGATTCGCGCTGGGGCACGTGCATCAGGTCAATCTCAACGCCAAGATGACCACGGCTGCCCATCTCGCAGGTGGAACAGGTAAGGCCCGCGGCGCCCATGTCCTGCATGGCGACAACCGCACCGGTGGCGAGGGCTTCCAGGCAGGCCTCCAAGAGCAGCTTCTCCATGAAGGGATCGCCCACCTGGACGTTGGGACGCTTGTCCATGGAGTCCTCATCGAACTCAGCAGAGGCCATGGAGGCGCCTTTGATCCCGTCCTTGCCGGTCTTGGAGCCAACGTAGATCACGGGGTTTCCGACGCCGGTGGCGGTGGCAAGAAAAATCTGATCTTTGCGGACGATACCCAGGGCGAAGACGTTCACCAGCGGGTTGCCGGCGTAACTATCCTCAAAGACGCACTCGCCGCCCACGGTGGGGACGCCAAAGCAGTTGCCGTAGTGGGAGATGCCAGAGACAACGCCATCCAGAATGCGGCGGTTGCGGGAACCGTGCTCAGGATGATCTAGCGTTCCAAAGCGCAGGGAGTTGAGGACAGCAATGGGCCGGGCGCCCATGGTGAAAATATCGCGGAGAATCCCACCCACACCAGTAGCGGCGCCCTGAAAAGGCTCAATGAAGCTGGGGTGGTTGTGGCTTTCAATCTTGAACGCGATTGCCCAGTCGCCGCCGATATCGATGATTCCAGCGTTTTCGCCCGGTCCCTGCAGAACGAACTCGCCCTTGGTGGGAAGCTTTTTGAGGTGGACGCGGCTGCTCTTATAGCTGCAGTGCTCGCTCCACATAACACTGAAGATGCCCAGTTCGGTGATGTTGGGTTCACGGCCGAGGCGGGTGACGATGCGGTCGTACTCGTCTTGCTTCAGATTGTGGGAGGCGATGAGTTCGGGGGTGATAGTGGCCATGTCGTTCGGTCTAGCGATTACGGGGAAGGGCCGGGGCCGGGAACAATGGTCGCGATGGCACGGACAGCTCCATGGTTGGGGTGGGCATCAGCTTGAGGTGTTCACGAGCATCGACCCGGCAGGGGTAAGCGCAGCCTGCTGCGCCGCATAAAAACTGATGAGGGATTCAAAGACCGGGCGGCCATCCACTGAGCCCATCAGTGGGTGAGTGGCGCGCTCTGGATGCGGCATCATTCCCATTACGTTGCGGCCCTCGTTCAAAATGCCTGCGATGTCCCGCATGGAGCCATTGGGATTGTCCGCATAGCGGAAGGCGATGCGGTCTTCCGCTTCCAAAAGATCAAGGGTGCGCTCTTCCGCGACGTAGCAGCCTTCGCCGTGAGCGACGGGAACCTGAAGGATGGCGTCAGGCAGGCAGTGGCTGGTGAAACGGGAATTTTGGGTGGCGGCGCTGAGGCCGACGGTCCTGCAGACGAAACGGAGATTGCGATTGCGCACCAGTGCGCCAGGGAGAAGGCCGGTCTCCACAAGAATCTGGAAGCCGTTGCAGATGCCCAGTACGGTGCCTCCATCCTGGGCAAATCGATGGACTGCCTTCATTACGGGAGAAAACTTCGCGATGGCGCCGCAGCGCAGGTAGTCACCGTAGGAGAAACCGCCAGGGAGGATGACTGCATCGACGCCGCGGACGGTGTCTTCCTGATGCCAAAGGAGTTCGGCCGCATGACCAAGGTCCTGCGTCACGGCGTGGAATGCATCGTGATCGCAATTGCTGCCCGGAAAGACCACCACACCGAAACGCATCACAATAACCCCAGTGTAACAGAGGGACCCAGTGGATAGAGCGACGACCCAAGGAAGCGAGGCGCACTTAGGGAGGGGAAGCAGGCGCCGGTCAGCGCGGTGACGAACAACCAAGGGGGAAGGGGAGCGCGTTGACTCCCCTTCTGTCATTGTTGGGCCGCTTGGGGTTAGGTAGGCAGTTCGGGTTCGCCCTTCATCTTCTGCAGATACTCGTAGCTCTCGCGCAGGCCTTCCATCGGGTCGCCGGTAAACTGCTCCATCTCCACGAAATAGTGCGCGACGCCCGCATTGTGGGCACTGTGCATCGTGAGGGCAAGGTCCATCACGCCAGTGCCGAGGGCACGGAAGGCCTCAGGCGGGACGTTGTCATCGAACGTGGGGTTGGTGTACTGGCGCATGTCCTTCAGGTGGATAAGGCGAATGTGGTGGGCATACTTGCGGAGCAGAGGTACAGGGTCCTGGTTGCCGATCACCACCCAGAAGGGTTCAAGTTGAATGCTGACGAGTTCCTGCTCCAGGTTGTTCATGAGGATCTCGAAGCCGGTATGCTGGCCGAACTTGCGGAACTCGAACGAGTGGTTGTGGTAAGCCAGCTTTAGCCCCATCTTCTTTGCCTGTTGTCCCGCCTTGTTCAGGTTCTGGGCCAGGCGCAGGTACATGCCCATGCCGCCGCGCTCTCTTGGCGCCACGGAAGGGATGACCATGTATTCAAGGCCTGCCTTCTTGGCCTCAGTGAGGGCAGCGCTGAGGTTGTACCCCTTGCGCGGAGGGCTGCCGCCGTAGTTGGCCCATTCATTGGTGACAACGGCATATTCAAAGTGGGCGCTAGGCACGGCAAGGCCAAAGTCCTTGCAAATCGGCAATAAGGTATGCAGATCCGCACGGTTCAATTCGACGGACTTGTAGCCCATGCCCGCGATGGCTTGCAGGGTGTCTTTGGGGCTGGCGGCAAGCTGCGCCCGGACGGTGTTCAGGTTGACGCCCAGCACATCAGGCACGGGCGCTTTCGGGACTTGTACCTCCACCACTTTGGGGCCGCTGCTGCAGCCAACAAGAGGCAGCAGAGCGGCTGAGGAGGCGAGAAAGCCGCGGCGGGAAACGAGGGTGGATCTCATGGGAATTCCTCCGCCCTTATCATGAAGCAATTTGCGGACAAAATCATCCGTTTTCGCTGTGGAGGGCACGGAAAGACGGAATTGGGGTGGAATGTTCCCCTAGCGGTGAAAGGCGAGCGTACCGAAGCTGACGACGCTTTCAGGGTCGATGTTCCACTGTTGGTAGCTCAGCAGCTTGGCGCGGGCCTCTGGGTAGACCTGGGAAAAGGTGTAGAGCGTGGAGGAACCGCACCACTTCAACTCCGCATCGCGCTGGTTGACATCGTGCCAGAAGGAGGTAGCGTTGCCTTGGGCTAACATGTCGATGCGGGTGCGGTCGAGTTCCTCAACGGAAGCCATTTTCCCTGACAGTGCGTTTGCGGAGAAGTCATCACCGTAACGGCGGCCCATGTGTGCCATGTCAACGCTCAGCAGCCACACCAGATTGCTGTTGGCTTCGGAGGCGATGGATCGCAGGGCCTGGAATGCCTGGTGCAGGGCGGGCGAATCCTGGGGGAGCCCGCCGGTTCGCATGGGCTCAATGTAGGCACCCACCAGAAGGGGCAGCACCCGAACGTCTGGGCGGACGGCGTACTGCAACAGCATGACGTGGAATTCCACCGAATGGTCAATGGCGTGGCAGTAGTCCTCTTCAACGACGGCGTCCGGGCAGGCGGCGCAGAGGGCGGCAGCTAATTCGGGCTCAGCACGGGTGGTGCCAAGGGGGGTTTCGAAGGGCTTGGCGGTGAGTCCCAGGCGGCCAGGTTCGCCGTAGTGGGAAGTGCCCATCACCACGAAAAGGCTATCCGGATTGGCGGATTCCAGCATGGAAATCATGGCGGCGTAGGATTGCCAGCCGCCCTCAAAACTGATGTGAGGAGCCGCGATCGCTAGGGGCGCACTGGACCCGGCGTGGCCGTTGCGATGGGCGCGCAGATTGCCGCCGAGGTATTGGCGGAGTTCAGCGGCATCAGCCGGGTAAGCGGCTCCGGCGTGGCTGGATACGCGGACGGGTGCTTGCTGGAACGCCTTCAAGGCCTGACTCTTGAGGGCGTCAAAGCGGGGGCCGTGTAGGAATCCAGCACTCTCCAGGGTGTCACGCAGGTGGGCCTCGAGGCGGGGGGAGTTCTCCCGGCTGGCGACCTTCCCAATCTCGCTCAACAACTGGCTGCGTGTGTGTTGCCCGTCGAAGAACGTCAGGAAGCGCAGCAGGTAGGGCGGAATGATCAGGGTGGTGTCGGAAAAGTGGAAGCTATCGCGAATGAGAAGACCCGGCTGGTCAGCCGCGGGCGAGGGCTGGAAATCGAGATCCATGCGCAGCGCCGGCAGAAGGCTGTCATCAGCGCTGTTGGGTGCATGAATCGGCGGGTGTTCGTTTTCCGTCATACCGATGATTCATACGATGCGGGATAGGACGGAAAGGTCGCGCGTATCTCTAAGGGGGCTTTGCTGAAGGGGGTAGGATAGTAAGTTCGGGGGAAGGCGCGGAGCGAACCGGTTGGCGCGGGGCTCCCATCTTTCGAAGGGGCAAGGAGCGTGGAGAGATGGCATCCGCTGAGAAGTTGAGTGCTGAGGCAATCCAGAAGGCATTGCAAGAGTTGGAGGGCTGGAGTTTGGATGGCGGCAAGCTGTACAAGGAATTCCGGTTCACTGACTTTGTGCATGCCTTCGGGTTCATGTCGATGGCGGCGCTGCGGGTTGAAGTGATGAATCACCATCCGGAGTGGTTTAACGTGTACCACACCGTCAAGGTGCATTTGACGACGCATGACGCCAGCGGGATATCGGCGAAGGATGTGGCACTGGCGCGGGTGCTGAATGAGGTGGCGGCGAAACTGCAATGAAATACTTGGTCATGAAGATCCTTTGGGTGGCGCTGTGTGTATGCGTGGTGGGATGGACGCCCACCGCGCGCGCGGTGACAGTGGCCGACGTGGACGCTGTTATTGAGGCGGAGGTGGCCAACGGAACCATCCCGGGGGCGGTAGTGTGGATCGGGCGTCCAGGTTCCGTGCTGCACCGGAAAGCATACGGCAGCAGGCAGATTGAACCGCGGCGCCTGCCGATGGAGATGGACACGATTTTCGATGCGGCATCGTTGACCAAAGTAGTGGCTACCACCACGGCAGTGATGCACTTGTGGGAACAGGGCAAGATCCGGCTGGGTGACCCAGTGACGGCGTATCTGCCGAAGTTTCAGGGTGGCAAGAGCGACATTACCGTGCGCGACCTGCTGACGCACTTTTCCGGGTTACGACCGGACGTGGACCTGAAACCGGTTTGGAGCGGGGAAGATACGGGCATTTCGCTTGCGATGGTGGATCAGCCCGTAGCACCTCCCGGGCGGCGCTTCATCTACAGTGACATCAACTTTATTCTTCTGGCGGAGATTGTGCGCGCGGTCAGCGGCCAGAGAGTAGACGCCTATGCGGCTGAGAAGGTGTTTGGTCCTTTGGGCATGAAGGACACAGGCTACTTACCGGCGCCATCCCTGCGGCCGCGGATCGCCCCGACTGAGCGGGTGGATGGCCGCATTCTGCATGGCGTTGTCCACGACCCCACCACCCGCTATATGGGGGGCGTTGCGGGGCACGCGGGACTATTCACAACCGCGGCCGATCTGGCGCGTTTTGCGGAGATGATTCTGAATGGAGGCACGCTGGATGGAGCGCGGGTACTGCAACCGGGCACCGTGGCCAAGATGACCACGGCGGCATCGCCGGCATCGCAGCCGGACTTGCGCGGGCTGGGCTGGGACATTGATTCGAGATTCTCTTCGAACCGGGGAGAACTGTATCCCGTGGCAAGCTTCGGCCATACGGGCTTCACGGGCACCAGCCTGTGGATTGATCCACACTCGCGCAGCTATGTGATTCTATTGACGAATTCCGTCCATCCGCGGCGCAGCAGCGTGTTGCCGCTGCGGGCGAAGGTGGCTACGCTGGCGGCCCAATTGGTGGGGATTACCGGCCAGAACGTGGCAGTGACGGGCTATGCGGAAACCATCTATGGGCCGGGGAACCGCCGGGTGGTAAACCGGGACGCGCAGGTGGAGAACGGCGTGGATGTGATGGCCGCCGGGGGATTTGCCGCACTCAAAGGCAAGCGGGTTGGGTTGATCACCAACCACACCGGATTCCTTCGGGATGGGCGGCGGAACGTCGATGCGATGGTGGCGGCGGGCGTGAACGTGGCCGCCATCTTTGCGCCGGAGCATGGGATTGACGGCGTCCTGGACCAGGAGAACATTGATGACTCGCGGGATCGCGCCACGAACGTGCCCGTGTTCAGCCTCTACAAGACCGGGGCTGACCGTAGGCCTACGCCGTCGATGCTGGAAAACGTAGACGTGCTTGTGTTTGATATCCAGGACGTAGGCGCGCGCTTTTACACCTACATCTCCACCATGGGAAATGCGATGGAGGAGGCCAACAAGCGGCAGATGCCATTCTTCGTGCTGGATCGGCCGAACCCGATTACGGGCGTGTATGTGGAAGGACCGATGATTGATGTGGGGCTACAGTCATTCATCGGCTACCACTCCATCGCCTTGCGGCACGGGATGACCATTGGGGAATTGGCGCGAATGTTCCATGCCGAGAAGCAATGGACGATGCCGTTAGAAGTGGTGGCAATGCGAGGATGGCAGCGCGGAGACTGGTTTGACTCCATCGGTCAAACTTGGGTGAACCCGTCACCAAATATGCGTAACCTCAACCAGGCCCTGGTGTATCCGGGAGTGGCGATGCTGGAATCGTCTACCAACTACTCAGTGGGGCGGGGAACGGATTCACCCTTTGAATTGGTGGGGGCAGACTGGATCCAGGGCAGGCAGTTCGCTGACTATCTGAACAAGCGCGATATCCCGGGCGTGCGCTTCTACCCGGTGGCTTTTACTCCCACGGATTCCCGCTTCAAGGGCGAGCGGATTGAGGGGGTGCGCATCCTGGTTGTGGACCGGGAGCGCGTACGGGCCACGGAACTGGGCGCGGAACTCGCGGTGGCGCTGCAAACGCTGTATCCGGGGAAAGTTGACTTCAAGCGCAATGAGAAGTTGATTGGTCACAGCGGGACGGTGGACGCCTTCGCCGCAGGGCAGGATGCGCGTGGAATTGTAGCCTCATGGCAGGAAGACGTTGAGGCCTTTGTGGTGCGGCGCAAGCGATTCCTGCTTTACCCGGAAAAGTAGTAGCTAGGCCCCAAGTGCGGCGGATGCGTCCTTGGCCTTCCTGCTGGAGAGGGTTTCGTTGTTGACTAGTGGCTTCGCCCAAAAGCCGATGGAAAGCACGTAGCCGAAGGTGAGGTAGAGGAAGCTCATGCCGATACGGAGGCTGCCGAATTGGTCACTGATGGCTCCCACGATCACGGGAATGATGGCACCGCCGAGGATGCCTGTGCAGAGGATGCCGGCGAAGCTGCCGTGATGCTCAGCGACTGAATTCAGCGCCAACGAGATGATGACGCTCCACATCACGCTTGCGAAGAAGCCCACCATGGGCAGGGCCCAACGGGCGACCTCAGCGGGAGCCGTCAAGCCTACAGTCAGGCTGATGATGGCGGCAACCGAGAAGCCCGCCAGCACTTTGCGGCTATCAAAAACTTTCAGCGTGGCCAGCCCTAACAGGCAGCCCACGCTCATCAATGCCCAGAAGGCAGAAACGGCGTTCGCGCCTTCGGTTTGTGGGTCGAGCCCGTGATACGTGGAGAGGAACTGCGAGGTCCAGTTGGCGGTTCCCTGCTCAGACCCCACATAGCAGAAGATACCCACGAAGTAAGCCCACACCATGGGGCGGCGCAGCAGGCCGACGTGCGTGGAGAGGGCACCCACCTTTTCATCGTCCTTTAGCTCCACTTTGGGGAAGCGCGATACCAGCACCACGGCCATCATCAGGGCGCAACTTGCAGCGAAGACCCAGTAGACCGATACCCAGGGCAGTTGCTGCGGGACGAGGCTGGCAAGCAGCGATTGCAGCGGGTCTTTGGTCGCCGTGGGCTCAGCGACGTACTTGTAAATCTGCGGACTGACAAAACCGCCGGCGCCGAAGACAAGCTGGCCAATGACTGAGTTGAAGGCGAAGTGCTCCTCACCACCCGCGACGCGAAGCAGTGGGTTGATGGCGACTTGGATGATCGCCATCCCGGCGCCAATCAGGAACAGCGAAGGAAGCGAGACCCCATAGCGGGGAACCAGGGCAAATAGCAACGCTCCACACAGCCCTAGCAGGAAAGAGAGAATCACGACGCGCTTTTCCTGCCAGACCTCCACCAGGATGCCGCCCGGAATGGAGAGCAGCCCGTAAGCTAGGAAGAACGCAAATGGCAATAGCGCGGCCATCTTGTAACTCACCTCGAAGCTGGTGATGATCTCCGGGATGATGGCGCCCATGACGTTCGTCAAGAGGGAGATGACGAAGAAGATCACGAAGATGAGGGTGATGAGGAACACATCGCGTCTGGCCATAAGCTATCCAGCATAGCGAAGTGTGGGCTCGCGTCCGGGATTGTCTGGGATGGGACTACGAATGCTGCACGGCGTCCAGGGCAGAATCCCGATTCCCGGCCGTGGGTTACGGCATCCACTTGAGGTATGGCTGCAAACCGGCTTGAGATTATCCAGCAGATGCTGGAACAGAAACCGAACGACACCTTCCTGCTGTATGGACTGGCAAATGAGTACAAAAACCTAGGAGACTTGCACAAGGCCTTGGAGATCTACCAGCAGCTGATGAAGGCAAACCCTGACTACGTGGCTACCTACTACCACTGCGGCCAGACCTTTGAGAAGGCGGGGAACGAGGAAGCTGCCGCTGAGACCTACGATCGCGGAATGGAAGTGGCGCGGCGAATTGGCGATGCCCACGCCTTAAGCGAATTGCAGGCGGCGCGGGACATTCTGGGCTAAGCGTCCGCGGGAAAGGCAATCTGGGCGTCAGCTGCGTCGTTGAAAGCGGCGAGGGCCGCGTCAGCTGCCGGTGCGGCGGCTGACGCGGCCCAAAGTGCAAAGCCCCTGTTTGACGAGGGTGCGCTAGCGCATGCGCGGCGGCGGCGGCGCTTGGCTGGACGTGTCACCCATGCTCTTCATGACGGTCAGCGCGGTGGCCACCAGACTGCCTGCGTCGGCAAGGTTGGCCGGCAGCACGACGGTGTTGGTGGTCTTGGCTATGTTCCCTAGCTGAGTAATGTACTGCTCAGCCACGCGCAGGTTGACGGCATCCTGTCCGCCGGGGGACTGGATGGCCTCGGCAATGCGGCGGATACCCTCGGCGGTGGCGTTGGCGATGGTAAGAATCGCTTGGCCCTGGCCTTCCGCTTCGTTGATTTGTTGCTGGCGCTTTGCTTCAGAGTTCTTGATGGTTTCCTGCTTCACGCCCTCAGCGGTGTTGATCTTGGAATCGCGGATACCTTCTGACTGCAGAATGGCGGCGCGCTTTTCACGCTCAGCACGCATCTGCTTTTCCATGGCGTCCAGCACATCGCGGGGCGGGTTGATGTTCTTGATTTCGTAGCGAAGCACCTTTACGCCCCAAGGCTCAGAGGCTTGGTCAAGCTCATTCACCACGGAACCGTTGATGGTGCTGCGCTCCTCAAAGGTGCGGTCAAGATCAATCTTGCCAATCTCACTACGCAGCGCGGTTTGCGCAAGCTGGGTGATGGCGAACACGTAGTTTGAAATGCCGTAGCTGGCGCGTTCCGGGTCAATCACCTTCATATAGATGACGCCGTCCACGCCCACCTGTACGTTGTCTTTCGTGATGCAGATCTGCTCTGGGATATCGATGGCCATTTCCTTCAACGTGTGCCGGTAGCGAATCACGTCGATGAATGGCGTCAAGATATGAAAGCCCGCGTGCAAAGTGCCTGCAAAACGACCCAGGCGCTCCACCACATAGGCGCTCTGCTGCGGTACCACTACTGCCGTCTTGGCAATGATAATAATGCCAAGCAGCATCACCACCAGCGCCAGAATCAATAATCCGATTTCCATTCTGTCCTCCTGCTCCTTCTGTCAAAAACCGGGCGGTTCACGCCGCCTCAAATCATGTCTTCCACCATGTCAACGGGCCGTAATTCGCTCACGATAAGCGTGATGCTGTCCACTTTGTCCACGCGAACGCGCATACCCTTGGCGATCACACTGGCGCCTGGATTGCGGGCCGTCCATGGGCTACCGCGCAGCATCACCTTGCCTATGCCATTGGCCGGAATGTCATCCACTGCCGTGCCGGTTTCGCCCACCAGGCCATCCACGGCTTTGGTGGGCATGTCGCGGATAAGCAATTGCCGCATCCAGCCACGAAGTGTCACCAGACTAGTGATGGCAATCAGTACGAAAACAATGGATTGCGACATCAGGCCGTTGGTGAGGCCAAGACCGGTAGTGATTGATGTCACGATGGCGCCGACGCCCGTGAAGAACACGAAGAAATCAGTGGGCATCATCATCTCGGCTACCAGTAACAGCAGTCCGAGAACCATCCATACCCACCACGCCACTTGGAGATCATCCATATGGGTTTCCAACCTCCCTAGACATCATACGCTTGAGTTGGCCGATTCTTCGCGGCCGATGCCGGTGACTGCCCGGAAATGCGACAAAAGTTCGGAAAGCAGATCGCAACCAGCGAAATGCGGATGCTGTCGCGATTGGCTGCATACGATTTTTCAAATCGTGATACGCTGGGGTCGTATGAAACGTGCCTTCTGGACGATCTGTTTGGCCTTGGTTTTTTTGGCTGCTCCACTGGCTTGGGGGCACTACACCTGGTTGGTGAGGACCCACTATAGCGCCAGCGGAGACATGGCCTACCTGGAGATTGGGCACGGGCACCATTTCCCAGAAAGTGAAGAGGCTCCGAGTGTTTCCCACCTAAAGGCATTCCTAGTGAATGCAAAGGGGGAATCGAAGCCGTTGCCGCTCAAAGCCGAAGGCAAGACCCTGAAGTTTGAGGCTCCCTTGGCGGGCAGAGAACTGGCCCGGGTATACTACGCGCGCGACCGCGGTGTAATCAGCCAGACGGCGGAGGGCTGGAAGGATGGCGGGCGCGACCAGCATCCTGGTGCCAAGCAAAGCATGAAGATGCTGCAGTATGGCATCGCCTGGGTGGGCTTTGTGGGGACGAGCAACAGTGCGAAACCACTGGGGCTGGAGTTGGAGCTGAACTACGAAACTGGCATGCGTGGCCGCATGGTGCGGGTGATGCGGAAAGGCAAGCCCGCCAAAGATGTGGCTGTGCTTGCGGTGCTGGGTGAGGACAGTGAGATTGACCTTGGAAAGACCGATGGCCAAGGCTATGTAAGCGCCGGGAAAGTGCCTGAGGGCAAGCCGGTGTTGTTCTCCACGCGGCTGGAATCCCCCGCCGCCAAGGGCGCAAACTTTGACAAGACCGTGCTGGGCTGCACGCTTTCGCTACCTGGCAACTAACCATGCATATTGCGGACGGGGTACTTCCGGTTTCCTTATGCGTCGGCGGCTACGTGCTTGCGCTTGCGGGCAGCGTGGTGGGAGGCCGCCGGCTGCAACCGGACGAAGTGCCACGGATGGGCATTCTTGCAGCGGCTGCGTTTGTGGCGTCGTCGGTGCACTTCCCGGTAGCGGGAACCTCAGTGCATTTTGGCCTGCTGGGGCTATTGGGTATGCTGCTGGGTTTGCGCGCGGTGCCGGTGATTTTTGCCGTGCTGCTGGTGCAGGCCTTCCTGTTTCAGCATGGTGGATTTCTGACGCTAGGCGTGAATGCCGTGAACCTCAGCATGGGGGCGATTTGCGGGCACTTCGTGTGGCGCGTGGGCTGGGCTCCTGTTCCGGTGCGCGCGCTGCTTGCGGGCTTTGTAGGAATCTTTGTGCCGGCCCAGTTGGTGTTGCTGGAGTTTCAGGTGGCTGGCTATGGACGCAGCCTGATGCTGCTGGCGGGAGCTTATGCGGTTCTGGCGGCGATTGAGGGCGTCTTCACCGGTTTCGTAGTGGCTTTCCTGGGGAAGGCGCGTCCTGGCATTCTGGGTCCCCCTATGGGAATGGCTCCCGTGCCCGCAAGAGTGGCGGTGAACCCCGCGCGGATGAGTGACCCGGCGGTGACGGACCGGTAGTCCTTGAAAGGAACGTGATGCGAATTCCAACAAGAGCTTCGGTGGCAACAGAGCTCGTTCTGGCCTGTATGCTGCTAACACTTCCGTTGCTGGTGCGTGGGCATGACATGCAAACCAAGGTTACGCAGCGGGGCGGCTTTGTTGTCGTGGAGGCGAGCTACGAAGGAGAGGAAGCCGCCAGCTATCTGGCTGTCAGGGTGGATGCTCCTGCGGAGGCGGGCCTGGCGGCTGATGCCTTTCAGACTGGCAGGACGGACCGCGCGGGACGCTTTGTTTTCCTGCCGAGCCGTGGCGGAACCTGGAAGGTGACCCTGGATGACGAGATGGGTCATCGGGCGACCACGGAGGTGACCGTTGGCGCGACCGATGCGGAAGCGGCTTCCGCGCAGACGTTGAGCCACACCACGAACGAGGCCCGCAGTACTGGCGATAAACTGCTGATTGGCCTTAGCATCCTGTTTGGCCTCACCGGCATGCTGATGGCGTGGGCAACCCGCCGGGCTGCTGCGCGGGTCTAGCTATGGGATGTTGCCTTGCCCTACCGCGGTGCGCGCCTGGGGCCGGACGGCCTGGCGCGGGCAGTCATCAGCATGAACACGATGGATAGCGATGCGGGCATGGACAGCGACGGCGCGGTGGCGGCCGCGCGGGTACTTGCCGCGTTTCTGGCCGTGGCGCTGCTGGCAAGTGAACCGGCAGGCTCTACGGCTCCCTTCGGTCTCTACGCCCTGTTGTTGCTGGCTGCGGGTTTGCAGTGGCGCGTCTCCTGGCCTGTCGTGCTGCGACAGCCATTGCGGCTTTCTCCCCTGCTGGCGGTGCTGGCTGCGGGATTGCCTCTAAGCCGGATGCTGGACCGATGGTTAGACGGCCAGCCTGGAGTGTGGGTGTGGACGATGCCGGACGTGATGCTGGCCCTGTCCATCTGGCTACGTGCGTTCCTGGCAGTGACAATGCTGACGTTGCTGGTGCACTCCACCGGATGGGAACAGATTGTGCGGGCGCTTCGGCGGCTTGGATTACCAGAGGCAGTCACACTAACGCTGACACAACTGGAGCGCTACCGGCAGTGCATCGCCGCGGAGTGGCGGCGCACGATGCAGGCCCGGGAATCTCGTTCGCCAGGTGGGCATGGCTTCGCGCTGGCAAGCTATTCCGGCCAAGTTGGGCTGGTGTTCCTGCGGAGTTGGGAACGCAGCGAACGGGTGCATGCGGCCATGATGGCGCGGGGCTTCCGCCTGGAATCGCAGGTGCCGCAACTGCCGGGTGCCTCCGGCTGGAGGCTGCAGTGGCCCAGCCCGCTGTGGCTGCCCGGTATGGCGCTGTGCGTCCGCCTTGGTTCCGCCTATCTGGGGGGTGGCCTTGCCGACTGGTAAACCCGTGCCGGAAGATCGAGTGGCGCTGACGATCCGCGATCTGGAATATGCCTATGCAGGGGCGGCACCTGCCTTGCGCGGCGCGTGCCTGGATGTGCGTGCCGGGGCGAAGGTAGCACTGCTTGGCGCCTCCGGGGCGGGGAAGTCCACGCTGCTGCTGCATGCAAACGGGGTGTTGCTGCCACAGTCAGGAACTGTGCGGGTTGGCGAGCAGCCGGTTTCCAAGGATAACTTGCGGCAGATCCGCCAGCAGGTGGGGCTTGTGTTTCAGGACCCCGACGACCAATTGTTCCACCTTACTGTGGGGGAGGATGTCGCCTTTGGCCCGCGCAACTTCGGACTGGCCCCGGATGCCGTCCGGGAGCGCGTGCGGGAAGCGCTGGTGGCCATGCACCTTGAGGGGCTTGAGCATCGCGTGAACCAGCACCTGTCATTTGGCGAGCGGCGAAGGGTGTCGCTGGCAACCGTGCTGGCGATGCGCCCCGCCCTGCTGGCGCTAGATGAGCCCTTCGCCAATCTGGACCCGCGGATGGTGCTGTCGTTGATGGAACAGCTTCGTGCGTTTCCGGGCACGGTACTGCTGGCCTCACAGGACATCTTGCCGGCGTTGGCCTGCTGCGACGAAGCGGCGGTGATGGAGATGGGCAAGGTTGTGGCCCATGCCGGCGTACGGGAGATCGCCGCTGACCGGGACTTGCTGCGGCGTTGCGGCGTGGACTTCTGGTATCTGGCGGAAATTCTGGACGGGCTCCGCTAATGGCTTCGGATGGTTTGGCGCTTCAGGCGGCTTGACTGCCGGGTGATTGCAGCGTGGCTACGACTTCGCGAGCGGTGGCGCGGGCTTCGTCGACAGCGCGGGGCTCAAAGCTAATGGCGCCCACACGAGGATGCCCGCCACCCCCGTAGTGTTCGCAGATGGTGGCCAGATTGTGGGTGATCGGCTGAAGCGCCCAGGGGTTACTGCCCACCGAAACTTTCGTGCGATGCAGGGGAGTACTGACCGAGACCGTATACACCGCCTCCGGAAAGAGGTAGTACGGGATGAACTTGTTATACGTGACGATATCCTCGCCCACGATATCGAAGTAAATGACGCCGCCTTCGACGACCGCGCGGCTGCGGATGAGGTCAATGCTGCGAACGTGCTTCTCGTATAGCGGCTTGTAGAGTTCCTGGATTTCCGGCTGTTGCATGATTTCCTCAAAACTGAGGTGGCGCATCCAGCCAATGATCTTGTGCATGATTTCGGGGCTCTTGCTGCCCTCAATCGCCAACACCAGTTTCAGGGCGGGTTGTTCCAGGGCAACGGCAAACGCTGCGTCGGGATAGTTGGCGGAATCCACGATCTCAGCCCAGTGCACCAGGTCCTTCAAGTCAGCCGGGTCGTAGCCAAAGCGGGTGCGGGCGATCTCGGCAATGTAGCCGGCGCAGCTCTTGTGCTGTGGGTCAAGGAACTTCTTACCGCTGTTGTCGTTGAGGAAGTGACGTTCATCCTCAGGGCTGAGGAAGGCGCTCTGGTGATGGTCAAACCACCACGTGAGTTTAGCGGTTGCGCAGTACTTGAAATCCACAATGGCATTCACGTCGCCATCAAAGAGGTCCTCTGTAAAAATGTTGCTTGCTTTGTGGGCCATGCCGGTATACGCAAAGTTAGCTTCTGGATGGAAATGATCCTTCATGAAGCGGCTGTAATAGGCAGCCGATGCAGCGCCATCGAAGCAATGATCGTGATAGAGCACCCGAATAAGCATAGGATCGTGAACCACCCAACGACCGGCAAACCGAACAGGCGACCGGAAAACCTAAAAGGATCTCGCAAAATCGGCCAGGATGCAACTCCGGTTGCCGGAGCGACTGCCGGAGCCATGTGAAATCGTCCTTGTGCGCGCGAATCAGCAGCAAGCTGTGGCAGGTAGCCGGGGTGCTGGAGGAGGGCTTCGCGGAGGGCCAGGGTTTGCTGGAACTCGTGCGCCTGGCGGAGTGCGTTGGCCTGGCGAAGTTCCTGGGCTTCGCGTTTGGCTTGGAGGCGGAAGAGGTAGTGGAGCTGGCGTTCGAGGGTGAGTTCATCTTCGCGGCGCTGCTTCTGGGTGGTGTCCAGAAAACGGGCGGCCTGGGATTGCTTGGGGTCCATGAACAGGGTGGCGATGCCCGCTGCGGCGGCGGCCTGGGGGTGCTGCTGCCTTGCTTGCTGGATGGCCGATTCGAAGAAGGCCGCTTCCAGATGATCCATGCGTCGGATCCGCCATAGGGACTGGGTGACGCGGAAGGCGGCAAGCTCCTCGGCGGGGGTGCGCGGCTGGTAGCTGTGCTGGACTTCACGGACGAGGGTATCGAACTGCTGCTTGGATTCGTAGCGGATGCAACCGTAGCGGCTGAGGATGGACTGGTGTGTGGCGGGGCTGTCCGTTGTCAGTTGACAGTTGTCAGAAGGGAACGGCGAGGAGTTGGGGACTTGGGGCAAGGGGTTGGGGGTTCGGGATCAGGGTTAGGTGGATTCCAGCACGTGCATTTCGATACGCAGGCCGGCGGAAGTCGCCATATTGACCAGCGCATCCAGGGCAAACAAATTGATCTTGCCACGCATCAGGTCGGAAACACGCGGCTGGGTGACTCCGAAAAGCAGGGCCGCCTGCGCCTGACTCATTCCGGAGCGCGTAACGTGATCCTTCAGCGCAATCATCAGCTCGGAGCGTAGCTTCATGTTAGCGGCCTGCTCGGGTGTGTCTTCGATGGCGTCCCAAACACTGGAAAACCGCTGCTTGTTCATTGCCCTAGCTCCTTTAACAACTCTCGGTAACGCTTGGCAGCGAGCTCGACGTCCGTCCTACTGGTCTTTCCGGTCTTCTTCTGAAAGCAGTGCAGCACGTAGATCGCATTGGCGAATTTCGCCACATAAACGACGCGGAATGCGCCAGACTCATCCCGAATTCGAATCTCCCTGACACCCTGGCCCACCGCAGTCATGGGCTTCCAGTCGTCCGGCTCCCGGCCATTTTGCACTTGGTCCAATTGATAACCGGCTTCTCGCCTGGCTGTCAGCGGGAAGCCGCGCAGGTCTTCCAAGGAACTGCCCAGAAACTCGACAGGTTTGGAATCAGCCACAACCGCAGTATACAAAGTTTTGTATGTCCGTAAAAGTGGCCAACAAGCGGGTGCGCAGTTGGCCGTCTTCAGTTTCTAGTGGTCAGGCTTCGGTGATTGTAGCGGCGGGATGGGCGGACACGGACGCCGGAGGGCGGGTGCGGGACTCCGGATGGGCCGTAAGGGATTGTGGGCGTTAGAGTTGCGGCGTTTCGGAGGAACCTGCTGTTGGCCGTGATGGGCGGGATGGCGGGGGCGGATTGCGGCCTAAAAGTGAAAGGGTAGCCTGTCCCTCTTGCCCCGTTCGCCCTTGAATTTTGTTCGGGTTCCGGGG
>DAISIM010000022.1:0-84999 GCA_036821995.1 Bryobacteraceae bacterium
CGATCGTCCCGATGTTGACGTGCGGTTTGCTGCGGTCAAATTTCTCTTTTGCCATCGTCCTCAAGTCTCCCTTAGCGATTCGCGCGAACTACGCGATGCGATCTCCAGCTTCGGTCTAGCTGGCCACCTTGCCCTGCGATCTGCTGATAATTTCCTCGGCGACACTCCGAGGCGCCTCTTCGTACTGGCCGAAGTGCATGGTAAAGCTTCCGCGGCCTTGAGTTTTTGACCGCAGGTCCGTTGCGTATCCGAACATTTCGGATAAGGGCACCATTGCCTTGATGACGTGGGTGCCCCCCAAGATCTCACTGCCTTCCAGGCGCCCGCGACGGGAGATCAAGTCTCCATTGACAGCGCCCATGTAGTCATCAGGCACCACAACTTCCACCCGCATCACGGGCTCCAGAAGCACAGGTTTTGCCTTCCCGGCTACCTCTTTGATTGCCATGGATCCGGCGATCTTGAATGCCATTTCCGAGGAATCCACGTCATGGTAGCTACCGTCGTACAACGTTACCTTTAGGTCAGACATGGGGTAGCCCGCAAGGATCCCGCCTTCCAGCGCTTCCTTGATACCAGCTTCCGTGGGATTCACGTACTCTTTGGGCACCGTGCCCCCGACAACGGCATTCACGAATTCAAATCCGGAACCTGGACCCATCGGCTCGATTCGAATCTTGACGTGGCCGTATTGGCCGCGGCCACCACTTTGACGCACAAACCGGCCTTCGCCTTCGGCAGGGTTACGGATCGTCTCTCGGTAGGCTACCTGTGGACGGCCCACATTGGCCTCGACATTGAATTCACGCCTCAGGCGGTCGACGATAATCTCAAGGTGCAGTTCACCCATGCCGGCCAGGATGGTTTGTCCTGTTTCAGCGTCTGTGTTGACGCGCAGCGTGGGATCTTCATTGGTGAGTTTTCCAATGGCAATGCCCAGTTTCTCCTGGTCACCCTTTGTCTTGGGCTCAATCGCCAACTGAATGACGGGTTCAGGGAAATCGATCGCTTCCAGGAGGATGGGCGCCTTTTCCGCGCAGATGGTGTCACCGGTGGAGACCTGCTTCAAGCCAACACAGGCGGCGATGTCACCAGCCAGAATCTCCTCAATCTCCTCACGCTTGTTGGCGTGCATCTTCAGGATTCGGCCAATACGCTCTTTCTTCCCTTTTGCTGCATTCAGCACGGACTCGCCAGCGCGCAGGGCACCCGAGTACACGCGGACAAAGGCCAACTGCCCCACAAAGGGGTCAGTCATGATCTTAAAGACTAAGCCGGAAAAGGGTTCGCTGTCGTCAGACTTACGCTCAAGGGATACCTCGGGGTTATCGACGTCCGTGCCCTTGATCGCTGGAACGTCCACCGGCGATGGCAGATAGGCCGCAACGGCGTCCAGCATGCTTTGAACACCCTTGTTCTTGAAAGCGGTGCCACAAATGACAGGGAAGATCTTGCGCGTGTTGGTTGCAATACGGATACCTTGAACGAGTTCCGCCTCCGTAAGCGCCTCTCCCTCAAGGAACTTCTCCATCAGGGTGTCATCGCATTCGGCAACCGCTTCCACCATCTTGTCGCGGTATTCCTGCGCCAGATCGACAAGATCCTCGGGAATCTCGGTGACCTCATAGGCGGCACCCAGCGTTTCGTCTTTCCAGACGATCGCCTTCATGGTCACTAAGTCAACGACGCCCTTGAAATGGTCTTCAGCACCGATGGGAATCTGAATGGGGACTGGATTGGCCTTCAGACGGTCCACAATGGTTTGGACCGCGCGAAAGAAATCGGCTCCGATCCGGTCCATCTTGTTGATGAAACACACACGGGGAACCTGATACTTATCCGCCTGACGCCATACCGTTTCTGACTGGGGCTGGACGCCCGCCACCGCATCGAACACCGCTACCGCGCCATCAAGAACACGCAGCGATCGTTCCACCTCAGCCGTGAAATCGACGTGGCCGGGTGTGTCGATAATGTTGATGGTGACGTCTTTCCAGGTACAAGTAGTGGCGGCGGATGTAATCGTAATGCCCCGCTCCTGCTCCTGCTCCATCCAGTCCATAATGGCTGTGCCTTCGTGGACTTCACCCAGTTTGTGGGTCCGGCCGGTGTAATACAGAATGCGCTCAGTAGTCGTAGTTTTACCGGCATCGATGTGAGCCATGATGCCGATGTTGCGGATTCTCGAAAGCGGTACCTGTCGTGCCATATGGTGTCGTTGCGTCCTCGACGGTGGTTACTTCCCTGAGGGCTACCACCGGTAATGGGCGAAGGCCTTGTTGGCTTCGGCCATGCGGTGTACGTCATCTTTCTTTTTCACGGCACCGCCGCGCATGGCGGCAGCGTCAAGAAGTTCGTTGGCAAGCCGGGAGATCATTGTTTTCTCGCTACGCTTGCGTGCGTTTGAGATCAACCACCGAATCGCCAAACTGGTGCGGCGGTTCTGCGGAACTTCGATGGGAACCTGATAATTGGCTCCACCGACGCGGCGACTCTTTACCTCGAGCAAGGGACGACAGTTTTCTACTGCCTTCCGGAACACTTTCAGCGCCTCTTCGCCCGCCTTTTCTTCCATTACCTTCATGGCATCGTAGAAGATACGGCTAGCCGTATTCTTCTTGCCATCCCACATCATCGAGTTGATGAATTTCTCAACGAGGGTTGAGCTATACACCGCATCCGGTGCAATTTCGCGAACGTCCGCTCTGCGTCTGCGTGCCATGGAACTGTTTGCCTCCGGCTCCCTAGAAACCCTGTTGGATTACGACTTCGGCCGTTTCGCTCCGTACTTGGAGCGGCCCTGCTTGCGATTGGCGACACCAGCCGTATCCAGCGTGCCGCGAATGATGTGATAGCGCACACCGGGGAGATCCTTCACACGTCCTCCCCGGATCAATACGATGGAGTGTTCCTGGAGATTGTGCCCGATGCCCGGAATGTACGAAGTGACTTCAATTCCATTGGTCAAGCGTACGCGCGCTACTTTCCGGAGAGCGGAATTCGGCTTCTTCGGAGTCGTTGTGTACACACGAGTGCAAACACCACGGCGCTGGGGACAGGCCTGCAGCGCGGGGCTCTTGGTCTTTGTGATGGGCGCACTACGCCCCTTGCGAACAAGTTGCTGAAATGTAGGCACGAATGCTCCTAAATCTGTTGCCGATCCATCAAGGTTGTCCTTATTGCCCTTTGCTAAGCATGGCTTATAGGTGGGCGCAAGCCCACCACGTACAAATGAAGACAATGATGGAAACGGAAGCAAATGACATGGAGAACGAACAATATATTGTCCGATCTCGCCATAGCCCTTACCTAATCACACGGAATGAATCCGGGAGGCAGCGGGGCGAGGGTTCCGGCCGGGCCAACCTTCCATCATAAAGATGGGTGGCTGGGGGTAGCACGGATCAAGTCACAACGCCAAACCTTTAAATCTTACCCCACAGGGATTACCGCCGTCAAGACGTGAAGTCCAATCTCCGATAGCTTGAGGCATTAGCTGGGCTCACGGAACGCGAGCACCGCGTTCAGACCGCCAAAGGCAAAAGAGTTTGAGATCGCTGCCCGGATGCGCATCGGCCTGCATTGATTGGGGACATAGTCGAGATCGCATTCTGGATCTGCTTCCGTGAAATTCGCAGTAGGAGGGGCGATCTGGTGTTGCAGCGCAAGGACCGTCGCAACCGCTTCGACCGCGCCTGCTCCTCCCAGCACGTGACCGTGCATCGATTTTGTGGAGCTGACGGCAATTCGATCCGCGTTGCCCCCGAACACATGCCGGATTGCCTTGGTCTCCAATGGATCGTTCGCGGGCGTGGCAGTGCCGTGGGCGTTAATGTAGTCTACATCTCCCGGTGCCAGCCCAGCCGTATCCAGTGCGCGCGCCATTGCCATCGATGCCCCGTCCGGCGCGGGCAGCGTGAGGTGCGAAGCGTCTGCCGACATTCCAAAGCCTGCCAACTCCGCTAGGATGGTTGCCTTACGCGCCCGGGCGCTCTCCTCGGATTCCAGAATCAGTACTCCGCCACCCTCAGCCAGGATGAGTCCACTACGATTCCTGGAAAATGGACGACAGGTGTCTGGAGACACCACCCGCATCCCTTCCCACGCCTTCAGGAATCCGAAAGTGATGGATGACTCGCTACCCCCAGCAATCGCCAAGTCGCAGGCACCGCTCCGGATGTGAGACCAGGCCAAGCCGATCGCATGGTTCGCTGAGGAACATGCCGTAGAGACGGTATAGACCAACCCGCGGACACCGTAAACGATACTCAGTTGGCTGGCACCCGCATTCGGCATAATCTTGGGGATCACAAAGGGATTCACACGGGACTTCTTCAGGCCGTACATATCCCAAAATGCTGTATCGTGAGCGAGTTCGCCGCCGATTCCGCTTCCTGTTACGATCGCGGCACCCGCCCAGCGCGGATCATCGGCATCGATTCCAGATTGCCTTACGGCCTCTCCCGCAGACGCCAGCAGGAACTGGGTAAATCGGTCTGAGGTGTCAAGGAGTCTGCTTGGGACTCGGCCATCGGGAAAACCGGTGACAATCCCTGCCTTATCAAAGCGCATTGGCCCCTGCGAGAACTCAGGAAGTGGAGAAAGGCAAACCCGGCCCGACTGGAGCGAGGCCCATATCGACGGTATATCAAGTCCGAGGGAGCAAACTGCCCCAATCCCGGTGACGACTACGCGACGCGCATTCATTGGGCGAGTGCCTGCTAGACGCTAGGTGCCGGCGCATTCTCCCCTGCGGAACGGCCTTCTAGTAACGCATGGATACGTTCAGCAGCTTGACGGACTGTGGTGAACTGCTTCGCCTGCTCGTCCGGAATGTCGATATCAAACTCGTTTTCGAGAGCGAACACGATGTTCAATCCGTCCAGCGAGTCGATTTGCAGTTCCTCGAAGGTGCTATCCACGGTCACCTTGCCAGGTTCCAATTTCTGTGTGGAAGCGATTACCTCCACTACTTTTTGCGCAGTTTCGTCAAACATAGGCTGTATGCCCCGGGGAGAAACCAATTTCACATCGCCATGGCAGGGAACGGCGATGGCCAGAGCACGTTGTTCCCAACCTGCCCATGGCTCCGGTTCGCAACCCAGAACCTCCATGTTACTGTATCCGCGCCCGAAACGGTCTTCCCAGAGGAAAATCACACCGCCTCGTGAATAAGCAGACCTAACGCTAGAGTCTGACTGCGGGAGAATCTAGAGCAACGTAAGTGCGCGTCTAATTGAGGAGTCCCCCACTGCCAAATGCTGCCAGTTCCCAGCCCGAGACGCGATAGCCCGATAGTAGCGGAGGCAGGAGGAGGTCAAGGACATTGGGCTTGGGAGAACGATAGCAACCCGGCGCAGAGATCACCGGAATCTCGTCGCGATAAGACAGCAACAGCAGGTTGCCGGGCTCAACGGGCGCCAAGAAACGCTCAATGGTACATCCAACGCGCCGCACCGCGCGCCCTACTACATCGTCTGGATTTGCAGGCGAAGTCGTGCTGGCGATAATCACCACGTCGGGATTCGACTTCAACAGGTAACTCAATGCATTGGCGACCTTCGGTTCGTCTTCGAGGCTGCAAAGCGCAATGCTGCTCTCCAGGTCATATCTCGCCAGGCGCTGGCGCATCACGTTCTCAAAAAGGACGCGCGCTCGGTCAGACTGGAGCGGGTCCGTGTACAGAAGTGCAACGCGGGGCGAACGAATCGGACGCAGCCGGATGATGGGACCTGTCTGGTTCAACAAATCCACCACTTCCTGAAGTTGATCCCGGCCCACTGCGAATGGTGCGCTCTTCACCACGGCGATCCTTTGCCCGGCTGTGGCGTAGGAAAAGTTCGCCACCGTTGCCACCACCATGCTCGACGTCGAGTTCACCCGACGAAGCAATTCATCATCAATCACCGCGCACACGTTCTCAGCCGCTACCAGATTGGCACGGCCACCAGCGGCAAGCCGAATTTCAAGAGACCCAGACGCCATGGTTGCGGACGCTGTCAGTACGGCCTCGTCTTCAGAGACTTCGTCCTCATCCAGCTCCGTAACCCAAACCTGATCCAGCCCTTCGGCCTTCAACAGACTCGCATCTTCCTCGCTAAGGATGTGCCCCTTTGCTAGCAACTTCTTTCCGCTGAGCCGAAAAATCGGCGTGCTCAACACGCGTCCGATGGACTCGTGCACAGCAAGCACTCGTGACTTCATTGGTTATCCTACTTGCATCCAGCAGTACAATTCATCCAGCCAAATTCTTGTTTTCGTTATGGTTTATTCTTGATTTTCAATTCAGTATAGTCTGGGAACGCAACTAGACACCATCACGTAAGCGGGAGTATTCTGTGGGTCATTTGGGGGTAGTTTCCTAACCCATCTGGGGGTTTTTTTTACAATCGTTACACTAATTTAAGTGATACTGTACATGCTTTCAACCTGCTTGGAAGTTCATTAGACAAGCATTAGCCTTGATGGGGTTCGGGGGGAGGAGCCAGTCAGGGCGTGTGGGGGAAGTGGAGCCACCCATGGGAGTCGAACCCACGACCTACTGATTACGAATCAGTCGCTCTACCAACTGAGCTAGGGTGGCCTAGTCTTCCATTGTACAACAACCACTTGGCGGGTGCCCTGACGGTAGAAGGCGGAAAAACACGGGAACGCAGGCATTCCATCCACGACCGCCCCGGCCTGCCGAAAGGGCATGCCCACCTATCCGCAGCTAGAATGATCCGTGGAGAAGTTTGCTTGGCTTCAAGCGAAGCGCTAATGAAAACTGCGAATCGCGACGGCCTCGTCGTCGAAGACCTCAAACACCGTGTAAAGCTTGGTGATCTGCAGAAGATCATGCACACGCTTGGTGAGCTTCAGTAACTTCAGCTGTCCACCTTGCTCCTGGATGTTGGTGAACCCCGAGACCAATTCCCCAATGCCAGAGCTGTCGATGTAGGTCACCTCTTCGAGGTTCAGCAAGATCTTCGCGTCACGCAACCCGGTGACTGCACGCAGCGATTCCCGAAGGGTGCTGGACCCTTCTCCGAGAGTAATCCGACCCGCCACATCCAGCACGGAGACATCCCCAACCTGCCGGGTCGTCACCGATACGCTCATTTCCACTCCTCCTGAAACGGTACAGCCACATGGAATCGAAAGACCCTACTTAGGGGACGGTAGCTTCTTGATGAGCTTCACCTCAGTGCCACCCCCACTGCGAGGAGCAACGATATAGCCGTCCATGAATGCCCGGATGAGCATAATGCCCCGGCCTGATTGCCGAAGCACGTTCTCGCCCTGGTTCGGGTCAGGCACTTGGCCAGGATCAAACCCGGCGCCCTCATCCGCAATAATCACCACCATCGCGTCTGCCGATGTCTCCACGCGGAACAGCACCATTTTGTTGCGGTTGTACTTGTTCCCGTGAACGACCGCATTTACCATCGCCTCTCGCACCGACATCCCCACCCGATGCAGTTCTTCCTCGTCCACTCCGCACTGCGCCGCGATCTCCAAAACCTTTTCCTCAGCGTGATCGACGCTGTCGAGATTGGAGGCCAGCTCCAGGTGCAACGCGCAGTGGGTCTTTTCAGGAGATCCGCTCATGGTGATTTCAAGGGAGTACGCGAGCAACAGAGCAGGCTGCGCGCAAACGATGAAAACCATCCCATGCCGCGCGAACCGGATCTGCGAAACCTCTCGTCATTCTAACGTATAGCGGCACCCTGGAAGCTACGACGGGAACCAAATGATATGGCTGCAACATCCTACGAATAGCTTCGGGGCGCCACAGCCGCTGGACTACCATAGTGAATTTCCACCTCTCGTCCGCCCGACAGCAGTGACATCCGGCCAGCCTCCACCACCAATTCGTTGAATGCTGAGTTTGCGGGCGTTGCCAGGATTCCCTGCGCATCCACCTCCTCGATCACCTGCTGGCGGTCGCGCAGTAACGAATCGCGCGTGCCGTTGCCCGTCTGAAACTCCACGCGTTTGCACGCCTCCACCAACTTGGCAACACTGCGGTACCCGTAGCCTGTTGGCAAGAGGGTATCTTCACCAACATCCAGATACTGAAAATACTCCGTGCTAGGTTCATGGTAAGCCGTGGCGCCTGGTCCTCTAGGCGGCTCAGTGTAGACGTAGCGCATTCCCCTGTACTGGTCGTCATGCTCCAGATAGCCGCCGCAATCTTTCTGGGAATCACTGAAGTAGAGCACCAGCCCCTGGGTGTTCGAGCCCGGGCCGGCATCGGGAAAGCTCAGGGAGTTCTGTACGTTCAGGCAGGCGCCGTTCTCCCAGATGATGCGCGCGTCGGTCCACAGGTAGCCTTCGCTCCCGTTGGGGAAACGGTCCTTCAATCCGTAGACGCTGACCGCTTTCGGCAGCAACCCTGTGATGAAATGCACCAAGTCAACATAGTGGCAGCCGATATAGGTGAAGGCATCGGAGTGGTCACTATGGAACCAGTTCTGAAACTTGGAGTGGCGGTAATACCACTTCTCCATCAGGCAGGCGGTGCCCAACCGTAGCTCCCCGAACATACCAGCCCGGAATCGACGGCGGGCAATCAGGCTGCGGTCGTCGAAGCGCTTGTGGTATTCGATCCCTACAAAAAGCCCTCGCGCTTTGGCCTCGCACTGAATGGTGACTGCATCAGCGTGCTTCAGCACCAGAGGCTTGACACAGATCACATGTAAGTCGTGGGATAGCGCCGCCATCACAGCCTCGAAGTGAAGCTGGTCTGGCAAGGCGATGATGGCGATGCTGCCCGCTGGCAGCGTACGGAACATCTCGCGGTAAAGCTGCGGGTGCTTCGCATCAGGATCGCTGTTTAAGGGAGGCCACGCCGTAAACGATGAGCGTGGGAAGGCCTTGCGAATCGTGTCAGAGGCAGCAAGTTCATGCAAGGTACGCCCGTGCTGAGCGCAAACCAGAACTTCTCCAATCTCGCCAATCCGCTGCAGTTCGTAAAGCGAGGGCAGAATTTGGTCGTGGGTGATCATCCCGCCACCCACCACCGCGACCTTTGGTTGCGCCATCTTAAACCAGCGCCTCCGCCGACGCGGGTACAGTCCTCGCCTTCAACACCGATTGAAATGCCTCATCCAGCACCGCGCATGATTCCTCAATGGCTTCCTCGGTAATGCAAAGGGGCGGGCAAATCTTGATGGTGGCACCGCCAAATCCCACCGGGCAGAACATCAGCAGCCCTCGCTCCACGCAGGCCCCCACCGTATCCCAGGCGAGGTCGCCATCCGGGTCCTTTGTTCCAGGCTTTATGCATGCGATGCCTGCTACCAGGCCGCGCCCCTGAACATCACCAATCTCTGGATAGCGGGTCGCCATTTCCCGCAAGCGATGCTGCAGCAACCCTCCCACCTTCCGGCAGTTCTCGACAAGCCCCTCTTCCAGGATCACCTCCAGTGAAGCGAGCGCAGCGGCGCAGCAAACAGGATTACCGGTATGGGTGGAGCTCATGCTACCTGGAGGATGCATGTCCATAAGTTCCGCG
Source organism: Bryobacteraceae bacterium (assembly GCA_036821995.1). Lineage (GTDB taxonomy): Bacteria > Acidobacteriota > Terriglobia > Bryobacterales > Bryobacteraceae > JACTMJ01. Next base: position 9,500 of record DAISIM010000022.1, read on the forward strand.
CTGCCGGCGACGGCGGCAATCGGCAGCGAGCTGGAGATGCCCTTACCCCACGTCACCAGATCCGGCACGAAGCCCTCATATTGCTCGTAACCCCACAAAGTCCCAGTGCGCCCAAAACCGGCCTGCACCTCGTCGGCCACCATCAACACGTTGTGTTGGTCACACCAGGCACGCAGCTTCCGAATGTAGTCGTCCGGCGCGAACGCGGCGCTTCCCCCCTGGTAGAGTTCAAACACGACGCCGCAGACTTGCTCCGGCTGAATCCCCTTTTCGTCCAGGCAGTGAAGGAAGTATTCGAACGACGTGTCCTCCGTGCGATAACCATCGGGAAACGGAACTTGCAAAAAGCCCGGATCGAAATTGACGATCCAGTCCTTCAATGCGGGAATTCCTCCCGCCTGCTGGCTGCCCAGCGTGCGGCCGTGGAAAGCCTTCTCAAAGGAAACAATGACATTCTTTCGCGGGCCGCCCACCCGCACGCCATGCGTCCGGCACAGCTTGATGGCGCACTCCACCGCTTCTGAGCCGGTGGTCAGCAGGAAGATCTTCTTCAGTTTCTCTGGCAACAACGCGCTAAGCCTCTCCACGAGCGTCGCGCGCAGTTGGCTGGGGAAGGCGTAAGTCGTCAGCAGTTCTTTGCCCGCAGCCTCCTGAATGGCGCGCACCACCTTCGGATGTCCGTGCCCCGCATTGGTAATCAATACGCCTGATGACCAGTCGATCCAACGGTTGCCGTAAGGATCGAATACTTGGAATCCCACGGCGTGGTCCCACAAGACAGGCGGCTGGCCCTGCATGGCAAGCGGTTCATGCCGTGCCAACGTTTCCAATACGGAAATCGATTCCGGCACGGGAATCGGAGTTGCAATACGCCTGAGCTTGGTCTCAACGTGGGGAACTTGCTTTGGGATGAGAGGATAGGTCTTTGCCACCCTTCCATTCTGACGAATTCTGGCATGGGTGCGCTACTCCTGGCGCGAGCCTTCCGCCCCCGAGGTCCCCAAGCCGCCCAATGCGGCCTACGCCTGTCTAGCCAAGACGTCTAGAGCAGCCTGCATAAAGGCTGGCAGGTCGTCCGGCTTGCGCGAGGTCACCAGGTTACGGTCTACTACCACTTCCGCGTCGGTATATTCCGCCCCTGCGTTGATCACATCGTCCTTGATGGCAAAGAAACAGGTGGCCTTTCGCCCTCGCAGCATGCCATAGGCGGAACACAGCACCCAGGGTCCGTGGCAGATCGACGCAATCAGCTTGCCCTGTTCATCCATCTGCTTCACGAAGCGATTGGCTCGATCGTCGCGACGGATGTAGTCTGGGGCCATTCCCCCGGGTACCACCACCCCGTCATACACGTTGGCATCCAGGTCAGCATAGGAAATGTCGCTCCGGCACGGATAACCCAACTTGCTGGGGTAGGTCTTGCCTGCTTCCGGACCTGCCACCATCACGGTGTACCCTGCTTCCCGAAACCTGTATAGCGGATACCAGATTTCCATTTCCTGGTACATTTGTTCTGCCAAAATGATGATCGTCTTTGCCATAGCCCCATTGTACGCAGTTCCAGACATCCGCCCATGGTGATGGCAGTGAGTTCAATAGGATTCAAGACGATCCGCCCCGGCACATGAGGTTAGCGGCGAAGCGCCCGCGCGAGACTCACAAAGGGCCACGCGACAAAACCCGCAATCAGAGCCGGCATCCGCGCCATATCCCTCACGAGCGAATCTCCGTGCTTGCCCACAACCAAGGCATTGCGCTGCATCACATAGAGGTTGAACAGATTGGAAACCACAGTGAAGCAGATAGACACCACAATGCTGCGCTTGAGTTCCGCCGTGCCGCCTAGCCAAGCCACCAGAAACTCCAGGATGTGCGCAAAACCAGTGAGGCCCACTCCCACTGTAAGGGCCGCCAGCCAGGCGGGTCGCGCCGTCCGTAACGCCTGTGTGAACGAACCCCAGAAGCCGGAGGTGGCCGCCCGATACACAAACTGCAGCAGGAGTGCCCACGAGGCAGCCGAAACACCCGCCGACAGGTTCGTGAAGAAAAACAGCATCCCTCGAATGACGGCGCTGGTTGCTGCGCTTTTCCAGTTCCAGTGGGCAATGAGGTAGTGGCCCGGATGCCGGGCGATGGCCGCCAGCGCCGCTCCCACGGTCAAGGTGGCGGCGGTGTCCGGTGAGGGTACGCCGCTCGGCGTGGCTGATCGAGAGTCTGCCATGGCGGATGCCGCTATTGTTTCACAGCCCGAATACCCATCGCCCCAACCAGGCCGCATTTGCCATGCGCACGAAACCGGGCAACGCGAGGATAGCCGCCATCGCGGCCTGCACTTCCACTGCATCGGCCCTGCGGCATCCGCGCACTGGCCAGATACACTAAGAGAAGTACCCAAAGGCTTAACCAAACTATGGATCGTCCCGCTCATCCCCCAACCGAACAACGCCCGAGACCAGTGGAGGCTCAATCCGCCATGGCAATGCCCTCCGTCCCCTATACCCTGGATGGCGCAGCAACCCTGCACCAGATGCTCCGCGTCCATTGGGACAAGTGGCATGCCCTGCCCGAGGAGGAGCAGACAGCCATCGTGGATGAAGCCGCGAATACCCTGGGGGAGATGGAGGGCTCCGGTAAGTCTGCCCTATTCTCCCTGCTGGGGCATCGAGGCGACCTCATGCTGTTGCATTTCCGGGATAGTTTCGATGGCCTGAACGAAGCAGAAATGCGCATAAACGCGCTGCGCCTTCGGAACTTCGTCGACATCTCACACTCCTATCTTTCGGTCGTGGAACTGGGCCTCTACGCATCAACCTCCAAGATGCATAGCGAACTCACCGGAAGAGGCTTCGTGCCCTACTCCGAGGAGTGGAACGCTGGAGTGGAGGAGGTTTTGGACCGTCAGCGCAAGGCCATGGCCCCGCGACTCTGGCCCGATGTGCCACCAAACCGTTACTGCTGCTTCTATCCGATGGACCGCAAGCGGGGCGAGGAGAAGAACTGGTACGTACTCCCTCTTGCTGACCGGCAGCGGATGATGCACGAGCATGGCCTGATTGGACGCCGCTACCAAGGCGAGGTGAAGCAGATCATCTCCGGCTCCATCGGATTCGACAACTGGGAGTGGGGCGTCGATCTTTTCGCTGACGATCCGCTCGTCTTTAAGAGACTGATCTACGAGATGCGCTTCGATGAAGTGAGTGCCATTTACGCTCTATTCGGCGATTTCTATGTAGGCCTGCGCTTCGCCGCCACTGACCTGGGCCAGTTCCTGGCGGGAAGTTCGCCGTCCTGGACCCCGCCCCTCATTGAGGAGCCCAACTCGGAACACTAAGTCGATTCTCCATCGAGCAGCAGTAGTTCAGGCGGAAGGCCCTCCAACTCCGAGCGCAGAAGCTCCTCTTCCGCTGGCGCCACCGTGCGCAGATCCAGCAGCAGGCAATCGCGCTCAATGCGTCCAATTACGGGAACGGGCCTGGCGCGAAGCCACGAGGCCGCGCCTTCCGCGTCACTGCACGCAATCGAGAGCAAGCAGGTAGGCAGGCTTTGGGCCGGAGTGGATCCACCGCCGATCATGGATCGGCCATCCACCAGACGTAGCGCGGGAACCCGTGCGTTGGCGGCAAACATCTCCGCCCGGCGAGTGATCTCCTTGAGCGGAGTAAGGATCATCCGTATAGCCGGAATCTCGTCATAGCGCTGCAGATATAGGGAACGAAGCGTTCGCCCCAGCGATTCCAGGATGAGCTTGTCAACGCGAAAGGCACGGTACATGGGGTTGCGACGGATACGGGTGACAAGGTCAGGCCGCCCCGCGACAATGCCACACTGCGGGCCACCCAGCAATTTGTCGCCGCTGAAGCTGACGATGTCCGCCCCCTCGGCAAAGCTCTCCATCGCCAGCGGCTCTTCAATCCCAGCCTTCGAGAGGTCCAACAGATTGCCGCTGCCCAAGTCGTCATACACTGGGATGCCGTAGGTGTGAGCCAGCGCAGTAATCTCGTTTAGTGGCGGCTTCCCAACAAAGCCCTCCATCCGAAAGTTGCTGGCATGAACGCGGACGATCAGGGCGGTGTTGTCACTAATTGCCTGCTCATAGTCCCGCAGATGAGTGCGGTTGGTGGCGCCAACCTCTCGGAGCGTAACCCCGGCTTGCTGCATGATTTCCGGAATCCGGAAGCCGTCTCCAATCTCGACCAGTTCGCCGCGAGATACGATGGCCTCGCGGCCTGCGGCAAGCTCCCGCAGGATCAGGTAGGTGGCAGCCGCGTTGTTGTTCAACACAATGCCTGGACAGCCCAGGATCCGCTGCAGCAGCATCGACGCATGCACATCCCGCTTGCCGCGAACACCCGTCTCCAGATTGAATTCCAAATTGCTGTAGCCGCCAATGAACTCAGCACTTCCCAACGGAGCCCGGCCCAGGTTCGTGTGCAGTACGACCCCCGTCGCATTGATCACGGGGCGCAGAGTTGGCGTTTCCAGGCTGAGCATCCGCTCTGCCAGCGCCGCAGCAAAATCCACCCCCGGCAGGGTCTGATGGTCCCTGATCTCCCGTCGCCATTCTTCCTGCAGCAGGCGGATTTCGCGAGTCAACACTTCGTGGGCGTATACAGATCGCAGTGTTTCTACTGAGCGTAGAACCTCGTCCACGCTTGGGATCTGCCGGTAGAGCAAAGCGCCGGGTTGTGGCTCTTCCAACGACATGCCCTCCCCCCTTTCGCCCAGGATAGCCGGATTGCCCGTCAAACGTCCGCGGGGCGAGGCAGCATGGGAAACAAATCCGGAATCTCCCGTTCGCCAGGCTGGCGGCCATACTCGCAAATCTCGAAGGCCTCAGCACGCTGCACGGAAAACGCGTCCTCACCGTAGAAGCTGTGTAAACGTGCTCGCACTGCATCGTCGATTGGGAAGGTGTAACGTTCAACGGCCTGCTTGGCTGCCTCCAGCGGATCCACCGAGACCTCCGCCTCGTAGCCATCAATCCACGGCAGCCATTCGCCGAACTGCGAAACGTGGGCAGCCATGCCATGCAGTTTTCTCGGCCACACTGGATCGACATTGATGGCGATGTCCGGCTGAAACGGATACGGTTTCCGAAAGCGGTCCTGCATGTAGAGGAAGACCGGGTTGCGTCTCAGTGGCGCTGCATCCGGACACACATTAGGCACCATCACAAGGTAGGCCGCGTCCTGCACCGCCATACTGCCGTATCGATGGTCTGGATGATAGTCGTTGGGCCGGTGAGTGATCACCAAGTCGGCACCGTAACGACGAATGAGACGGACGATGTGCCGCCGGACTTCCAGCGTGGGGAATAACTCCCCATCATGAACGTCAAGTATGAAATAGTGCGAGATGCCCAAGCGCCGCTGAGCCTCCCGTGCTTCTTCCAGGCGGATACGCGCAAGTTCTCCGCCCCCCTTGCGGTGATGGCCGGCATCGCCGTTGGTCATTGAGACGAAAGTGACCTCGTGCCCCAATTCCGCGAACAGCGCCGCTGTACCCCCACAATAAGCTTCACAGTCGTCCGGGTGCGCCCCGAACACCACTACCTGAAGTTGTCTGTTTGCCATTGTTCCTTCGTACCGGCGATACCCTTAGGCGTAGACGCCGTAGAGTCCCCTCCAGGTAATCTCCCGGCCGGTATACAAGGCCTCACGGCCCAGGATCGCAATCATCGTGCTCAGCGCTGACCGCTCTGCCACGTTTTCCGCCTTGCCGGTTTGGATCATCGTGAAGAAATGGTCGAAGGCATCCATTGTGATGTCGCGCTTGGATTGCATCTCCTCCCGATCGTTGGGGCCCTTGAAATGGATCATGCTTTGTCGGGATGTGTGTAACGTCCCTTTCACGCCACTAAACTCCTCACCAATCCGATTGAATCCGCGCGGAGTAAGCTGGTTCGCTTCGAAGTTCACGTGAATCCCATTGGGCCAAGTGAACACCAGGCTGAGATGGTCCATCAAATCCATATTGGTGCGAATCTTGGTGCCGCCCCGGCCAACTGCTGCTTCTGGAATCCCGCCTAGAAACCAGTGCAGTACGTCGAAGTTGTGGCAATCCTGCTCAACGATGAAGTCGCCAGAATACTCGCGGTAACAGAACCAGTTCCGCACCCGCTCAATCTGCGGGTCATCATAAGGGCGCCGGGTAAAGGGGTCGTTGGCAATCCAATACCCACGTGCCGCAAGCAGGTCGCCAATCTGGCCTTCCTGCAAGCGCTTGTACGCCTCGCGGTAAACGTCCCCGTAGCGTTGCTGGAAACCCACGGAGATCACCTGATCCTTGCGCGCCTTGCGGCCGGCAGCAATTACCCGCTTACAGCCCTCCACATCTACGCCCATCGGCTTTTCGCAGTAGATGTGCTTGCCGGCAGCGACGGCAGCTTCCAACTGTTCCGGGTGCTCAAACGGAGGGGTGGCAATAATGACCGCATCCACATTGGATGCCAGCAGCTTCGCGTAGTCCGTGTAGGTGGCTGGATTCGGCAGCTTCAGGCGGGCGTTCGCCTCCTCCAACCGGTCAGGGAAACGGTCGCACAGGGCTACTACCTGCGCCCGAGGATCAGTCTGCACCAGAGAGGCATCGTAGGTTCCACGGCCACCCGAACCGATCAGACCAACGGTAATCTTCGAGTTAGCCTGGGAACCGCGTACCGTCTGCGGACTTAGGATGTGGAATGCTGCTCCGGCGGTTGCCGAGGCGCCTACAAACGATCGGCGGCTAAGCGCGGGGCTGGGGGAATTCTGATTGGCGGTTGGGTGTTGCTTTGTGGACATCTGCGGCCTCCGCAAGAATTATACGCCAGCCAGTGCGCAACTCCAGGCCATGCCGAAACGCTTGCCGCCGTCAGCCACCCACCAGGATTGGAAACTGCTCAATCTCCGCCTGCGACACGCGTTTCAGTTGTCCGCACGCGGCATACACATCGCGCCCCCGCGGCTTTCGCACAAAACAGGGCATAGCCTTTTGGATGATCGCCTGGAAGGCAACCACGCGTTGCGGGTCAGGCGTTTCGAAGGGAATACCGGGGCCAGGATTCAGCGCGATCAGGTTCACCATGCAGTTCAGGTTTGCCAGAAGCCTCACCACCCTCCGGGCGTCGGTATCGGTATCGTTCACGCCCCGCAGCAAGACGTACTCGAAAGTGAGCTTCTCCCATGTCCGCAGCGGATACGAACGGCAGGCTTCCAGAAGCCCCGAAAGGGAGTACTTGCGCGTAATGGGCATCAGTTCCCGGCGTGCTGCGTCCGAGGATGCATTCAGCGAAATGGCAAGCTTGGGACGCACCGTCGCGGCCCCTAGCTCCGCCATTCGCGGGATAATTCCAGACGTCGATAGCGTGATTCGGCGTGGCGACAACCCCACCCCCTTGGAATCGGTGAGGATGCGTGTTGCCTTCAGCACATTGGGAAGGTTCAACAGCGGCTCCCCCATGCCCATGAACACAATGTTGATCCGCTGTAGACCCCCAGCAAGCTGATTATCCTCAAGAATGTACAGGATTTGGCCAACGATCTCGCCCGCACTAAGGTTCCGCTCCAGGCCCATCAACGCGGTGAGGCAGAACTTGCAGTCCACCGGACAACCCACCTGCGTCGAAACGCAGATCGTGCTGCGCGTTCCCTCGGGCATCAGAACTGCTTCCACCGTCTTGCCATCAGAGAGTTTCAGTAAATAGCGCCGGGTGCCGTCCGAAGATTCGAATCGCTGCTGCAGATCCGGCCATCCCACCACAAACCGCGCCGCCAATTCTGCACGAATTCCGCGATTCAGGGTGGAAACTTCGTCTACTTCACGCACCCTTTGCTGGTAAAGCGCGGCATACAATTGCGCTGCGCGATAACCGGGTAAAACAGACCCTAAATGGTTCTGTATATCCACCAACTCAAGACCGAGAAGCGCGTCAGGCATTTCTTTCAGGCTACCACTGCGGAATTCGAGCGGTTTTCGAGAGATTTCCACTCAGAGAACCCAAAACTGCGAGACACTGGTGAACAGATCGGTTGTGTTCCGTAATGCCTGATGATTCCAGCTTCAGGCGCCTTATCCAACGAAGTCAGCTGGCCAACGGCGTCAAACTCGTGAGTGAGCGCATGAGCCACCTTCGCTCAGTGTCAGCCGGAGTGTGGATTGCGCGTGGTTCCCGCCACGAAGACGACCACGAAGGCGGCATCTCCCATTTCATTGAACATATGGTGTTTAAGGGCACGCCTCAGCGGGATGCCCTGGAGATCGCACGTGCGGTTGATGCCTACGGCGGGCATATTGATGCGTTCACCAGCAAGGAGCATGCTTGCTTCAATACCAAGGTGCTGGATGAGCACTTTGATGGAGCATTTGACCTGCTGTCGAATCTTGTTTTGGAGCCTGCTTTTCGTGAAGAAGATATTCGCCGGGAGAAGCGGGTAGTTCTGGAAGAGATTAAGATGGAAGCCGATAGTCCTGAACATGTTGTATTCAATATGTTTGCAAAGGCTTTCTGGAGAGGTCATGCCTTGGGCCGGTCCATTCTCGGTTCTGAGGCTCAGGTGCAGGGCTACGACCAAAACGCGATCCTTCATTTCTATGGACGTACCTACACGCCCGAAAACATTGTGATCTCCGCGGCCGGGAACATCCGGCATGAGGACTTTCATCACGCGGCAGAGAAGCGCTTCGGCCGCTTACGCCCCGGCACTGACATTTCAAGCGAACCTGTTCCGGAGACACATCCCCTCATGGAGTGGAAAGTACGCGACTCCCTTGAGCAGGTCCACTTGTGTATCGGTTTCCCGTCGCTACATTTCTCCCACCAGGACCGGTTTATTGCCTACGTCCTGAATGCGCTGCTGGGCGGCGGGCTAAGCAGCCGGCTTTTCCAGAACATACGCGAGAAACATGGGCTGGCCTATAACGTCTTTTCTGAGCTCAGCCCCTATCGCGATTCAGGATGCATCTCGATCTACGCGGCCACCGCACCCTCCACCGCGGTGGCATTGGTAAACGCTATCCTGGCTGAATTGAGCCGGCTAAAGAACGAAGACGTCTCCGTTAACGAGCTTGATCGTTCAAAGCGCTATTTGAAGGGTTCACTCATGCTGAGCCTTGAATCCAGCAGCAGCCGCATGGCCCACCTCGCCCGTCAGGTGATGTTCCTTGGGCAGCCTGCCGAGATGGACGCGCTTCTTGAACTCGTAGACGCCGTGAGCGTGGAAGATATCCGCAGACTGGCGACCCAGTTGTTCCGTGAGGATGCGATGGGAATCGCTGGGGTTGGCTGCGCTCCTGCCCAGGAGCTTTTGCGACGCCAGTTCACCATCTAGCAGCGGGGTAGCCCTTATGGGCCGCATGTTCCGATTACAATAGCGTTGAGCCGACCGACACCCCTTCGCATAGCCCTCACGCCTTCCACTCGGGAGTCCTTGGCTGGCAATACAGGAGTGCTTGGCCCGCAACTCAGGCAGGCCGGCCACTGGAGTTAGAAACAGATAGCATGCGGATACCTCGGTTGCGCTGGATGCTTGCTTCCGCCCTTTTGCTAGGCGTACTCATTCTGGTACTCCAGCTGTTTCGTTCCCGGGCAACCCTAGAGGTTGAGCGCAGCCGGATTGATGTTGCATGGCTGAAGGTGGAAGAGGATTTGGAGCGCAGGGCCTCCTCGATTCCTCGCCTGATATCCATATTGAACGAGCCCCGCCGCCAGAATGACTTCCCACAGTTGCAGGTCCACCGGCGCGCATTGGCTGACGAGTGGAGATCCGCGGGAAACGCACCAGACGCAAGCTCCCTGGTGCTCGCGAACACTCGCTTGGAGATCGCGTTGAAGGACTTCCGCGACACCGCTTCCCGGATTCCCGGAGACAGAGTGGACGCGGACCTGCAGCGGTTGCTTGAGGAGGTCCTGGCGGTGGAGAGCCGCATTCACCAGGACCGTACGGAGTATAACGAGGCTGTCCAGCGCTATAACGTGCGCCTTGCGCTGTTCCCATCCAATCTGGCCGCAACTGTCTTCGGCCTTCGCCGTCACGAACTTTATCTACCTACTGAGCTACCCACTCATGGCGGAGCTCCCATTACGCCGCATCCACCATCTAAAGGCCCCCATCGCTGAGTGGCTGGGCCGGACCCGGTCGGCAAGCCTCGCACCCACCAGGAACTCAGCAACTACGTCACTGCCCTCGGTCATGCAGGATATGCTAAAGAAATCGTGAGCCGATGGCGTTGGTTATGCTTCATAGGACTGGCAGCAGCATTGCTGCCGTTGGTGGTTCGCGCCCAAGGCCAACCCAGACAATCTTCTACCGACCACAAGATTTCGGCGAACCCCTCCCTGCAGCCTGGGAAGACTTCCGCACAAACGACACCCGGCGCTGGCACTGTTCTTTTCGCCACCAGGCATCAGGTAGCACTGCCAGCGGGAGACCCACGCCGACTTCGATTGCCCTTGGTGAAAGCGGGAACCTTGGTGGAACTGGACGTACAGCCCGCTGTAGGTACCGATGCCACCAGATTGCATTCCGTGGAGCTAGAACTGCTTCGCGATGACAGGACGCCCGAAAGCCAACATTCAGCTCGTGGGATGCGCTCCACGGCACTTCAGCCCGTCCTCCGCTCAACCGGCCCCTGGCAGTCTCCCCTTCAATACCGCGCGCCTTGGGATGGACAATACCTGGTTGTCTTGCGACAGACCAACGGCCAACGGCGGACAATCAACCTGGTGGTGTCAGCCAAGCTTTACCGCGCTTCCAACTCCCCATCTGAGCCATATATGCTCAACACGGCAACCCGGGTGGCGGTAGCTGTATTCAGTGGCGGCTTGCTTTGGACTACCTTGCTGCTCTGTGGACTTCCGATCATCCGTGCGTTTCGTTTGCGAAGAAGGCTTCCAGAGCCTCCCTGGTATGCGTAATCTCGGATTCGCCATGCAGTGACGAAACGAACCCGGCTTCAAACTGGGAAGGGGCCAAATACACTCCCCGATCTAGCATCCAGTGGTAAAGGCGCTTGAACTTCTCCGTGTCACAGGTCTTCGCCGAGGCAAAATCCACCACTGGCTGGTCAGTTAGGAAGAACGTAAACATCGACCCTACGCGGTTCACAGTAACCCCTGCGGGCGGATCCGCCGTGAGGGCCTCACAGGCATCATCCAATTGCTGGTAAAGCTCAGGATGCGCCTTCAGGTAACGAAGAGTCGCCAAACCCGCCGAGACTGCCATGGGATTCCCTGACAAGGTTCCGGCTTGGTAGATTGGGCCGCTGGGTGCTACGTAAGACATCACTTCCGCACTGCCTCCATACGCCGCAATCGGTAGCCCCCCGCCGATTACCTTCCCGAATGCCGTCAGGTCCGGACTGACCCCATACATCGCTTGTGCACCGCCGTAAGAAAGCCGGAAGCCCGTCATCACCTCGTCAAACAGAAGCATGGCTCCGTGCTGCGTACACAAGTCGCGCAGACCTTCCAGGAATCCCGGCAAAGGGGGAATGCAGCCCATGTTGCCAGCCACTGGCTCAACAGCAACGCACGCAATCTGGCCGGGGTGTTTGTGGAAGGCTTCCTCCACTGGGCCTAACTGATTGTAAGGAAGGGAGATCGTGGTCTCAGCAAAACGTGCCGGCACACCCGCGGAATCTGAGATTCCCAACGTCGCTAATCCTGAGCCAGCCTTCACCAGTAAGGAGTCCACGTGGCCGTGATAGCAGCCCTCAAACTTAATGGTGAGGTCGCGCCCTGTGTAGCCTCGCGCCACCCTCAAGGCGCTCATCGCGGCCTCCGTGCCGGAATTCACCAATCGGACCATCTGCACGCTGGGAACCGCGTCAATAATCTCCTGCGCCAATTCGATCTCCCGCTCAGTTGGCGCGCCGAAACTGGTACCAATCTCCAGCACTTCCCGTAGCGCATCCATCACCAACTGCGGACGATGACCCAGAATCAGTGGACCCCAACTACCGATGTAATCGATGTAGCGGTTGCCGTCTACGTCAACCAGATAGCAGCCTTCGCCGTGGTCAATAAACCGGGGCGTTCCTCCTACGCTGCGAAAGGCGCGCACGGGCGAATTTACTCCACCTGGGATGAGCGATTGGGCTCGGGCGAACAAGGCTTCAGAGCGACTCGTATTCATGTCAATCCTATCTGTCGGAAGAAGATTCCGCGGGGGCAGCAGTATTCGGGCGATTCACCGTGTTGGCCTCCAACCGGTCATAACTGCCGCGCAGATACCGGATAATCGTCGCAAGCACTCTTGAATGTAAGCTTTCACTTACCCTATCGCGGAGACCTGAATAGTTCTGCGCACCACTTACCAGATCCTGCAATAGTTGCCGGATTCGCACATTGTGCCGGGCGAACTGGATCATCCGCTGAGGAACTGTACCCAGCCCGGTTTGCCCGAGGTAGAATACCTTGGCCAGCTTGGCAGCAATCTCCAATTCCCCGGTGAAGTCAGCCTGAAGACTGCTCCGGTACTCGTCGGCTGCCTCTCGGGCAACGGCACCGCTTCGTATTGCACCAAGCGTCTCCGCCGCCAGGTCACCTGAGCGCATGGCATAGTAGATTCCCTCTCCGGTGAGAGGGTCCACCATCCCGGCGGCATCCCCCACCGCTAGCCACCCGTCGCCGGCCAAACGGTTCCGCTGCCAGTCCCTCGCATCCAGCGCCGGGATGAGATGGGCGTAGAATTGCTCACCCTTCCATGAGATGCCTCGCTCATCGAGGAAGCGTTCCAATGCCGCACGCATTTCAGGTTGGTTAGCACCTTTTCCACAGATACCAACAGAAACATGGTTACCGCGGGGAAAGATCCACAAATACCCCTGCAGCCAATGGAAGAACTGGATGTCGATTTGCTGGGAGGTCAACGGGAGGTAATAGCCAATCGCCAGCATGGAGTTTGTTGAGGTCCATTCCGTACCAAAATCGCGCAAGGGGTTGCGAGCCCCGGTAGCCAAGACGATGGTCTCGGCTTCCAGGGCAGCGCCCTTCCGATGCAGGCGCCATCCAGCGGAAGTCCGCGCAATGGCCGTAATGCGCGTTTGTTCCAAATGTGCCCCGGCCGCCGCCGCGCGGTCTAACAGCAGCTGGTTCAGGTCCTGGCGGGAGTAGATCAGCACGGGATGTTGCAGTTCTACCCGGTATGGCTTCGCAGCATCGGCACGCAGCTGGCAGTGGCGAATGGCCGCGTGGGGCTTATGCAAGGCAGCCAGGAATGGATACTGGATGTAGGCTTTTTGGGTAACACCCCCACCGCAGGGTTTCTCCCAAGCCATCTTCTCGTCGACGAGGGTCACCGAGAATCCGCGCTTGGCGAGCCCTTCAGCGGCCATTGCGCCTGCGGGACCACCACCAATCACGGCAACCGAACGCATGCAGGTAAACCTAAGGCTGGGCCGGCGTACTGCCGGGCGCCACGGGGGGATGTCCAGCAGGCAAGGGAGATGTCGGAGATGGCGGCATCTCTCCATGAGGTGCCGCATGCGCACCCGGTGCCTTCGGCTTCACTTTCCAAGCGTCGCCATCGCGTTGCAACTCATAGGACATCGTCATGCCGCTGTCGGCGGGCTGACCCTTCGGCGCGAACAGCACCTCCGCCTCACAGCGATCGCCGTCGAAACGTGTATTGCGCACGGAGATTTCAAGTTCAGACAGACTGAGGTCCCCGCGCGAGGCGATGTGAGAAGCAACAGCGGCCCTTACCGCTTCGTTCGTGTTAATGTCTGCGCGCTGACACGCAACGGTGAGCATCAACACGAAGGCTAAACATAAAAAATGAGAGCGCTTTGACACGCTCCCATTATAGTGGTTCGTAGCTCTTGCTGATGCGCTTGTGGCATCCGCGCTCCCGGCTGCTCTACAGATTCATGGCCGCCAGAACACCGCGCTGGTAAGCGTAGGATTCGTTCATCCCGGGAAACGGATCGTCCGCCTTAATTTCGTATTCCAATCCAACATGACGCTTGTAGCCCATCTTGGCCAGGGTTTGGAGGATCTTCGCCACGGGCATTGCTCCACGGCCCACCTCAATGTCTGAACCCTTCACCATAAGGTCCTTCAGATCCTTCATGTGCACATCCAGGATGCGGCTTCCACTCATCTCTAGTGCCTCGACGATGTCGATTCCGGTTCGCGTAGTGTGGCCCAAGTCGACGCACAGACCCATGCGCGGATCCATATTCTTGATATGCGGCAGCACATCCTGTGGCCCGGGGAAGTGCTTATCCTCGGTCCCGTGGTTGTGGATGGCGACGGCGATATCGTATTGCTTCACAAACTTCTCAATCATCGGAAGGGTCTTCACGGTTGGCGCGATCACCATGAAGCCCATGCCCGCATGCTTGGCGTACTCAAAGTAAGCCTTCATTTCGGCTTCGTCTTCCTTCTGCATGGTGACGGTACCGCCCCCGATGATGGAAAGCCCAGCATCCTCAAATTCCTTGCGCATGGCGGCAAGCTGCTGAGGGCTAGCCTCATAAGGCATGTGGAAGCTCTTGACGCAGACCTTCTTCACGCCCAGATCCTGGATCATCTTGATGGACTTCGCGCGATCGAACTTCCGCAGGGAATAGGTAGCCACGGAAAGCTCAAATTGTGGCTTCGTCCCACCAGTTGCTGCCGCGCCTTGCGCCTGTGAAGAGACCGCCAGCGCACCCGTCAACGCAGCGGTTCCACTCAGGAAACCTCTCCGACTCCAATTCTTCGATTCCATTGGATACCTTTCCAAACAGGGATTTCGCCCGCTTCCCTTCGGGCGCACTCTTCCTAGGTACAGTATCAGAATTTTGCGGCACCTTGCGATCGGTGCTAGCGCGCGATAGCGTTACCTACATGCTCACACTTCCGGGTTCCGCTCATGCTGGCGAAGCATCTTCGCGCCGCCGCTTTCTGTTTACCGCCGCGGCTGGCCTTGCTGCCGCTATTCCTGGAGCGGCACAGGCCACCGCCAGACGCCCTAACGTGGTCTTCATCATGACCGACGACCATGGAGCCTGGGCCAGTGGCGTCTATGGCTGCGCTGAGATGCAGACGCCTAACGTAGACGCGCTCGCGAAGGAAGGGATGCTGTTCACCTCTGCCTTCGCGGCCACTCCCGTCTGCTCTCCCAGCCGCGTCACGTTTTTCACGGGCAAGCTACCCTATGCCCATGGCGTGCAGGACTGGATTATCCCAAAGGAATCCTTCGGCCCTGCAAGCAAACCGGTGCTGGCGGAACACGAGTCCTTCACCGAGGTGTTGGCCAGGAACGGCTACCACCTGGGAATGAGCGGTAAGTGGCACATGGGCGGCGATGAGCACGCACAGGAAGGATTCTCCTATTGGCGCACCGTACCCGGAGGAGGCGGCCCGTACAAGGATGCCGAGTTCGTGGAAAACGGAGAAGTGCGTAAGCTTCCCGGCTACAAAACGGACCACGTAGGCGATGGAGCTGTGGCCTTCCTGAAGCACCATCAGCAAACCCGTCCAAACGACCCCTTCTTCCTTAACCTCAGCTTTTACGCGCCCCATACGCCCTATAACTTCCAGCCGGAGGAGTACCGCGCACCCTACAGGGATGCGAAGTTTGCGTGCTTTCCCCGAGACGAACAGCATCCGCGGCAGAATACCAATCTGGCAGTGAACCATCTGAATGAAGAGAGTATGCGCGCCTATTCGGCGCTCATTACCGGGCTGGATGCGAACGTCGGAAAGGTTCTCCAGCAGTTGAAGGCAATGGGGGAGGACGGCAATACGTTGGTGATCTTCACCGCTGACCAGGGCTGGAATGCTGGCCACCACGGATTATGGGGCAAAGGCAACGGTACCGTCCCTCGCAATATGTATGAGGAGTCCATACGCATACCCATGATCTGGAAACACCCAGGGTCCATCCAGGCCGGCAGCCGTAGCGATGCCCTGATATCCAGCTACGATTTCTTCCCGGCGCTGTTGGACTACCTGGATCTCCATACTCGTCCAGACCGCCACCGCGTCGGCCGCAGCTTTGCTCCACTTCTGCGCGGCCAGGAAATGGCTTGGCGGGATCGATTGTTCTTTGAGTATGCTGAAACCCGAAGTATCCGCACCCGCACCATGAAACTGGTGTTGCGAGCGAGCCCCTGGGAAAGCGAGCTCTACGATCTGGAAGCAGACCCGGGCGAGAAGCGTAACGTCCTCCAGGACCCGAGATATGCGCAGGTCCGAGCTGCGCTTCGCCGTGAACTGGAGAGCTATTTCGCTGATCGGGGTGCTCCGCCAATTGATGAATGGCAGAAGAGCGCGAAACGCACGGTGAGTTTCTACAAGACCATCGCGGACAAGTAAGCAGCCCTGGTGCAAGAACAGAAAGGGCGGCGCCTCACTGGGAGGGCCGCCCTTCTCTTAATTGCCAGAACGCTTGACTAGCCGTTCATTGCATTCAGAAATTCAGCGTTGGTGCGGGTCTTGCCCAGCTTATCCAGCAGCAGTTCCATGCTCTCGACGGCCGAGAGGGGATTCAGCACCTTTCGCAGAATCCACACCCGGTTCAGTTCCTCACGGGGCATCAGGAGTTCTTCCTTGCGGGTACCGCTCTTGTTGATGTCGATGGCAGGGAAGACTCGCTTATCCACCAGCTTTCGGTCAAGATGGATCTCCATGTTGCCGGTACCCTTGAACTCCTCAAAGATCACGTCATCCATGCGGCTGCCGGTATCAATGAGAGCCGTGGCGATGATGGTGAGCGAACCGCCCTCTTCAATATTGCGCGCAGCGCCGAAGAATCGCTTTGGCCGCTGAAGCGCGTTGGAATCCACACCGCCTGAGAGGACCTTCCCCGATGGAGGCACGATGGTGTTGTAGGCACGGGCGAGACGGGTCACAGAATCCAGCACGATCACGACGTCGCGCTTGTGTTCCACCAATCGTTTGGCCTTCTCAATCACCATTTCCGCCACCTGAACGTGACGGGTTGCGGGCTCATCAAAAGTGCTGCTGATCACTTCGCCGCGCACTGAGCGTTGCATGTCGGTGACTTCCTCAGGCCGCTCGTCAATCAGCAGGACAATTAGCGCCACCTCGGGATGATTCGTGGTAATCGAGTTGGCAATGCTCTGCAACAGCATCGTCTTGCCGGTCCGTGGCGGGGCCACAATCAGTCCGCGCTGGCCCTTGCCGATGGGTGTCAGCAGGTCCATGATGCGTCCTGAATAATTGTCCTTGGCAGTTTCCAGCCGCAGCCGCTCTTCGGGATACAACGGGGTAAGGTTGTCGAAGAATATTTTGTTGCGCGCTTCCTCGGGTGGCTCAAAGTTGATAGCGTCCACCTTGATGAGGGCAAAGTAGCGCTCGCCTTCCTTCGGAGGCCGAATTTGTCCGGATATCGTATCTCCAGTGCGCAAATCGAAACGGCGAATCTGCGAGGGCGAAACGTACACATCATCGGGTCCAGGCAGGTAGTTGTATTCCGGAGCGCGCAGGAACCCGAACCCGTCCGGCAGACACTCTAAAACGCCTTCAGAGAAAATCAGTCCGCTTTTCTCCGCCTGTGTCTGCAAGATTTTGAAGATCAATTCCTGCTTGCGCATGCCCGCCGCGCCAGCCACGCCCAGGTCCTTGGCAATCTGGTTGAGATTCAGGATACTCATGTCCTTCAGCTCCACCAGATCGAGGGTAGGAGAACTGGCCTGCTCTTTGGCCAGCGCCTGTTCAGCGCGGGCGCGACCCTGCGGATCGGGGTTGTCTTTTCGTGCGTGGCCACTTCCGGAGCGCCGCCGGTTTGCCGATTCCGCCATCGCGGAAATCGGCTCCTTCGCCGGTTTCACATCAGCCACTTCAGTAGCGCCAGTTACTGGCTGGTCCTGATTTTCCAGATCGCTTGCCAAAGTTCTTTCACTCCTTGCCCGGTTTGGGCGGAAACTGCGAGGACATCCCGCCCCGGGATCTCGCTTCGTATCTGCTCCACTTGCTGCCTCACTTGTTGGATGCCACGAAGCTTGTCAGCTTTCGTCGCCACCACCACGTAGGGCCGCTGTTGGGCCTCCAACCACTCACGCAACTGCCGGTCAGTCTCCATCCATCCTCTGCGAATGTCCAGCAGACAGACGCATAAGCGCAACGCCTCGCGGTGCAGCAGATACTCATTGATGAAGCCAGCCCATTGGCGCCGTACGGCTTCCGGCGCCTTGGCGTATCCATACCCCGGAAGATCCACTAACCGGAGTTTGCCATCAAGATCGAAGAAGTTAATCTGCTGGGTACAACCAGGCCGGCTACTAGTGAACGCCAGCTTCTGGTTACCCACCAACTGGTTCAGCAGGCTTGACTTACCCACATTACTCCGGCCGAGAAAAGCTACTTCCGGCTTCGGTTCGCGCGGAAACTGCTCTGCGCTGGTTGCGGAGATGAGGAACTCTGCATGCATCGCCGCCGCCATTGAGAATCAATCCATAGAGTGCATGGCGCCCTCCTCCCAATAGAAAGGCCGACGCCAATTTCTCATGACCTAGTGCATCAAATCTCCGTCGCCGTGAGCCGTCGAGGCGACATCCACAGGAGGCGTCGCTGGACTCAGTGGCACCGCCTCCAATTCTCGCTCCAAGGCCAGCTTCAAGACTTCGTCCATCGACTCCACGAAATGGATTCGCATGTCCTTACTGATATACTCCGGCACCTCCGGCAGGTCTTTCTCGTTGTCCTTGGGAAGAATCACCTCAGTGATGCCGTGCCGGTGCGCGGCCAGAATCTTCTCCTTAACGCCCCCAATGGGAAGCACTTTGCCTCGCAGGGTGATCTCTCCTGTCATGGCGATATCGCCGCGCACAGGAATGTTGGTGAGCGCACTGCAAAGCGTGGTGGCCAGAGTAATACCGGCTGAAGGACCATCCTTGGGAATTGCCCCCTCGGGTACGTGCACGTGAATGTCCAGGTGGCGGTAGAAGTCCCTCGGAATCCCCAAGGTCTGCGCCCGTGAGCGGATATAGCTCATGGCCGCCTGTGCGGATTCCTGCATCACGTCGCCCAGTTTCCCAGTGGTGGTAAGCTTCCCCCGCCCGTCCATCACGGTTGCTTCGGTCGTAAGGATCTGGCCACCCACCTCGGTCCAAGCCAAGCCGGTGGTGGCCCCCACTTCATTGCGGCGGTCTGCCTGCAGATCGCGATACTTTGGCGGACCAAGCAGCTTGTTGACCGACGGAGCGTCCACCTTCAAGACCTTCTGCGCTGGCTTTCCCTTCCCTGCCTGTTTCTTCTTGGCATCGGTAGCCTTCATTTCGGGCTGCGCGGCCGCTGTTACAACTTCCCGCGCCACCTTGCGGCAAACGTTGCCAATCTCGCGCTCCAGGTTTCGAACACCGGCTTCCCGAGTGTAATCACGCACGATCGAGTTCAGGCCATCGTCCTGAAACTGCAGCCTTTCCGTCGTCAGGCCGCATTGTTCCAATTGCTTGGGAACCAGAAATCGCTTGGCGATCTCCATCTTCTCAAGTTCCGTGTATCCGGATAGACGAATCACTTCCATGCGATCCTGCAGGGCTGGCGGAATGGTGTGCAGCACGTTGGCGGTGGCAATGAAGAACACGCCACTAAGGTCGTACTCCACATCCAGGTAGTGGTCAATGAATGAAGTATTCTGCTCGGGATCCAGAACTTCCAGCAGGGCAGCCGATGGGTCGCCTCGGAAGTCAGTGGACATCTTGTCAATCTCGTCCAGCATGAACACCGGATTCACGGTGCCCGCCTTCTTCATCATTTGCAGAACCTGGCCCGGCAGCGCGCCGATGTAGGTGCGCCTATGCCCACGGATTTCCGCCTCGTCGCGGACGCCGCCCAGCGACAGGCGAACGAAGGGGCGTCCGGTTGCTTTCGCGATGGACATGCCCAACGAGGTCTTGCCAACGCCGGGAGGTCCGACAAAACAGAGGATAGAACCCTTCGGCTGCTTCACCAGATGCCGGACGGCAAGGAACTCCAAAATGCGTTCCTTAATCTTTTCCAGCCCATAGTGGTCTGACTCCAGTACAGACTGCGCATGGTTCAGGTCCTGGATTTCCTTGGCCTTCTTCTTCCAGGGAACGGACAGCATCCAATCCAGATAGTTCCGTGAAACCGTAGATTCCGCAGACATGGGCGGCATGTTCTCCAGCCGCTTCAATTCCGCAAGCGCCTTGTCCTTGGCATCCTTGGTCATTCCGGCGTTTTCAATCTTTGAGCGAAGTTCGTCAATCTCGCTCTTTTCGCCTCTGCCCAGTTCCTTCTGGATCGCCTTGATCTTTTCGTTGAGGTAGTACTCTTTTTGCGCGCGCTCCATTTGCCGTTTCACACGGCCCTGGATGGTACGGTCAACGTTCAACTTCTCAATCTCGATATCCAGCATCTCCGCCACGCGGTTCAGCCGGTCCATCGGATCAAAGATCTCCAGTAGTTCCTGCTTCTCTTCAATCGTCAACTGCAAGTTGGCGCCAATCGTATCTGCCAACTTGGCTGGCTCGTCAGACCGAACCGCTGCCACCATCGACTCATAGTTCAGGTTCTGGCTGAGCTTCACATACTGCTCAAACAGGCTGGTGACTCTGCTCACCAGGGAAGCCAGCACAGGTCCCGGCTCTACCTTTGAAACCGCCGTCCGGACCACTGCCCGAAAGTACCCGTCATCATCAGTGACGCTGACAACCCGGCCGCGCTCAATCCCCTCCACGAGTACCTTGATGTTGCCATCGGGAAGTTTCAGGCTCTGCACGATACTGACAATCGTGCCCACCTTGTAGATTTCCTCGGGGCTGGGCTCGTCGACAGATGCGTCGTGCTGCGTGGACAGAAACAGCTTCTTGTCGCCGCCCAGCGCGTCTTCCAGCGCCCGGACACTGGATTCGCGCCCTACAACGAAGGGCGTCATCATGAACGGGAAGATCACGACATCTCGAACCGGCATCATGGGAAGCCGTCGGGTATCAGGTTTTTCTTTGGGTGATGCCATGGTAATTCCGGTGGTGAAGCGACGATAGGTCAGGCCAGGAGGGCACGTCCGCCCTTGCTGGCAATCGGGAAAGCGGGGAGATCAGCCAGGATGCTTGTTCAATTGTAGCGCTAACTGAACCGTTTGTAGCGCTAACCTGCCTTTTCAAGCAGACCAAGGTTGATATTGCGGGACATCACCATCTCCTTGGTGACCACAAACTCTTTGATCTTCTTGTAGGACGGCACGTAATACATCAGATCAAGCATCAGGTCTTCCAGAATCATTCGGAGACCGCGAGCGCCAAGCTTGCGCTCCAACGCCATCTGCGCGATCGCTTCGATGGCCTCTTCGCTGAACTTCAGCTTCACGTTCTCAAACTCGAACAGTTTCTGATACTGGCGCATGAGCGCGTTCTTGGGTTTCGTGAGAATCTGCACCAGCGCCGCTTTATCGAGGTCGTCAAGAACCGCAGCCACCGGTAGGCGGCCAATCAATTCAGGGATGAACCCGTATCGGATCAGGTCCTGCGGCTGCATCTCCGACAGCAGCCGCGTATCTCGTAATGAGGCCGCGTTGGCGCGATTGGGATCGCTTGGCTCAATAAACCCAATCGTTTTCTGGCCCAGACGCTGGCCGATGATCTTCTCAAGGCCTACGAAGGCTCCACCACAGATAAACAGGATATTGGTGGTATCTACCGGGGTGAATTCCTGATGCGGATGCTTCCGCCCCCCTTGCGGCGGTACGTTGGCAATGGTCCCTTCCAGAATCTTCAGCAATGCCTGCTGCACGCCCTCCCCGGAAACATCACGGGTAATGGAAGGGTTTTCGTCCTTCTTGCTCACCTTATCGATCTCGTCGATGTAGATAATGCCTTGCTGGCAGCGCTGCACGTCCCAATCGGCATTCTGCAAAAGGCGCAGAATGATGTTTTCGACGTCCTCGCCCACGTATCCCGCTTCGGTAAGCGTGGTGGCATCTACAATGGCGAAGGGAACATCCAGGATGCGTGCCAGCGTTTGGGCAAGCATCGTCTTCCCCGTTCCAGTTGGTCCAACCAGGATGATATTTGACTTCGCAATTTCAACGTCGTTGGAGCGCTGCTTATTCATCTGCACGCGCTTGTAGTGGTTGTACACCGCTACGGCCAACTTCTTTTTCGTGGCGTGCTGACCTACCACGTACTGATCAAGATATTCCTTGATTTCCAATGGTTTGGGGAGCTTCCCCATGGATACCTGGGGGGTCTCCGCCTGGTCGTCTTCCAGGATGGAGTTGCATACGCCCACGCATTCGTCACAAATGTAGGCTCGAGGGTAATCACTCGGGGAGGAGATCAGCTTTCCAACCTGGTCCTGGGTCTTGCCGCAAAAAGAGCAGCGCAATGTTTCCATCGGTCCCGTCCGTTTCAAGCGTCACCTTCTCCAGTCGAGCAGAAATTGTGCTGGCATCCCCATTCACCGTCAAGCCCGCCAGGCGCCCCAATTGCGGCAGCAGACAGAACCAGCTTCCAAGAACCCGCCAGCTTGGTCAAACTCGCTGAACTTGCAGGAGATATCGCTTCTTCCGTGGCGAAGCAGAACCCCTGCCGCTTTCAGTTTACTCGTTTTGCAGCGTTTCCGCTCCTTCAATTCCACCACAGCCTGGGGAGAGAAGGAAAAGCAAAGGTTTCCTATCGCCGAATTCAGGAGGAGGCCGTCTCCGAGTCGGAGCTATCCAATTGGCCCACGGCAGCTTCTGCATCCGCTGGCGGCGCCACCTTGGTAGCCTTCTCGAAAAGAAAGTTTAGAGTCTTTTCGGTTCGGATTTGTGTGGCCACCCGCTCAAGACCGCCGTCTTTCTCAAGCCGCTCACGGATCGCGGAAACAGCAACCCGCTCACGCTGCGCGGCTCTCGCCAATTCCTCGTCCACCTCACGCTGGGAGACATGGATATTCTCGGCATCCCCGATCTTGTCCAGTACCAGCCCAGCGCGGACAGCTTGCGCAGCCGGCTCCTGCTGCTCTGCCATCAATTGCTTCCAATCGATGCCCAGATTGTCCATATCGGCACCTTGCTCAGCAAGTTGACGGATAAGTCGCCTCATCTGAGTATTCACCTGTTGTTCCACAAAGGTTTGCGGTACCGGGAAAACATAGGCTTTACCCAATGTGTCCACGATGGCATGCTTGGCCCGGTCTCGCGCCTGGAAGTCCCGCTGCGTCAACAGGGACGTGCGCACCGCGGAACGCAAATCATCGATGCCCTTGTAGTCGCCCAGATCCTGTGCGAACTCATCATTCAATTCCGGAAGTTCCCGTTTCCGCAAACCATTCAGTTTCACTTCGAATCGAACGGTCCGGCCGGCAAGGTTTTTGCCAGAGTAATCCTCCGGGTAGGTCACTTCAAACTCGCGCGTCTGGTCCACTTCCATCCCGCGAACGTTTTCGGTGAACTCCGGCAGCGTGAACTCTCCACCTACCTCCAGATTCATCTCGTCTTGCCGGATGGGCTCTTCGGTGCCAATGTCCGACTTACTCTCAAGCGAAATGACGGCAAAATCTCCGTCCTCAACCGGACGTGGATCAATGTTCACGAGTTCAGCGCGCTGCTCGCGCATTGCCTGCAGCCGCCCTTCCACTTCCTCATCAGTTACCTGTGGCTCCTCGTAAGGAACTTCCAGTGCCAGGTAATCCTGCAATTCGAAAGCCGGACGCACCTCAAACTCGGCAGTGAAGGAAAGGTCCTCGCCGTCCTCGTACTTCAGATCCTTGACGGCCGGGGTGCTCACCACGTCAAGCTCCAACTCCCTGGCGCGCTTCGCGAAGGCCTCGCCAAGAATCTGGTCGATGGTTTCCCGGCGGATATCATCCTTGAAGCGCGAGAGAACGACGCCCTTTGGTGCTTTTCCCGGCCGAAAACCAGGCAGGCTTACCCTTGCGGACAGTTCGCCTACCACCCGCTGGCGGACGGAATCCACCTCCGCTGCGGGTACGGTAATTTCCAATGTGCGCTTGCAATCGTCTGCCAACGTGAACTCCTCAGATCACGGCAGTGCGGATCACTGCGGTGAGAATCAGTACACTCAAACTCGCAACATCCTCCCGCCAGACACTCTCCCGAAACAGGCTGTCTTGGCTTTGGGCTGGGCGCTACGAAGGGGCCAGGCGGCAATACGCAGCCTGGCCCCCAACTCCCTCAAGCCAGTTAGACGCCAGCCGCGGTGCGGAGATCGGCCACCCGATGAGCTGCCTCCCAGGTAAAGCCTTCTTCGGTGCGTCCGAAGTGCCCGTAGGCGGCGGTTTGGCGGAAGATGGGCCGGCGCAACTGGAGGTAATCAATAATTCCGCGCGGCGTCAGCGGGAACACTTCCCGCACGATCTCCGCAAGGCGGGAATCGCTCACAGTACCTGTGCCGAAACTGTCCACCATCACCGAGACCGGGTCGGCCACGCCAATGGCGTAAGCCAATTGAACTTCCACACGAGTTGCCAAGCCGGCTGCCACAATGTTCTTCGCAACGTGACGCGCCATATAGCAGGCAGACCGGTCAACCTTCGTGGCGTCCTTGCCGGAGAATGCGCCGCCTCCATGACGGCCCATACCGCCGTAGGTGTCCACAATGATCTTTCGGCCGGTAAGTCCGGTGTCGCCGTGTGGACCGCCAATCACGAAGCGGCCAGTGGGATTGATATGGAACTTTGTTTGAGCGTCGACCATATCAGCGGGGATGATGGGATCAATGATTTCCCGCTTCACCGAATCCCGTAGTTCCTCGGTGGAGACGTCATCATCGTGCTGGGTGGAGAGCACTACAGCCTCAATGCGGCTGGGCTTGCCATCCACGTATTCGACGCTCACCTGGCTCTTGGAATCGGGCCGAAGAAATTTCAGGCCGCCAGCCTTGCGGACATCCGTGTTCTGGCGTACCAGCCGATGAGCCAGCATGATGGGTAGCGGCATGAGTTCGGGGGTCTCCATGCAGGCGAAACCGAACATAAGCCCCTGGTCGCCCGCACCGCCGGTGTCCACACCCATGGCGATGTCGGGGGACTGGCTCTGAATCGCGTTCAGCACGCTGCAGGTCTTGCCGTCAAAACCCATTCGGGCGTCATCATAGCCCACTTCCAGCACGACGTTGCGGATCAGCGTGGGTACGTCCACGTAACTATGGGTGGTGATCTCCCCGGAAACCAGAACCAGTCCGGTGGTTACCAGAACCTCACACGCGACTCGGGCGGTAGGGTCGTCAGCGACTACAGCGTCTAAGACGGAGTCAGAAAGCTGGTCGGCTAGTTTGTCCGGATGCCCTTCAGAGACAGATTCCGACGTGAAGATGTGGCGGTTTTCAGCCATGAGCAGAAGCTCCTCCTTGTGTTTTCTAGGGAATGCGATGCGCTGGGCAAGGTTCGCTGACGCTTAAGTCGCCTATCGCCGGAGGGAAATTTCCGCGGTTTCTGGCGCGCGCGGCTGAAGACAGAGCACGATAGCCCAATCTTCAAGTGTAGGCGCTGACGGACGAAGCGTCAATCGCAATTCAGCTTGGCCTACAGGGAGTCGTGGCGTGGGAGATCCGGTAGAACCACCATTCACTCCATCACCCTGCACATTGGCGCCGGATCGCTAACTTGGGCTCATCGCTTACCCAAGCCTCCGCGACGCGCCGCCCACGCTACCTTTGCGCCAGTGCACCCAAAGGTGCCGGGGAAGAAACGCCCTGTCATGAACCGCTCTCTACTGGTATACTGAAGCTGGATTTAACCATGCAGGTGGGCTTCGGCCCACTTTTTTATTGGTGGATCCTTTGGAAACGCTCCTGCTGAAGACTGAGGTCCCGTTCTCTGGATCTCATTCCGAAAGCAGTCGCAATGGTTGGGTAGATCGCCATGGCAGAACAGAACGCGTTGCGTGACAGCATCACCGCCGCTGCTGAACGGGTGGCCTCCTCGGAGGGCCTGGAAGTGGTGGAGGTCGTTCTGCGTGGCAGTGGCGCCAGCCGCCTGCTACGGGTAGTGATTGACAAACCCGACGGCGTCTCGCTGCATGACTGTGAGTTGGTGTCCAGGCAACTGGGAGCAATTCTTGATGTTGAGGAGCTCGTACCGGGCGGGCGCTACCAGTTAGAAGTAAGCTCACCGGGACTTGAGCGAAAGCTATTTCGCCCCAAGGACTTTGAGCGCTTCACCGGCCAGCAGATCAAGGTCACCCTAAATGTTCCCCGGGACGGACGCAAGACCTTTGAGGGCGTCTTGGCCCAGTTTTCGGGCGACCGCGTTGAATTGGCGATGGCCTCCGGCGGCACGCTCTCATTCACCCTGCAGGAAATCTCACGGGCCAACCTGAAGTTCGAATGGGGACAGCCGGCGAAGCCTTCTTCTTGATTTTTTTCATCACCACCAGTCTTGGGCTTGGGTACTAGGGTCCCCCCTGCCGGCCTGTGTTAGTGGTCGTGGGTGTATCGGTTTTAGAGATGCCACCAGGAACTCGGTGGCGTTCGTAAAGGGATAGGAAGCAATCGTGAGTAATCTGCTTGGCAATATCGACATGATCAGCAAAGAAAAGGGGATCGACAGCCAGATCATCCTTGAGGCTGTACGCGACGCCATGCTGGTGGCAGCACGCAAGCAGTTCAAGACCCAAGAGGACTTGGGCGCGGATTTTGACCCCCGCACTGGCGAGGTGCTGATCTTTGCCATCAAGCGCGTTGTGGAGACTGTTGAGGACCGCCTGAATGAATGGACCCTTGACCAGGCCCGCAAAAAGGATCCCCAAGCAGTTGTTGGTGGAGAAGTACGTGTGCCCCTTCCTACGGAGGGACTTGGACGGATCGCTGCCCAGACCGCCAAGCAGGTGATCATGCAGAAGATCCGCGAAGCAGAGCGTGACACCATCTTCCGCGAGTACAACGATCGCGTCGGCGAGATGACCGCATGCACAGTGAAGCGGATTGAGGGATCTGACATCGTGGTGGATCTTGGCAAGGCGGAGGCGCGGATGCCCAAGCGCGAGCAGTCGCGGCTGGAGAGCTTCTCTGTGGGCGATCGCATCCGCGTTGTGATCAAGGCCGTTGAAAAGACAGGGAAGAACCCCGGTGTGATCATTTCGCGCGCTGACCCTGACTTTGTAGTGAGGCTATTTGAGCAGGAAGTACCCGAGATCTACGACGGTACCGTCGTGGTGAAGGCTTGCGCCCGTGAGGCTGGGGAGCGAACCAAGATCGCCGTGTTGAGTAGGGATCGCGACGTTGACAGCGTGGGCGCGTGCGTCGGCATGAAGGGCATGCGGGTGCAGTCGATCATCCGCGAGTTGCGCGGTGAGAAGATCGACATCATTGAGTACTCCGACGACCCCAAGACCTTTGCCACGAATGCGCTTAGCCCGGCCAAGATTTCCAGGGTAGCGATTGTAAACTCCGAAAGCCGCCACATGGAAGTAATTGTCGACGACAGCCAACTGTCACTAGCTATCGGCAAGAAGGGACAAAACGTCAGACTTGCAGCCAAGCTGCTGGGCTGGCGCGTAGACATCAAGAGCCAGGAAGAGAAGCGCCAGGAAGTGGAACTGGAGATGTCGAACCTTGTGGTTCCAGGAGATCCCGTTTCGGTGCTTCTTTCCCACGGATTGCCCGAGGTGATTCTCAACCTGCTGGTGGACGGTGGCGTTGGCACCGTGGAGCGGCTTGGCGCCATGACGCCGGAGGAACTCACGCTCATTCCGGGAATGATCCCGGAGTATCTGCCCATGGTTCAGGCGGCGGTGTTGAGTTACTACGGCCAATACGAACAGGCAATGTTCGCCCATGAGAACACCACCCCGGGTTCCGCGGATGCCGGCGCACTGGAAGATGCGGTTCAGGTGGATGCCGGGACTCCTGCGGAATTGGGATCGGTCACGGATGAGCCTGCCGATCAATCGGCAGTCGATAGCGAGCATGCAGTTTGGGCGGACGCCACCCACAGTGACGCTCCCCAGGTGCCAGAGGCAGACGCAGAGCCTATCGCCACCGAAATGGAAACAGAAACCGTTACAGATGTTTCAGCCTCGGGTGAGATAGCCCAAGTCATTGAAAATCGTGCGGACTAGCGTGCAGAATTTGCTACGATATTATGGTCGGAAACAGCGACGTAAATCGATGAACGAAAGGGGCTCTGGCGGCGGAAAGTGCTTTGTCGGCAAGCTACCCGGGAGATTGTTCTCTTGGTGTAGTCCGTTGTAAACGCTGAAATTATGGCGAAAATCAGGATCAATGAGCTCGCCCGCGAACTGGAAGTGAAACCGGGACTACTCCTGGAATTGCTGCCTGAGGTGGGCGAAACCGGGAAGAAGACGCATTCCAGCGCAGTGGAAGACGAAATCGCAGCCAAGTTGCGCGAGAAATTGACAACTGCGCGTCCTGAACCTCCTGAATCGCCTACGACGCCAGAAGTGAGTGACCCCTTGGATCGCCGAATCGACCAGGTCGGGGTATCCCCGGAATTTGTTTCCACCAGCACTCCGGCAGCCGCCAAGGATTCCGATGAGAAGGTAGCCCACGCAGCCCAGGGTGCCCCCTCTCAGTCGATTGCCGGTGACGATTACCGCAGCCAGGAGGGCAAGCCGGCAGGGCCAGCTAGTCCCACATTGGGCATCGTCGTGCCCAGCACGGCTTCGCCGGCTGCAGGCCCCGGATCACCTGAAGGTCGATCACCAGTTTCCAGCCCACCGAAATCCGTACCGCATCCCGCATCTGAGGGAGTAACTCCCTCAGCACCCGCGCTGTCTGTGGTCCCGCGTGCAACGGTGGAGCCCACGAGTTCGAAGCCGGCCCAGCCAGCTGGCCCGATGAGGAGCCCCTCTATTCCAGTTCCGGTCCTTCCCCCGCCCCTCTCTGACCAAAAGAAGAGCAGACCCGTGGCGCCGCCGCTTCCGCCGCCGCTCACGCGACGTGCAACGCCAATTGTTCCCCCTGTTGGTAGCGCCGACGCTGAGCAAGAAGGCACGCGCAAGCAAACCCCTGTTTCGCCGGTGTTGCCGCCACCTATCCGATTGCGCCCAGCGGCAGGCACCACCAGTTCTGTGTTTCGTCATGAAGATGAGCCAGTTGGCGTGCAAGGAACCAGCGCTCCAACGGTCCCGCCAGCGGCGGATCATCCTGTGGAAGCTGCCGCTCCACCCGTTTCAGTAGCGGTCGAACAGGTTGACGAAGCAACCTTCCAGCCTGGCGAGACACCGGTGGCAACGGCCGGTCCATCCGTTCCAGGAACTCCGATAAGCACTGCCACGGATGCTCCTGCGGCCCCTGTTTCACCTGGCACCCCTGAGATCACTCCGGGCCGCCCGATTGCGCCCGCTCCGGGCTCATTCCTTCCGCCGCGGCCTTCCGGCTTCCGACCTGATCCGGGCACCGCTAGGGCAACACCCGGCCCCATGCTGCCGCCGCCAAAGATCCGCCCCGCCCCTGGCTCTGTTTCGGGCGACATGCAGCCTGCTGCGCCACGAATACCCGATCCTGTCCGCGCGACCACGCCTCCCCAGGTGCCGATGCAGAAGGCAACTACCGGCCCGAAGCCGGGTGAGATTCTCCGCAGCCTGCCACAGCAACAGCCTTCCATGCCGGGCATTGCGCCTCCACGAATCGTTGTTCCTGGGCCCGCCAGACCGACGGACCGTCCCAGCCAGAGCCCACAAGGCACAGAAGGGATGCGCCGTCCGCTTAGTGGAGATTCGCCTAGCCGTCCCCAGCCTGGACAGGGACGGCCGCCTTTGCCAAATCGGCCCACCCCTGTGGCACGCCATGTGGCACGGCCGATTGTGCCGCCCACCCCAGAGATGGTGGAACGGCTGAAGCAATTTCGTTCGTCAGCCGCGCCCCCCGCACCAATGCGACCGGGTGCCCCTCCACCAGCGAGGCCCAAGCCAGGCGAGCCTATTTATGGTGGCCCGGTTAAGCCTGGCCAGCCCCTAGATCGCAATCGCGCACCTGGGCGCGCCCCCTCTCCAATAGTGAGCCGAGGGCGGGGCATGCACCCCACCTCGTCGCCGTTGCTACCCGACATGGGTCCTGTGCCCGCCACTCCGGGCCGCAAGCCCGCAGCAGGCAAACGGGCAGGTGACCGCGGCCGCCGCCAGGATTTCGAAGAGAAAGAGCTACTGCTGAGGCCATCGCGCCGGCGCGAGCCTGAAGCCCCGCCACCGATTACCCGCGAGATCACCATCTCAGAGGGCGTTACGGTTAAGGAACTCTCTGAGAAGCTTGAGGTGAAGGCCAGCCTGATTATCAAGAAACTTCTGGACAAGAAGATTTTCGCGACTATCAACCAGACCCTGGACTCCGCGCTAGCCGACGAAATCGCCCGTGCATTTGGAGCAGGCACGAATCAGCTGAGCTACGAAGAGGAATCCATCCACGACGCCGTCCAACTGGAAGTGGAAGGAGATATGGAGCCTCGGCCCCCCGTGGTAACCATCATGGGTCACGTAGACCATGGTAAGACCTCGCTACTGGACTCGATTCGCTTGACGCGGGTGGCAGAGCGCGAGGCGGGCGGCATTACGCAGCACATTGGCGCATACACCGTAGAAAAGAACGGCAAGACCATTGTGTTTGTTGATACACCCGGCCACGAAGCGTTCACCCGCATGCGTGCCCGTGGCGCCAAAGTAACGGATATCGTCATCCTGGTGGTTTCTGCCGACGACGGTGTGATGCCGCAGACCGAGGAAGCTATTCGCCATGCACGCGCCGCCGAGGTGCCGATTGTCGTGGCGATCAATAAGATCGACAAGCCAGACGCCAATCCGGAGCGCGTCAAGCAGCAGCTTACCGACAAGGGACTGATGCCCGAGGACTGGGGCGGCGATGTCGTCATGGTCCCGGTGTCGGCAAAGACTGGGCAGAATCTCGATCTCTTGCTTGAAATGATTCTGCTCACTGCCGAAATGCAGGAGTTGAAGGCCAGCCCCAACCGGCCCGCGCTCTGCACCATCCTCGAAGCGCAACTGGATAAGGGCAAGGGCCCTGTGGCCACGGTCATTGTACGCAACGGTACCCTGCGCTCCGGCGACTACTACATCTGCGGACCCGCCTTTGGCAGGGTTCGCGCCATGTTCGACGATCACGGTGCGCCCGTGAAAGAGGTGGGTCCTTCGTTGCCCGTTCAGGTGCTGGGTCTGGAAAGCGTTCCAGAGGTTGGCGATACGCTGCAGGTGGTTACCGACACCGCGAAAGCAAAGCAGATCGCCCTCTATCGCGAATCCAAGGCACGCGATGTCCAGATGGCGAAGTCCAGCAAGATCACGCTGGAGAGATTCCATACGACCTTGCGCGAGGGCGAAACCAAAGAACTGTTGATTGTCCTGAAGGCAGATGTAGGCGGCACCGCGGAAGTGATTGCGGAAACCCTGGAAAAGCTCTCGAACGAGAAGGTGCGGCTGCGCGTCATCCTCACCGGTGTGGGCGCGGTTACCGAATCCGACGTCCTATTGGCTTCCGCTTCCAATGCGATTGTTGTCGGTTTCAATGTGCGGCCCGACAAGAACGCAATGGCGCTGGCTGCTCAGGAGGATGTCGACATCCGCCTGCACACCATCATCTACGAACTCACCGATGAGGTGAAGGCGGCGATGACCGGTATGCTGGAGCCGGTTTATCGCGAGGTTTTCCGTGGCCGTGCCGAAGTGCGCGATGTCTTCCGGATCACCAAGGTGGGTGCCATTGCGGGATGTCTTGTGGTGGAGGGCAGCATCCCGCGGGATGCCCAGGTACGCCTGATCCGCGACAACACGGTGGTACACACTGGCAAGATCAGTTCATTGAAGCGCTTCAAGGACGATGCCAGCGAGGTGAAGACCAACCTCGAGTGCGGCATTGGCATCGACCGCTTTAATGACCTCAAGCCGGGTGACGTCATTGAGGCATTTGTCCGAGAGCGGATGCAGGTTGAGGCCTTCGTTTAATAGCGAACTTCTGCCGCCGCCTCCGTACACCAGCAGCCATGGTTTCCATTGGTGTCCTTACGCTTGAGATTCGCGTTGAACACGCGCAATCCCTCAAGGATAAGCGGCAGGTGGTAAAGAGCCTGAAAGACCGC
Source organism: Bryobacteraceae bacterium (assembly GCA_036821995.1). Lineage (GTDB taxonomy): Bacteria > Acidobacteriota > Terriglobia > Bryobacterales > Bryobacteraceae > JACTMJ01. The sequence continues at coordinate 41,439 of DAISIM010000022.1, forward strand.
CTTCGGCATCACCTGAACGTCGCGGTTGCGGAAACTGAATTCCAGAGCCTCTGGCAGTTAGCTGAGCTAGTGGTGGTTACAGTCTCCAATAGCCGGCAAGTTGCGGAAAGCACCTTGCGGCGCGCAGAAGAGATGGCAGAGCGCCACCTCGCCGGCGGTCTGACGAGCGCCAATACGGAGTGGCTGAATTAGGCGGTGGTGGGTCGGCCGGAGTTGGTGATGGAAGAGCGACGGAAAATTCGAGTGGCCGAAGCGATTCGCGATGAGTTGGCGGAGCTTGTGATTTACGAGCTCTCGGATCCCCGTATCCAGCTTTCCGGCATCACCGATGTGCATCTGTCGCCAGACGGCAAGCGCGCCGACATCCTGGTTCATACAACAGGCTCGGAGGTCGAGCAAAAGCAGACCCTGGAGGCGCTCGCCGTGGCCAGCGGTTTCCTTCGCAAGCAGCTATCCTTGCGCCTCGCCTTACGTCATGTCCCCGATCTGCGCTTCCGTGCCGATTCAGGCGCCAGTTCCGGAGATCGCCTCGAAGTTCTTTGGGGTCGAGCCCAGAAGTGGCGCCGCAAGCTGGAACGCGGGAGTTCTGAGTCAGCCCAACCTGGGGCTGCGAAGTCAAGCAACGGGCCATTGGGGAACTCGCGCGCGGGAGGGCCAGAATGAAGTGGCGCCTCGCACTGCTTGCCCTTGTGGTCGTCCTGGCTCTGCCCTCCGCCACTGTCCGCGTGGAGAAGAGCTTTCAGGCGATGGGCACTACCTACACCATCGCTGCCTACGGCGAGGACGCCCGCAACCTGGAGGCTATCCTGGATTTGGCCTTTGAAGAAGTCCAGCGCGTGGATGAGCTGCTATCCAACTACAAGCCCTCCAGCGAACTCAGCCAGTTGAATCAGCGGGCCGCCCAGGCCCCTCAACGAGTGAGCCCGGAGATGTTTTCCATTCTTGAGCGCTGCATGCTCTACTCGCGCCAAAGTGAAGGTACCTTTGATGTCACGGTGGGCCCCCTCATGAAGGTTTGGGGCTTCTATAAGGGTAAAGGAAAGATCCCCACCAAACGGGAAATCGCCGAAGCTCTGGACAAGATAGGCGCTGAGAATATAGTCTTAGACCCAGACCGCCGTACGGTATCGTTTCGGAAGCCCGGAACAGAGTTGGACGCCGGCGGCGTCGGCAAAGGCTACGCGGTAGACCGGTTGGTGGAAAGGATTCGCACCTATAAGGTGAAGTCCGCCTTGATCTCCGCTTCCACCAGTAGCATTTACGCCATCGGAACTCCCCCCGGCGAACCGAGAGGATGGAAGGTAAGCATCAAGGACCCGAGGCGGCCTGAACAAACGATTGAGACCATCTACTTGAAAGACAATTCCATGTCTACCTCTGGCAGCTACGAGAAGTTCTTCCAGGTGGATGGCGTCACCTATAGTCACATCATGGATCCACGTACTGGGATGCCCGCAAGGGGCACGGCGTCGGTTTCCATCATTGCCCCCAGTGCGCTTGACAGCGAGGTGTGGGCAAAGCCCTATTTCATCCAGGGCAAGCGGTGGGCATCAACCCACAAACCAACTGAATTCAAGGTGTTTTTTTGCGAGGATAAGGCGGATAACCCATGCGCTTGGCTACCGTAAATAATCGATTGCTGGATGCCTGCAGGCGCCGGCCCACGGATGTGCGTCCAGTTTGGTTCATGCGCCAAGCCGGGCGGTACATGCCTCAATACCGCGAAATCCGCCGCCATCATACGATTCTCGAGATCTGCAAAAAGCCGGAACTTGCCGCTGAAGTCACCATGCAGCCAATCAATGCACTGGATGTCGACGCGGCCATCATCTTCGCCGACCTTCTGCTGCCTCTGGAGCCGATGGGGCTGAAGTTGCAGTTCCTGGCTGGCGAAGGCCCGGTGATCGACAACCCCGTGCGCACGATGTCCGATGTGGACAGTCTCTCGATTTCCAATACCGACGAGCTGGGCTACGTGGGCGAGGCCATCCGGAAAGTTACTGCGATCCTGGACAACAAGATCCCGCTCATCGGTTTTGTGGGTGCTCCATTCACCATCGCCAGCTACATGATTGAAGGAGGAGCCTCGCGCACCTTCCTGAATACAAAGCGCCTGATGTACGGCAATGAAACACTGTGGCGTCGTTTGATGGGGAAGATTGTTGACGTGGTGGGGCCCTTTGCCACGTTGCAGGTGGCCTCGGGCGCGCGCTGTATCCAGGTTTTCGATAGCTGGGTGGGCGCACTTGGACCCGATGACTACGTTCGTTACGTGGCACCCTACTCGCGCGCGCTCATTGAGCGCATCCGCGCAGCGGGCGTGCCTGCGATTCACTTCGGCACCGGCGCCGCCGGCTTCTTCCGCGAACTGCACGCCGCGGGCGGCGACGTCATCGGCGTGGATTGGCGGGTAAATATCGACCAGGTGTGGAGCGAGATCAGCTACCGCTCCGCCATCATGGGCAACCTCGATCCCGCAGCTCTGTTCGCCCCGCTTCCTGAACTGAAGGAAAAGGTGACCGAACTGCTGAAGCGCACGGGCTCCCGGCCCGGACACATCTTCAATCTCGGTCATGGCATTCTGCCGGAAACCCCGGTGGAGAATGTGAAGGCCGTGGTTCAAATGGTGCGGGACTTCAAACCCTCGGGCCGCGATTAGGCATCCACAAAGCTGACGGTGAGCGAGCACTCTAAACTTTCAACTACCGCGAACCCCATCGTGGTGGTGGGTGCGGGGATTTCTGGCCTCAGTGCCGCCTACGCCCTGCGGGCTGCGGCAGCCGAAGTGTTGGTTTGCGACGCTCGACCACGCGTTGGCGGCGTGATGGAAACCACCCAACTGGATGGTTGTCTTGTGGAAGGCGGCCCAGACAGCTACCTCGCCCAGAAGCCGTGGGCCACGGCCCTGATCCGCAAACTGGGGCTCGAAGGGCAACTGATCGGGTCAAACGACGACCGGCGCAAGACCTTTATCGTGCGTCGAGGCCGGTTGGTGCCTATGCCCGACGGCCTCCTGATGATGGTGCCCACTAAGGTGCTGCCCATGGTGGGCACTCGTCTGCTTAGTTGGCCGACGAAGCTCCGCATGGGCATGGAACTCCTGCGGCGCAAACCCACTGGCCAACGGGAAGCTGACGTCTCGGTTGCCGATTTCTTCCGGGATCACTACGGCCAAGAAGCCGTTGACTATCTGGCTGAACCCCTACTTGCTGGAGTATATGGCGGCGACCCGGAACGCATGAGCGCCGCCAGCGTGCTGGGCCGCTTCGTCGATCTCGAACGTATGCATGGCAGTCTCTCATTGGGTGTGCTGCGCGAGCGGAAGGCTGCAAGCGCCAAACATCCCAGCGCACCCATTTTCCGCTCACTCCGCGACGGTATGCACAGCTTCGCCAGCGCCTTGGCCGAGGCGATTGGCCCTCATCGTCTGCTGTTGGGCAGCGAGGTGATCGGTGTCGAACCACAGCGAGGTGGCTTCCAGGTCACCTTCGCACAGCAGCCTCCCATTCAGGCCAGCCAAGTTATCCTGGCCTTACCGGCTTACGCCTCCGCTGCCTTGCTGCGGCCGCTGAATGCCCAGTCAGCCGCGCTGCTGGAGAGGATTCCCTACAACAGTTCAGCTACCGTAGCCCTCACCTATGGCATGGAGCAGTTCCGCCATCCACCCGAAGGCTTCGGTTTCCTGGTTCCCCAGCGCGAGCGGCAGACCATGGTGGCCGCTACCTACGTTCAGAATAAGTTTCCCCACCGCACTCCGGAGGGCAAGGTGCTGTTGCGCTGTTTCGTAGGCAAGGCCGCAGGCGAGAATCCTGAGCTGCAGGACGACCAGCGACTGGTACGGGCCGTGCTGGCTGACCTGCGCCGGCTAATCGGCCTGAACGCGGAACCGCGCCAGCAAGCTGTTTTTCGCTGGCCTCGAGCCATGGCGCAGTATGAAGTTGGACACGGCGCGCTGGTGAAAGAGATCCGGCATCAGATGGCATCCTTCCCAGGACTGCATTTGGCCGGCAACGCCTTTGAGGGTATCGGGATCCCGGATTGTGTTCGCTTGGGCACCCAGTGTGCTGAGTCTGCCCTTCAACAGCTGGCCTTGCGATAAGGCGCTTGCAGCGGCTCCGCCAACTGTCGCGCTACCCTTGTCTTGAGAGACTCCAACACGATGTCCGCACTCGCGCCTCCGCCCAGTCCAATACGCAACGACACCGTCATTGACCTCCGTAGCGACACCGTTACACGCCCCACGCCAGCCATGCGAGAAGCGATGGCCCACGCTGAGGTGGGCGACGATGTCTATGGCGAGGACCCCACCATCCGCAAGCTGGAGTGGCGCGCGGCGGAGATCCTAGGCAAAGAAGCGGCCCTCTTTGTACCTTCTGGGGTGATGGGCAATACCATCGGGATCAAGCTGCACACACAGCACGGCGATGAAATCGTGTGTGAGGCCCATGCCCATATCCTTGACTGGGAACTCTCTATGTCCGCGTGGTTTTCCGGCGTTTTTGCCCGGCCGGTGGTAGCCACCGATGGCATCCTGCGCTGGCGCGATGTGGCCCCCGCAGTACGCTTGGCATCCCCGCACAATGCACGCACATCGCTCATCTGCTTGGAGAATACCCACAACATGGCAGGAGGCATCGTCACTCCGGTGGTGGTGGCTGAGGAGATTTACGCTGAGGCGCAAGCCCGGGGGTTAAAGGTCCACCTGGATGGGGCCCGCCTTTTCCACGCCGCAACCAGCCTGCGGATTCCGGTCGCTGCCCTTGCCCGCTACGCCGACACCGTGATGCTCTGCCTTTCCAAAGGACTGGGAGCACCCGTCGGCAGCCTGCTGGTAGGAAGTGCCTCGGACATCTCCCGCGCTCACGCCTATCGAAAGCGCCTGGGCGGCGGCATGCGCCAGGCTGGAGTTCTGGCTGCCGCTGGCCTAATCGCACTGGAGCACATGCCTCACCGCCTGCAGCAGGACCACGATAACGCCAAGGTGTTGGCCGCCGCCATTGGTGAAATTCCAGGTATTCACATCACCCACGACGTACAAACCAACATTGTCATCTTTGATACCGCCCCAACCGAACAAACCCCTTCCGCCATCAGCGCCCGCCTCCGAGCGATGGGCGTGCTGATGAACGGCATTGATGATTCCAGAATGCGCGCCGTCACCCATTTCGATGTCACTACTGAACAGTGTTTGAAGGCCGCGGATTGCTTGCGCCAAGCCATTTGCGGCGACAGTCGCCCCTCTCAGCCGCAATTGGGCGTTACCCGCTTGGGCTAAAGTCCGGGACCGCTGTTTTCATGCTGGACGTTCCATGTTTTGGGAAGCTGAATCCTGACCTCGCAAGATACACTCAAAACAAGAAGATACGATTTTGAACCCAGGAGATTTCCATGGCACTTACTCCGTCCGTGATGAAGGAGCTGACAACGCCAGCCCCTCACTTTTCGCTGCCTGATGTAGTTTCCGGAAAGGTTTACACGCTGGACGACTTCCGGCGCGGCCCCGGCTTGCTGGTGATGTTCATTTGCGCCCACTGTCCCTACGTAAAGCATGTGGAAGCGGAATTGGCCAACCTAGGCCACGATTTCCTGGAAAAGCAGCTTGGCATTGTGGCCATTAGTTCCAATTTCGTTGGTAGCCACCCTGAAGATGCGCCCGACAAACTTAAGGAGCAGGCAGAGCGCCTCGGCTTCACATTCCCCTACCTGTACGATGAAACCCAACAGGTAGCACGGGCTTACAATGCCGTTTGTACGCCGGATTTCTTCCTATACAATGGCGACCTGAAGCTGGCTTACCGCGGACAACTGGACGGCAGCCGTCCTGGGAACAAAATTCCCGTGAATGGCAAAGATCTTCGTTTCGCCATCAATGCGGTGTTGTCGGGCCGCACTCCGCCAGAAGATCAGAAACCCAGCATCGGCTGCAACATCAAGTGGAAGCCTCGCTAACACTTGGCGGTCGCTCCCCTGCGCGACGTTCGTCGCGTGCGGAGTGCGGACTCGAGATGGGTACACCTGTCAGATCGTTGAGCACATGGAAGTAGGACATGGAAGCCAATTCCCGGCCGGATCCTTCGAAGACTTCTGGTGGCTCCCCCGAGAAGTCGAACGAGCGCCTCGCATGGCGGCAGGTGGCTGAGTACTCTGGCTTGGCGATGTCTCTGCCGATTGCCGCTGTGCTGGGTTATCTGTTCGGACAATACCTGGACGGGCTCTTCGGCACTCGCTTTCTGGCAGTCATGGGACTTATCTTTGGAATCGCCTCCGGCTTCGTACAACTGGTGACCAAGGCGCTGCGCGATGCAAAGTCTTCAGAGCGTTGAGTTTCGCATTTCCCTTCCCCGCTTGCGGCGATGGAACTTGGCGCTGGGGGCGATAGGATTTTCCATCCTGTGGTTTGCCGCCGGCAGCGCTCCCGGTATGGGCTTTCTGGTGGGCGCTGTGGCCTCCTGGTTTAACTTCGGTCTGCTGCATGCCGTGGTGGACCGGCTGGGACCAGACCCGAAACCAGGCAGCCGCAGGGTAATTTCGCTCTTTGCACTCCGATATTTTGGCCTTGGAGCCCTTGGATATGTTACTCTTAGGGTTTTCGGGAGCAATCCAGCCGCATTTTGTGCGGGGTTGCTCGTCGCTCCGTTTGCGATGCTTCTCGACGCTATCTTTGAGTTAATTTATGCCAGAACATGAGCTTTGGGTAACCGCCCTGTTCAACCAGTTTCTGGCTGCTCCCGTGGTGGCTCTGCTGAGCCTCTTTGGGATCACGCCAAAAGACCCCACCGCGCCGTGGTCGAATGCCTATTCGATGCAGGTTTTCGTGTTTCTTCTGCTCGTGGTGGTGTTTGCGGTTGCGCGCCGCACCTTTTCCGTTGACCGCCCATCGAAGATTCAAACCGTCCTCGAGCTGTTTTATGGCTTCATCAAGGGCCAGACCGAGGATATGATTGATCATCACCCTCAAAAGCACTTTGCCTTCTTCGGGACGCTGTTCTTGTTCATCCTGGCGGGAAATCTCATTGGGATTTTGCCGACTTTCGAGTCCCCAACCATGTTCGCCGTGGTGCCCCTGGGGGCAGCCTGTGTAACTTTTCTTTACTACCAAACCATGGCAATCCGGGAAGCGGGGCCAGTGGGCTGGTTCAAGCACTACTTGGGTCCAATCTGGTGGCTATCGCCGCTGATGTTGCCCATTGAAATTCTCAGCCACTCCTCGCGGCTGCTTTCACTCACCGTCCGTCTCTATGCCAACATGTTCGCAGGCGAGATGGTATTTCTGGTGTTCCTCGGACTGGTGCCGATTGGAATTCCAATCATTTTCATGGGTCTGCATACCTTTGTTGCGTTCCTGCAGGCCTACATCTTCACCCTTCTGTCGATGGTTTACCTCGGACAGATGGTGTCGCACGAGCATTAGCCTGGGCGGGAGGCTTGCGCTTGCATAGCAGGCGGACCGATCGCACTAGACTCGTCCTCATGACCAGCGGTTTTTGATACTCTCATAACGTTTACCAGTGGGCCATAAGCCGTGTTTCCAAGAGAAAGGGGCACGGGTGCCCGCTGCCAGGAATGCAAGGAGCAGATCCGAAATGAAGAAACAGTTGATGCTTGGCCTCCTCACTCTAGGGCTGGCAATTCCCGCATTTGCGCAGGAGGCAGCGGCAGCGGGCGCAGTGAACTGGCCCGTGGTGGCCGCAGTATTCGCGATGGCAATCGCCTCAGTAGGGTGCGGCTTGGCCCAAGGACGAGCCACCGCGGCCGCCTGTGAGGGCTTGGCCCGCAATCCTGGAGCTGCGGGCGGCATCCGCTTCGCCCTCATCCTGGGCCTCGCGCTGATTGAGTCACTAGCTCTTTACACGCTGGTGATCATCTTCCTGAACGTCTAGTCGCGCGGACCGTTCCCGCATCATTCCTTCCAGCAAGCGGTGTCTCATGCCGCTTGCTGGCCCATTCCCATTCGCCCACCCCAGGGTAGTTTCCGCCCATCTGAGGATATTGATGATTCGCTTGCAAGGCATCTTTCCGCCGCTTGCCACGCCCTTTAGCCATGATGGGGATATCTATCCCTCCAAGGTGAAACACAACGTCGAGAAACTGAACCGCTTGGCCTTGGGCGGCTATGTGGTGGGTGGATCCACGGGCGAGAGCGTCATGCTTTCTCATGAGGAAAAGGTGCGGCTTTGGGGAATGGTGGCGGAGTCAGCCGCCGAGGGCCGCACACTGATTGCTGGCACCGGCGTGGAGAGCGTCCGGGAGACCCTGCAGTTAACTCGTGAGGCCGCCACTGCAGGCTACCACGTAGCCATGGTGCGCACTCCCCACTACTACCGAAGCCTGCTGAACAGCACCGAAGCCCAAGTCACCTACTTTCGCGCAGTGGCGGATAGCTCGCCGCTACCGGTACTGATCTACAATTTCCCGCAGGCCACCATGCTGGACATTAGCCCGGAAGCGGTCATCCAGCTCAGCCAGCACCCCAATCTCCTGGGCATCAAGGAATCCAGCGGCAGTATGGAGAAGGTGATGCGACTGGTCGCGGAATGCAAGCCGGGCTTCCAGGTGCTGGTGGGTTCTGCCCCCACACTTTACCCCTCTCTTCTAATGGGGGCCTGTGGCGCGATTCTCGCCTTCGCCAATGCGGCGCCCTATGCCGCTGTGTGTATCTGGGAAGCATTCCGTACGCGCCAATATGAGGCCGCTGCTGACTGGCAGGATCGCATCCGTACGGCAGCCCGCCTCGTTACCACCAAGTACGGCATCCCAGGCCTTAAGCATGCCATGGACCTCAATGGCTACTACGGAGGCCCTCCTCGTCTGCCACTGCTGCCGGTCTCCGCTACGGCGCGGACGGAAATCGAAGATGCATTCCGGGAGCTGAAGAGCTAGTTTTGGCCACTCTCTCCAGCGGCCTGCCGTGCCAGGCGTTCCGTGGTGATCCGTTACCTGGTTCCGCGCCCAGACCTTTGTTTCAAGGCATGCGGCGTCTGCCGATAGAATAAGAAGCAGTCAGCCGAATGGCATTTCCTCCCGATAGTCCGTCGCAAGAAATCGCGCAAAGCACCAAGCCCCGCTCCTGGGTGGTGCCCGTTGTGGGCTATGCACTGTCCATTGGCTGCCTGGTGTGGGTCTATTGGGGTTATCCATGGGCCGAGGAGCTCCCCAAGCTTCTGAAGGTGGATTGGCACTGGGTGGCGATCGGCGTGTTCTTTGAGATTGCCACCTACTTTATGCAAGGCTGGCGTTGGTCCGCCCTGTTGCGGCCTGTGGGCAACGCTGGCATCCTGCGCGCCACCCGCGCTGTCTATGTGGGAATCTTTCTGAACGAAGTGCTGCCCATGCGGCCTGGAGAGATCTTGCGTCCCTTACTGATTGCCAAGTGGGCGCGAATCCGGCTGAGCCTGGTTTTCTGTTCTGTTGTGATGGAGCGTGTCATCGACGGCGTTTGGTTGCTTACCTTCTTCGCCGTCACCATCAGCGTGATTGACCTTCCCCCGCGGGTTATTGTTGGCGCGCAGGCACTGGCAGGCCTCATCGCCGTGCTGGCGACCCTCCTGGTGCTGTTGATGTTCAGCCGGGGGATGGCCATCCGGCTGGCCCGCGCCGGCCGGAAGATGCGCAAGTTCGCCACCTTCCTCCTGGGCTTTAATGCCCTCGCCCGGCCCCGCAGTTTATTCCTGGGCGTGCTATTAAGCTTCTTCTACCTTGCCTTCCAAGTGGTGCCTGTTTACGCGCTGGCGCACGGCTATGGTGTGCCGCTCTCGTTCTTCGCGGCCACCACCGTACTGATCATCCTGCGGTTGGGCACGGTGATCCCGCAGGGGCCAGGCAATGTTGGAGTCTCGCAGGCAGTGCTGGTGCTGGGGCTCAGTCTTTTCGACGTCGACAAGAACACCGCGACTGGCCTGGCCACCGTCGTATTCGCCGTCATCACGGTACCCCTGGTGATTTCCGGTTTCGTGGCATTCCTGATCACCGGCTTCCGCATCCGCGACATCTTCGATTCCAAGGCACTTGACCGCTCCAGCGGCGAGTAATTCCACTCTCTTCAATCCGTGCTGGAAGTTGTTTCGGAACGCGGTAGACATTACCCTCGCGGAACGCCCAGGACTTCACTGCGCTACAGCCATGGGGATGTGCTGGTCGTCCCTTGAACAGGAAAATGCTTCCACTAGTGAGTCATCGCGTATACCACGTAGTTAATCCCCAACTTGTAGGCCATCGTGGCGTATTCTTCAGGGTACTCCGGCGAATCAGCCCATTCCCAGGCATCGCCAACATCCATGTTGAAGCACATCGCCACCAACACACGCCCCTTGTCATCCACGGCGGCTCTCCAGTGAGGATTCACTCCGCCCCGTTCGTAGCCACGGCCGCGCACCACGTTCAGCCCTGGAATCTGCACCCGTTGCTTTAGGTCGAAGACGGTATGGAAGATCGGATGATCGTCGGGCAGTTCCACCACCTCCGCATCGGGCAGTATCTGGTAGAGCACCCGTGAAAACTCGTCCCACTCAGACTCACCATGGAAGTCGTCCACCATCAGAAAGCCGCCACGGTTCAGGTATTCGCGGAGGCGGGCGGCCTGCGCATCGGTGATCTCAAAGTCTCCCACAGACACCGCATAGAGGAACGGCCATGCAAACATCTCATCGCTATCCACATCCACAATATGCTCTACGGATCGGGCATGGATGCGCGTCAAGCGTCGCAGCACTTTGGAGAAAAGGCGGTCAGCCTGATTCGCGTCGATGCCCCACGGCAAGTACCAGCCTCGCGCGCGCTGTGAACGGAAGCGCAAGCGGGCAAAGGCAAACTCCGTTTCCTCCCAGGCGTCGGGAGGGTCATCTACCGGGGACTGCATCTCCCCCTCATACTGAGCCCAACGCTGGCCACCAGCGCTTCGGTTTCGTGCGCCCCGTTCTTCGCCAAACCACTGCGACGGCTGAAACTGCGCTTCGGCGAGCCAAGCCCCGGCAGTGACAAGAACTAGCGCCGAGACGAGCCATCGTGGCCAACCATGCATGCCCGCTATCCTACGACGTTTCACCAAGCGCCCGAAAGCCATAGCTCCCTGATGCGTCGCGGCTTCATCTGGTTCACTCCAACATCAACGCAATGCAGACTCCCATCCCAAACCCTTGACAGCGCCCACCACAATTCCTTAGCCTTAGCCTCAGATTGAACATCAAGACCATTGGCCTCTGGATTGGCGCGGGAGCCTTCTTCCTCTTCCTGGTGATTCCCCCGCCTGAGGGACTTAGTCCAGTTGGCATGCGCATGGCCGCCGTTGCCGCGCTCATGGCCATCTGGTGGATCACTGAAGCCGTTCCCATTGCAGTTACTGCGTTGTTACCACTGGCGTTGTTTCCCTTATTGGGCATCATGAAGAGCCAGCCGGTAGCAGCAAACTATTCCAATCACTTGGTTTACCTCTATATCGGCGGCTTCGTGATTGCACTGGCGATGGAGCGCTGGGACCTCCACAAAAGGATCGCCCTGCTCACCATCCGGCGTATCGGCACAAACACCGAACGCCTCATCCTGGGCTTCATGGCTAGCACCGCATTCCTTTCGATGTGGATCTCCAACACAGCCACCACCATGATGTTTCTCCCGGTCACCATGGCCGTGGTGAATCAACTGGCGGAATCGGCCACCATCCAAGGCGTCGAGGATTCCCGCGCGCCCGCCGCAGTCCGCCGCACTTTTGGCTCCGTTTTGTTGCTGGGAGTCGCTTACGCCGCCAGTATTGGAGGGGTAGGCACCCTCATTGGTACTCCCACAAACGTAGCCTTCGTCGGTTTCGCCAGTCAGCGATTCCCGGAACTACAGCCCATCTCCTTCCTCGACTGGTTTCTCATTGGCTTCCCTCTGGTGATCGTATTCCTGCCCATCACCTGGTGGTATCTGTGCCGATTCGGCGCGGAGTTTCCCGTCTCCCGGATCCGTTTCGCCGCCGGCGCAAGTGTGATTGACGATGAACTGGCCGCGCTGGGTCCGCTGAAGCCGCAGGAGAAGCGCGTCCTGGCCGTGGCCAGCAGCACCGCTTTTCTGTGGATATTCCGCGAAGATGTCGTGATGGGTTCCTTTCGTTTGGCGGGATGGAGCAACTTGCTTCCCTTTCCCGATTTCCTGCACGACGCTACGGTGGCCATGTTCTTCGCCATCGTGCTGTGTATCTGGCCCGTGGGTGGCCGCGGCGGCGATGCGCCTGCGGAACGGCGAGTGCTGATTGACTGGCATACCATCCAGCATGGTGTGCCATGGGGCGTCGTCCTGCTCTTTGGGGGCGGCTTCGCGCTAGCGCAGGGCCTCGAGGTTTCAGGGTTGGCTGCTTGGATAGGCGGCGGCATCAGCACCTTGAAAGGAATGCCCGTTTGGGTACTATTCCCAATTGCCTGCGTTGCGGCCGTACTGATGACCGAAATGACCTCCAATGTGGCCACCGTTCTAATGATGATGCCCATCCTGGCCGAGGCGGCTGTCCAGTTGAACGTCCATCCCTACCTATTGATGATTCCGGCAACCATCATTGCCTCGTTCGCGTTCATGCTGCCCGTAGCCACCCCGCCGAATGCGATCGTGTTTTCTAGCGGTTGGATCACAATCCCAGGAATGTTTCGCGCCGGCATTGCTCTTGACCTAATCGCCCTGGTGATCATTCCCGTGATGGTGTACCTGCTGGGCTCAGCCGTGCTGCAGTTGCACTGATGCGCTCAGTAGCCCACTAGGCCGGTGGCTAGCACTGCTAAGGCGCGCCTGCCTTCCGGGTATCAACAGCAAGCACAGAGTGGGAAAAGTCCCGTATACTAAGAGACTGGGCCTGTCTTCCGGCTTCGTCCGCAATGTTTGTCAGAATCAGCGATCTCCAGCAGCGGGATTTTGAGTTCCATCTGGAGATCAACCCCGGCGCGCTTGCCTTGCCCGGCGACCCGTTCGCTCAGGACGAGGCCGTTCGCGCGGACGGGGTGGTTCACTTCCGCGCGGCTACCCGGGAAATCCTGGTTCGCGGTTCGCTCTCGACGACGGTGTCGTACCCTTGCGACCGCTGCCTGGAAGGGATTCGCCACCCACTGCAACTCACCTTCGATCTCTCGTATCTACCCGAGGACGCGAGCCCTAAGGAGGATGAGCGCGAAGTGGGCGCTGGGGAAATTGATCTTGCGTTTTACCAGGACGACGGATTGAACCTGGCGGACCTGCTACGGGAGCAAATCCTGCTGGACCTCCCGATGCGGCGGGTATGCGACCCAGACTGCGGCAAGGGTCCCGTGCTGCCGCAAGTGGACGATTCAGGAACGGGAGATCCGCGATGGAACGCTCTGGCCGGGTTTCGGCCGAAGAGCGCGACGGGGCGGGACTAGTGGGAATCGCCTGTGCGTTTCCCTTTGTGTCCGGGGCGATGAGCCCTTTGGACGAGTGAGATTTTCGGGCGGGTTTGCCTGCAATTCAGGCACTGCCCGCACCGTGAGGAGATACGATGCCAAATCCGAAAAGACGCCATTCCAAGCGCCGCACTTCTACCCGCCGTGCTCATGATTTCTTGAGTGCCAAAGGACTTACTGAGTGTCCGAACTGTGGGGGCCGCAAGCTGCCCCACCGCGCCTGTCCGCATTGTGGCTTTTACAAGGGCCGGGAAGTGATTGAGGTAGCGGAGGCATAGCCTTCCGCCAGCCAAGCGACATCGCGCCAGTTCGCTAAGTGCCTGCTATGAAACGAATTGCAGTGGACGCCATGGGCGGTGACCATGCTCCTGACTCTGAAGTGCAGGGGGCTGTGGCTGCTGCCCGTGAGTTTGGCCATGAGGTGATTCTGGTCGGCCAGGAAGCGCTACTGCGCGAGAAACTCAAGGCCATTCCTGGCAGCGCCTCTCTGCCTATCCGTATCGTTCATGCCAGTGAGGTAATCACCATGCACGATAGCGCTGCCAAGGCCGTGCGGACCAAGAAGGACAGCTCTATCCGCGTAGCTTGCCGCATGGTTCGCGATGGCGAGGCAGATGGAGTGGTGTCTGCGGGCAACACGGGTGCCGTGATGGCCACTGCCAAGATGGTCCTCCGCCCCATCCCTGGGGTTGAACGGCCCGCCCTGGCCTCCGTCTTTCCTACCGCAAAGGGGCCTGACCACCCTGCGGTAATGGCCGACGTGGGTGCCAATGTGGATTGCACCCCCAACATGCTGGCCCAATTCGCCCTTATGGGCGAGATCTATGTGCGCGCCATTTTCGGCTATGCATCCCCACGCGTAGGTATCCTCTCCATTGGCGAAGAGGAGCACAAGGGCAACGAACTCACCAAGGCCACCACGCCCTTACTGAAGGAACTACCTATCAACTTCATCGGCAATGTAGAGGGACGTGACCTCTACAGCGGGAACGTGGAGGTGGTGGTATGCGACGGCTTCATCGGCAATGTTGCACTGAAGGTGAGCGAAGGCCTGGTGGAGACCATCCGTCACATCTTGCGTGGCTCCCTCGAGGCCACAGTTACCCGCAAGATTGGCTATATCCTCGCACGCCCCGCGTTTGCTGACTTCAAAAAGCGGCTGGACTACTCTGAGTACGGAGGCGCACCCTTGCTGGGAGTCCAGGGCTGCACGATCGTCTGCCACGGTCGTTCTAACCCGAACGCCATCAAGAACGCCATTCGCGTTGCCGCCGAATTCTCTGAGGCGCGCGTTACCCACCAGATTGAGCGCGAGATGGCCCGCCTCCGTGACATAACCGCGAACCCCTATACTGAATTCGTGTGACCACCCATTCCTACTCGCTAGGCCCATCGGTGAGGGCTACGCGCGGTCGCTATAAATCCCCCAATTCGTCTCCATTTCTGCCGAAGAGCTAAGCGGGAGCGCGTTGCATCGTGCGCCCGCGTTCGACGCACAAGGAGTTCACGATCATGATTGGGATTGGACAGCAGTTCCCTGCCTACTCTCTTGAGGCCTGCGTGCATCTGGAGCGCAGCAAGGCCTTCCGTACCGTTTCCAGTAGCGACTTCCCTGGGCAGTGGAAAGTAATCTTCTTCTGGCCCATGGACTTCACCTTCGTTTGCCCTACTGAACTTGTCGGCTTCGCGGCACTGCACGACCACTTCGTTGACCGCGAAGCGCAGTTGCTGGGCGTCAGCACCGATTCCCAGTTCGTCCACCACGCCTGGCGGACAAACCACTCAGACCTCCATGATCTGCCATACCCCATGCTGTCCGACACCAAGCGAGAGCTAACCACGGCCCTAGGAATCCTGGACTCCGACATCGGTGTCGCCCAACGGGCCGTCTATATCGTGGACCCCGGAGGCACTATCCGTTTCTGCATGGTCACCGATTCGCGGGTAGGGCGGAATCCCGAAGAAGTGCTGCGGGTTCTGGATGCGCTGCAAACCGACAGCCTTTGTCCATGTAACTGGCAGCGCGGGGCTGAGTTGCTGGCGGAAAGCGTCCCCTGAGGTGAGTTCACACGAGGTAGAGGAAGGAACGGCTGGTACCAAACTTGCCGCACCGCGCGAGTATACCTAGGACTCTGAATGCTTTGTGTGCGAAGATGAGGCGAAACATACCCAGCACTTCCCCCTGCTTCGCCTTCCTTTTTCTACACTTTGAGAAGGTTCGGACGCACAATAGGGTAGGGCATGACGGGACGCTTCTGTGCGGCGTCTCGCTCGCTGTGATTGTGCATCAGCATGTCAGGTTAGGTCCTTCGTGACTGGAATACTGCCTCAACTCGCCTTGCCATCAGGAACCTCCCACGAACAGGGATCCTCCGGTACCCGCCGGGGCCAGCGCCCTGTGTGGGACGACATTACCTGCTTGGTGGACGCCTCTGGCGTGATTTATCACCTGAGTGAGGCCGCCGCGTTCCACTTTGGCAAGAGTGCCGGGCAACTCATTGGGCGCCCCCTAGGGGAGATCCTCCCTGTGGTGGAATCTGAGGAGATCAGCGGATTCCTTAGCGCCACCTTCCAAAGAAACGCCTCCATCAGAGAGTTGCATCTCACCTGGCTAGGAAGTGAATCCGGCCCGAAAGCCGTCCTCGCGTCCGAGGGCATTGTTGCGGGAACCAGACCGCTTCTGGCCATGTTACGCCTGCGGCTCCCCAAAGACCCCGAACCCGCACCCGCTTCGGCCGCAAGCAGCCAGGATACGTTATTGTCCATGCTGCGCACCGCCGTATTCCAATTGGATGAGGCAGGCCGCATCAGCTACATCAACGACGCCTGGGAGGAGTTCTCCGGCTTCAACGCCGAAGAGTCAATGAACAAGTCTCTGCTGGAGTTCATTGACCACGCCGACGCGCCAGCCTTCGTGGAAGAGTTTGAGCGCCTCGTGGAGGGCGAGCGCCCCGTCATGCGCATGGACCTGCGCCTGCTGCGGTCTAACGGAGGCGTCACCTGGTGTGAGTTTCACGCCCGCCGTGACATGAACCTTCCGCGCGAGCACGGCGTCGCCGTTTATGGATCATTGAATGACGTAACCGCCAGAAAGCTCCTTAAGGACGACCGCGAGCACTACATCGCTGAACTCCAGGAAGCGCGCGAGCAAGCCGAGCGTCAGGCGGCGTCCCTCACCCACTTGGCGCAGCAGCTGATGTCCGCCCGCGACGAGGCGATGAAGGCCATCGAGGCTAAGACGCAGTTCCTGGCCAACATGAGCCACGAAATCCGCACCCCCATGAACGGCATGGTAGGCATGCTGGGCATGCTACTAGAGACGGAACTTCAGAAGGACCAGCGCGAGTATGCGGAAATTGCCCGCAATTCCGGTGTCGCGCTCATGGAGATTCTCTCTGAGATCCTGGATTACTCAAAGATTGAAAGCCGCACACTGGAGTTGGAGGTGGAGCGCTTTCACCTTCAACAACTCATGGATGAGCTGGTGGAATCCTACGCTGAACGGGCAGAACTGAAGAATATCGAGTTATTCTGCCAGTTCGACCAGGATGTGCCGTCCGATGTCGTGGGCGACGTGCAGCGCCTCCGCCAGGTACTGAACCACCTAGTGAGCAACGCTCTGAAATTCACCAGTGAAGGACAGATCCAGATCTTCATCGCCTTGATCGAACAGGACGGAAGGACTGCAAAGCTCCACTTTGAGATTGCTGATTCCGGCGTGGGCATTTCCCCAGACCGGCAACCGCACATCTTTAAGCCCTTCTACCAAGTGGATGAATCCAACAGCCGGAAATTTGGCGGTACCGGTCTCGGTCTGGCGATTTGCCAGGAACTTGTGGGCCTGATGGGTGGCCAGATTGGCGTGAACTCTGACCCTGGCGAAGGCGCTACCTTCTGGTTCACCGCAGACTTTGGATTGCCGCCTGAAGACACGGTGCGGGACGACTTTGCAAAACTGCAGGGACGCTCGATGTTCGTCTACGCCACCAACCCGCACCTGCGCAGTGCACTTTGCCGCCAAATGGGCTCCTGGGGCATGCAGGTGCAAACTCCTACTGACCCTAGCGAAGCGATGCGCGCTCTGCTGCGCAAGCCCACCTCCGGGCCTGCGGTTCGCGTTCTGGTGGCGGAGGCCGAGGCCCTTGCCGCTGCGCCGGATGGAACTGTGGCTGGGCTCAACCGGCTCACCTCCAATGTGGAGATTCGCCTCATTCTGATAGCGCCGTATCACCACAGCGGTTACCGTGCGGTACTGAAGGACCTCATGGTTTCCGATGTGCTCACTAAGCCCTTGCGATCTAACCAGCTGCAAGGTGCCGTCATGAAGGCCATCCGCGAGTACACCCCAAATCTGCCGCTGGAGGAGAGCCTGGAGGCCGCGCAGCTGTCGCAGGCTCCTCGTGAGGCGGAAATCGATTCCCGTGGCCGAATCCTGATCTCCCAGACGGACTGGGTCCACCAGCGGCTCACTACCTATCTGCTCTCCAGCCTTGGATACCGTGGCGAGATTGCCAGCACCGAGGACTACTGCGAGAGCCTGATGCGGTCACGCCGGTACTCAGTGCTGCTGCTGGACGTGGAGAACCCCAAGTTCGACGCCATCGGATTTGTCCGCCGCCTGCGCAAACAGGAAGCAGGCAAGCTGCATCGGACTTCTGTGGTGGCGATGGTCCGGAACATGAGTCCCCGCCTGGAAGAAACGATGAGAGAGGCCGGGGTCGACGAGTTTTTATTGCTGCCGATGCAGGCCACGCGGCTGCGCGACGTACTCGTGAAGCATTGCGTGCCAGAGCCCGAGACCACCAGCATCGCCCCGGTGGAGGTCCCCGCCGTCGCGTCTAGCGGGCAAGAGCCCTCGCTAGACCCTAAGGTGATTGCCACCTTCGAGAAGCTAACCCAGGGATCCGCGGTGAATATATACAGCCATATGGTGTGGCCCGCCCTGGATGACGTGGAGGTCCGCCTGCAGTCGATTCGTGATGCTCTGCAGGCGAGTGACACGAACACGGTGTATAACGAAGCGCACACCATCAAAGGCTCCAGCGGCTACATTGGCGCCACGCGTCTACAGCAGATCAGTGCCGCCCTGGAGAAGTCTGCCAAAGAAGGCAGCCTCATTCGCGAGGAAGCCGATGCCCAAGTGGAAGCCATGGCGGCGGAAGTGCGTCGCATCGTGGACGCACTGCAGGCCGAGGGACATGAGAAGCCTGCTTAGCAGGGTCCCCCCACAATTGCGCTCTTGTCAGCGGCGTCGTCCGCGTGGATGACCACTCGGAGGTGGGTTCTAGTCTGGCAGCGTTCCGCGCCCAGTTGGACACTCGCTTCCGGCAGTCGGCGTGATATTCTTTCGCCATGCGTTTACTCTGGATGCCTCTCTTTTGGGCTTTGTTGGCAGCATCGCTTGCAGCTGCGGAACCGCTGGTGGATTTGGCCAAGAGCCAGCCGGGCAGCCGTGCCCTGCGGGAGGCCATAGAGGCGAAGTTAGAGGAAGCACGCCTTGCTGATGGCACCGCTTATGCCAGTGAGGGCGGCGAATTCGTGTTCGCCGTGCGTTCCGCCGGACAGCCTGTGCTGTACGTGGATGGCCAGCGTCGTGCTGAATTGCAGCGCGTTGACGGCAGTGACTTGTGGGCGATCCATCAGCGGCTTGCCGTAGGAACCTCCCACCAGTTCCACTACGAGGTAGGCAGCCGGCGTTTTGGAGGGCGCAATGATGTACCCGCCTATCTTCCCAGATGCTATCCGCAACCCGGCGCGCCGCAGGGTGAGTTAACGGAAAAGAAGCTGCATACCTCTAGCATCTATGGCGGGGCCGTGAGCGAGTATTGGGTTTACGTCCCTGCGCAGTACAACCGCGCCCAGCCTGCCGCATTGATGGTTTGGCAGGATGGCCAGAACCACATCCAACGCAATGGGAATGCGCGTACGCTGAACGTCATCGACAACCTCATCCATCAGGGTGCGATGCCCATTAGCATCCACGTTTTCATCGCCCCCGCCATGCTGGGTGAACGCCGGATGCGCAGCGTCCAGTACGACACGGTGGACGATACCTACGCCCGGTTCCTGCGGGATGAACTACTGCCGGAAGTGCAGGCGGCGTACTCCATCCGCAAGGATAGCTACAGCCGGGCGATTGCGGGCGTGTCCTCCGGGGGTATCTGCGCCTTCAATGTGGCCTGGCAGCAGCCCGACCAGTTCAGCCGTGTCCACTCGTTGATTGGCAGCTTCACCAGCATCCAGTGGCGTCCCGGTGAGTTGGAGGGCGGCAATGTCTATCCGTTCAAGATCCGCAAAGAGGACAAGCGAAACCTCCGCGTCTGGCTACAGGATGGTTTGGAGGATTTGGAAAATACCCATGGAAGCTGGCCGCTGCAAAACCTGCAAATGGCCAACTCCCTCAAGATGATGGGCTACGACTACCACCTCAGCTGGGGCAACGGCACCCATAATCAGGCACATGGGAATGCCGAACTGCCACGGTCGCTGGCTTGGCTATGGCGGGACTACGATCCAGCGCGAACCGAACAGCTCTACCAGCAGGAACCCGCTGAACAGCAGAAACCGCTGTGGCGGGTGACTGGCCTGAATCGCGATTGAGGCTGGCAGCAGCGCGGGCGGCAGCGCGAAACCAATGCCGCCCGGCGTGAAGCCCTTCACTACTTGGAACGAAGAGTGGAAACGGGAAACCGCCTAGGCGCTGAAGGAACTGCCACAGCCGCAGGTGGACTTCACGTTGGGGTTCTCAAATTTAAAGCCGGAACCTTCCATCGTCTCCACGTAGTCCACTTGGGCACCTTCCAGGTACAGTAGGCTCGCCTGGTCAACGAACACGCGCAGGCCACTGAAGTCATACACCTTGTCCAACATGCCAGGGCTGTTCTCAAAGGCCATGGAGTAAGAAAAGCCGGAACATCCGCCACCCACGACGGAGATCCGCAGGCCTGCCGGTTTTGGCTCTTGGGTGTCGATAATGGAGCGGACCTTTTCGATTGCGGTATCGGTCAGATTGATCATTCGTGTACTCCTCAGAACAGTATCACCCTGATTCCATTGTAGCGAAACCGAAAAACGGCGAACTGCCACGATTCCAGGGCGAACATCTGTATAGATGAGTGGAACGGCTGCCAGGTATCGGCTTTTCATGGGACACCAGCCACAAAGCGGGGATTCCTATGAGAGAATCGGGCACAATGGCTCACTTCATCGCCGATACCATCACCCTTGACGGAATGCAGTTGCTGCGCCTGCGAGACGAACCCAGAGGGCTGCAAGCGCTGATTGCGCCCTCGGTGGGCAACAACGCTCTGGAGTTTTCGCTCCAAGGGAAGAACTACATGTTCACGGGCGGATTGTCGCCCGCCGAGGTGAAACAGCGGAAACGGCTTTGCGGCAATCCGCTTCTGGCCCCGTGGGCGAACAGACTTCTGCCCAGTTCCTTCCCTGCCAATGGCCGCACTTACCCGCTGAAGGAGGAAATTGGCAACCTGCGCAAGGATGCAAACGGGTTGCCCATCCATGGCCTTCTTGCATTTAGCGACGCGTGGGAAGTGATGCACGTGGAAGCATCCGAGAATCTCGCCGAGGCCACCTGCCGCCTTGAGTTCTGGCGGTATCCCGACCTGATGGCGCAGTGGCCCTTCGCCCATAGCCTCTTTCTCACCTACCGGCTGCGTGGCGGAGCCCTCGAGGTGGAAACGATCATCGAGAACTACGCCGTGGATCCGATGCCCGTGGCCATCGGCTACCATCCTTACTTCCAGCTACCAGGCGTTCCCCGCGATCAATGGTTCGCCACGCTCCCCGCCCGCAAGAAGACGGTCCTAAGCGACAAGCTCACGCCCACGGGCGAGACTGAGCCTTTCGCCGCTTCAGAACCCTTGAGCCTGAAGGATCACGTACTCGATAACATCTTTGAAGACCTGGTGCGCGATGAAAGCCAGATGGCCACGTTTTCAGTGAGCGGAGGCGGACGCAGGCTATCGGTGGTTTACGGACCTCGCTACCCCGTGGCGGTGGTGTATGCCCCACGCGGCCAGGAGTTCATCTGCTTCGAACCAATGACGGGAGCTACCAACCAGTTGAACCTGGCGGCCGAGGGAAAGTACCCGCCGTTGCCCGAGGCCCCGGCTCATGGAGTTTGGAAGGAGAGCTTCTGGATTCGTATTGAGTAGACTGCAGCTAACGCCGCACGCCTGCGGGTGCTTCCAGTTGGAATGACGCCACGTCCGCCCAGCGGTCCAGCGCCTCATTGTGTACGAAGTGCAATTCGTCCACCAAAAACCGGCGCGGACCCTGGTAGGCGGCCCATTCCAGCTTGGCCTCCTGGAAAAGGTCCTGAATCCGGCCAACTTCCGTGTGGATGGCCAAGGTCACGTGGGGGTGGTATGCAAACTGCTCATGAAACGATAGTTCGCCAACATTCAGACGCCCATGGACCTCAAGCAGATGATCGCGCCCGCTTCCGATATCGGCGTAAATCACCGCTGTGGCATCAAACATCTCAATGGTAGTGATTTCCAATTCGAATGAGGGCAACGAGGCAAGCACGCGACTGAGCGTCGCCTTTGCCTCATCAACAGTGCCGGATAAATGCCGGGGCGGCAGCAGCGTGATGTGCGACCGGGGTTTACATCCAGGCACAAGTTGACGGCTTAAGTCGTCGAAGAATGATCCCAGAGGCTCTGGCAGGTAGGCCACCAGAGTAAAACTGTAGAGCACTCGGGCTCGATAACGCTCTAGATCCATGGGCGCCAACCTATCGGAGGGGATACTGCAACCCTTTCCATTCTTCGAGGCTCGCTCAGCCGCATCCTCGCCCTCACTAGGGGGATTGATCACCAGAGTGCGTACGCTCATGCAAGGTATTCCTGCTGGGCAACGGGGGTTTCCTTCGCTGCTTGTGGTTCCATATCGGTAACAATCCACTCCGCCGGCTCCATTCCGATGTACTTACAGATGGAAACCTTCCCATTCTCGTCCACCACCACGTCGCCTACCCGCAGATCACGATTCTCCTTGCGCAAGCGATGCCAGACTTCGTAGACACTGTCCGCATCCACAAGACCGTCTTCGCGGTAGTCAGAAAGCTTTAGGGGAAAAGTAGGGGTGGACTGCTGGGGAGCCCAGCGGAACTTGTCCTGCTGGGTATCGCGAAGGCGCCAAATCAGAAACGTTGCCATAGGTTCCGAGGTCACCGCATCCGACCACACTCGTCATGCTTTGGATGCAACGTCACACGGGAATGAAACAATACTTTGGGCTGTTTAGCCTGTTCACGCCAAGGATGCCATGGGAAGTGACCTTTTTCAAGCGTTTCCTGGAACTCAAGTCTGAACCAGTGCCAGTACTGCCCAAGAACGATCTGGATGAATAAATAGTTCGAATGTCACCCATAAGCAAAATGGCCTCTGTCTGGTGGCCTTTAGGACAACGCTCTTGACATGCATCAACTGGTGTGATGAGTATATCTAGGCCATCCAAGCGGCACTTGAGCTATGGCCGACGGCCTTCTCACCCCAAGCCGTGAAAGGAACTTCCCCATGCGCAATCTTCGGTTTGCCGCGATCGGTGCCGGGTTCTGGGCTCGATTTCAACTTGCCGGGTGGCGTGAGGCAGGCGGCACTGAGTGCGTGGCTATCTGCAATCGTAGCCGAGGGAAGGCCGAAGCTCTGGCAGCTGAATTTGGCATCCCCGCCATCTATACAAGTCCTGAGGAGATGCTTGAGGCCGAAGATGTTGACTTCGTTGACATCATCACGGCGGTGGAAACCCACGGCCCGCTGGTAGAGCTGGCCGCGCGGCACTGCAAACCTGTGGTGTGCCAGAAGCCTCTGGCCACCACCCTGGAAGAAGCCCACTCCATGGTGGAGGCTTGCCGGAAGGCGGGCAACCCCCTTCTGGTGAACGAGAACTGGCGCTGGCAGCCTTCCATTCGCGAACTTGGTAACGTGCTGCGGAGTGGCTTGATTGGAACCCCCTTCCGCGCGCGGATTGACATGATCTCCGGCTTCCCGGTCTTCGCCAACCAGCCCTTCCTAAAGGAACTGGAACAGTTCATCATCACGGACCTTGGCAGCCACACCCTGGACGTCGCCCGCTATTTGTTCGGCGAGGCAGAAACCGTCTATTGCCAGAATCAGCGCGTCCATGCCGACATCAAGGGTGAGGACGTTTCTACCATCCACTTGAAAATGCAAAATGGGATGGCGGTGCTGGTGCAGATGGCCTATGCGGAGAACTATCTGGAGCGCGACCGCTTCCCCGAAACCCAGATTTTCATTGAGGCCAGCGAAGGCTCCCTAGAACTCCAGCTTGACCACTGGCTTCGGGTGACCACCCGCGAGGGTACCCACATCCGCCGGGTGCCGCCTCCCCGGTATCCATGGGCTGACCCTGCCTACGACGTAATCCATTCCAGCATCGTCGCCTGCCAGGCGAATCTGGCGGCTGGGCTGCGGGGCGACGCACCTGCGGAGACCACCGGCGACGACAACCTGAAGACCGTCAAGCTGGTATTTGGTTGCTATAGATCCGCCGCGCACAACCAGGTGATGCCTGTGGGCTAGGAGGCATTGAGCGGTTGCCCGGCTCGTTTATGAAGAGGGGGAGGTTCAATGACGCCAGATCTGGGAACAGGGCTAACCGGTGTACTTACCGCTGGTATCTTCAATGGCAGCTTCGTGGCGCCCATCAAGCTGCTGAAACACTGGAGCTGGGAAACCAGTTGGCTGGTGTACACCCTCTCCGGGCTACTGCTGATTCCGTGGACCTTTGCCATATTCACCATCCCCAGGCTGGCAGAGCTGTACAGCAGCGCCTCCCCCTCCACGCTATTCACCGTGGTGGGCTATGGCTTTGGCTGGGGAATTGGCAGCGTGCTGTTTGGTATCGGAGTCAACCGCATGGGGCTGGCCGTGGGCTACGGGATAATCCTGGGCCTGCTGGCGCCTATCGGAACCTTTTATCCACTCATCATGCTGCACCCGGAACGGCTGTGGACCGCGCAGGGCAGGGCCTTGATGACGGGTACCGCGATTGTGCTGTGCGGCATCGTGCTGCTTGCACGGGCAGGCATTTTGCGGGAGCGTACGGCGGGTGTCCCCCAGGCTGGTGCCGCAGGTGGCTCCAGCTTCGCAAGTGCGTTGGCGATCTGCATTCTGGCTGGAATCTTCTCGCCGATGTTAAACTTCACCTTCGTGTTCGGGGAACCCCTGCAGACACAGGCAATTCACTTCGGAGCTTCGCCGTCCATGGCCTCTAACGCAATCTGGCCCCTGGCGCTCACCGCAGGCACGATTACCAATGCAGGTTACTGTATCTATCTGCTAAACCGTAACCGTACCTGGAGCGAGTTTCGCGGGTCCGCCCCCAGCCACTGGTTCCACGGCAGTCTTATGGGTGCCCTGTGCTTTGCCAGCTTCCTCATCTACGGGATGGGCGCCACCGCCTTGGGTTCTCTTGGGGGGATTGTGGGATGGCCACTATTCATGTCGATGAGCCTCATCACTTCCAATCTGCTGGGCGCCCTCAGCGGTGAGTGGAAGGGTTCGCCACCGGCAGCATGGCGTTTCTCCATCGGTGGCATCGCACTTCTGATTGTCGCGATCACCATCATTGCCCGTGGCGGACAGGATTAAGATACGAGGTCTGGAGCAACCTGCGATGCAGTTGGGCATTGGAACCTATTGCTACATGTGGTCGCTGGGCGTGGAAGGCGCCATGCCCCGCGTACCTATGAGTCCCCTACAACTGCTAGATGAAGCCGTCCGGTTGGGAGTGCGCGTGGTGCAGTTTGGCCCGAATCGTACGCTGTCACGGGTTGAGCAGGATACGATTGGACATCACGCCCGGTCTCTCGGTATGACCCTCGAGCGCGGCACCACAGGTCTCGATCCCGCAAACATCGCGCGCGAACTGGAACTCTGCAACCGCTGGGGATCGTCGTTGTTGCGCACCGTGGATTTGTATGAAGGTCCCGCAGCCAGCGTGGATACTTTCACTGAAAAGCTTAGGATGCTGCTTCCGCTGCTGGAAGCCGCCAAGGTCACGTTGGCCATTGAGAACGCGCGCATGCCCGCCCTGACAATGGCACAAGTGCTGGACGCAATTGGCTCCCCTTGGTTGAGGGTGACGCTGGACACGGTGAATTCGCTGTCAATCCCTGAGGGCACCACCGAAGTGATACGCCACCTGGCAAGGTATACCAGCTGCCTGCATGTGAAAGATTTCCAGGTCCGCAGGATATGGCACTCGATGGGCTTCGAAGTTACCGGAACGCCCGCGGGTGAGGGTCAACTGGATGTACCCGACCTGCTGGCAGCGCTCCGGCGCGAAGGCGTTAAACCCAATGTGATCCTGGAGTTGTGGGTCCCCCAGCAGGAGTCTGGCGATGCCACTGCAGCTATGGAGCGCGCCTGGGTGGAACAGAGCATCCGCTACCTGCGATCACTCATCACTGAGTAACCGGCCCAGCAGCTCACCCGAATGCCTCTCCCCTGGCGATGACGAAGCTACAAGCACCAGCCTAGGCGTTTAGGGCGCGATTGACTCGTTCAATCGCTTCGTCCACCTCAGCGGTGTTCTTGAAGCCCATCGTGACCGCATCCACTGATCCGGTCCCAAATGCGTAGTTCAGTGCCTTCTGGCGATCCTCACCGGAAGTGAATCGTCCTTCACCCACCAGCTTCATCCCCAGCACGCCCGTCCCCTGCGCGTGAATCTTCGCCAGGTGGCCCGTCACCTCAGGCACATCTCCTGGAGTATTTCCCTCGCTGGGAACCGTATCCATCCTCGTCCCGTTATGGTTGATCCGGCATAGCGCCACGTCCAGCCACTTGTTGCCGGGGAATTGGCGAATCGGCATTAGTCCGTGGCAGGATGCGCCATGGGAGAGCATCACTTTCTTGCCCTTCAACTCAGAGAACTGGTCGCGCAAAGGTTCGTAGGTCTTTGACCAATCCGGCGTGCGCACACAGTGCAATAGCACGATATCGAAGTACTCTGAGTTCAGCTCTTTGCGGAAGCGGTCAATGGTTGCCGGAACCGGCTCTGTCGGGCGCAACCGCATTTTCGTCATCAGCCGATAGCTATCGCGCGGAATGCCCTTAAGCGCCTCAGAGAGCATTCCGTGCATGCCCCCATAGGATTCAGCCGTCTCAAAGAAGCGAACGCCCCGGTCATAGGCATGGCGCACCAGGTTCGTGAACTCTTTCTGGCCCAGTTCGCGCTGCACCCGCCCGCCAAAGGTGCCCGTGCCGAAGGCTAGGCGGGTCACCTGAACGTTGGACTCTCCTAGCGTCACCCAATCGGTAGCGCTGCGCTTGGCCTGTCCGGCCAGGGGAGCAGGTATAAGGCCACCAAGTGCGGCAGCGCTGGCAAAACCAGCTGTGGTCTTGAAAAAGTGGCGACGGCTACAGTGAGACATGTTAGACCTCCGGCATTTTGCGCTTATGGGAAAAGTACCATAGTTCGTAGGGTTTTGCGAGCCCCACACGCCCGGCAACGTCACCTTCCATCCCGACTTGCAGGCTCTGCCTTTGGCCGCTGGCATTTTCCCATCCGCCTGGGATAGGATTGCCATGCAACCGTAGCCCGAGGAGCGCACCATGTTCGGCAACCATCCACGACGCCACTTCCTGAGGAGTTTGTTAGCGGCAGGCGGCCTGGCAGGCGCTGGCTTCAGTTCGATGAACTGTGGCTCTCCAGCAGGCGACAGCTCCCGACCCCGTGGCGGCGTTACGCGTCCGAACATCCTTTTCCTGTTTACCGACGATCAACGATTCGACACGCTACAATCCCTGAATAATCCTGCCGTCAAGACACCCAACCTCGACCGCCTTCTTAAGCAAGGGACCGCGTTTACGAATGCCCACATCATGGGCGGAACCGTGCCTGCGGTATGCGCGCCCAGCCGCGCCATGCTGCTTACCGGGCAGACCCTCTTCCACATCGACGAGAGCATTGTGCGGCCTAAAAAGGATGGTGAGCGGTCCCGCGAGCCCAAACCCTTTCATCTCTTCCCGGAGGTTCTCCGCCAGGCGGGTTATCGCACCTTTGGCACCGGCAAATGGCACAACGGCCCGGCCCTGTATGCCCGCTGCTTCGACGACGGAGGAAAGATCATGTTCGGCGGTATGTCCGACCATCTGAAGGTACCCATCGCGAACTTTGATCCCTCGGGCCAGTATCCACAGTCATCCCGTGGCGTAGGCGAGAAGTTTTCCAGCGAGATGTTCAGCGACGCGGCGATCTCGTTCCTCAACCAACAGAAGGGTGACCAACCCTTCTTGTGCTATGTGGCCTATACCTCTCCGCACGACCCCCGCATGGCGCCCGCTGAGTTCCTCGCCATGTATCCTCCACACGAAATCGAAGTACCCGTCAACTTTCTTCCGGAACACCCCTTCGACAACGGCGAGATGCGGATCCGCGACGAAATGCTGGGGCCCTTTCCCCGTACCCAGGAAGTGGTGAAGCAGGAAATTGCCGGCTACTACGCGATGATCTCAGAAGTGGACGCGCAGATCGGCCGCGTGCTGGATGCGCTTCAGGCCAGCGGCCAGGGCAAGAATACGGTCATCGTGTTTGCGGGCGACAATGGCCTGGCAGTGGGCCAGCATGGCCTGCTAGGCAAGCAGAGCATGTACGAACACAGCATCCGTGTGCCGCTGGTGATGGCAGGGCCAGGCATTCCAGCCGGAGAGACCCGCGACGCCATGGTGTACCTCTCTGACATTTTCCCAACCCTCTGCGAATGGGCAGGATTGGAAGCACCCACCACCGTGGAGGGCATGAGCCTCGTTCCAGTGGTGAACACCGGTGAGGAGGTTCGGGACTCTATCTTTGCCGCGTACCGGGACTTTCAGCGATGCGTGAAGACGAGGGAGTGGAAGCTTATTCTCCACCACGTGAAGGGGATGGAAACCGTACAGTTGTTCCACCTGACGCAAGACCCGCTGGAGACCAGGAACCTCGCCGGTCTCCCCGAACATGCCGGCAAGGTTTCTGAACTGCGGGCTAAGCTGGCCGCATGGATGCGCAGTGTCGATGATCCTTTAGATATCAGTAAACCTAACTGGGGCCGCCCCGTCCAGGCATAGCAGCGACTGAGCCCAAGAAAGCGAGAAGGCCGCTGGAAGGCGGCCTTCTCCTCAAGGCGGACTTTGGGGTTAGTCCGAAGTCTTGGCGGACGAGAGCGAACCAATCTTTACGGGGTCTGCAGCGATATCCGCAGTCTGCTTGCGGTGCCGGTAACGCTCCATGAGATACCGTGCACCGAACACTGAGCATCCAGCAGCGACAGCGAACACTGCGTTTGTGATCAGCACGCCAAAGGCGGTGATGATGAAGGCAGCTGCGTCAGAACGGCGCATCCGTGGCAGACGCCGCCAGGTGCTCCAGTCCAGAAGGCAGAAGCCCATCCAGGCCGTCACTCCCGCTAGGGCTGGAATAGGAACGTGCGACACGAAACTCCCCGCGAGGGTAAGGAACAGAATCAGACACACGCAATGCATTACGTTTGCCACCCGAGTGGTGGCGCCGCAGCGAATGGCGGCGACGCTGCGCGCGGGAATGCCCACGCTCATAGGTGCCGCGAACATGCCACCCACGATGTTGGCAATGCCGTACGCTCCAAGCTCAGCATCGGCATCCCCCTTGCGCATGGGGCGGTGGCGTCCACGGAAGTGCTCCACAACGCGGGACGTCAACAGGATGTTTACTGAGGTCACAAAGGCCAGGCCGAAGGCGGCAGGCAACACCGTATAGACATCCGTTGCCAGCCATTGGAAGCCCTGGAAGGGTGGAATCTCCACCGGAAGCGTCCCCACTTCCTGCTGATGCCAGTGAAAAAGGTGATACACACCTACAGCAGCCAGAATACCCATAAGGGGAGCGGGCCATTTGGGTGCATAACGAGCAGCTAGCGAGGTGGTGATGATGACGACGGCTGCCAAAATGAAGGGGATGTACTGCATGTCGCCCAAGCGCACCGCCACTTGGAAGAATTGGCCGATCATGGATTCCGCCCAGCCGCCATCGGGTGCCTTCAGCCCGAAGATGGTGCGCAGTTGGGTGATCATCATCAGGGCGCCAATGCCGCAGGAGAAGCCAGATACTACCGCCAGCGGGACCATGGATATGTGTCGACCCAAGCGCAGCACGCTAAACGCCATCATGATGACGCCAGCCGCAAGGCAGACCTTTGCTGCACCGCCGATGCCTTGGTCCATTACCGCTTTGGCAATAAAGGGCAGCGTAACGCTGGAAGTTCCGCCAATCAGCAGCGGATTGCGCCCCAACAGCACGGTGATGGGCGCCGAGATCATCGAGGTAAACAGGCCTAGGACAGGGGGAAGCCCCATCAATTGCGCCATTGCCAGGCCGTAAGGGAGTGCGATCAGTGCCGCGATGAGCCCGCCAAACGCGTCACCCTGCAGTTGCTGCCAACTATAACTGCGCAGGGGAAGCTTCAAGACGGGAATCCTTTCAAGCAGATGGGCGTGAGTAGAGTAGTTACGCGGAGGATCGCTAGGATCCTCCGCGTGTTGGTTTCGCTAACGGTTAGGCCATTACCTTGGGGAGGGCTTCCATGAACTTGGCCATCTCTTCCTTGGTGCCTACAGAGATGCGGCTGAGCGTCGGCATGGCGGGCCATGCGCGCCCCACATAGATCTTGTGCGAAGCCATCTTCGCGGCAAAGTCTTTGGCCGGCATCTTCACATCCAGCATGAACTTATTGCTCACGGACGGGATGTAGCTGTAGCCCTTCTTGTCGAGGAAGTTGAACACATCTTCGCGCACGTTGCGGATGATTTCCCGCCGCTGGGGCACCAGCTTCGCATTCTTGATGGAAGCATGTGCACCCACCATGGCGGTTACAGGCAGTGCGCCGGAGTTCCACTTGGTGAACTTCGACAACAGGTCAGGACGCGCCATGGCAAAACCAGCGCGGAGGCCGGCCATACCGTAGAGCTTCGAAAAGGTGCGTAGGATGACCACGTTCTTGTCGGCGGCCACCAGTGGGCTGCCGAAGGGAATGTCGGCCAGGTGGATGTAGGCTTCGTCCAGCACCAGGATCTGGTCTGCCTTTAGCTTGCCCACCAGCCATTCGATCTCGTCCATGGGAGTGACGGTGCCGGACGGGTTGTTGGGATTGCAGATGTAGTAGACGCCCGCGTTGGGGTCTTTCTCATACATCGCCTTCACGTCGTGCTTGTAACCGGCATTCTTCATCAGGGGCACCAGATGGTACTTGGCGCCAACGGTCTGGGCAGCGCGGTAGGCGGCTTCGTAACCGGGGTCTGCAGTCACGAGGCTCTTTTCCGGGCTGGTGTAGGCCATCACCACGTGGTGCAACGGAAGACTGCTGCCACCGTAGGGACGGATGTAGTCCGGCTTCACGCCTTCCTGCTCAGCGATGGTCTTGACGAAGTCAAAAGTCTCTTCGTAGAGATAGCGTCCGCCCAGAGGGGTGAACTTGTGCATGATTTCCAACGCCTCGGCGGAGGGACCGAGAGGGTTTTCGTTGGCATTGATCTTGATTGCATCCGCAGGAATCCTGCCGATGGAGGAGAGCTGAGCCAAGGCGGCTTCGTTCAGGATCGGCAGTGCTGAGGCAGCCCCCACCACGGAGGCAATGCGGCCAAACGACCGGCGGGAAAAGCTCGTCTTGAGCGCCTGCCGGACGTGTTCATTTGAGTTCATGTTCATTCTAGTTCCCCAAAGTTCCTTGATTTCCCAGATGCAGGCAAACCCCGCGGCCGAGACCGCGGGGCTTACGCTGCGTTGTAGTTTCAGACTACCCGGTTTCGGCTTCTTCTAGAAGAAGAAGCGCAATCCGAGTTGCATCAGCCGCGGGAAGTTGACCTGCGACGTGATCTGTCCGAACGCGCCAGCACCGAAGTTGGTATTCGGGCTGCCGAATTGAGGCGTATTGGTTACGTTAAGCGCTTCTGCCCGGAACTGCGCTTTGTACTTCTCCGCGAAGGTGAAGGTCTTGAAGATGGAGGCATCCCAGCTATGGATGCCAGGCCCGCGGTAGCTGATCTGCCGGCTGATGTTGCCGAAAGTGCCACGCGGGGCCAGGCTGAAGGCAGCCGGGTTGATGTAGCTGGTGAGGCGGTCGCCGATGGGTCCGCTGGTGGCGGGCGAAGTGCCAGTGGCGTTCGGCCGTTGTGAGAGGGCGCCATAGACGCTGTTCTGGTTGGCCGCCTGCCGCACGTTCAACGGGAAGCCGGACTGCCAGATCTGGACGGCGTTAATAGACCAGCCACCAACAACCGCATCTAGGAAAGCGTTGTTGTTGGCGAAGGCACGACCCTTGCCGAAAGGAAGTTCGTAGGTGAAGGCATTCGACCAGCGGTGCGGCGTGTTCACACCAGACAGTGCAAACTCGCTATCAATGTCGTAGCCGTTCTGGAAGCCAGAGACGAGGCTGTTGAGCGAGCTGCCCACAGCGCCGACGCCATTATCGGTGAACTGCGACATCGTGTAGGTGCTGACGAAATTCAGCCCGTTGCTCATCCGTTTCTGCGCCTTAATCACCAACGAATCGTACTGTGAGCTACTCAGCGAGTTGATTGAGGGCCGAAGGGAGGCAAATTGATTGAATGGCAGCAACGACTGCGCCCGGGTGATGGTGCGCTGGCCAATGAAGCCTGGTGCGCCAGCAAGGAAGTAGGGGTTCTGGACCGTGCTCAGCAGCGGGGCTCCTTGGCTGTAGAAGGACGGTTCTAGCTGATTGATGTTTACCGCACTGCCCGCAGTTAGGTTCGCTCCGCGGCTACCCACGTAACCAACAACCATCGCCACGCCCCAGCCGATTTCCCGCTGGATGTCGAAGGAGTACTGGTGTACATAGGGTGCGCGCATGTTGTTGTCTATGAAAGACGAGCCTTGGCCTATGCCCGAGAGCAGGCCATTGGCGGCCTGTACTGGTCGCAACAGTCCGCTGGGGAAGGGATTGTTGAAGCTGACACCAGGGGTTGCTCCGCCATCGGCACTACCCTGCAGTGGCGTCGTTTGTGACCAACCGAGGGTGGCTTGGAGACCGTAGGATACCGGGGCCCAGAACAGGCCGTATCCACCGCGGAGGGTTGTTTTGTCATTCAGCTTCACTGCCGCGCCAAAGCGGGGGCTCAGTTTGATGGGGTTCAGACTGCCCGTTTGGTTGGGATATCCATTGCGGCCAGCGTACATCAGCGCACCACGTGGAGTGGTTGGCACGGCCGTATTGGTGATTTCAATCGGGCTGATTGCGTTACGGTCAAACCCGACAATCACAGCATTTGTGGGCGATTTGAGGCCCGTTTCATGCTCAATCCGAAGCCCGAAGTTCAGGGTTACCCGGTCATTCAGACGGAAGTCATCGTGAATGTAGCCGCCGAAATAGTCTACATACTGCTCAATGCGCAAGGCCTGAATGCCGCTGCCGGAGGTGGGAAGGCCCAACAGCATGCTGGCCATATCCGCGCCAGTCACGTTGTCACCCTGAGTACCCGCGCGAGTAAACGTGTCGTCAAAGGAGAACTGGCCTGAACTGTTGCCGAAATTCAGCCCATCGTTGTTTACGCGACGATAGTCAAAGCCAGCCTTCAGGCTGTGGCGTCCCATAAACTTCGACACTCCCACCAGGAAGTTCTTCGAGTGGAAGATCTGCTGGCCTGCGGAGTTCGTGCCGAGGGCCGCCATGTTCTGGAAGCTAATGTTTGGGAACACAGGGAACTGGACAGTCGAGACAAAACCTGGGTCAAACCCAAGCGCGCCAAGGTTGAATCCTTGGCTGAACTGCCCGTTCTCGTTCGGGAATCGGTTGAACCCGTAGCGAATGGAAATTACCGTTGTCGGGTCGGGTGTAATCAGGTTGTTCAGCTGGGTCGCGTTTACAACCCGGCCCAGGGTCCACTGGGCAGGACTGGAGACAGTTCCGAACCAGTTTTCGCCAGGTTCCACGGAACTGTACCACAAGTAGCTCGCGCTTACCCGCCACCAAGGAAACAGTTGGTGGTCCACTTTCCCCGTGAGCTGGTCAGCAGTGTCGTCAAGAGAAGCCACCGCAACATAGTTTGGGGCACCATATCGGCTTGCCGCACTGGTGGGGTTAGGCAAGGTGTTTGCAACATTCTGGCCCAGCGCATTAATGCGGCCCACCGGGATGCGATTGCCCGCGAACGGCGTGCGAGAGAATGTTCCATTCGGCGCGATCACAGTTGTGTTTGGATCGAAGATCGTCTGCATGCCGCCCTGGATGTTGCGGCTGGCGCTGAAGTCACCCACACGCTCAGCGGCTGTAGGCAAATTGAAGTTGTTGGTGAGAGACGAAACCTGGTTATAGCCTTCCCAGCCTAGCCAGAAAAAGGTCTTGTTCCTCCCGTCGTAAACCTTCGGGATGAAAATGGGTCCGCCGAACGACGCACCGAAATTATCCCACTTGGTGTCAGGACGTTCGCGGCCTGCACGGTTATTGAAGAATGGGTTGGCGGCCATGTTCTTGCGGCGCATGTAGCCGAAGGCGCTGCCATGGAATTCGTTGGAGCCCGACTTCATGAAGGTGTTGAAGGTGCCACCGCCCGTACGGCCCATCTCGGCGTCGTAGGTGTTGGCCTGGATCTTTACTTCTTCCACTGACTCAATGGTGGGAATGATCACCGCGCGGTTGATGCTGTCGGTAATCGGCACACCATCAATCAGGTAGTTGTTGCCCCGGACCGGACCGCCGGCGATGGAAATCTGAGAGCTGCCGCTCTGGTCCTGCATGCGGTTGAAGTTAGGGTTGCCCACCTGCACGATGTTGGAGGAGATCTTGGACATCATGAAGGGGTTGCGACCCATGTTTGGGAGGTCTACCAGCTTTTGGCGATCCACGGTCTGTCCGGTGGAGGCGTTCGAGGTTTCAATCAACGGGACCTCTTCGGTCACCTGGATGCTCTCCGTCACATCGCCCACTTCCATGGCGACATCGACGGTGAGGAACTCCTGGGTGCCGATACGGGTGGCGCGCTCCATCTTTTTGAAGCCAGGGAACTCAACCACAATCCTGTAGTCAGCGGGTTCCACCGCGTTGAAGACGTACTCGCCGCCATCGTTGGTGACGGTGTTGCGGGCAACGTTGGTGCCCACGTCCACCAGGGCCACTTTCGCGCCGGGTATTGCTGCGCCGCCCGCATCCTTGACGGCTCCACGGAGACCGCCGCGATAGGACTGCGCGAACACGCTGAGTGAGAGAACAAATAGCATCAACGCCAAGCTTCCCAAATGCCGGAAAGCAGGGTTGCGTTGGCCCCAAAGTCTTGGTGATACCAAGAGACACCTCCTGTGTAATCTGCTTGAATCCAACCAGCACCCGGAGCCCTGAAGCTGGCCCGGCCTGCCGGAGTTTAGGTTGTACGGGGATTTGGAGGCTCTTTACAGGGAGCAGCGGAGAGGGCGCGGAACAGGCCGCGCATCCGTGAAGGCCACCGCGTTTCCTTCCCAAAAGCGTGGGGGAAGTGATACCCAGTGCGGTGATCTACCCATTCAGCGTACGGCAGTCAGGAAGTTTCGACAAGATGAAATTGCCGATTCGTAACATTCGGAATCTTTATAAAGGCGCGGTTCACCCGGCGGAAGGCTCACGAAATATTCCAAAACTTGTAGGCGGAAGGAATCCAGCCTCAAAACAGGGAGGCTGGATCGACCAGCACGGTGGCCAGTCGCTCAGCAGGTTACACTGCCCTTCCGGCGCATCGAATCACGGGACCCACCGTTGCCGGTTGGTGTCCTGTGCCTCATGCGGCCGAATGGACCAGTTCCTCAGTTTGCTTCAGGAAGAAACTGGTCCACCCGGGCGCTTGTGTGGCAGTCCAAAGGATTTGCAAGTAGCTGGCGCACCCCATCTGGATGGATTCAGTGAGGACAGAGTGTTGCTGGCTCAAGCAAGATCAAACGGCAGACTCGACGGTCTACATGTGGAACGGTCAACAGAGAAGTGACGCACAGCGATGGGCAGGCGGGTGGGACGGGCAACCCATTTCCTATTCTCTTGAAGGTATACCGAATTCCATAGAATCGGTACACCCACTGGCGACAAAGCACTAATCGCAAATTTTGATACAGGCGATTCGATGGGAATGAAGCACCGGAACTCAGCCGAATTCGGCTAGTAGGTACCCATCGCAGGCAACAAGCCCATCCGTTCAAAATCTTCAAAGCGGAAATCGAGACGGTCGCAAGTCATCTGCTCAGGATTCATGGTCTCGGCGGCAAGGCCATGTGGGCTGTGATCGCTGGATCGCGAAAGCACGTGATAGATCTCGTGGGCCAGCACGCGGCCCATGGCGCGGCCCAGAACCTGGGGACGGTACTCGGCGGGGGTCCCGGACAGTTTTGCCCGCAGCGCACCAGAGATTTGCTTGCAGTCCAACTCCACAAAGGGCAGGATTTGCCCGTCCGTGACGAAGGTTCGCCCCAGCGTATCCGGCTTATGACTGTTCAAAGGAGGCATCGGACCCAATTCGCAGCGCCCACTCACCCTCATCACGATCACTTCAGAGTCGAATACTGGATGCTCAGTGCGCTCGTGCGGTAGCACCAGTTCGACTCTTGTGTCGCTGGGGGCAAAGGCGCGGGTAAGTTCACGCTCCATGGCACGCGTCAATTGGTCCGGCAGAGACACACGGCCTTCCACCACCACCGAGATAACCACGGGGGCATCTCCGCGCCAAGGAAGCTCGCGGGGCTTCGTCCAGGCAGGCTGTAGCGCCAACAGGGCGCAAGCGGCAATTCCGCTAAAGAGTTGAAGATACTTCCACTGCACGTCCGCCTCGCTTCTACTGGGAAACTGGCAACCGTGAGTCAATCGACTGCTTGGTCTCGTCGCGACGGGGCGAGGCCACGATCGGCTCTGGTCTAAGTATACACGCGTATTATCGGATGGATAAATAGCTTTGTTGAACAGATTTTTTTCGATCATCCATGCCAGGGTCGACAAGACGTGGGTTTTCCTACAATCCAGGCATGCATCGCTTTGGTTTACAAGGACTAAATGGCACAGTAGTAACTGCGGTGAGGAGACTTCAGGGGAGAATCGCTATCGACATAGAAACGGGAGCAGCACGGATCACAATAGAAATTTCTATCGACTCCTTGGAAGCCGATTCAGGGGGATGCGAGCAGGGCCCTAGCCGCGAGTCTGGTTGTGATGGCTGGCTAAGATGCAAACAAGAAAAAGAAATGGCCGCCCAAGAAGACCCGGGCGGCCGTGATTGAATGCTTGTTCGCTGTGGATAATCGCCGAAGACTTAAAGCAAGCGGAAGTTCACCTCGATGGTTGCGTAAACTGCCACAGGCTTGCCTTCCTTCGTGCCAGGGCGGAAGCGCCATTTCTGGACCGCCTCGATGGCCTTCTCATCCAGACCCAGCCCGAGGGGACGGAGCACCTTAAGGTTCGTAGGCTTGCCGGTAGGGTCAATGATCACTGAGAGGACTACCGTACCCTGATACTTGGCCTTTCGGGCTTCCTCAGAGTATTCAGGTTCAATCTTGTAGACAGGAACAGGACTGGTGACACCGCCACCAACGCGGAAAACGCCACTTCCGAAGCCGCCACCTTCCCCATCACCGACACCGCCACCGCGGCCAGAGCCAACGCCCGTCCCGCGACCGTTACCCATACCGCCACCGGAACCGGGCCCGTTAGACGGTGGCCCGCCAATAATCTTCGACAAAGGGTCACCGTAGTTGGCCATGTTCACATTGGGTAGGGCCATGTCTGGGGGAGCAATCACCGTAGGCTCCATGACGAGCTTTGGGTCAGGATTCAGAATCTCCTGGGTAGGAGGCGTAAACTGCTTCAGGTCAGCGCGCGGAAGCTTGCCCTTGTTGACAGGCAAGGGGTTGTTGTTACCGCCACCACCGCCGCCGCCAGACTGCTTCGGTTCAGCCGGGGCAGGCATGTACGCGCTGAGGTCTGGGGCGTACAGGGTTACCGTCTGCTTCACCGTTTGCTGAACAGTTTCATTCGTACCCAAAGCCAAGCCGATGATCACTAGGCCGATGTGCACTGCCATGGAGATCGCACGGGACTTGTTGGAGTACTCCGACTGGCCCCACATGCTCTTCACGGCTACCGGCTTGGAGGTCAACTCCAAAGGTGGCAGCTTCTCCGGGAACAACGCATCCTTGATGTTTTGCCGAAGGCTGGCGAAGAATCCCAACCGGGTGGCGTTTAGCTCATCGTGGATAGCAACCGGCTTCGAGGTGATCCCCTCCGGCAGCCTTGTTTCGCCGAAGGCGTCCTGGAAGTTCTCGCGGAAGCGCTGAAAGAAAGGACGATCGTCGCCGATGCCCTTTACCTGTACGGGCTTCGAGGTGATGTCTAAATCGGGCAGCTTCGGCGGGGCGATGGCGTCCCGTAGGTTTTCAATTAGGCTTGAAATCATGGACTTGGGTTTGGTGCGGCTCACCAAAGCCTCAAGGGGGTCATGATCGTGCTGCAGCGGGTTGGGATTGCGGGGCGCTTCGCTCATCGTAATCACTCACAGTGTAGTGGAAACCTGCTCTTGGTTCAGGACAGGAACTCCGCAGTTAGCCCGACGCGCTTTCAAGGCAACTTCAGGCCGGACGCGTCCAAGGTACCCAGCGAATTCACCTATCGGACGCCATTGCGACGGGCCTAGTTACAAATTCTTGAAGAACGAGGCACCGCCAAACAATCTGGCAACAGACTAACACAGTCTGGAGGCCAGGAAAATGGACTCCGTCTGGACGCATTCACGCCCCACGGAGACCAGACAGGGATTGTTCCCCTGCCTCCAACTTCTACTTCTGGAATGCTGGATTCACTTATTGGAAGAGAAAGTGGTGGGTTGCGTTCCAAAGATCTTCAAGAACATCCCCCATTTCATGATCGGTGTCCAGTTCAAGAAGCTGAGCGGAATCCGGGTGTCGCCGGACAAACTCCCGTGCGTAGTCTGCCGGGACGACGGTGTCACGGATGCCGTGGAGGAGAAGCGCGGGCTGGTGCACGACCGGGTAGTCCTCATACTGGAGGCCATCTTCAATCAACTGGAAGCCGATGCGGAGCGTTTTCCCGACGCCGTAATGGAACACCTCGCGGGAGCCCTCTTGTCTCCATGCTTCAAAGGCATCCGGGCCGAGGTCCTCTTCCCAGCGGCGCGGGAAGCAGAAAGCGGGGGCGAGCAGAACTGTGCGCTGGATCTCTGGATGGCGCGCGGCGCATAGAGCCGCCAGATAGCCGCCGAGACTCGAGCCCAACAGGACACTGGGCCGGCCCGCGACACAGGATTCCACGATCGCAAGCTGCCCGCTAACGGTGAGGTTCTCAAAGTCACCGCCGTCGAGGGCGGGAACCTGCAGTTCCAGCCCAAGGGAGGCGAATCGCTCGCGGAAGAAGGTAGCCTTGCGAGAAGCGGGCCGCGAGGCAAACCCATGCAAGTAGACGTAGTTCATCGGGCAGACTCCTTCAGTGATTCCACATCCCACTACTGGGTTGCCTGCAATCGCTTGGGCAAGTCCTTGGTGGATTCGTAGAGCGCGTAGTAGGCGATCACCGCAAAACAACCCAGCGGAACCAGAAAGGAAAGGCCAATGTTGCCGGTAGCGTCAGAGACCTGACCCTGCAAGGCGGTGATGACCGCGCCACCCAGAATCGCCATGATGAGGCCAGAGCCACCAACCTTGGTGTCCTCGCCCAGACCGCGGATGGCTAGCCCATAGATGGTGGGGAACATGAGGGACATACAACCGGAGATGGCCACCAGGGCAATGACGCCGGGATAGCCCCCGGCATACGCCGTCACCAGGCAGCAGCCAATGGCAAGGACAGCCAGAGTGGTGAGGATGTGCCGGGGCGTGAAATAGCTCATGAGTCCGGTGCATACGAAACGGGAGACAGAGAAGAGGACAAGCGCCGCAAGATAGTAACTGGAGGACTGCTCCTCGTTGAGGCTCAACTCGCCCATGACATAGCGAATGGTAAAGGACCAAACGCCAATCTGAGCGCCGACGTAGAAGAACTGGGCGATGACCCCCCATACGTAGTGGCGATTGCGGATGAGGCGACCGATGGCAGGCATCAGATTCAGGCTGCGATCGCTGCCATTGCCTTGGTCAGAGGCGTTGGGCATGCGGGCGGTAGCAATCAGAATCCAGATGAGCAGCAGGACAAGCGATACAGCGACGTAGGGACCCATAACGGCTTCGAGCTCACCCGCCTGTATCCGCTCCAACTCGGCGGGAGGTAGTGCGGCCCGTTCTTCGACGCCCAAGCCGCGGAGTTCCGAAAGGATGAAGAGCTTGCTTAGCAGCACGCCCAGGATGGAGCCAATTGGGTTGAATGACTGGGCGAGGTTGAGGCGTTGGGTGCCGGTGACTTCGGGACCAAGGACAACCACGTAGGGATTGGCTGCGGTTTCCAGGATCGATAGGCCTCCGGCTAGGATATAGAGCGCGGCGAGGAAGTGCCAGTATTCCATGGTGATGCTGGCTGGATAGAAGAGCAGGCCGCCTGCAATGAAGAGGGCGAGGCCCAGCAGGACGCCGGACTTGTACGAGAAACGCTTGATGAAGAGGGCTGCGGGAAGGGCGAAGCAGAAGTAGCTGCCATAGAAAGCGATCTGGATGAGCGACGTCTGGAAGTCACTCATGCTCTTGATGCGCTTGAAGGCGGCCAGCAGGGTATCCGTCATGTTGTTGGCCAGTCCCCACCAGGCGAAGCAACTGGTGAGCAGGATAAAAGGCCAGAGGATGCCGGGTGGCAGGAGACGGTGATTGGCAGCAGGGGCGGGTGAGCCGCCTTCCGGCTGAGGTCGAGATGTGGCGATGCTCATGGGTGTAGGGGAACGGCGGAACCCAACCCACACAGCGTATCGCGCCGCACAGCAGGTGCGCTAGTGGTAGAGCGCTGTATCAAGACGAAGCGGTAGCGGCGCTTGCAGGGAAGGCTACAATGAGGGCAGCATGAACACCTTTCTGCGTGCAATGTTCTGGGGGCTGATGGTGGCCACCTGCTTTGTGGTGATCTATTGCGGCTACCAGATAGAGAGTCCGCTGGCCGTGCACTGGCCGGTGGAGGAGATTGCCATCTGGGGCTCACTGGCGGCGCTGGTCTTTGGGGTGGGCCTGTTCTTTGCGATGCCCCAAACACCCAACGGCCGAAAGGGGTTGCTGGTGGCCTTCGGCATCATGGGGTTCACCGTGTGGACCAGCTTCCAGGCACTACAGCAGACGCGATTCCTCTACCGGCGTCTGGACCTCTCAGTAACCATTGAGACGGACAACCAGGAAACCCAGCAGGTCACCACCGTGATGGTTGGA
Source organism: Bryobacteraceae bacterium (assembly GCA_036821995.1). Classification (GTDB taxonomy): domain Bacteria; phylum Acidobacteriota; class Terriglobia; order Bryobacterales; family Bryobacteraceae; genus JACTMJ01. The sequence continues at coordinate 82,133 of DAISIM010000022.1, forward strand.
GGCGAGCTTTATATGCCCGTGAACCGGTATGAACTGCCGGTGGCGCTGCTGATGCCGGATGGGGCGGAGGATTCCTATGCCCGGAATGTGTTCCTGGCGAAGGCACTCGCTCGCCGGGGTGTGGCAGCACTCGCTTATGGGCGATCCGAAGTTGCCGAGCCCACAACGCTGGCTCCCATGGACCTGAGCACGCGGGGTGGAGACGTTATCTATATGCTGGACCTGCTGGAGAAGCGGAATGAACTCTATATGCGGCGGGCAGGTGTTGTGGGCTTCTATGAGAATGAGTGGGTGATTCCCTTTGTCCTGCAGAAGACCAACCGGCTGAACTACGGCGCTCTGGTTGCCCCAACCGGCATTTCGCCAGAGGAGCGGGCAATCGCTTATCTTGACCGGGAGATGCGGTCAGAAGGCTTTTCGCAGGATCAAGTGGAGACGGCACGGGGCCTGGTGCGGGACTTAGCGGAGAACCTGCGCACGGGAGATGTCGGACAGGCGCGGGGTGAGCTGATTCAACGGTGGGATGCTGCCGCCAGTGAGCCGTGGTTCACAGCCGCCGGCTTTCCGAAGGAGCCTCCCCAATCAGGGACGACGGGGCCGCTGGCCACTGCCTTAGGACTTGACCTGAAGGCGCTGTGGAAAGATACGAAGGTTCCTGTCCAGATCCTCGCCGGAAGCGAAGACCCGCAAAGCTTACCGGAGACCCTGCGCGAGCGGTTCACTTCCTACTTTGAGGGCAATGAGAACGCCAATTGGACGCTGGACGTGGTGGCGGGCGCAAACCATCGGATGCTGTTGGAGGCGGACACCTACTCGACCGACGCCAACTGGCCACCAGGATTCCTGGACAACCTGGCAACATGGATCACGGAAACTACCCGGCCCTTGGACGGCACCAGCGGTCAGTAGTCCATTGGCTGTCGCCGGCTGGCGGGAGGATCCGATCCCGATGCCCTTGCTAACTGACGTTGCCGAAATAGAGACTGGCTGGTGCCTGGTTCTTCAGGGCGTTGAACTGCTCAAAGGTCAGATTCCACTGCTGAATGCCTGACACGATTGGCATCGGATTCGGAGCCATGTCGTCGTGCTCGCCTTGGATGCGCCCCCCGGCATCCAGTTGGAACTGGTCGCGGATCATCTGGATTGCCCGGTTGCCTGCCGCCTGGTCACCGTAAAAGTGCTCGTTCGCGAAGGCGATGGGATCCACCGGATCCACCCAGCGGCCCCCGACGAAGAACTTCGCTTCCTGGACAAAGCCGATGGTGCCGCACATGCGCGCCGGACCCAGGTGAATGCGGCGGATGCGCGCGCCAGCCAGGAAGTTCTTCAGCTTTACGTCGCGCACGCCACGCTCCTTGCATTGGTTCTGCGGAATGGCGAACTGCGTCTCTACAAAATCCTGGGTGTGGGCCGCGCGCTTCACACGGACGGCATAGATGAAACTATCGGTTGCCAGAAAGATACCCGCGTTCTTGCCGGGAACCCCTGTCATGTTGACCTTGGCCAGCCGCACAGGCAGCTTGGCCTGGGCATCGCGGAACAGCTTATAGTTCCACTTGCTGAGATTCCGCACCACCTCCGCAGGCGGCAGGGAGGGAAGCGAATAGATGTTTTGGTCCTCAATCAGCGGAAAGCCCACGGGAATTCCCACATCGGACGCCACGCTGGTTACTGAATACAGGCAATTGTCCCCGCTGGCGCCACGGGTGTACATCTTGCCCGCAACCACAGGATCGCTAAAGGGATGCCAAGGCTTATCCATGTTCAGCATCCGCAGGTCAACACGACTTTGCGCGCCCCGGTGGGCGATGACGGTGGCAAACTCCCGGGTGTCGCCGCGATAGGCGATGGCGACGGGGATGAGGGCATGATTCTTGTCAGCTTCAATACGGTCAGCAAAGAAGTCCTTAACCTGCGGATCGTTTGGACGGCTGACGGCGGTATTGGTGATTTCGCGGAAACCCAGACTCAAAACCTTCTGGAGCAAGGCACGGTAGTGGGCGGGGCGGACGTTGAGGTCAGCAGGCTCAGGGAGTAGCGCCACGAATGCCGCGGCAACGCGGTCGCCCTCCCTGCGCTTCTCGACGTGCGGCTTCCCTGCGATGTCGGCAGGGAACTGGTTGGCGAAGACAATGGAGAGCACCTCTTTCAGAACAGCCTCGTCTCTGCCCTTTGAACCCACTTCCTTCCAGAAGTAGGCAAACCATCACCCGAAGCCGTGCTCGCGGCTATTGTCATACAGCGCCCGGTTTCCGGTAGCAACTGAGATGAGCTTCTGGGAGATCCAATCGTGTGCCATCCATGTCCCTTCCGGTGAATCCCAACCCTGACTCTCGATGTCGCGCAGCAGCACCTGGAATGCAGGCGCGTTTGAGTCTACCAAGTAAGCGCCATCCGGAGGAAGACCCGGTCGTAGCAATCTCCGATTGCCGATGTTGGTCCCCGGGCGGCCGGGTCAGGCTAATTGGCGGTAGGGAATAGAGGTTGAAAGAACGGGTCCAGGCGTGTGAAACGCCTGGCTATTCGCTTTCTGTCGCTGACGCGACGGTGAAGCCGACGGTAGCCATCCCGGTTGGGATCGCGGATCGGGAGTGTCGGCCTTTGCGAGTCCGTCGCCTTGGGTGGTCAACGGCTTCGGATGATGGATTGCGAAGTCCGGTTTGCTGGGAAAGGGATCGTCGTCAAGTCGCCGGAATCGTCAGTCAGAGAGGCCCGAAGGGCTGGCAGTCATGATTGCCACGGCTTTCAAGCCGTGGACAAGGAGCCAAACACATAAGGGAGCCCTGAAAGGGTGACAGAAGATCCATCGCGCCGTCGAGGTCGACCCCAATTCTGTCGCCGCCTTCGGGGCTCAGCCTGGGGTGGGG
>DAISIM010000023.1:0-80294 GCA_036821995.1 Bryobacteraceae bacterium
TCAGAGTTCCCGAGGGGAGCAACTGCTCGGAAGGCTCGTCGGGGGTCGATTCGGCGGTTTTCGAGACCGCCCGATTCAACCACTCTCGCACCTCTCCGCTTTGTCGAACCATTTCTGGGGTGGCGTGGCTTTCTCCAGAATAGCACCGGAGTTTGACGCTGTTCTGACGCTGGTAGGCAGGCAATGGTAAAGAGAAGACGGTGACCTGCTGGACTTGCGCATCGGTGGAGGTGAGAGTCCCCAATCGTGGATCGGCAGTTTCACCCCGGGTATGGGTTCCGCCCAGGTTCCCGCAGGAAATTCCAGGGCTTCTTGCCACCTCCAGCCAACCGGTACTGCAATCCACGCTGGCTGATTCAAGGAAGGCGACCTATCCTTTCACAGCGTCGAGCCTTATTCAAGCTAACTTGTACAGAATGGAATCGCAGTGAACCCGGTAGTCCTGCGCCCGCTGGACGGCCAGTGGGGCGCTAGCGCCCCACCATCGATTCCAGTTCGTTTACCACTTCTTCCAACGCCATGGACTGCGCGGAAAGTTCCTCCGCCGCTGAGGCGCTCTGCTCTGCCGCTGCCGCGTTGCGCTGAGTGACACTTTCAATCTGGCTCACCGCTTTGGAGATCTGGTCAATGCCGCGAGACTGTTCCTGGCTGCCCAGGCTCACCTCATCGACCAGTTCCTTCACCTTGCGTTCTTCCGCGGCGATGGATGCGAATAGAGTGACCATGACGGCCGTCTTCTGCTTGCCATCATCAGAACGGGCGATGGTCTCAGCAATCAGCGCAGCCGTGTCTTTGGAAGCTTGCGCACTGCGCTGGGCGAGGGTGCGCACCTCGTCAGCGACTACGGCAAAGCCTAACCCCGAGTCTCCCGCCCGGGCGGCCTCCACGGCGGCGTTCAGCGCCAACAAGTTGGTTTGGAAGGCGATCTCGTCAATCGTCTTCATGATGTGGCTGATACGCTGGCTTTGGTTCGCAATGCTATCCATAGAGGCCACCAGATTGCGTAGTGAGGTCTCCGCCTCATGGAATCGGCCTTGCGCCTGATTGGACAAGGAGGCGGCACTGCCGGCGTTTTCCATATTGCGATTGGCCATGGAGTTGATCTGCTCAGAAGTGGCGGAGGTCTCCTCCGCGGCCGCCGCCTGTTGTGCGGAACCAATGGAAAGGGTCTGACTGGCCTGACTGAGTTGGGCCGCTGCGGAGGAAAGCTGCTCAGATGCCAAGGTGAGTGAGTTGCTGGTCTTGCGCAAGCGGGAAACAATGGCGCGGGTAGTCCAGGTTCCCACCACAATAGCGATCAGCAGCGAGACCACACCCAACCCCAACAGAATGGCTTGCGCCGCGCTGAGGCTCTCCGCGGATGCGCGCGAGGACTCCCGCCCGCTGGCGATGGCAACCCGTCCGAGTTCCGCTGAGGCGTCCGAAAGCGCGTTGCCGATAGGCGCCCATCTGGCGACATAGGCATCGCGGGATTCCTCAGTCCATGCGCCAGACTGCTGCGCACGGATCACCTCGTCGGCAATGGCGCGGTAGGCGGAAAATCGCTCGTCCAGCGGCTCCACCTGGGCTTTGAGGTGATGGAGGCGAGGGTCCTCCGTCACCTTCGTGCGCAATCTTTGGTAAGCGTCCGCAGCTTGACGGAAGTTCTTGGCACCCAGCTCAGCGCTTCCGGCGCGCTGCACCGTGAGCAGGTAGGCGTAGTGGATGCGCGCGGTCAACACGCCACGTTCCATTTCACCAGCGAGTTCCGCTACCGGGAAGGAGGCATCCTCCACTTCGGTGACATCGGTTTGGGTAAGGCTCATGGTGGTTAAGCCGAGAGCGACCACCAGGAGCAAACAGAACGTGAGCGACCCAAAGCCGAGCAGGATTCTCATCCCTACCGTCCAATTCTTCATGATTCCTCCAACCTGCGGTCAACCAGGGTACTGATGACGAATGCCGGGCGGTTTCCACTTTGCTGTAAAGGATCCCGGTGAGTTGCGGCGACGCACGCCAGAGCGCGTACCGTCGTCCGATCATCGCCTAGCTGAAATATCGACACCCTGAGACCAAAGCTTAGGCATTTGGTCCAGATTGAAAAGAATTAACGGCAGGGTAGAGGGGAAGCTGCGAGGTGGCGAGAAATACAACCTGCTTCGGGGCGAACACGGGAACGCATAGTTTCACTTTTGAAATTTGATACTTACGGGGCGATACCTCTCAGAGGGTCTCCAGTACTTGGCAGTACTCTTTGCCGTTCCGGCATTCGGATGACCTCCGATTTCATACCGATGAGTGCCCTGAGGATATTGGAAATCAAAGGAAATCTGCACATGAGACAGCGCTCATTTGTTGCGGGCGGATTGATGGTTGCCGTGGTGTTGATGGCTGGTGTTTTGGTCGCTCGGGCAGTGGGCCAGGAGACCGTCTCTAAGTCCCATCCGGTGACTACCACCATCCAGACCGGGTTTGCGGACACCTTCCAGCTCACCCTGGGTGGCTTTTTCGGGGGGACGGCGTGGACGAACCGCGTGGAAACTGCGGTGGGCAACACGATACGGTCTGGGGATGCGGTGTACCTGTTCGGATCAGACTCCATGGACATCCAGAACGTACGCAACAACTGGATGACCGGGCTGGGGTACCGGTCCGTTCTGTGGCGGAGGGCAGGGCAACAACTGGCGGGATCCATCGACCTACAGCATTGGAAACTGTCCAGCGTGCGGCAGGGAACTAACGACTGGTTGAGCCACGAGAATCTCACCTACCGGAACACCCAAACGCCGTTGGCCTTCACCGTCTCAGCAGATTCGTGGAATCTTTACTCCAGCCCCTTGCCCTTGGGCTCCATCCTCTACACCCAGTTATGGGTGGATCATCCCATTGTGCGATCGGACCGTGTCTCAGTCTTGTTCCGGCATGGCCCGGCACACACGGTGGGCTTGGGGTTTTATGGCGCCGAGGGGAACCGGGTGATCCGCTACCAGACCGCGCTGGTGATTGGGACGAAGGAGACCAAGCTGGAAGGGGGATTCCGACGCCAGTGGGCCTTCCAGCGAGGCATCCCCGAGAATGGCTTCTGGCATGTCACGCTTACCCAGACGCTGAAGCTGCACTAGGCGGCATGTTGGCCGGGTGCGGTATGTTGGCCGGGCAACGACGCTGCTGGCATTCCCAAAGCGCCTGGCACCCGGTGCGACGCGCGGGTGGTTAGCGGTAGGTGTAGCTCGCCTCGGGAATGCGTCCCATGTCCCCACTGTCTTCAATCCATTGCTCCAGGCGCGCGGCCAGCTGGTCGCGGGTGGCACGGTGGGCGGGGTTATCGGCCAGGTTGTTTACCTCAAAGGGGTCGGCTTGGGTGTCGTAGAGTTCCCATTCGGGCTTGCGGGGCTGCATGAATAGCGACTGCACCGGGTTCAGCTTACCTTGCGCGTGCAGTTCCTTCATCACGCCGAGGGTGGGGTACTGGCGTTCAATGTATTCGTTGTATTGCGTATAGGGACGTTCCGGCATGAAGTTGCGGATGAGCTTGAAGCGGTGGTCTCGGGCTGAGCGGATACGGTCTACCGTCATGTCGCAACGGTCCCGGGCGCCGAAGACGATGTCGCGCTGTTGTTGCGCGCGTCCAAAGAGATCCTGCCCCTGGAATGGCCGTTCGGGGCTTGCCTTGCCCAGAAGGGCGGTGGTGGCCGTCATGTCGATGGATAGGGCCAGGTCGTTGCGGACCTCGCCCGCCTTCCAGACTTCGGGATACCAGGCGATTAGCGGCACACGAAGGCCGGCATCATACAGCCACTGCTTGCCGCGGATGAGGCATTGGCCGTGGTCGCCCATAAAGAAGACCGCCGTGTTGTCGAGCAGCTTCTCGGCGCGCAGGTAGTCAAAGAGCTGGCCCACCTGGCGGTCCAGCAAGTTCGCGCACTCAAGGTGATTGGCGTACTCATTGCGAACCACCGGGTGATCCGGCCAGTAGGGCGGAAGGCTAAGGGAGTCCTGCGGAAGTGGCTTCATCTCCTTGCGCGCTTGGACATAGGCTGGCCCCTTGTGGGTAGCGGAGAAGTTTACCTGTAGATACAGTGGCTTGTCCTTGGGACGGTCCTTCATGGAGTTCGAATCCCAGGGCTGGGAGACGTTGAAGTTAAAGTCGTCTTTGCCTGCGCCGCGCGCTCCTGGGGAGAATTCCTCACGCAGGTTAATGGTGTGGTACCCAGCGCGGCGCAGATGACGGGAAATGGTGTCGACACCCTGCGGCAATTGGTAGCCATCATTGCGATGGCTGCGGTGATTGTGTGCCCCGATGGTGGTCTGGTACATGCCGGTGGCAAAAGCGGAACGGCTGGCTGAGCAGACCGGTGCCGTCGTGAAGGCATGGTGGAAGCGGACTCCCTCGGCGGCCATCTGGTCAAGCCGGGGAGTAGTAACGGTCTTGTTGCCATAGCAGCCAAGGTCAGGGCTGAAATCCTCTGCCAGAATCCAGACGATGTTCGGCTTGGCGGCCCGCTGCCCGCGGAGGATCGCAGGGAACCCGACCGCCGCTGGACCGGCCAGCACGGAACTGCGCAGGAAGTGCCGGCGAGAGGTATCCGGGTATGAGGAAGCAGATTGATCACGCATTACGGAGCTAGTGTATCCGAAGGCGCAGGACGAAGCACTTACGAAGTGTTCGTCCTGCGAACTTCTTGCAGTTACCTTCGGCCGATAGGCGGGTGTTTTGTGGGTTCAACTAGGCTGTAGCTTACCGGGAACTCTTTGAAGAAGCCGCCACTTCGTTCAAGAAACGCTTGGTCTCCGCTTCGCCTTTTTGCTCAAGAAGTAACTTAACCATTGTCAAAGCGGAGGAAAAACCCTGGACGCGACCGCGGATCGCAGAAAGTTGACCGTACTCGTCAGAACCCCATGATTTGCCGTCAGCGAAGACTACGGCCTCAATCGATAGAGTTGCTGGCTTTCCCATGACCTTCATGTCCGCAGGAAGCCCCTTAACCCTTACCATCCCCACGTTGTTTTGTCCGAAAACTGGCGCGACCGGACTCGGAGTGAAAACCTCGGAACGAAGCATCCGCTGGGTCGCCTTCCCGTTTTCCAGTACTTCCAATCTCACTGAGTAGCCTACAATCGCCGCCCCGTGACTGGTGACGATCCGATACTCGACACCGTTTTCTGCCTGTTTGTGTTCCAAAGTAACCTGAATGTCGTTGGCGTATAGGCCCGCCCCGAGAACGAGAGAGACAAATACGAATAGTAGAAATCGCATACAGTTTCCTCCAAAGTAGTTGTGGTTTGGCATGGTATGGCGAACATAGGCTGAATAGTGCCGCCGAAGAGGGAAGGCGGATGTTTTCGGGGTGAGCGACCCCCGCATCCTACGGGCAGCAATATGCAACGGTCTCCACCATTGCCCAACTGCAGGAATCGAAACCGAAACACTCAAATCCGTGTGGCCAACAAGTCACCCGGACATCGACTAGGATACACAGAGAGTTCCCAGTGCAGCAGCCATACTGGCCTTGGTTCCCTCCGCAGGTGTAGTTGATGATTTTGCCGTCAACCTCAGGTATGAACCCACAGGAACCTCTGTTGCACGTAAACGCGCAACCCGCAGAGAGCGCCGGAAGAAACAAAAGCAGAATCAAGCAGAAGCGCGTAATCGACTTGAGCACGAATGCTTCCTTAATGGTAATGCTAACTGCATATCGACATCGTAGTGTGGAAGTGGAGTCCTGTCAAGACCATGTAGGGGGCAGTTGATGCGCGTCAGGCGCACCCTGACGACTTGGTGGGAACGATGACCAGGGTTGCGTGCGGATGAAGAAGTGCGTAAGGTCAAGGCGAGGCAGGGACCGGCGTGTCGCACGGCGCTTGACCTGAGTTCGGATGGATTTTGGGCCACCACCGTCTGCTCAGTCCTCAGCAGTGGGTTCCCCGCCGTTTTCGTTGCCGTTCCCTCTTGACACCGGCGAGTCAGGGGCTTCGCTTGTAGGTAGAAAGGACGTCAACCGTCGCTTGACGGCAGCGTGCCTGGGCAGAGCGGCGAGGTTGGTCCACTCCATGGGGTCAACTTGGTGGTCGTACAGCTCCTCTGAGCCATCGTTGTAGCGGATATACCGCCAGCGCTCATCGCGAAGAGAGTGGTTACCGCGGCCAAAGGTGGTGAGGGTTGGCGTGTCCTTTGGGGCGCGTGGGTTGCGCAGAAAGCGAGCAAGACTGTCTCCCTCCACTGCCGGAGGTTTGGGGAGGCCAAGCACTTCGGTAACCGTAGGATAAATGTCGAGGAGATTGACGGCGCGGGTACAGCGGCCACCGGGGCGGGTGAAGCCTGGCGCGGACATCATCAGGACATTGTGGGTGGCCTCTTCCCAAAGGGCGAACTTACGCCAGTGGAGCTTCTCGCCGAGGTGCCAGCCATGGTCACTCCACAGCACGACATGGAAGTCTCCAGCATTGGGGCCGGTTTCAAGCGCCCGCAGAACACGACCAATCTGCGCGTCGGCGAAAGCAATTGAGGCCAGGTAGCCCTGGACTGCCTCTCGCCAGCGGCCGGCGTCCGTGATGCGTTTGTGATCGCCTTGGCGGGTGGCGATGCGCTTCGCAATTGGCGGTACATCGTCGAGATCATCCTCCTTGATGGTGGGCAGGGTGATGGACTCAACCGGGAAAAGATCAAAATACTTCTTTGGCACATACCAGGGCAGGTGTGGCCGGTAGATGCCGCAAGCAAGGAAAAGGGGGTCGTTTACTTTACGGGTGAGTTGGTTGCTCACCCAGGTGGCTACGCCATGGTCACCCATTTGCTCATCCGTATGATTCAAAGGGCCCCAATCGAGATTTCCGGAACCGGCGACTCCATTGGCCGGAAGCACCGCAGGGACTGGAGACGGTGGCTGATTGCGAATCTGCGACGGCCAGTAGTCGTCCCAACTAGGAGGGTCAGGATAACTGCCGTGAAAGATCTTGCCGGCGCCGATCGCACGGTAACCATGGGAACGCAGATGCATGGGAAGCGTGACGGCATCCTTGGCAACCGGAGAGAGACGGAAGGGCTGGCTATTTTCATAAACGCCAGAGGTAGTGGGACGGATGCCCGTCATGAGTGCCGCGCGAGATGGGTTGCAAAGCGGGGCTGCGCAATGCGCGTTCGTGAACAAGACGCCCTGGCTGGCCAGCCTGTCCAGGTTGGGTGTCTTGGCCTGGGGATGGCCTCCCAGGCAACCAATCCAGTCGTTGAGGTCATCCACAGCAATGAAGAGGACGTTCCGTGGTCCGCTAGGACGGGATGCCTGAGACCAAACCAGTGGTGCAGCAGAAGCTGCGAGGAAGGCGCGTCGCGTAAACATGGCCTAGATTCTATCGCCAACGCTGGCAGGATTCTTGCGCTGTGTTGCGAAACTATCGTGAGGCTTGGCAAAGTCGCGCGGAGTCTGGTGATGCAGACGCGGCTAACGAGAGGTGCCCTGGACCTGCCTTCTAGCCCAAGGACTTGATGGACTATTCCCCAGCTTCACAATGGGATCAATGGCATCAGTGCTGGCTGCAGGCGCGATCCACAACCAGGAAGTGAGGAAGTCCTCCGAAAATGGGGAGTGAGCTAAGCGGACCGCTTCACTGCGATCAGTACACCGCTTGCCCAATCAAGGTGGACCATGCTCCAATCCCTCCGGCTGGTGATCGCCTTGATGAGGCTTGGAACCTTATCTGCGTGGCCTTCCGGCCAGTTCGGCTGCGGCAATAGATCATCAATGACGTAGAAACCGCCGGACTTCACGATTCGAAGCGCCAAATCCAATGCTTCGTACTTCCCCGGCATCGCATCCGCGAAGACCAAGTCGAAACTTGAAGGTAGCTGCGCCTCCAGGAACGTGACGCCGTCCTGCAATACAAACTCAACTCGAGGATCAGGGCCGAGATGACGTCTCGCTACTGCCTGCCACTGCTCATTCACGTCTACTGAGACCAACCGCGAAACCGGGTCCATCCCGCTGAGCAGCCACGCCGTCCCGATGCCGGTCCCCGTACCAAGCTCAAGAAGGTCTCCCTGTGGCTTCGAGGCGGCCAGACAACCAAGAAGGGCACCGACCTCCGGCTCCGAAGGCATCCCAAAGCCAAGGCGAGCGGATTCCTCAGCCACGGCACAGACTTCTGGTGGAACAGTGAGCTGTGGCTTCATATTCATGCGCCATTTCCGGTTGATGCTTGGGCTACGGTGTCCCTGGATCTTCCAGATAGGTGTAGCCCTGCAACCCGTCTTCGTAGAAGCGGAGCAGACGACCGGATTCTTCGTAGCCGATCTTGCCTAGGCGCACCGCCTGCTCGACATCGCGACGGAACTTCGTGCTGAGCGCTTCTGTTTTGAACTGGACATAGTCCAGCACCTCGCGTACTGTGTCACCCTTTACCAGGGTCTCTAGAACGGGCTCGTTGTTCTCGTCCAGGCCCACATGCACGGCGTTCGTATCGCCCAGCAGGTTGTGCAAGTCGCCCAGAATTTCCTGGTAGGCACCTACCAGGAAGGCTCCAAGGTAGTAAGGTTCATCCTTGTACTTGTGCAGCGGGAGGGTCTTCTTCACGTCTCGGCGATCAATGAACTGGTCAATCTTACCGTCGGAATCACAGGAAATGTCGCCCAGGATACCCCGCTCAGTGGGTTCCTCGTCCAGCCGGTGAATGGGCAGGATGGGGAATAGCTGCTTAATGGCCCAACTGTCCGGCATGCTCTGGAAGATTGAGAAATTGCAGAAATAGGTGTCGGAGAGCATGGTTTCCAGGCCGTCCATCTCCTCCGGTACGTAGTCAAGATCCTTCACCATGCGGGCGACGCGCTTACAGATCGCCCAGTAGAGGTTCTCGGCCATGGCCCGCTGGTCGAGCGTCAGGTAGCCGAGGCTGAAAAGGTTCAGCGCCTGATCCAGCGAATCGTTCGCATCGTGGAAGGCCTCGCGCACGTTCTTGGCGTTTAATCCGCGATAGGTTTCCAGCAGATCGGCAAGTGGCTGTTCCACATCGTCCGGAAGCGCTGAAGGCACGGCCGCCTCACCCAGTCCACCCACGCCCAAGACGTTGAAAATCAGCGCGCTGTGATAGGCCACAACGGCGCGGCCGCTCTCAGAGATTAGCGTCGGATGCGGCACTTCCACTTCGTCGCAAACACTCTGGACGTGCGCCACCACATCGTTGGCATACTCCTGCAGAGAGTAGTTCACGCTTGACTCGAAGTCAGTCTGCGACCCATCGTAGTCAATGCCTAAACCGCCACCCACGTCGAGATACTTCAGGCCAGCACCCTGCTTGGCGAGCTCCGCATAGATGCGCGCCGCCTCGTTCACCGCCACCTTCACTTGCCGGATGTTCGTGATCTGGCTACCCAGGTGGAAGTGCAGCAATTCCAGGCAGTTTTCCATTCCCAGTCCCTTCAGCTTGGTGAAGGCGTGCAGCACTTCACTTACGCTGAGACCGAACTTTGACCGGAATCCCCCACTTGAGCGCCAGCGGCCGCTGCCACGCGACGCGAGCTTCAGCCGCAGGCCAATTGAGGGCGTTACCCCCACCTTGGCGGCGTACTTCAGAATGAGATCCAGTTCCGAGAACTTTTCGACAATCGGGATGATCTTGCGGCCGATTTTCTTGGCCAGCATCACCATCTCAATGTACTCGTCGTCCTTGAACCCGTTACAGAGAATGGGAGTATTGTTGTCCGCTATCCCAAGAACCGCCAACAGCTCCGGCTTGGAACCAGCTTCCAGGCCATAGCCAAACGGATGACCGTAGCGGTAGACTTCTTCCACCACCTGACGTTGCTGGTTCACCTTGATGGGATAAACGCAGGCGTACCCGCCCTGGTAGCCGAACTCGGCAATGGACCGGTGGAAAGCGTCCTGGATTTCCTGGAGGCGGTGGCCGATGATCTCGCCAACCCTTACAAGGATAGGCAGGTGGATGCCACGCAGCTGCAGGGTGTCTACAAGTTGCTTGAGGTCAATAAACCGGTTTGGCTGTTTGTCCGGGTGGACCAGCAGGTTCCCGTTCTTACCGACCGAAAAATAGCCGTTGCCCCAACGGGAAACGTCATAAAGCTCGCTGGCGGCGAATACGCTCCAACGGTCTGACCCGTCAAGCCGGGTCCCTTCTTCCGCAACTTTCAATGCCAATTCCGGTTTCTCACCCCCCCACTCTATGATTCTCCGATGAAACCGGGGGGTCCACAAGCAACAGGAATAAATATTCACACGACAACATGGCCAAGCTCACCCAGCAAGGTATTAACCCTTTATAATCCAATGTATTGCGCGTAGAGGCTGCGGGCTACGCCAACGTCTTGCGTTCCCTTGATGATGGCGCGGCCGTCAGGGAAGACGGTGAGTTCGTACTTTGGCAGGAAGAAGCGGAGCGCGAACTCATTCGCCATTACGCGTCCTAGAGGCTCCAGGCGTTCCTTTAGGACCGCAAGTTCCAAGGGCCGCTTGCGCTCGTGAATTTGTACGGCGTTGCGGCCACACAGGCTTACCGGGGCGCGCCGGCTCCGGTCCAGGTGGGGGAACTTCCGTTGCGCACAACATGGGCATTCCGGCAGGGGACCGGGCATCGAAATCTGGCGAACTTCGCCGGTCCAGACATCAAACTGAGAGATACGCGGCTTCCAGTTCGTCGTCTGGTTCAGCAGCACCCGGTAGGCCAGAGATACCTGCCATGCGGCCACTGTCGCGGTAATCGTGTTCAGCACCCCCTCGGTTTCACAGGTGGGCTGCGGCCCCTCCGGCGCCTCGGGATAGAGGCAGCGAAAACACGCCGTTTGCCCTGGAACGATAGGCATTGCCAGCCCGTGACTGGCCACCGCGCCGCCGTAAATCCAGGGGATGCCTTCCCGCACGGCAAAGTCGTTCATCAGGAAGCGAGTCTCGAAGTTATCGCAACCATCCATCACTAAATCGATATCGCCCAGGAGGTCAGCGATATTGTCGGCGGTGAGGTCAGCTACAACCGGTTCAACCTGAATGCTACTGTTGATGCGGCCCAGGGCTCGTGACGCGGCCACTGATTTTGGTAGAACGCTTTCAGCGTCGGCTTCGTCAAACAGCCATTGGCGCTGGAGATTACTGGATTCCACGTAGTCCCGATCAATCAGCCGAAGGGTTCCAGCTCCGGCCCGAGCCAGTGCAGCCGCGTGAAAGCTGCCCAAGGCACCGCAGCCAACCACGGCAATCCTGCTTTCACCCAGCCGGCGCTGGCCCTCTTCACCCCAGTGGGGAAAGCGGACTTGGCGCGAATAGCGTTCCACATGAATGAGTTCCAAAAAGTTCGCCAAGGGAGTCTCTGGCTTCATGCTACCAGTCGCGCGCTATCATCGTTTAAGACCGGGTACCCGCAGAGGGCACCCCGAGGGCGTTCGCCGTCACTGAGGCGCTTACCGTCACCCATGCGCTGTTTCCCCGTGATTCCCCTGCTGCTGTTGTGGATGCTGATACCCGGCATGCTGCTTGCTGCGCCTGCAGATTACTTCAACAAGCCCATCGGGGAGCTTGTGCTAAGTCCACGCCGCCAGCCCATGCCATATGAGGAATTTGTCGAACTGCTGGACGTCCAGCCGGGCATGCTGCTGACACCCGAGTTGGTGCGGGGCATCATTCAGCGGCTCTATGCCACGGGACGCTTTGAGCAGATCCGCGTGGAGGCTGATCTGCTGGATTCCGGCGATGTGCAACTGCGCATCGAAACAGAGCATCGCTGGTTTGTTGGCAATGTCACCGTTGAAGGCGTGAAGAGCCCGCCCTCAATCGGGGAGCTGCGCAATGCGACCAAGCTCACGCTGGGGGCGGAATTCTCCCAACGAGACGAAGACGCGGCGGTAGCTGCCCTGGAAGCCATGCTGGAAAAGAACGGCTACTATGGCGCCGAAGTTCTGCCGATTCATCAGTATTTCGACCAAACCCAGCAAATCAACATTACCTTCTATGTCAACACGCCGCGCAGGGCGAGGTTCGGCGACCCAGTCTTCGTTGGCCCGCTGGAGTTCAAAGAGGGCAAGCTGGTAAGCCGTTCCAACTGGCAGAAGTGGTGGGGGCTCCTTGGCTGGAAAGACGTCACGGAGTCGCGCACCCAACAGGGACTGGCGCGCATCCGGCGCCTATACCAGCGCGCGGATTACATGATGGCCCAGATTCGATTGATCGACATGGGCTTTAATCCTGTACAGAATCAGGTGCATCCCGAGGTGGAGGTCCGGCCGGGCTCAAAGGTCCGCATCGGCGTGGAAGGGGCTAAGTTATCCGGCGGCAAGCGCCAACAATTGATTCCTGTCTTCGAAGAGCAGTCAGTGGATCGGGACCTGTTGGTGGAAGGCGCGCGCAACATCGAGGAGTACTTCCAAACCCGAGGATATTTCAACGCCGACGTGTCGTTCGAAGAGCGCCAGATGCAAAGTGACAGACAGGAAATCGTGTACCTGATTGACACGGGCGAGCGAAAGCGCCTGATGAAGGTGGACATTGAAGGCAATCAGTTCTTCTCTGACGCCGACATCCTGGAGCGGCTTTACGTAACGCCTTCGTCCTTTCAGTTCCGCCGCGGGCGGCTGAGCGAAGGATTCATCCGCCAGGATGTCGAAACCGTCCGCAGCCTTTACCTCACCAACGGGTTCAGGGACGTAGAGGTGGAGTACGAACTAGAGGATCCCTTTGACGGCAAGCAGGGGCAGATTGGCCTGAAGTTCCTAATCAACGAGGGGCCGCAGGTGTTCGTGAGTAGCCTGCAAATCAACGGACTGAAACCGGAAGAGCGCGCGGAGATCGATCTCCTGCTCACCACCCTGGAATCGCAGCCATTCAGCGTCGTGAATGCCGGGGCCGATCGAGACAACATTCTCACCTATTTCTACAACTTGGGTTATCCCAATGCCACGTTCGACTTTCGAATCCTCAGTACAAACTCAGAAAATCTTGTGGATGTAATCTACGAGGTGGATCGCGGCGAGCAAACCTACGTGCGGGAAGTGCTGATCAGCGGCCTTGGCGCTACCTCGCCGGAACTGGTCTACAAGCGCGTAGAGATTTTCCAGGGCGAACCCCTTTCACAGCGATCCATGGTGGAAACGCAACGCCGCCTCTATGACTTGGGGATTTTCGCCAAAGTGGACATGGCAGTGCAGAACCCCGCGGGCGATGAGGACTCCAAGTACATCCTGTTCCAGTTGGAGGAATCCAAGCGCTACTCCGCCACAGTTGGCTTTGGGGCGGAAATTGCGCGGATCGGTGGCAGCCAGAACAACCTGAGATCAGCCACCGGAGCGAACACGTTTAGCCCACGCGTCCAATTCGAACTTACCAGGTTGAATATGTTTGGCGTCGCCCACAGCCTTAGCTTCCGGAGCCGGGTGTCGAACATCCAGCAGCGAGCGCTCATCAACTACCTGGCCCCTCAGTTCCGCGACCGGGAGAACCTAAACCTCGCATTGACGGTGCTTGGTGACCAGTCCCGCGATATCCGAACCTTTACCTCGCGCCGCTATGAGGCGTCTTTGCAGCTTGGCCAGAGGGTGAACCTGGCGCGGAACATTCTCTACCGCGTCGCCTGGAGGCAGACGGGCATTGTGGAGGATACCCTGCAAGTGGACCCTGGATTGATCCCTGTGCTGGCGACGCCAGCCAAAGTGGGCATCGTGTCCGCCACGTTGATTGAGGACAAACGCGATGACCCTACGGATTCCACCAGGGGCATCTACACCTCGCTCGATTTCGGGTTTGCATCCAAGGCTTTATTCTCGGGTTCGGATTTCGGCCGCTTTCTGGGACGCAACTCCACCTACCACCGCGTTACGTCTAAGCTCATCCTCGCCCGCACCACAACGGTTGGCGTAATTGAACCAATCAGCGGGCGCTTCCGCCAGCAAACCGGGTTCAGCATCCCCTTGCCGGAACGCTTCTTCGCCGGGGGTGCAGCCTCGCATCGTGGATTTCCTGAGAATCAGGCTGGACCCCGCGATGGCATTACCGGTTTCCCCATTGGGGGCGACTTTGTCTTCGTAAACGGCTTGGAGGCCCGCTTTCCTCTGATTGGAAACAGCCTGGGAGGCGTACTGTTCCACGATGCCGGCAACGTCTATAGCAATATGCGCCGTTTCTCCTTCCGGGTGAAACAGAGAAACGTCGAGGATTTCAACTATATGGCCCATGCAATTGGTTTCGGTATCCGTTACCAGACCCCAATCGGACCCTTCCGCGTTGACTTGGCGTATAGCTTGAACCCACCCTCTTTCGTCGGGTTTCGCGGCACCCGCGAGGAGTTGCTTGGGCTCCCGCAAGATATTCTGTTGGGACGGCGAGAACGGCAATCCGTGGGCAACTTCCAGTTTCACTTCTCGCTGGGACAGAGCTTCTGATGAAACTCCTCCGACATCTAGTGGTCTTGCTGCTGGTGGTCGTCAGCATGGCGCCGACGGTTAGCAGCGCCAAGGAGTTGCTAGACCGAGTGGCGATTACCGTTGGTCTGGAGGTGATTACCGAACAAGAAATCTATGAGCAGGTCCGCATTGCCGCCTTCTTGGACGGGAAAACTCCCGAGTACACGCAGCAGGTACTGCGGGACACTGCGGACCGCATGGTAACGCAGCGGCTACTGCTGTTGGACATGCGCGCAAACGGGTTCCCCATGCCGGCGGAGGAGGAATTGGACGCGTTGATGGAAGCCTCCAAGCGGGAGCACTGGGGTTCCGTGGAAGCCTTTGAGGCAAGCGCGCGGGAGGCGGGACTTGACCCGATCGCCATCCGGTTGTTCTTGCGAGGAATGCTGGCCACAGAGCAGTATGTGAACTTCCGCTTTCGCTCTGCAGTGCGCGTCTCGGAGTCGGCACTCCTGGAAATGTATCTGGAACGCTATCCCCCGTCGCAGGAGCCAAATGCTCCGCCACCGCCGGAGTTTGAGCAGGTTCGGGAAGCACTCGAAGCTGGTTTGCAGGAAGAAACCATGAACCAGAACATTGAGCGCTGGCTGGAGGACGCACGCGAGCGAGCGGGACTGCGCTACATGCCGGAGGTACTGCCTTGAGCCGCCGCGCACGAGTCCTGAAGTGGCTGGCGGCTCTCGCCGTCCTCGGTGCCCTCATCTTCTCTGCAGCGGTAGCGACGCTTCAGTCCGATTGGGCTCGCGACCGGCTGCGCGTTTATCTTGAAGAAACCATTAGCAAGACGAGCGGTGGGAGGGCTGAGATCGGGGCTCTCCAGTTTGACTTGCTCAGTTTATCCGCGGAGTTGCGCGACTTCGTGTTTCATGGCAAAGAGTCCCCGGACGAGCCACCCCTGTTTCGTGCCCGGCGCCTTAGTGTGGATGCCACTGTACTCTCGTGGATCGGTCGCAAGTTCCAGGTTGACTCGGTGGAGATGGATAGCCCCACCCTGCGCATTGCACTTTACGCCGATGGTTCCAATAATTTGCCTACGCCAAGCCGCCCGTCCAGCGGTCCTCCAGTAACCCACACCCTGATTGACCTGGGCGTTCGCCGGTTCACCCTCACCAACGGGCAGGTGGATATCGCCGGACAGAGTGTTCCGCTTCACCTCAAGGGCGAGGATCTTGACCTGTCCTTGGCGTTCCTCAGTGCTTTGGAACGGTATGAAGGGCGCATCGCTGCCAACCGGCTTAGCTTGGAAACGAGTGCGATTGAGCCGATTCCTTTTGAGTTCCAAAGCGATATCCTGCTGGAGCGCGACGCTTTGCAGCTAAAGGACGCGAAACTGTCTTACCAGGGAAGCGAGATCACATTCGCGTCAACGCTCACTGATTTTCAGTCTCCTGACATCCGTGTGCCGTTTCAGGGTTCCGTTCGTGTGGCAGATGTCCATCAAGAACTTGGATTGCCCATCGAACCAGTGGGCATCGTCCGGAGTGAAGGCGAATTCGTCTACGCTGACGGGGTCTGGCGCTTGACGGGGGAGACGCGAGGATCAGCCCTGGGAGTCCGTAGCGGCGCGGTCCGGGTGGACGATGTGGCTTTGGCATCCCGTCTGGAGCTTCAACAAGATGCGTTTGTGTTCCCCAACTTGGAGGTGCGAGCGCTTGGCGGGACAATTCGCGGCGACGCGAGCTTTCGCGATGGGAGGTCACTCGTCCTGAGGGGTACCATGGCCGGGTTGGGTCTCGACCGGCTAACCCGCGCCAGCGGCGTAGGCGAACTGGATTACCACTCCTCGGTGTCAGGATTCCTCAAGCTGTCTGCGGAGTTTGGCCCGCGCGGCCTCGCACGCAGCGCCACAGAGGTAGACCTGCGTTTGAGCGCAACCGACGGAGAAAGGCCACTCTCCGGCGAGGTACAGGTGGCGTTTGCATCCGGCGACGGCATGCTCCGCTTTGGGGATTCCCTGCTGGAGTTACCCCACTCCCATGTGAGAGTAGATGGGGATATTCGCGATGGACTTCGCGTCGAGGCTACCTCGCGCGCCCTGGAAGATTTCCTTCCTGCCCTCGCCTTGGTGTCCGAAGAGCCGGAGTCCCTCGTGCCCGTCAGCCTGACGGCGAACGGCGAGGTAAGCGTCCGTGGAATCGTTTCCGGTTCCTGGACCAAACCAGCATTTGAAGGTGATGTAAGCGCGCGTGGGATCCAGTACGAAGGCCGTTCCTTGGATTCGGTCACCGTGCGCGTGCTTGCCCGGGATGACGCCGTGGTGCTTGAAAATGTGTTCGCCAGAAAGGGGAATGTCGAGGGTAGGGGAAGCTTGGACCTAAAGCTGGAGGGGTGGGCACCCCTCAACGATGCACCACTTCGTGCGGATCTAACTTTTCGTTCAGGGACGCTGAATACGCTACTGGCCGAAGCGGGGCAACAGGACTTCCCACTCACGGGATCCCTGGCAGCGGAACTGTTGGTGGGGGGTAGTCTGGCCGCTCCGGAGGCCACCTTAAGCGCCTTGGTACGCGATGGTGTCGCCTATGGGGAGGCGTTCGATGAGATTGCACTTGAAGCGGAATACGCCGATGCCAGGTTGCACTTGAGAGATGTCCACCTTTCCCGAGGGAAGGGCCGTCTGGAGTTAACGGGCGAGTACCGCCATCAGGATCGCGACTATCGCTCTGGAAGCGGCAAGGTCCAACTACAGCTAAGGGATTTCCAGTTGCGCGACTTCGAAGCTTGGCAATCCAAGAACCTGGAGGCGGACGCAAAGCTGCTAGGGAATTCCACCCTCAGCTTTCGAGTTTCCGGGGACGCCTTTACCGCGGACGATATTGAGGGCGATCTGCAGCTACAGCAAATCGAGTATGCCGGAAGGACAGTGGGAGATATTGGCTTGCAGGTTCGCACTCAGGCGGGAACGGCGGTTGCCCGGCTGCAAGGCAAGCTGGCGGAATCCACCGTGGAGGGAGATGCCTCCGTTCAACTTAAGGACGACTATCAAGTGAAGGGCCGTCTGGCCTTGAACCGGCTGACACTGGATGCCATCCGTGGCTGGCTACCGCCCTCCATGAGCCAGCAGAATCTGCCCATTTCGATGCTCTTGGTAGGCAACACGACCTTTGCGGGTCCGCTCTCGAAACCGGAATCGATTCGGGGCGAAGTGGTATTGGACGAGTTTCGGCTCGCGAGAATTGTACCCTCGGCGAGGACCCTCTCCCAGGAGATGCCATTTGAGTTGGCGAATGCCAAGCCCATCCGTTTCACTTGGGACGGGCGGACCCTGCAGGTGGCAGACGCCACGATTGCTGGCACTGGAACCTCCCTTTCGCTGGGAGGGTCAATCACGCCAGGAAACGAACGTCAGCAAATGAACCTACGCGCCCGTGGTGACCTCAACTTCCGTATCTTCAACGCCTTCGAGCCGTCGTTGGAAGCTGGTGGGAGTTCAGAACTTGACCTCTCTGTACGCGGGACCTTCTCCAATCCTGACCTTTACGGAACGCTAGACCTGAAAGACGCCTCCATTTACCTCACCGGGGTGCCCAATGGACTGGATAAGGTGAATGGCCGGGTGTTTCTCTATCGCGACCGGGCAACGATTGAAGAGATTACCGCGCAGTCCGGAGGAGGAGAGCTTAGCTTCAGCGGATTCGTGAGCTATGTTTCCGGCACACCAACTTTCCGGCTGAGCTTTCGCGGAGAGGACGTGCGCGTGCGCTATCCACCAGGAGTGAGCACTTCCGCGAATGCTGCATTGGAACTATCGGGGTCAACCGAACAAAGCATTCTGTCCGGTGTGGTTAGTATCACGCGAGCAGCGGTGAACCCTCGCAGTGACCTTGCGAGTATCTTGAGTTCTTCGGCAAAGCCAGTGGCCACTCCATCGGCCAGCCAGAATGACTTTCTGCGCAACATGCGCTTTGACGTGCAGGTGCGTACAGCGCCGGACGTCCGGTTCGACTCCACCCTTACCCAGGATCTTTCCGGAGAGGCCGATTTGCGCTTGCGTGGCAATCCTTACAATCCGGTCCTGCTGGGCAAGGTGGTTGTCAATCAAGGGGAGATTAACTTCTTTGGAAACAAGTACTTCATTGACCGTGGAGATATCTCGTTCATTAACCCGCTAAAGCTGGAGCCCGTCCTGAACCTCGACTTGCGCACGCGGGTGAGGAGTATCGACGTGACCCTCACCTTCTCGGGACCCTTCGAGAAGCTGAACGTGAACTACCGCAGCGACCCCCCGTTGCAGCTGAACGAGATTATCGCCCTCTTGACCGTCGGGCGGGCGCCGGCTGGTTCACCATCGCTGGCGGAAGCCCAAAACGAAGCAGCGCAAAGCTGGCAGCAGGTGGGCGCCAGTGCCCTGGTGGGTCAGGCAGTGGCAGCACCCATCGCCGGCCGGCTGCAGAAGTTCTTCGGTGTTAGCCGCATCAAGATTGATCCCCGGCTGACCGGTGTGGAAAACAACCCCCAAGCTAGATTGACGGTGGAGCAGCAGGTGAATCGGGACATCACCGTCACCTTCATCACGAATCTGGCAGGAACCCAACAGCAGATCGTACGACTGGAATGGAACTTCAATCCTCAGTTCTCCATGGTGGCGCTGCGGGACGAGGATGGACTGTTTGGTATCGACTTCCTCTACAGGAAACGCTTCTGATTGCGCCGCAGTTCTGAAGCCAGCTGTCCAAAGCGCTACTCTGATAGGCAGGCAATATGGCTTCGTTTCGTCTAAGGACCGCCGGCGGTAAGCTCAAGATTGAGCACAGCATCATCGATGGCCTGCGCCGGGTGCTGGAGACTCTACTGGAGAATCATCCGGACGAAATCCGCATGATCGTACCAGGTGTCATCAAGCCGGTGCGGGACGCCAGAGGCAAGTTGCGGCTGAAAGTGAGCGTGCCCACCACAAATGGATGGAAGGCCTTGGCGTTCAGCGCCGGTGCACGGCAGGAGATCTTCATTAGTACGGAGATGCCACGCGAAGTGCTGGACGCCGCTCTACAGCGCAGCCTGGACAACTAACTGCGGGTCTGCCTCCAGAATTAGCCTCGCGCTTTGAGCGCGTCTGCCTGCTTCTGGATCTTCAGCACGGCGGCCACAATGTTGTCCATATCCTTGCGCCCACCTAGCAGCATGGTTTGGGTGAACCATACCGCTTCCCCGCACAAGCGCACGTTATCCGGGCATCGATTCTGTTCCATTACTTCCTTCAACCGCTTTTCCCCATACAGCTTTTTGTAGCCGGTGGATTCCAGACGGGTTTTGAGGAATGGCTCCTCCGTCAGTGGCGAATAACCACCCCCGCAGCCAATGCCCTCCGCGTTCATTGCCTTGATGAAGACTTCCCGGGATAGACCATGGAAGCCCTCAGGGTTATAGCGAAACATATAAAGGTGGTAGGCGTTTCGGGTAGAGCCGCTGTACTCCACCGCCGGCGTGATGCCGGATATCTTCCGCAACTGTTGTGAAAGATAGCGGGCGTTCTGCTCGCGTGACGAGGACTGCGCCTCAATGCGGCGCATCTGCGCCAACAGAATGGCACCCTGGAATTCCGTCATGCGAAGATTGGCCCCGTTGGAGGCATAGCTGAAGTTGTAGCTGGTAACCTTGCGTGCACGCCCATTGTTGTGGAAGGCGTAACACTTCTCAATGAAGTCTTCATCGTTGGAAACGATGGCGCCGCCTTCGCCAGCATTCAGATTCTTGGAAGCCTGGAAGCTGAAGCAACCTGCCTTACCCAAGGTTCCGCTCCGCTTTCCACGCCACTCAGCCATGTGCGCCTGGCAGGCATCTTCGACAACCGGGATACTGCGCTCGTTGGCTACGGCCAGGATTTCGTCCATTTCCGACATGGCGCCGCCCAAGTGGACAGGCATAATGACCTTTGTAGCGGGCGAAATGGCCGATGCAAGCTTGCGGTGGTTCATCTGGAAGGTTTCCAGGTCAGTGTCTACAAACACCGGCAACGCGTAGTGCAGCAGCACGGCGTTCACGGTAGCGACGAAGGTATACGGTGGAATCACTACCTCGTCGCCCGCCCCAATGCCTAGTGCTCCCAGCGAGGTCACGAGTGCACTGGTACCGTTTGCCGTGGCCAGGCAGTACCGGGACCCCATCAATTGCGCGTATTCGCGCTCAAATTCCGCTACCCGCTTTCCTTCGCCTCGCCACCATGCGCCGCTTCGCAATACGTCCAGGAGTCTGCTCTCCTCGGCTTGGTTGAAAACAGGCCAGGAAGTCCACTTCTCCCTTCGGACCGGGGCGCCCCCTAGCAGCGCCGGTACGTCGGAGGCTGCGTTGAGCTTCAGTCCCTTCAGGAGCATGGCTCCTAGGGCTGTGGTATGCAGGAAGTGGCGGCGTTGCATAGAAAGTCCTCCCCAAGGGTTGTTCCACATCGTAACGCATCCCAAGTGCAGTTTCAGCTTGGGAAAGGTGGATCGCAGGACGGAAGAAGGCCAGTATAGACAAATGGCCTGGCGGGAGTACCGCCAGGCCAGAGTTTGAAAACTAGGGGTGTTGAAGCGGCAAACGAAGCAAGTTAGGCGGCGTTCGCCATCGCGTCCTCAAAGGACTCCACAGCTTCCACTTCGTTGCGATCAAACAATTCTTGCGCCTTCAGGCAGAACGGGGTCCATGGCACGGCTTCCAGCCGTTTCATGCTGATTTCTTCGGCTGTATAGATGCAGGTCCCGTACGACCCGTCCTCAATACGCCGGAGGGCTGCGCGTACCTCGCGCAAAAGCCGGGATTCACGATCAAGATTGCGGATTGCGAGCTCACGCTCTGCCGCGCGCTGCACTTCATCCAGTGCGTCGGGCGTCTTTTCAATGGCAATCTCGTCCCGCTTGCGTACTACCTGCAAAAGATCGGTTTCCTTCTCCTGAAGGATTTTTCGAAATCGGTCCAGTTGTTGCTTCGTCATGGCCTCAACTCCTTTTTGATGTTGTTATTTTTGCCGTCTCTTTGCCACATCGTATAGACGATGCTTTTGGTTTAAAGTTTCACGATTTGGCAGCGGTTGGTGCCGAATCGTGTGGGCGTCTTGCTACCCTTGCTTAGCAATCCAGGCCTGATTGGCCGAATTTAAGCAAAGCTTGCAAATTATAGCACGCGTGAAAACAAAGCCAAACAGCTAAATGGATCTCAGTAGTGCCAATGCAGCCAATGTTTCCGTCTTTCACGGATTGGCTAACTAGACTACGCCGACTGCGCGGAAGTTTCGAGTTGACGTCCGATTTTTCCGGATGATTTGTTCTGATCGGTTACGGGCGAAGAAACTTCAGAGCAATCTTGCTGAAAATGCGAAGAATTGTTCTGGTGAAGCAAAATTCTTGCGCTCAGAGCCACCTTTCCCCGACCGGGCAGGTGAAGGCGCTCGGGCTACTGCGCTTGCTTCGATACTTCCACGAGACAACTAAAGAATGCCGGCCCGCCCCCGAGGTCGTTCAGCGTGTCGGAAGTGAGCACATTGACGCTGTTGCCATCCCCTGCACGACCTCCCCAACGGACAGCACTCACGGACACAAGCCCGGGCTTCACCGTGGGAGCATGGCGAGCCTTCAGCAGCAAGCGGCCCCTGCGGTTGAAGATCTCAACCGGGTCACCTTCTGCGATGCCCCGGGAAGTGGCATCGATTGGATGGATGCTCAACCAGGCACACTCCGCGTCAAAATCATCTCGGTGACCGAAAGTGGAGTTCATCCCGCCCTCCACCTTGGCGCTGATGAGTTCCAGCGGGTAGGCATGCCTGAGTTTTGCGTCCCCATGACGGCTCTCCACGGGAGGTTGGTAGTCCAACTGCTCTGCATGGAACTCACACTTACCGGAAGGAGTGCCGAACCCACCTTCCGCGTGGGGCAGGTATGCCGTTCCTTCCGGGCTGACATGAAGCCGGATCGACTGCTTTGCTTCAAGTTCCTCCAGGCTGATTCCACGCAGCGCCGGGTGAGGGCTGTCCAGCGCCTGCCGGATCATGTCGTCCTCTGTATCGCGGAAGCATGGTTCGTCGAAGCCCATTGTCAGCGCCAGTTTACGGAAGATCTCTACATTACTCTTACATTCGCCAGGTGCGGGGAGCGCCGGACGCGCCATCTGCAAATAATAGTGGCCGTATGCCAGGTAGAGATCGGTATGCTCAAGAAATGTGGTTGCAGGCAGAACGATGTCCGCGTATCGGGCAGAATCTGTCAGGAACTGTTCCAGCACCACGGTGAACAGGTCTTCCCGGGCAAAGCCAGCCCGCACCAGATTGCTGTTCGGCGCAACCGCCACCGGATTTGAGTTGTACACCACAACCGCGTGGACGGGACTAGGAGAGGCTACCTGCAATTCCTTGCCAATTTCCGACATGTTCCGTAAACGCGCGGGCCTCCCCAGGGAATGCCATTGAAGATCGGGGCGTTCCAGCGCCTCCCGGTTGAAGGCAAAGCCTCCCGACGTGGAAAGCTGAAGTCCTCCCCCTACTTCCTTCCAGGAACCGATTACCGCTGGCAGCAAACTCACCGCATGGGCCGCAGCGCCGCCACGCTCGCTGCGCTGTATCCCGTAGTTCATCCGAATCGCCGCCGGTCGCAACGTGGCGTAGTCACGTGCGATTTCCTCAATGGAATCAACCGGAATCCCCGTATGGCTGGAGACAATCTCTGGCGTGTAAGCTTTTACTTTCTCACTTAGCTCCTCCCATCCGAGGCAGTAGCGCTCCAAGTAATCCCGGTCCTCCAGTCCGTCACGGAACAGGATATGCATCATGCCTAACGCGAGAGCGGCATCACTTCCCGGATTGATGGCCAAATGACGGTCAGCCAGGCTAGCTGTCTTTGTCCGTAAGGGATCAATTACGTAAAACTTGGCACCCTTGCGTCGGGCCTCGACAATGAAGGGCCACAGATGGACGTTGGTGGCGAGGATATTCGCACCCCAGGCGATGATGCACTTTGACGCCGCAAACTGCTCCGGCTCAGTGCCTGTACGAGCGCCAAGGGTCATCTGAAGCGCCGCTGAACCGGTGGAAGCACAAATCGTGCGGTCAAGGCGGGAAGCGCCAAGGCGATGGAAGAAGCGGCGATCCATTCCTGAGCCATTCAGGATCCCCATGGTGCCCGCATAGCTATAAGGCAGAATGGCTTCCGGCCCATACTGGGCAGCGATCGTGGTTAGCCGGGACGCAATCTCGCCAATCGCATCGTCCCAGGAAATGCGCTCAAAGCGCCCTTCGCCCTTGGCGCCAGCGCGACGCTGCGGATAAAGCAAACGTTCCGCGTGATACTCACGATCGAGGTAGCGGGTAACCTTGGCGCACAGAAATCCCTTGGTGATGGGATGGTTTGGATCGCCCTGCAGCCGCGTGGCACGGTCACCCTCTACATGCACCAACATTGAGCAGCAATCGGGACAATCAAGGGCGCATACGGAATGCCGAGTTTCGGTCATGTCCTACTATATCGAACCCATTCAATGACTCAAGGTGCAGATTCGGTTCGTTTCGCAATGGGGTCCTGGCGCGATGCAACCGGTAGTGATACACCTGTATGATCCAGGAGGCCTCCATCATGTTGCTAAGCTCGACGGAACCCGGCAGTCCCACGCCCGCGGGAATCACCCGGCGCGCAGCCGCTGGTGTTGTATTTTCCATTGTGCCCGCGCACGTGCTTGGTGGACAGGCAGGCACAGCCCCCAGCGACAAGCTGAACCTGGCCGGGGTTGGAGTTGGAGCGATGGGCGCTGGGTACGTGCGCGAGTGCGAGAGCGAGAATATCATCGCCCTCTGCGATGTGGACGAGGCCTTCGCCGGCAAGACCTTCGCGCGATACCCAAAGGCCAAGACCTACCGCGATTTTCGGGAAATGCTCGATAAGGAGAAAAGCATTGATGGCGTGATCATTGGCACGCCAGACCACACCCATGCGGTGGTAGCCATGGCGGCGATGGACCTGGGCAAGCACATTTACTGCGCGAAACCGCTCACGCGCACCTTGTACGAATCGCGCCTGCTGGCCGAAACGGCCCGTAAGAAGAAGGTCTCCACCCAGATGAGCGTGCAGTCGTCGGCGTCCGAGGATTCCCGGCTCACTGAGGAGTGGGTGAAGGCTGGCGCGGTTGGAGCCGTTCATGAGGTGCACGTCTGGACGAACAGGCCCATTTGGCCCCAGGGTCTGGCACGGCCGAGACACGGAATGGACGTTCCCAAGACGATGAGTTGGGACCTTTGGCTGGGCCCCGCGCCGGAGCGCCCCTACCACACCGCTTACCACCCCTTCAGTTGGAGGGGGTGGTACGACTTTGGAACCGGGGCCCTAGGAGATATGGCCTGTCATGCCTTCCATGTGGTGTTCCGCGCATTGAACCTTGGGCAGCCACGAAGGGTGTCCGCCAGTGCAGGACGGGTGGTGCGCCACCAATTAGTGAACCGGGATGGGAGCTTGGCCATCCGCAACCAGGTGCTGCCGCTTCCCGAGAGTTTTCCGCACTCCAGCGTGGTGACTTGGGATTTTCCTGCTCGCGGACAAGCGCCGGGCGTCCGGCTGCACTGGTACGATGGCGGGGTAAAGCCTGCCATTCCCGCGGACCTGCCTTCAGGAAAGGTGCTGCCCAATGAAGGGTGCATGTATGTAGGTGACATGGGTGTACTGCTTACTGGTTTCACAGGCGGCCATCATCAGTTGCTGCCGGAAGCGCGGGCAAAAGCCCTTGAAGCACCCAGCAAGACGTTGCCACGGTCAGCCGGGCACTACCAGGAGTGGATCAGCGCTGCCAAGGGTGGTCCCCCTGCGTCCTGCGAATTTCAGTTCGGCAGCCTCCTTACAGAGGTAGCTATTCTGGGCACGATTGCCCAGCGGACCCAGAAAAGCCTTGATTGGGATCCACAGCGCATGCGCTTTCCGAATGACCCGGAGGCAAGTGCCTTGCTGAACCCACCCTACCGAAAGGGCTGGAAGCTGTAACTGGTGACCACTGGCGGAAAGCGCAAATCCAGGCGCATTGACGTGGACCTGGCGATGCGGAATAATATACAGTGCTGTGAATAAACATGCATTCTCCCCGCCGAGACGGTTTTCCCCCTCCATCCCCACCCCTGTGTCTGTGGTGGAGGGCGGACGTTCGCAGGTTCATGCCGAAGCCATGCGCGCGGAGGAGCTCCGCTCAAAGACCATGAAGTGCAGGGATTTTCGGCAGGACCTGGATGTTTCCACGGCTGAACTCAGCAACCTGCTGGAGTTGGCGCGGCATGTAAAGCAGTTCCCAAACCTTTATCGGGAAGCATTGGAAGGGCGCTACATCAGTCTGCTCTTTGAGAAACCATCGCTGCGGACGCGGTTGACGTTTGAGTTGGCGGCTAAGCAGTTGGGCGGGGATGCGGTTACCGTAGTGGGCCCGATTGGCGATCGCGAACCGCTGAAGGATGTGGCCCGCAATCTGGACCGCTGGACGCACGGTATCGTAGCACGAGTCTTTTGGCAGCAAACGATTGAGGACTTGGCGCACTTCTCAAGGGTTCCCGTGATCAATGCGCTTAGCGATCTGTACCACCCTTGCCAGGCCCTGGCGGACGCACAGACAATGCTGGAGCACCTGGGCAGCTTACGGGGCAAGAAGCTCTGCTATCTAGGCGACGGTAACAACGTGGCGCATTCCCTGGGGCTAACGGTCTGCCGATTGGGAATGGACTTCGTGATCGCCGCACCGGCGGGGTATGAGCCGCGAGACGAGGTCTGGCAGGCGGTAGAACAACTTGCGGCTGAGCACGGGGTCTCCGCGAAGGTCACCACAAACCCCCATGCCGCCTTGGACGGCGCGGACGCCGTGTACACGGACGTGTGGGCTAGTATGGGCCTGGAGCACGAAACGGTGCAACGCCGCATTGACTTTAGGGACTTCACGGTCACCGAAGCGCTGATGGCGCGGGCTAACCCTAGCGCGATTTTCATGCATTGCCTGCCAGCGCATCGCGATGAGGAAGTCACCGATGCGGTGATGGAAAGCACCCAGTCCGTGGTGTTTGACCAAGCTGAAAACCGCCTGCACGCACAGAAGGCCCTTCTGCTATCGCTGCTGGGAGGCGAGTAGTAAGGGTCATCACAGTTCGGCCACGCAGGGCTACCGAGCGAGCGCACTTTCCCGGCGGCCAGTTTGTGAAGGACACTGAAGATCTGGGGCATCGCCCCGCAATCCGCCTCTGGTTGCACGCCCCAACGCTGCAACTCTCCGGGCGGAACCAGAAAGGACAGAACCCACTCTATGAGCAAACCGAAGCGCGTCGCCCTTGCCTACTCCGGAGGACTGGACACCTCCGTCATCATCCCGTGGCTGAAAGAGAACTACGGATGCGAGGTAGTTGCCGTTTGCGGGGATGTCGGCCAGGGCGGCGATGAGCTCACGGGCCTGCAGGAGAAGGCGCTCGCCACTGGCGCGGTGGAATGCTACGTGGCTGACCTGCGCGAGGAGTTTGTGCAGGATTACCTATGGCCAATGGTGCGCTCCGGCGCGGTGTACGAGCACAAGTACCTGTTGGGCACCTCGATTGCCCGTCCTCTGCTGGCCAAGAGGCAGGTGGAGGTGGCGTTGGAGGCCGGCTGCGATGGCTTGTCCCACGGCTGCACGGGCAAGGGTAACGATCAGGTGCGCTTTGAACTTACCTACAAGGCTCTGGCACCCCATCTTCCCGTAATTGCACCGTGGCGGGAATGGGACCTTACCTCTCGCGAAGCTGCCATCGCCTACGCCGAGAAACACAATGTACCGCTAAACGTCTCCACCACCAAGATTTACAGCCGGGACCGGAACCTCTGGCACATCTCACACGAGGGTGGTGCACTCGAGGACCCGGCCAACGCGGCCCCAGATGAAATCTGGATGCTGACAAAGAGTCCCGCAGAAGCGCCGGATACGCCCGGAGAGGTAACCATCAGCTTCGAGAAAGGGAATGCGGTGGCCGTGGATGGCGTCCGCATGGGCGGGACCGAACTGGTGGAAACGCTCAACAAAGTGGGTGGCGAGCATGGAATTGGCCGCATTGACCTGGTGGAAAACCGCTTCATTGGGATGAAGTCCCGCGGATGTTATGAAACCCCGGGCGGCACCCTGATCGTCAATGCCCTGCGTGAGCTGGAGGCGCTGACACTGGACCGCAGCACCCTGCACTACAAGCAGAAGCTGGCGGTTGATTACGCAGACATCGTCTACAACGGGCTCTGGTTTACGCCACTGCGGGAAAGTTTGGACGCCTTTTTCACCAAGATGAGCGAGTTCACCACCGGCGCGGTGACGCTGCAATTGTACAAGGGCAACGTGAACGTACTCAGCCGGAGGTCCGCCTACTCGCTGTACGACGACGCGATTGCCAGCTTCACCATGGGCGAAAGCTACGACCAGAAGGACGCCCTAGGCTTCATCAATTGCACCGGACTGCCCATCAAGGTGCGTGCCGGGATGCTGAAGAAACACGCCTGACCCGTCTTCGCTCGAATCCAGGAACGCGGCGCCAGAGAAAGCTCTCCCGGCGCCGCGTTTGCGTTTCGCCGCCCGCGAATCAGTACTGCAGGGAGCGGCCCGGCAGCGGCAAACCTCCACGTCCCCGCCAGAACGTACGATCCACCGCCCCGGCAACACCTGGCTGGGGCTGTCCGAAATCGGGGACTGTCATCCCGATGCTTGCTGCAAACCGGGGATTCTCGTCTGTGGTGGTCACCCAGGCGTCAACGGAGTACAAGCCCGGCCTAATTGTTCGGCCAGGTAGCGAGTCTAAGGGAACGGTGATCTCAATATTGGCCGTGTTGAGCTGACCCAGAACAGGTAGAAACGCTTTTCCGGCGGAATGCTGCCACACTTTGTTGCCGTTAGCATCGCGAATCAGCAGGTCATAGCGCTGTGTAGTGTTGAAATGCATGGTGGTGAGGGCACCGATGGAAGGAATCACCTGCAGCCGGAAACGAAGTTCGGTATCCCCGTTCTTTGGCTCTTCCCAGGTGAGCGCCGTGACACTTGAGTTTGTGTCGGCAAGCATCACCTGGCCCCCCACGCGAGCGCTCACCAGGTCGTACTGCCGCAGCTCATCGCCTATCTTCACGATGCGTCGCACCAGGCCCACGTTTGCAACGAAATATTCGCTCTGAATAACTGGCTCCGCACAAGCTGGCGTGTCGTAGGTAATTTGCAGCGCGCGTGGGAAATGGCCCACGGGAAGGTCTGCTGCCACCCGATTCGGCTCCACTCTTCCGGTGACAATGCCGCAGCCGCGATCCGGGGCTGTGAACTGGGGCTGATCCTGGCTGAACGATGTGAACAGCAGCTCGCCTGGGGTTTCGCCATCGTACTGCATCAGCCCTTGGCCAATCTCTTCACGCAGCGTCAACTGCCGCGACGCGAATCCGTTCACGAAATAGTAGATCTTGCCATTTGCACTCAGTGGGGTGAAACCGCGAATCGAGAACTCGTGTTTGCCGTCCAAAGTGCGATACTCCCAGAAATTGCCTGGCTGCATGGGAAAGTAAGGTTCAGAACCCGTCAGGTTCCAGACAACAGCCAGTAGAATCACGCCCAAAACTAGATTTCGAAACATATCGACAAGCAATACTCCTCAATCGAACACGCGCAAATGCGGGATTGATTGCGATCAACGAACCCGTTCGCGAGGACGAGTCGAGCTAGGCTCCTTTACGGATGGACATTGGCCAGCTTGGCCGGCAGCCGCCGAATCCAGTTTTCCCAAGCCTTCACGCGTGACCTCCACCAGGGATGCCGCGTCCAAGTACATAACGGTAGCTGGCGAACAGTCCCGAAGGGTATCGGTAGATACACTCCCGTGCACTGGCCTCTTACGCAAATCTTTGAAACCACAAGTCTAGTACGCGATGTCATACTGAATAGCGGTACGGCGGCGCTGGTTTGGGGATGGCCGCCTGAGGGATTGGTTCCCAGTCGGCGCTGGCGCGCTTGCACGGGCGTTGCAGCTGGGTCTGAGAGACATTTAGTTTTGCGAACCCGGCATCGCTGTTGGCAATCTGATGAAGTGCTAGTTTGTTGTGGCCTAGCGTGGTCTGCAAAGGGGTATCCCCTGGATGGGCCAATCTGGGCTGTGGTCCTGGAGGAAAGATGAAGTCCTGGTTGAAACGATATTTACCTGGCATCGCCTTGTGCGCTGCTGTGGCTGTTGGTTCCTCATTGATCATTCACGCGATTGCGAAGCCCGACGTGGAGGAGTCAGCGAGTTCCTCCGCAACCGCAGTCTACGCGTCGGACGAGAAGGGTCCGCAGGCAGCTGCCTGGAGTTTTGCGGCCAGCCTGAAGAAGGCACGCCAATCTGTTGTGAACATTCAGGTGGAGAAGGTTTCGAAGGCTCCTGCGGCCATGCGTCAGTTCCCCTTCCCGTTTGGTCCCTTTGGGCAACAGGATCCCGATGATGACGGAGCCCGTCGCAGCCGGGGTGCCGGCTCAGGGGTGGTAGTGAGCGCGGAAGGATATGTACTCACGAACAATCACGTTGTCGACGAGGCCGACGAGGTGACAGTGACGCTGTTCGACGGACGCAGCCTGAAGGCGAAGGTAGTGGGCACTGATCCTCCTACTGACCTGGCCGTGCTGAAGATTGAGTCCCAAGGCCTGGCGCCGATCGAGTTCGCGAACTCCGAGACGGTGGAAGTGGGCGACCTGGCATTTGCTATCGGCAACCCACTGGGCATTGGACAGACGGTAACCATGGGCATTGTGAGCGCAACCGGCCGAGGCGGCATGAACATTATTGGCGCCAACAATGGCAACGCCGGCTATGAAGACTTTATCCAGACCGACGCCGCGATCAATCGCGGGAATTCTGGCGGTGCCCTCATAACCGCGGATGGGCGGCTGATGGGCATCAACACCGCCATTGTGTCGTCCAGCGGTGGCAATGACGGCATTGGCTTCGCCATCCCCATCAACATGGCACGCTTTGTGATGGATCAACTGATCACCGACGGTAAGGTGCAGCGCGCGATGATCGGGGCACTACTGCAAGATGTAGACGACTCGATGGCGAAGGCCCTCGGCATGGATCGGCCAATGGGTGCCATGGTGAACGAGGTAATGCCCGGCAAACCTGCTCAAAAGGCGGGCATCCAGGCCGGTGATGTCATTACAAAGGTAAACGGCCGCGATGTGGCCAGCCAGTCACAGGCCCGCAATACGATTTCCATGATGAAGCCGGGCACCAAAATCAACCTCACGGTGAACCGTGATGGGAAACCGCTAGAGGTCCCGGTGACCCTCGCACCGCTGGACGATGCCCCCATCGACACTCCTCGAGCGGAAGCGGAAGCCGCGGGCATGGACGGCGTTTCTGTGGAGGAGCTGACTCCGCAGCTTCGGCGCCAACTGCGCATTGACGACGATCAGGACGGCGTGCTGATAAGCCGCGTGACTCCCGCCAGCAAAGCAGCCGCCGCCGGACTGAGGCGGGGTGACCTGGTGGTGGCCATCGACCGGCAGCCCGTTCGCAGCCCTGGCGACTTTGAGCGGCTGATGAGCTCGCCCAGGGGCGACGCGATCTTCATGCAGGTGAAGCGGGCCGTTCAGGGAAGAGGCTGGTCAAATCTGTTCCTGGGAATTGAGCGCTAGCGCTGTTTGCCGCAGCATCCATCCAATGGCCATCACCAAGGGGGCAGCCCCTGGTGATGGCCTTTTGTCATTGTGGACGCACTGCATCCGGGATCTCCGCCAGTCGGGATAACCTGAACCCATGACCATTGTCGGAATTGCTGTAGGTGGCGCGCTGGGCGCCGTTGCCCGCTACTTCGTGACGATTTGGGCGCAGGAGTACCTTGCCCGGGGCCTCCTGTTGGGGTTTCCGGTGGGCACCTTGCTGGTGAATGTCGTTGGGTCGTTTCTGCTGACGGTGGTGATCGGCCTAGGCCTCCATGGCGTCCTTAGCCAGGAGCTCCGGATGGCCTTGGGAGTTGGGTTTGTGGGCGCATTGACTACCTTTTCCACGTTGGAAGTGGAAGCGGACCTTCTGATGCGCCAGGGAGAATTTGTACGCGCTTCAACCTATGTGCTCAGCAACCTGCTGCTGGGGTATCTGGGGGTACTAGCCGGCCGCTATCTGGTGTATCGCGTTTGGGGTATGGCATGATGCCCCAGCGGACAGGATCTGGCTGGCTAGTCTGACTACGTGAAGCCGCGGGCGTATCGTCAGCTCTGGGATCGCGCGGCCAATGCCTCAAGAAGCTCAACCGCCCTGCCGACACCACCCTCTTCCGCAATTTCTTTGGCTGCTTGGCTGGCACGCAAGGTGAGTTCCGGCCTCGTGTAGACTTGGTGGATGGCCGCAGTCAGCGCTTTCTCAGTTAGGCGAGCACGCGGGATGGGCTTAGGGGCGAGACCCTTGCGATACAGCAGGCGCGCCCAACCGAATTGGTCAAGCAAGTGAGGAACAACGATGCTGGGGACCCCGGCGCGGCAGGCTGCGCTGCAGGTTCCCGCGCCTCCATGATGGATCACGGCCGACACCTGGCGGAACAACCAACCGTGCGGTGCGTATCCCACCACTTCAACGTCGTCAGTCTTGGGCAGAGTGAATCGGCTGAAGCCCTTCTGCAGTAGAAGAGGCTTGCCTGCCCTCCGCGCGGAAGCTACCAGGAGTTCTGCCACCTCCTGCCCATCCTCGGCCCCCATCGAACCGAAGGTCGCCAGCAAGGGCCTGGGGTGGCGCTGGAAGAAGGCATCCAGCTCTGGCGGCGCAGCAAACTCCGGCTCTTCCAGAAACCACGCGCCCGTCTGCACAAGGTTGCGAGGAAAATCCGGATAGACAGGGGTAATGGCGCACGATGCCGCCAGCAAGTTCAGAAAAGGCGAGCAGCCCCGCATCAGCGTTGGCCGTGGTGCGTTTCTGTCCGTTTCGCGCCACCTCCGGTAGAGCCGCTGTTCCTGTCTACCCCAATACCAATCGCCAAGCTTCCAGGAGAGCCGGTTTAGGGGCTTGCCCAGCGATCCCATGTGCAACGCCAACTGGTGCGCTGTGGGAATCCCACCGCTCTCGAAACGCACCTGCACCCACGGAATGTCTAGCTGCTGGGCGGCAACAGTGGCCACTGCGTCCAGGAAGTGGACGATTGCGAGGTGGGTTCCGCGAAGTGCGGGCAAGAGGTCATCGTATGCAGCGGCGGGATTCTCGAACATCTCCTGTGCGAGAATCGTAAATTGGGTCATCGGATTCTGGGTAGCGATGATCCGCTGGAGTGGCGCGCGGACGCGTTCCCATGTCGCATCGGGTCCAATGGCGCGGAATTCCGCTCCAAGTGCTTCAAATCGTTGACGATAGAACGCGTTGGTGCAGGCGATAACCTGGTGTTTCCGGGCGATCAAGGCCTGTGCGAGTGCCAAGAAAGGTTGAATGTCGCCGGTGCTTCCAATCGTACAGAGTGCAATGCGCATGAGGTTCGTTGGGACTTTCCGTCGATATGGCCAATTGAAGCAGTATCTCCCGGAGAAGGCTGGAATGGATTTCCCCTTCCAGTTTTGCGTGGTTGCGGTTTGAAAACTGCTTAGTTTTCCCTTCCGTCCGCATCCATAAACCTTGGACCCCTGTTTTGGTAGATGAGTGAAGCAACATGTTGAAACCCAAAGTTGAGGCACGCGAAGACCTGAATCCGCAGGAAACCGCCGAGTGGATTGAGGCTCTCGATCAGATTGTGGATGAAGCGGGGCCAGACCGGGCCGCCTACCTGCTGCGCAAACTCCGCGACCGCGCGGTGAGCTTTGGCGCCACAGGCATTGACCGGTTCACGACCCCGTACGTGAACACCATTCCGGCCGAGTTGGAGTTGCCCTATCCCGGCGACCGAGCCATTGAGCGTCGCATCAAGAGCTTCATCCGGTGGAACGCCATGGCGATGGTGGTGCGCGCGAATAAGTACGACAACGGCATCGGCGGGCATATCTCCAGTTATGCTTCGCAGGCAACGCTTACCGAGGTGGCCTTCAACCACTTCTTCCGCGGAAGCCATGGTGACCAGCAGGGTGACTTCGTCTACTTCCAGGGCCACACCTCGCCGGGCGTGTACTCGCGTGCCTTCCTGGAAGGGCGACTGACGGAACAGCATCTAGTGAACTTCCGTCATGAGTTGCGGGATACCCCCGGGTTGTCCAGCTACCCGCATCCATGGCTGATGCCCGATTTCTGGAGTTTCCCTACCGTCAGCATGGGTCTGGGACCCATCAACTCCATCTACCATGCGCGGTTTATGCGCTATTTGGAAGATCGGGGCCTCATCCCGCGCACCCCACGGAAAATTTGGGTCTTCTGTGGCGACGGCGAGATGGACGAGCCGGAATCGCTGGGTGCGATCTCCCTGGCTACCCGCGAGCGTCTGGACAACCTCGTCTTCATCATCAACTGCAATTTGCAACGTCTCGATGGCCCGGTACGCGGTAACGGAAACATTATCCAGGAACTGGAGGGCGTCTTCCGCGGCGCAGGCTGGAACACCATCAAGGTGGTGTGGGGCTCGGATTGGGACTCTCTACTTGCACGCGACGTCAGCGGTAAGTTGCACCAGCGCCTTGAGGAGATGGTGGACGGGGAATTCCAGGCCCTAACTGCCATGGATGGAGCTGCGATACGCCAGGAACTCTTCGGAAAGTACCCAGAAACGCTCAAGTTGGTTGAGCACCTTAGCGACGAGCAACTGACGCATTTGCGCCGGGGCGGCCATGACCCGCAGAAGGTGTTTAACGCCTATCGGGTTGCGGTGGAAACCACGGGGAAACCCACGGTGATCCTCGCGAAGACAGTTAAGGGCTACGGCCTGGGCGAAGCGGGTGAAGGGCGCAACATCACGCACCAGCAAAAGAAGCTGAATGAAGACGAGATGATGAGCTTTAAGCGCCGCTTTGAGATCCCCATTCCGGATGAGGCGGTACATACGGTTTCCTTCTACCGCCCCGCCGAAGATAGCCC
Organism: Bryobacteraceae bacterium; assembly: GCA_036821995.1. Lineage (GTDB taxonomy): Bacteria > Acidobacteriota > Terriglobia > Bryobacterales > Bryobacteraceae > JACTMJ01. The sequence goes on from DAISIM010000023.1 coordinate 34,284, forward strand.
CGAGATCAAGTATTTGAAGGACCGGCGGCAGGCACTGGGTGGCACCCTTCCGCAGCGCAATGTTCGATTTGAAGCGCTGGAAATCCCGGACTTGGACTACTTCAAGGAACAGCTTGAGGGTTCCGGCGGCCGGGAAGTTTCCACTACCATGGCCTACGTGCGCATCCTGACGATGCTGCTGAAGAACGACAAGATCGGCAAGTTCCTGGTGCCCATCGTGCCAGACGAAGCGCGTACCTTCGGCATGGAGAGCCTCTTCCGCACACAGGGAATCTACGCCTCAACGGGCCAGCTGTATAAGCCGATCGACAGCTCCATTTTCCTCTACTACAAGGAAGCCAAAGACGGACAGGTGCTGCAGGAAGGCATCACGGAAGCGGGCTCAATGGGCAGCTTCACCGCGGCGGGAACGGCCTATGCGAATTACGGGATCCCCATGATTCCGTTCTTCAGCTACTACTCGATGTTCGGCTTCCAGCGTATTGGCGACCAAATTTGGGCCTTTGCAGATTCCCGCGGCCGCGGCTTCCTGATGGGCGGCACCGCGGGTCGCACGACACTATCTGGCGAAGGCTTGCAGCACCAGGATGGCCATAGCATTGTGCTGGCTTCCACCGTGCCCACCTGCCACACGTATGATCCTGCCTACGCGTTCGAGATGGCGGTGATCGTTCAGGATGGCTTGAAGCGGATGTTCCAGCTGAACGAAGACCGCTTCTACTACATCACGATGTACAACGAAAACTATGCCCAGGAGCCGATGCCCCAGGGCGACCATGTCGTGGAAGGCATTCTGAAGGGCATCTACAAGTTCCGCCCGGCAGCCAAGGGCAAGGCCAAGATCAATCTATTCGGCAGCGGTCCCATCTTGAATGAGGCGCTGCGCGCCCAGGAGATCCTGGCCGAGCGCTACAAGGTGGACGCCGACGTGTGGAGTGTCACCAGCTACAACGAATTGCGCCGCGACTGCCTGGCGACGGAGCGCTGGAACCGCCTGCATCCCACCGAAGAGGCCCGGACACCCTACCTTTTGAAGGCGCTGGAAGGCGTGAAGACGCCCATTGTTGCCTCCACGGACTACATGAAGGTGGTGGTGGACCAGATTACCCCCTGGCTTCCCGGCCGGGTGGAAACTCTGGGCACCGATGGCTTTGGCCGCAGCGACAACCGCACGTATCTCCGCAAGCACTTTGAGAACAACGCGGAGCACATCGCCTACACCGCACTGGTTCGCCTTGCACGCGATGGCAAGATCGATAAGGCAGTGGCTGCGGGAGCGCTGAAGGATCTGGAGATCGATGCCGAAAAGGCAGACCCGCAGTACGCTTAAGACGAACCTGAACCTGTATCCATGAGGGCCGGTGAATCTTTTCGCCGGCCCCTTTTGTATGTTGTAGCGGGCTGGGTTCGTTTCGTATTCAGGCTACCTGAAGCACAAAGCACTTCAGGTATTGAGTTTCCGGCACCCCCAACAGGATGGGATGACAGGCAGCTTGCGTGCGCGCTTCCAGCAGACGCAAGGGACGGCCGCACTCACCGGCGGATTCCTGGATGATGGCCAGCAGGGCGTCGCCGGAAACGTGGTGGCTGCACGAGCAACTCACGAGGGTCCCACCCGGCTCCAGTAGACGGATCGCGCGAAGGTTGATTTCCTTGTATCCACGAGCAGCGTCGTCGCGCTTGGCGCGGGTCTTAGTAAAGGCGGGCGGGTCAAGCACAATGGTTTGGAAGCTGCGGCGTGCGGACTGATACCCTGCAAGCAGTTGAAAGACATCCGCTTCCCGGAACTCCACGTTTCCGATGCCATTGTCCAGGGCATTGCGATTCGCCAGCGCCACCGCGTTCCCTGAGGCATCAATGCCTTCCACATGATCGCAGACGCTGGCCATGTGCAACGCGAACCCACCTGCGTAGCAGAAACAATCCAGCGCCCTGCCGCGGGCGTAGCGGCGCATCGCCGCGTAGTTTTCGCGTTGGTCAAGGAAGAACCCGGTCTTCTGACCGGTGAGCAGGTCTACCGAGAAGCGAAGGCCGTTCAGGTTGATCGAATGGTCAGGCGGCAGGATGCCCTGCACCAATCCGCTACGCTGCTCGAGCCCCTCCAGCGTGCGCACAGCGGCGCCATTCTTTTCTACGATTGCGATGGGCCGCAGGAGGTCCTGCAGAACCTCCACAATCACTGGTTGCAAGGCGTCCATGCCCTGGTCTAACGTTTGGATGGCCAGACAGCCCGCATAGGCATCCACCACTAATCCGGGGAGGAAGTCCGCTTCCCCATACACCACCCGGTAAGCGTCGGTATCCTGCACCATGTGCTTCCGGTAGGCAATGGCGTCCGCGATACGCTCGCGCAGGAACGCCGCATCCGCTGCTATCTCGCGGCGGCTCAACATTCGCAGCGCAATCTGAGAGGTAGTGCTGTAATGAGCAGTGCCCAATGGTTTGCCCGAGGGCAGCACTACGCGGACCTGGCTGCCCGGTGGCAGCATGGGTTCACCCTCAAGGTCGGAGCGAAAGATCCAGGGGTGCCCGCGCTCTACTCGCCTGGCGGCGCGGTGGTTCACCGTAACTTGCTGCATTCCTTCAGGATAGCGAATCCAGGTTGCGCGGCATCCACGTTCCTTACATCCGGAAAAGCGCTAGCTGTCTACCTTGTAGTGCTTGCGTAGACGGGCGAGTTCGGCCTTCAGGTCCCGGACCACTTTCTGGTAAGAGTCCTCTGCATGCACGCTGCGCAACTGTTTGGGGTCGCGGGTGAGGTCAAACAGCTCCCACTCGTCCGTTTCGTAAAAGTGCGCCAGAGTGTAGCGGTCAGTCCGCACACCGTCGTGCGGGGCCACATTGTGAACGCCTTTCTCGTAGTAGTGGAAATAGAAGGATTTCCGCCAATCCGATGGCTGCTTCCCCTGAAGCAGCGGCAGCATGCTGGCACCCTGCATATCGCTGGGCTGTGGCTGGCCGACGACGTCCAGGAAGGTTTGGGCCAGATCAAGGTTCGAAACCAGATGCCGGTTGACGCTACCCCGCTCAATCACTCCTGGCATCCGCATCACCAGTGGCGTCCGGAGGCTCTCTTCGTAGATCCATCGCTTGTCAAACCAGCCATGCTCGCCCAGGTAGAAGCCCTGGTCTGAGCTGTACACCACCAGGGTATTCTCAGACAGCCCCGCCGCATCCAGATAGGTAAGTACCTTACCCACGTTGTCATCCACCGAGGAGATACAGCGCAGGTAATCTTTGATGTAGCGCTGATATTTCCAGCGCACCAGATCGCGGCCTTGCGGATTGTCCTTGAATAGCTTGGCGTTCCTTGGGCCGTAGGCGGCATCCCACTGGCGTTTTTGTTCCGGGGTCATGCGCGCCCACTCGGCGTTGCCGTCATTGCCGCCAAAGGACTTATCCGCCCACTCGGGAACCTTCATGTCGTGGTTCCAGCGCATGTGCCGGTCAATCTCCATCTCCTGCAAGCGGGCGGGGGTGGCGCGGCCTTCGTAGTTGTCGAACAGGGTATCCGGTTCCGGGATGTCCTCACCCTCAAACATCCAGAGCTTTTCTGGAGCGGGCATCCAATTGCGGTGGGGGGCCTTCTGCTGGCTGAAGAGCAGGAAGGGCTTGTTGGGATCACGGGCATTCTTTAGCCAGTCGATGGTAAGGTCGCCGATGATGTCGGTAACGTAGCCCTCCCGGCGATGGCGGCCACCCTTAATGAGAAAATCAGGATTGTAGTAGCTACCCTGGCCAGGAAGCACCTCCCAATGGTCAAAGCCCGTGGGGTCGCTCTTCAGGTGCCACTTTCCGATCATAGCGGTCTGGTAGCCGGCCTTCTGCAGCAGTTTCGGAAAGGTCTGCTGAGCGCCGTCGAATGCAACGGCATTGTCGATGACCCCGTTCAGGTGGCTATGCTTGCCCGTTAGCACCACTGCGCGGCTTGGGGCGCAGATGGAGTTTGTCACCAGGCATTGGTCGAACCGAACGCCCTCATGGGCGATGCGGTCGATGTGTGGAGTGCGGTTAAGATTGCCCCCGTAGGCGCTCACCGCCTGCCAGGCATGGTCGTCAGAGAACATCATGAGGATGTTCCATGGCTTACCATTGGCGGCACGGCCGAACTGCGCCGTCAATGCTGCTGCGGATAGTCCGCTAAGGAAGGTTCTGCGATTCATCCGTGTCACTCCAAAAATAGCTTCGCGTTGTCGCGCCACCCGTCACGCCGTAAAGCGGCGAGGAGAGTGCCTGGCGAGAGAGGCTGATGGCCCTGGAACTTAGCCTACCAGATCAGTTTCAAGCCGAACTGCAAGTTGCGGGGCGTTGCGGCACCGGTAATCTGCCCGAATGCGTTGGTACCGACAACTCCATTTGCCTGCCCAAAGCGCGGGGTGTTAGTGAACTGGAAGGCCTCGAAACGAAACTGTAAGAGCATGCTTTCGAGGATCCGAAAATCCTTCAGCGCAGAGAAGTCCCAGCCGAACTGGTCGCGCTGCCGCAAGATATTGCGTCCTGCCGTGCCGATGGTGTTTGCAGCGTTGGGGGTAAACAGGCTTGTGTCGAAATCCTGCTGGAGTGTGCGTATACCAGCATAGGGATCCCCAGACAGGTTGGGCCGGTTCACCACGCCGATATTGCCGGTGTTGGCAGGGTTGCCCTGCGTCGTCGCGCTATAGGGACGGCCACTGGATTGCGTCACAATACTGCCGATAGACCAACCGCCCAGGATCACGTCCGCCACTCCAGGCATGGATGCGCCGAAGCGCCGCCCGCGGCCAAAGGGCAATTCGTAGACTCCGCTCACGACTAGCCGATGCGGAACATCCTGGTTGTCCACTGCACGCTCAAGCCGCAGATTGCGGATGTCCTGGAATCCACAGCCACCCGCGTTGCCTTGGGCAGCGCCGCCGCAGGTATCACCCATGGTTTTGGAGAAGCTGTAGGAGGTAAGCACCGTGAAGCCCTGTGAGAAGCGCTTTTCCAGTTTCGTAAGCAGGCCGTGATAGCTGGAGTTTCCATTGTGGTGGTAGCCGAAGATGCCTGCCAAGGGAGATACGACGATGCCACTACCGGGAATCTCGATCCTGTTCAGGGGGCGCTTGGCGTTGATGTTACCCGGGCCGGGAGGCGAGAAATTGTCGTCATAGCGCTGCGCGAGATGGGTTCCTTTTGAGCCGGAATAGCCGATCTCAAACAGCCAGTCGCGAGCGAGTTCCTGCTGGATGTTGAAGTTCCACTGCTGGGAATAGCTTTGGTTGGGCCGCCGCTCATAGGCTACGAAGGTCAAGCCGGTGGCCCGCTCCAAGGTGAGCGCGCCCTCCGGAGGGCCATCCTTTAGCAAGACAGCGGGAACGGTAGCACTGGAGGCAAGATTCACACCGAACGCGTTCGGCGGGTTCCCAATGAGGAACTCGCCGTCCCCCAGCGGCTCAAACAGCATGTAGAAGATGCCATAGCCTGCGCGAATCACCGTCTTTTCGGTTGCCTTGTAAGCGAAGCCGACACGTGGCATGAAGTTGTTCGTGTCTGTGGCAACCATGGCGCGGTTGAAGGTGTCGGTACCCTCTGACCCGGCGGCGATGAGGCGCGGGTTCGCAGGGTCAGTCCAGTTATCAAGGATGCCCATCCGGTCGCGCTTGTCGATGAACGGCGTCGTGACCTCATAGCGCATGCCAAGGTTCATCGTAAGCTTGCTCGAGATCTTCCAATCGTCCTGCACAAAGGCAGCCGCGTTCCATGCACGCAGGTCCACTTGCACGCGCGAACTCCAGGCGTAGGTGCTAGCCATACCGATAAGGAAGTCAGCGGCGCCATCGTTTGTGAAGCGGCCATTGAAGGAGTAGTTGCCAATCTCGCTGCGGATATTGAAGATGTTGTTCTGCATCCGCAACAAATTGCCGCCCATCTTCACCGTGTGCTTGCCCCTGATCCAGGTGAGATCACCAACCAGTTGGCGGTTCTGGGAATCACGATCCACTGGATTGTTCGCACCCAGGCCGAGGCTGGTGTAGCCGGTGATATTCATCGCCGAGAAACCGCCCTGCAGATTCGGATTGCCGCCAGGAATGCCATAAACGGCGTTTAGGAACTCGCGCCCGGCCTGAGTGGGGTTGTCGCGAATGAACAAGCCGAAGTTCCATGCACCGCGCAATGACATTAGCAGTGAGGGCGTGAAGATATGGTTCCACTGGGCGCTGGTGATCTTGCCCTGCGTGTTGAAGTCAAAGTTCGGCGTAAAGGCGGGCGGCGGTAGTGCCAAGGCGGCGGGACTCAACAGGTCCTGCTGGCTGTAACGGTAGCTGATGGTGTCCTTTGAGCCAAGATTGATGTCGAAGCGGAACCCAAACTGCTCCACATTCTGCTGTCGCGGGGCGTTGAACAGAAAGTTCTGTGCGACTGACGTGTTTTGCGGAGCAGGGTAAAGGCCCATCAGCGTGTTTGCCACCGGATCAAAGCGAGCCTGCGGAATCCGATTGTTGGCAAAGGGTTGGCGGGTGGTGGGATCCAGAATCGTGCGGCTGCGCTGTTCCAGCAGGTCACCGAAGTCCCCCTGCCTCATGCGCAGAGTGGGAATGGTGTTGTTAGCGGTGTTGCTCTCGCGGACGCGAGTACCTTCGTAGTTGCCGAACCAGAACACCTTATTGCGTCCATCGAAGAGCTTTGGTACGAATGCCGGTCCGCCCACGGCGAAACCGAACTGATTCCGCTTAAAGGGCGGACGCGGGCGGTCCGCCGGATCGAAGAAGTTCTTGGCGTCCAGCTTTTCGTTCCGCAGGAAATGGAACGCCGTGCCATGAAACTCGTTGGTGCCTGACTTGGTGGTGACGTTTACCACACTACCCATGGCGCGCCCGAACTCAGCCGAATAGGAGTTCGTTTGGACCTTGAATTCCTGCACAGCGTCCACGGAGGGCTTGACCATTTCGGATTGCCGCTGTGCACCGGCAAGTTCGACGGCATTGTTGTCAACGCCGTCCAGCAGGAAATTGTTCTGCGTCACCCGCATGCCGCCAGAACTGAAGCCACCATAGCGGGCACCTGCGAGGGGCTGCACCGCCCCTGCCGAGAGCAACGCCAGCTGATTGTAGTCGCGCCCGTTTAGCGGCATGTCCACAATACGCCGGTTATCAATTACCTGGCCCTGGCTAGCCTCTACAGTGTTGAGTTGGACGGCGTCCGCACTCACCTCAATCTGCTCAGAAACTGAGCCAATTTCTAACTCGAAATCGATGGTTGCACGCTGGTCCACCTGCAGAATGACCCCGGTCCGGCTGACTGCCCGGAAGCCCTGCTGTTCAACGGCAATTCGATACTCACCCGGTGGCAGAAGCGGGGCGGTGTACAGGCCAACCTCATTTGCCTGCACGGTACGAACGGCCCCGGTGGCGAGGCTGGTGATGGTGATCTGTGTTCCGGGCACGACGGCACCGGTAGAGTCGCTGACGCGCCCCGTCACCGTGGCGGTCTGCGCGTTGGCCAGGCCGACACCGAGAACTAGGCACGTCAGAGCAATCAGGAACCAACGAGTGCGGTCGAACATGGAAAACCTCCAAAGGCCCCTGAAGCGATAAGGGGTTGCAACTGTACTAGGAATGACATAAAACTAGACCATACGTTCAGTGAATTCCCTGTGAAATCTGGGTGAAAGCTTGAGATTCTGTCGCGGACCCTGGGGCTGAAGTGCTTTATGAATGAGGAACTTATCACCGACCAACGGGGACTTGTGTCCCGCATCCTGGCGAGTGATGCGTTTCACAAGTCAACCCGCTGCAGGCAACTGTTGGAGTACCTGAGCCAGCATCATTTTTCAGGCCTTGGGGGGGCGATCCACGAAGTGAGGATCGGCGCTGAGCTATTTGAGAGAGGGATTGATTTTGACCCGTCGGCAGATAGCATCGTCCGCTCGTCTGTCCGCCAACTCCGGCAGCGACTGGCGGACTACTACGCGCGGGACGGCATCGATGAGGCGTGGGAGCTGCAGATTCCGAAGGGCGAATACCGGCTCTACTTCGTACCCCGGGCTTCCGTAGCCGCAACTGCCGGTGAGGATGAGAATCGGTCTGCCGAAGCCGGCGGTGACGCATCCATTGCCACCTGGCCGATGGAGGCAGCCCAGCCTGTATCGCGTTCCATCCGGTTAGCGTTTGTGCTGGCTAGCTTCGCGTTGGTTGCCTTCCTCGCTGGAACCTGGTGGGGCAAACAAATGATCTCCGGGGGCCAGCCACCGTCGGACATCGCTAAGGGGCTTGAGCCGCGAAATTCCATCATGGAGCACTTCCTGTCGCAGACTCGAGGGCCGGTGGACTTCGTGCCGTCGGATTCCATCATCAACCTGCTCCAGAGCTTTACAGGGATCCGTGTGGGCTTCGAGGAGTATCAGGCTCGCGAGATGTTCTCCCCGAATCACCCGGCAGGGCGCCAGCACCCCGTCCACTGGCGCAACATGGTCACGCGTGAGTTGATGAACATCGGGGATGCGTCGCTCACCTTGAGGGCGGCGAGGGATTACCCCCAGTTCGCCTCCAGGATCGCTTTCCGCCAGAGCCGCGACCTGCAGGCGCGGGATTTGCGCGCCCGGAACTTCGTCTTCCTCGGGTCGCTGAATGCAAATCCGTGGGTGAGCGTATTTCACTCCGCGCTGAACTTTCGATTCGAGCCCGCATCCGGGGACAATCCCGCCCGCTGGCGCAATCTGGCGCCAAGGCAAGGAGAGTCCTCAACCTATCCGCCGCCGCATGAAGGCGCGGAAGCTCCACCGGAGGAGTCCTACGCACTAGCAGCATTCACGTCCAATCTGTCCCAAAGTGGAGGAGTGCTACTGATTGGGGGCATCTCGCAGCCGGACACGGAAGCTGCTGGGGAGTTCGTTCTGTCGCCCGGCTCAGCGAGAACCATCGCCGAAGCTCTTGGGGTGCCGAGCCTCACGCAGACGCCGGGCTTCGAAGTGATTCTGCGGACCGAACGGACAGGCAACACCTGGCGGGTAGCGGAGGTAGTGGCGCAACGCCTGCATAGCACCAAAGTTTCATTCGCTCCGGTGCCATCGGTGCATGCGCACCGCGCAGTTCCCTAAGGAGGCGCTCTGTGAAAGACCTTCCGGAAGGCGTGGCGAGTAAATGCTAGTCCGCCGCGGCACGTCCCCAATTCGTGGCCACGCAATATTCCACAATCCGCTGGAAATAGCTATCCAGGGAGGGGAAGGGGACACGTCCGGCCAGCAAGGCTTCGGTCTCCGTGTTCTCGAACTGCTGCCGAAGGGAAAGGTGAGGCAGGAAACTGAGAAGGGCACCCAGCCATTCGTTGAAGCTGGAAGGAAGGCGGCTGCTCATCTTGTCCACTACCTGCTGGAAATCCGCGTAGGGAACCATTCTCGGCCGCCGTCTCAGCCGCAGATGGACGTGGTGCTTCTCAAACACCTCGTAGGTGCGGCCAAGGAGCTCGCCCACGGTCCAACTACGCTCTGGCCCCGCGCATAAATGATGAACCTTGCCGGGAGCAAAACACTCCTCATACAGGAGATGGAGGGCTGCGATCGTCCAGTCAGAGGACACCAGGTCAATTCTGGCGTCAGGATCAGCGGGAATGGCTGGCAAGGGATTCCACGGGATCGCCTTGATGGCTTGATGGAAGTAATTGAACTGGCTTACGGAACCTTGCTGGGAATCGCCGATGATGGAACTCAGCCGCACGATGGATGCCGGCACCCGGCTCATCCAGCCCATCACTACCTCTTCCGCTTCGAACTTGGTTTGCTGGTAGGTATTCACGAAGCCCGCAAGGGGGCAGGAGGGACCTTCCAGGACAATTCCGGTGCGCTTGCCTGCCACATAGATGGTGCTGACATGCAGGAAGCGTTCCAGGCGCGCGCAAGCACCGGCGAAGTCCAGCATCCAGCGGGTGCCTTCCACGTTCGTAGCGCGGGATTCCTCCAGGCCAATGCGAAACCGGATGTCGGCAGCTGCGTGAATGATCTGAGTCACCTGCCGGGACAGCAGGTCGTAAACATCGCCCGACAAAGCAAGCTTTGGCTTGGTCACGTCCGCTTCCACCACGAAACAGCCATGCGCATGCAACATCGACGGCCTGCGCGCCAACAAAACAAGATCACGTCCGGGATTTGCAGCCCGCAGGCGGGGGATCAAACCGCCTCCCACTAGCCCAGTGGCGCCGGTCATCAGAAGTGCTCCGGGCCGCAGGGTATGCAGCTTGCCAGCGGAAGACAGCATGGTGATTTCGCTATGCATCCTCACCTCGCCGGAATAGCCACGGCTGATTCTGTGCAAACGCGGTCCTCGGCCCGGACAGCAATCGAATCGCGAATCTGTCGTGCGAATCCATCCGGCGTGGCTTTGGGAAACTCAAGGGATACAAAAAGTGCGAACAGGGTCGAGCAATCTGCGTGTCGTAGCGATCCTCTACACTAGGGAAGAGCGACTTTTGACGGTATCGCTGATGGACAAGATAACGGTTACCTCCGCCGATCTCCACAACGCGCCATCGCCTCCTCCTGCATTACCAACTGCGGGCCAAGCTGCCATGGCCAGCACTGCACCCCCGGCAATCCCCGTGGGGGCTCGGCTAGCCACTTTGCCGCTGATCCTGTTCCTGCCTTTGCTTTGTCTGGTGGCCCTGGCAATCCGTCTGGCGATGAGGAGCCGCCTGCCACGCATTCAACTAGCTTGGGCCAAATGGATGAATACCCTGCTGGTAGCAAGCGGCCTGCTAAGCACACTGCTCTTTAGCATGGCATATTTTGTGGGACCCCGGCCGTCGTGGCAGTCCTCACCCATGCCGGTGATGCAGTTTGAAGGAACTTACCCCATGCTGCCTACTGGGGAGACGCTTTCCGCATCCCGGCTCGCCAGGGAAACAGAATCACTGGTATTTGTCATCAGCCCGGAATTCGCAGGGGCGCAGACTCCGCGCAGTTTTGACCAAGCGGGGGCCGTGGGGGCTGGAGTCCTGCTGGAGGCCACTGCGGACGGCTTTCTGGTTGCCACAAACCGGCATGTGGTGGATGCCGGCAGTCTGCTGATGCCGCGTCGCGCCGGTGGTTCGGTGCTGCTCTTCAGAAAGGACGGCGGCGCAAGCAGAGGCGAGGTGGTTGCTCGACACCAGGAATTGGACCTGGCGCTGGTATGGACGCCCCGCAGCGGTAGCGGACCTTCGTTTCGTCAACCAGTGGCACCGCTAAACGAGGCAGAAATTGGGCAGAGCGTCTTCGTGATTGGTCACCCGCAGCGATTATTCTTCTCCTTGTCCACGGGCATCGTGATGCGCTTGCACGAGGACAATATGCTGCAGATATCCGCACCCGTGAGCCCTGGAAACAGTGGTGGGCCCGTGTATGACGAGCGAGGCCGCCTACTGGGCGTGGTTAGCTTCAAGGTGGATCGCCGATTCAATCCCAACGCGGAGAACCTCAACTTCGCCGTTCGCGCCGACGCCCTGCTGCAGCGAAGTGGCTGGGATTTCGAGGGTGAGGGCGAGAGGATTCTGGACCAGTTCTGGAAAGGGATTCTGCCGCAGTCCCCCGCGCCAGAGGCCCGTCTAGCTCCGATTCAAATTCCGTTTGCACTCCCGTAGAACTTAGGAACCTTCATGCCTGCTATCAACGTGACCGTCTTTGATTCCACAGAAAACAAGCGCGTGCCGGTGGAACTACCCGACGATGCTCCCGCCGGCAAGATCATCGCCGTGTTGATTGAGAAGCTGCAGTTGCCACGCAATGGCCCGGACGGCGCACCCTTGAGCTACAAGTTCCACCACAAGAACACAGGTCGCCAATTGTTGGAAACACAGACCTTGGCGGAAGCGGGGGTAAGCGAGGGCGACATCCTGCGCATGCAGCCGGAGATTACGGCAGGCTAGGAAAGGGTCCGTTTCATGGTACCCCCGCATCCCATCCGCGTTGCCGATGCCGATCTTGCTGAGGATCGCTTCAGCCGCCTGCGTCTGCTGCCGTGGTGGCGCCAGGAGGTAATTGAGGCAGCGCGTGTGCTGGTGGTGGGGGCGGGCGCGCTGGGCAACGAGATCCTGAAGAACCTGGCGTTGCTGGGATTTCGCAACATTCTCCTGGTGGACCTTGACCGGATTGAAGCTTCCAACCTCAGCCGGGGTGTGCTATTCCGCCCCCAGGATGTGGGCAGGCCAAAAGCAGAAGTGGCCGCCGCTGCCGTACGTGAACTCTATCCACGTGCCCGGATTCATGGCCTTCACATGAACGTGCTGCAGCAGTTGGGCTTGGGAGTATTTGGCTGGGCGGACGTCATCCTGGGCGGGCTGGACAATCGCGAGGCGAGGCTCTTTTTGAACCGTGCCGCGTGGAAAATGGGCAAGCCATGGATAGACGGCGCCATTGAAGGGCTGAACGGCGTTGTTCGGGTATTTGAGGCGGGCAAGCCCGCCTGCTATGAGTGCACCCTGGGCGAGGTGGATTGGGCCATCCTTAACCGGCGCATGTCCTGCAATCTGCTTACGGCTGCTGACGAGGAAGCGGGAAAAGTGGCCACGACACCTACCAGCGCATCCGTGATTGCGGGCATCCAGGTACAGGAAACCCTGAAGCTGTTGCATGGGCTGCCCTGCCTAAGCGGCAAGGGCTTTGTGTTTGAGGGGCTGCACCATTCCAGCTACGTGACGGAGTACATGGCGGACCCGGACTGCCAGAGCCACTATACCTTCGAAAGGGTCATCCAGTTGCCCCAGGCGTCGGCAGATCTCACCTTGGAGGACTTACGCCAACGCGCTCGCCACGATCTGCAGGCTGAATCCCCGGTAATCGAGTTCAGCCGCGATATCGTGTGGAAGCTGAAGAATCCCGCCAGCGGTGTGGAGCAGGACTGCTTCGTTCCGTTGGGCAGCCTATCGCACGAAGACGGGCTTGACCCCGCGGACGGCATTCTGCGCGAAGTCGTTCTCTGCCATGGCTACCAAGGGGAAACCGCATTAGCACATCGGCGGCTGGATGAACTGGGGCTACCCTTGTACGATGGCTTCGTGGCCAGAGATGGGCTACGGGAGGTCTCCTACATTCTGGAAGGAGATTCTGCTCTGGTGTTGCGCGAGCTAATCGAGGTGACACGATGAAAGGCAAGACGCCCAAGCCGGCAGCGGAACAGCCCTCCCGGGAGACCACCACATCGCAGAAGCCTGTGGACGCAAAGCCCCAGGACTTACCCCAGGACCGCGCTAAATGGGCTTCTTTGCCGTGCCCCTTGATCATTGACACGAAGGTGGTGCAGGCCATCCGAAGGCACGGGCGTTCCAATATGCAGGCGGAGGTCTGCGGCGTCCTGATTGGCGAGGAGATTCCCGAGGGAACGCGAATCGAGGCCGCCATTGCTGGTGAAAACGCTGCTCAGGGTGGTGCTCACGTCACATTCACGCAGGATACCTGGGAGCACATCTATTCCATCAAGGATCGCGACTATCCGGAGAAGCGCATTGTGGGTTGGTATCATACCCATCCTGGCTTTGGGATCTTCTTGTCAAAGCACGACACGTTCATCCACGAAAACTTCTTTACTGCCTCCTTTCAGGTTGCTTGGGTCTACGATCCACACTCCGAGGAAGAGGGCTGCTTTGGGTGGGTGGATGGCACACTGCGGCGGCTGGGTGCGATTCGAGTTATCGATTCCCGGCATGAGGACGAAGTGGAAGTGCGGGAGGAACCGGACCCGCTTCCGCCTGCGGATGAAGATGCCAGCATTGAGGATTCCCCTGAAGGCAAGGTATCGGGCTTGGCGAGCCGATGGCGGAAGCGCGCGATCTTGCTATTCTCACTTGCACTCGTGTTCGTGGCTGGCTTGGCGGCGGGCATCATGGTGCTACCTCGGACTCTGGTGATGTATTCCCTGCCCGACGGACGACTGCTAACTGAGTCAGAAGCCCGCGAGGCCGTTGAGCGCGCGTTGGAATTACAACGGCAGCGTCGCGCAGACCCATCCGGGACGGAGACAATACAACCCCCGAAGGACGGCGAAACCGCTCCGCCCAACCCGGCAGGAGGCAACCCGTGAGCGATCAGCCGGAACCCCTCAAGATCACCTACGAAGACCTCTCCCGGCTGGATGATGCCGCCAACCCGCGCAGTGACGCGGATGGCGACACGGCTACACCAGAAGCGCCGGCCAAGCGCTACGGGAACATCCGCGATGCGGTTGCCCCTGCCGTGGACGGACCCGTTGCAAGGGGCAGCATCCTGCTGAAGAGCTGGTTCTATCTGGGTGCCGCGGGACTTTTCGGTGCGTTGGTTGGTTGGGCGCTGATTGAACCTGTCTACGTCGACGGACCGGAAAAAGGAGCGTGGGCCTGGCTGGGTTCCCTCATGATTCCCTCAGTGGTGGCCTTCTGCTGTCTAGGCTGCGCAATTGCGGAAAGTCTAGTGGAGCGGTCGTGGCGCAGGGCGCTGGTACGCGGGGGCCTTGCCTTCTGCCTGGGGATTCCACTCGGCTTTCTGTTCAGTTTCATCGCTTCCATCCTCTACAACCTGTTGCTGGGCATCGCTTCGATGGGAGGAGAGATCACACCGGAGATGCCCTCGTGGTGGGCGGCCCGGTCCATCGCCTGGGCACTGTTTGGCGTCAGCGCGGGATTAGTGTACGGAGTTGCTGGCCTTAGCGCGCAGAAGTTGCTGTACGGAGTCCTGGGGGGCATGCTGGGTGCAGGGCTTGGCGGCGTTCTGTTTGACCCCATCGCCAATCAGTTGGATTCGGGAGATCTTAGCCGCGCCGTGGGTTTTGCTGTCTTTGGGCTGAGCACCGGCGTCGCAATGGGATTGGTGGAGAGTGCGCTGAAAGAGCGCTGGCTCTACGTTGCTGCCGGGCCCCTGGCGGGCAAGCAGTTCATCCTCTATAAGCCGCTCACCACCATTGGCCGCAGTCAGGCCTGCGACATTTATCTGTTCAAGGACCCCTCCATTCAAGACGTTCATGCCTCACTCGAACGGCGAGGACCCGGCTTGTGGCTGGTGCCCCGCGGCCCCGTCTACATGGGAGAAACTCCCACGCGGCCCCGCATGCTTAGGCACAAAGACCAACTTCAGATTGGCCGATACACCTTCCTCTACCAGGAACGCCGCCCACGATGAGCCTGCCGGTTTGCCCCTACTGCCGCACTTCCGTGGACGCGGCGCTGGAGCCCGCAACCATCTGCCCCATTTGTGGGACGGCACATCATCGGGACTGTTGGGAAGAGAACTGTGGCTGCACGGTGTTCGGGTGCAGTGCAGCCCCGGTGGAAGAGGCCATGGTGCAGGTGCGGCCGGAGGACTTGAGCGAGCGCGCCAATCCTCAGGTAGCAGCCAATTTGGAAGGCGCCGCTTCGCGTGAGGCGCACGAGAGCACCGGCGTACCCCCACCACCGGCGCTGCCGTCTGGCTTCGTGCAGGAAGCGCATGGTACTTTCTCTCCAGGTCCGGTTGATCCAATTGCCAGGGTCTTTTCGCATCCCGAAGTGCAGCCGCAATCAGGGATTGAGCGCTCCACTTACATCTGGCTAGCCGTGCTTACTGGCTACGTGGGAGCCCACAACCTATATGCAAATCGCACAACTGCTGGTATTATTCAGCTTTGCACCAGTCTGCTAAGTTGCCTGCTGCTGGCCCCGGTAGTGTGGATTTGGGCCATGGTGGAGGCGGCTACAGTGGATCGGGACGGCGACGGTTTCCTGTTTCGCTAACGGAAGCGTTGACGTCATCCGGCTCTCATTAAGGCAAGGGGGAACATCGGCAATGATGTACATGATCAAGCGGGGCGACCAGGAGTTTGGTCCCTATTCCGGGAACGATATTCAGCAGTACCTGTCGTCCGGCAATATCGTGGAAACAGACATGGTGCGCGCGGAGGGGAGCGACCGCTGGCTTGCAGTGAAGGACATTCTCGCCAAGAAAGCCGGCGGAGCCGGACCGCAGCCCGCTACGCCAGCACCTCAGCCCAGCTATAACCCCGCACCCGCACCACAACCGATGGCGGACCCGATGTTCGATTCCGCCCCCGCCCCGCAACCAATGGCAGATTTTGGGGCCCCTGCGCCGTCCTGGGGTGCACCTGCCGCCAGCTACGGCTCAGCCCCTGACCCTGCGATGGGGGGCGGCTTCGGCGCTGCTGCAGCTGGCGCCATGGGCGCTGCCACTGCCGGCGGCCCAGCGGGCGCGATGAAGAATGGGGCGCCCCTACCCCCAGGCATGAACTGGATTCTGGTGTTGGTACTTGCCTTGTTCACATGCGGCATTTTTGGCTTTGTTTATCTGTTCATTCAGGCCGGTTGGGTGCAGAAGATTGATCCGCAAAGTAAGGGCAAGAAGTTCCTCACACTGATGCTGGCCGCCTACGGACTTGTGATTGGGTTGATCGTCGTTGGCGCGGTTATCACAGCTATGGCACCGGACTCCTTTATTGGCCCCATGATCTCGATTCTGAGTCCTATTGGCAACTTGGCCTTCTTGGTTCTGTATATCCTGGGTGTTTTCAATATGCGCACCTCGCTGGAAGGCTACTTCAATGCGGTGGAGCCTATCAATCTGAAGTTGAACCCAATTCTGACGTTCTTCTTCGCGATTTACTACTTCCAGTACCACTTCAACCGGATTACCACATGGAAGACCACAGGTACCTTGCCGCAGTAGTGGCGTAGGGACAGGCGTCTCACCAATAACCAGGCCAGCATGCGCTATTTCTTACGCCGCGGGACGGAAGAGTATGGGCCCTATACTCTAGCTGACCTGCGGCGTTTTGCGTTATCGGGTAACGTTGCGCCCACGGATGAGGTTCGCGCGGAATCCGAAGCGATATGGCAGCCCGCGCGGCTGGTGTTAGGTGATGACGCCTGGCCGGCGCCAATTGCACCGGCTGGATATGCAGGCCAGTCGCCGGCTTACTCCGCGACGGCACCAGCCAGCCAGCCACCACCCGGCGCATATCTTCCGGCCTATCAGGTACCCACAATGGCCAATGGCGCTCCGCTGCCCATTGACTTGCACTGGGGTCTGTTGCTACTACTCACACTCGTTACTTGCGGCTTCGCGGCCTATGTTTGGATTCTGATGCAGGCCTGGTGGGTACGTAAGCTGGATGCGACCAGTAAGGCGATCTGGTATCTGATCACATACCTCGTGATTGCTTATGCAGCTATTGTTCCCAGTATGGCTGGCGGTTTCTTCCAAGGGTCAGATCAGGAGGAAATCGGAATCGCGCTTTCTGTCTTTGGAAGCATGATGAGCTTGGGCTCAATTGTATTCTACTTTGTGGCGGTTTTCTCCATGCGCCGCTCGTTGAACGTGTACTTCCAGACAGTAGAGAACATCGGTCTGCGCCTTGGACCCTTCATGACCTGCTTCTTCGCAATCTACTATTTCCAGTACCACATGAGCCGGATTGCCCAATGGAAAAAAACGGGTATGTTGCTGTGAGTCCGTCGTGGTCCTCATCGCTGTCACAGCGGCGAGAGCTCCGCATTGGACTCGCGGCGCTGCCGTAAGTAACCTGAAACTATGGCGGACATTGCCACCCAAAGCGCGGGTTCTTCGCTACCGGTTCGCGGTGACCGGTGGCCACTGCTTGCCGGATGGCCATTCCTGCTTGCCGCTGCCGGGGCGGTGGGAGTCCTGGGGCTGCTGTATGCCTTCCCTCCAGAGGCCTACTGGTTTTATCCCCCTTGTCTGTTGCACCGTAGTACAGGGCTTTATTGCCCAGGTTGTGGAACTACCCGAGCCCTGCATGCCCTGCTACATGGCCACTGGAGGCAGGCGGCGCAGCATAACCTGCTCTTCGTGGCATTGCTGCCAGCTTTGGCTACGTTCTTTACGCTGCAGGGCATTACCGCATGGAGAGAGGGCCGATTGAGTAAGTTGCGTTGCACGAGATACGTTCCGTTGGCATTGCTGGCAGCCGCGGTGCTATTTGGCGTGGCACGCAACCTTCCGTTTTCGTGGGCCGCCGCGCTGGCCCCTTAGTTGTTCCTGATTTCCGTTATGAGTTCGCCACGTATCCGCCGCCTGATGCTCGATTATGAGATCCTCCAACGCCGCTTCGCGGAGTGGCCATTTGTCCGCGTGGCGTCAAATGGCGTGCTTCCTCCTGAGCACTACCGTGTCACGTACGCACTGAAGGGCCTATTCGTAGCCCAGGATGGCGACATCATGGAGCGCGAGCAGCACGTAGTGGACATTAACCTTTCGTTGGGCTATCCACGGCGGGCTCCGCAGTGCAAGATACTCACCCCGATCTTCCATCCGAACTTCGACCACAATACGGTGTGTATTGGTGACTTCTGGGCGGCCTCGGAGGGGCTGGACGACTTGGTGATTCGCATCGGACGGATGATTGCCTACCAGGAATACAACATCAAGAGCCCGCTAAACGGCCTTGCGGCGCGATGGGCCGCGGACCACCCGCATTTGCTTCCGGTTGATGGCCGCGAAGTTGCCCCTCCTGGCAAAGCGGGCTGAGCGTGTTGGGGCAGGGTGCAGGACCTCTATTTTCATAAAAGCGCCTGGATCCGACCCCATCCGGGCCCGAAATCCGCTTAACGATATTCCGGCACGCTTTGCCCGAAGGAACCATTTATGCCTATCAGTCAGTCCATTTTCATTCGGTCGTCCGTGGGTCATCGGGGCGGCAATCAACCTCAAGACGTGAAGACCATCCAGCAGCGCTTGAATGAGTTGATGCCACCTTCGCGGAAGAAGTTGTCGGTAGATGGCAAGTGCGGGCAGCTCACAATCGGCTGCATCAGGGAGTTCCAGAAGGAAGTGCAGGGGACTGCTAATCCCGATGGACGGGTTGACCCGAACAAGGGCACGCTAGCTGCGATGAACGATCCGGCTTCGGCATCCAAATGGGCCAAGATGAGCTTTGGGTCTCCTGCTGTACCAAGTGCCCCCGGCGCTGCGGGAGAGGGGATGCCGCATGAGGCCGCGATGCGCGCCAAGTTCAAAGAGGCAGGACGAGATCCTGAGTTCGATATGTTCCGCCGCGCCTTTGTGGATGGTTCCATCCCCTCAATGAAGGCCTTCCTGGGGATGATTGGTCGGTCAGAAGATGCCATGAAGCTTGCGCAGGCATACTTGGCGATGCGGCGCATGGGACTCACCTTTGAGGAGTGCCGGGAAGTATTCAGGGCAATTACCGGGTTCCGTAAGGCGAAGGCCGCGCTGGAACTGTTCGACGATCTGGGGAAGCCCGCCAGTAAGTTCGGGAAGCTGTTGGGCTTCACCGGAAAGGTTGCCGGCAAGGCAGGCTTGTTAATTGCGGTGATTGAGATCGCCGACAAGATGGCCGATGGGGATTATCTCTTCGGCGCCACCGAAGCCTACAAGATTGTCATGGGCAAGGCCATTCCGTGGGCCGCCATGGTTGAGGGTCTGCAAAGTCTGGTGGAGGCGGTCGCACCGGATTCCTGGAAGGCCTCCGGTGTCTTCAAGGTGATGCGTGCCTGTGACCCGATTGGATTGGGCGCTACAGCTGTGGATGCCGTTACGACCCTAGCCTTAGGCGCCATCGACATGGTGGTGAAGGGGAAAATGGATGTGGATGCCATGATGCCCCGCCTTATCCGCTTGGTTTCCCGAATGAAGCAGGGTCCCACCAAGGTGTTTGCGGAAATGGGCGAGGATCTGGGAGACGCCATGTATGAAATCTCCCAGTGGAAGAAGTCTGACTTCACCTACGCCATCAGCGTCTTCCCAAAATGGATCGCCAGCGGCTTCTAGCCACCAAGGCAACCCTATGCGAGACCCGGGTGGGCGGTCTTAGTTTCGCGCGTACACGCGAACACCGCCCACGTAAGTCATGAGCACTTGGGTTTGCGGCAGGTCGGCCAGAGGGCACTCCAGCAGATCACGATCCACCACAATCAGGTCAGCAAGCTTTCCGGGCTCAAGGCTGCCCCGTTCGCTCTCAGAGAAGGTAAGGTATGCGTTGTTGATGGTGTAGAGCCGGATAGCCTCTTCGCGGGTGATGGATTGTTCCGGGTGAAAGGGCGTTTCCATCCAGCGGGGCGTGCGCGCGATGGCCGTCCACATCCCCAGGAAGGGGTTGTACTGATTTACACTGCGGAAGCTGCCGATGCGCTGCATGTGATCGCTGCCGCCGCCCACCATCACCTTCTTGTCAAAGAGCGCGCGGAAGGGCTGAAACCAAGCGGTACGCTCTGGCCCAAAATGCTTCATTAGCGTTGCTCCATCCAGTTGCAGCCAGTTGGGCTGCATGTTGGCGACTACACCGTACTCTGCCATCTTCTGGACGATGTCCTCGCCCATGAAGTTTGCATGGCTTAGGGAGGGCCGGGCGGCGCGGATATCCACTCCCTGCTTGGCCAAGGAAACGGCTGCATCCACAAATGTCTCCACGGCGCCGTCACCCACGGCGTGGGCCGTCAACTGCAGCTCATTCTCAGCTGCAGCGCGCATGATGCGTTCCAGCTTTGCGGGCTCAATGTAGCGCATGCCCTGATAGGTAGGGTCAGCAATCGAATAGATTGAGCTCACGCCCCAAGGCGAGCGCATGTATGCGCTGCCGGTCAGCATTCCGCCATCCAAGAATACCTTGATGCCACGCAGCCACAGCATGGCGTCCTTCTGGTGGAGAGGATCCTTGGCTGCTTCGCGGAAGGTCTGCTCAATGTCCTCTATCGGGTCAAGGCCGCTCACAGCCAGGTAGCTAAAGACGCGAACCGTCAGCTCGCCGTCATCCTTCATTCGGCGCAGCAGGTCCAGTTGCAGGCGGTCTGTGTTGCCCTCCCCGACTCCGGTAATTCCCACGGAGTTGTAGTCCTGGAACAGCAGCTTCAGGCGCGAGATACGGTCAGAATCGGTAGCCTCACGCTCACTGGATACCATCCGGATGAATCTGGCGCACTGGCGCAGGATGCCCGTGGGCTCACCCTGTGTGTCCTTCTCCACGCGGCAGGGCTCTCCGGAAGGGGCCTGGAAGTTGCGGTCAATCCCGCTCAGCTTCAGCGCCATGGTGTTCAGGGACGCGTCAGGCCCGGTGCGAAAGACCACCGGATTCGCGGGAGCCGCCGCATCGAGTTCCGCGCGGGTGGGGTACCGCTGATCCCGAAGGCGCGTGATGAAGACTTGCGAGACGTAGACCCATTTGCCCGTTCCGAGATGCTCCGCACGGCTCTTGACATAAGCCAGCACGTCAGCAATCGTTCCCATCTCTGGCACTTCGTGATCGAACTCGTACATCGCGCTTCCTAGGGCGTGCACGTGCGAGTCAATCAGGCCTGGCAGCAGCATACGCCCGGCAAGGTCTATGCGCTCAACACCATCACGTGCAAGGGCTTCGATTTCCTCGTTGGATCCGACTGCGACAATGCGATCTCCTTTCGTCGCCACAGCCTGGGCGATGCGGAAGGTACTATCGACGGTCACCACCTTGCCGTTCAGGAAAACGCGATCTACCGCGGGCGGTGAGGTACAGGCACCCAACATCAGCGACGCAACCAGGCAGAACCAAGCGGACAACGGACGCACAACAACCACCTTTCTTGAAGGGGCAGCTTATCAAACGGGGTGTGAGAATGCTGGATGTGGGCAAGCGCAGATGGCAGATGGCAGTGCTGCTATCTGGTAAGGAACAACCCATGCGGTGCCTGGCGGTTTGTCTGGCGGCGCAACGCCCGGCAATGGCAACAGCTAGAATAAAGGAACGGTGTCTATGCGTCCCCTCTTCGCCATTCTGCTGCTGATTTGCCTGTGCAGCGTTGCAACGCTGCATGGCCAGGAATTGAATACCACGCAGCAGGCCCAGGTTGCCAAGTTGGAGCACCAGTTCATGTCGCCTTGCTGCTATGGTGAGCAGTTGTACGGGCACATGTCCCCGCAGGCTCTGGAGATGAAGCAGCAGATCTCCCAAATGGTGTTGGAAGGACGCAGCGAACGGGAGATCATCGACCACTTCAAGGCACAGTTTGGCACGCGCATTCTGGTTGAGCCCGAGGGCGCGCAGTGGTGGGTGATGAACGTAGTGCCGCTGGCGCTGTTGGCCCTGGGATTCCTGGCGACGGTGTGGATCATCCGCAAATGGTATCGGCCAGCGGAACCCAAAGCCGCATAGGTGGCCTCACCTACAAGCGTTGGAAGGCCTTCAGGATATCGTTAGCGCCGTAGCGCAAGGCGATGGGACGGCCGTGGGGGCAGGTCATGGGATAGCGGGTTTCGGCCAGCGTCCGCAGGAGCCATTCCATCTTGGTGTGATCCAGCGGCATGTTCACCTTGATGGCGGCTTTGCAGGCGACACTGGCAGCAAGTTCCCGGCGGAGGTCTTCCGGCGAGCGGCTGCGCCAATCAGCCTCGGGTGACTCCAGGACCTCGCGAATCATGCTTTCGATCTCGCCCGCCGGCAGGTCAGCCGGGGCGGCATTCACGGCGATTGTGCGCACGCCAAAAGGTTCGGTTTCAAACCCAAGCGCGCGCAGTTCGGCTTCCATGGCTGCGTAGTCAAGCTGGGCCGCCGCGCTTATCTCAATCACCATAGGAATCAGCAAGCGCTGGCTTTCCACCTGACCTCGGGCGAAACCCTCCAGCACCTTCTCAAACAGAATCCGCTCGTGCGCGATGTGCTGGTCAATCAGCCAGACGCCGTCCTCGCCCACCGCGATGATGAAGCTATTCTTCCACTGTCCGACAGGCCGCAGATTCCGCAGGGCCTCAAGGTTCGGGGTTTCTTCGCTGCGCAGGGTGGCGTAGGCCTGGCGCATCTGTTTGCTTTCTTCTCCAGCAAGGGGAGCGGCGTCAATGGCAGGCTGTGCAGCACGGGCATCCGCGGGGTGGGGTCCGCTAAATGGCAGGCGAACCGGTGGCGCAGGAGGTTGCTGGAGACGGAAGGGCTCAGGAGTGACACCCCCACCCCTTGCCGCGAGGGCACTCATGGCGCCGAAGACCGGCGATGGCGGGGAAGAGTTGATCTCGCCTTCAGGTGCCAAATCAATCGGTGAGGCATACAGCGCATTCAGGTCGCGCTGGCTGTATTCCGAGTAGGGCAATTGCGGGGCAGGCTGAGCGTCGGCGGGGAGTAGCGAAATTGCTGGCGACGACGCCTGGACGGATGTCATTCCTTCAGACGGCGGGGGTTGGCCAGAGATTGACGACACCGCACCCATCACTTCGGGCGCGGGCGCGGGCGCGGCGGGACGCATGGCCATCAGGCGTTCACGAATGACATCCTCTACGAAGTCGTGAACGAAGGTTCGATGGTGGAAGCGGACCTCAGTCTTGGCGGGATGGACGTTCACGTCTACCTCGTCGGCATTACAGTCCAGGAAGATGGCAGCAAATGGGAAGGTGTCCGACGGAATCAGGTTGTAATAGGCCTTGGAAAGCGCATGTAGCACCAGCTTGTCACGGATCAGGCGGCCGTTGACGAATAGGTAGATGGCATTGCGATTGGGCTTTTGCACGTGTGGCGCCGAAACGAACCCACGTAGCTGAAAGCACTTCAGTACCGGCTGGGGTAACTCCTCCACTCGCTTCCAGGGCGGAGGAGCGGGTGGTGTAACCAGCAACTCCCGCTGGTTCACACCCAGATCGACGAGGTCCGCCAGCATCTGTCCGCCGAAGACCTGATAGAGGCGTTCCTGCAGCGTGGTGACGGGGCTTACGTCCAACAGAACGCGTCCGCCATGGCGAAGCTCAAAGCTCTTTTCGGGATGGGCCAGTGAGTAGTGGGTGAGCAGACCGCCGATATGGGCGATCTCGGTTTGCTCACTGCGCAAGAACTTCTTGCGGGCGGGGACATTGAAGAAAAGGTCAGCAACGGTGATCGCCGTTCCCACCGGGGCGGCGATGTCTTCGCACTTGGTGAGCCGGCCCCCATGGATTTCTACGTGCGTTCCCGCATCGCCCTGCGCTTCGCGGGTAACCAGGGTGAGACGTGAGACTGCGGCAATGGAGGGCAGTGCTTCGCCGCGAAAGCCCAGGGTAGCAATGGCGGCAAGATCATCCGCCTGGCGCAGCTTGGAGGTGGCGTGGCGCTCAAACGCCAGCATGGCATCGTCGCGACCCATACCGTGGCCGTTATCGGTGATCTTCAGCAGGCGCGAGCCGCCAAATTCAGCCTCCACCCGCAATTCCGTGGATCCTGCGTCCAGCGAGTTCTCAAGCAGTTCCTTGGCAACCGAAGCGGGACGCTCCACCACCTCGCCCGCAGCGATCTTGTTGGCGATGTCATCAGACAGGATGCGGATACGGCCCATTGCCCTCTATCTTCCCATTGCTTGGGACGCGGAGGCGTCAAGGGAAAGCTAAACCAGCCTTAGTGGCGCATTGGCCCAGGACTCACGCAGTTCCTGGCAAGGCACCAAGGGGGTATTCCCATGGCCGGTGGCCAACGAGATGCCTGGTTTGTTTGCGCCGTGAAAGTCGCTTCCGCCGGTCATCCGCAGGTGGTGCCGCAGCGCGAGGGTACGCAGTTGCTTGCTGTAGGCCGGGTCTTGCTCAGAGTGCCACACCTCCAGCGCATGCAGACCCGCGCCAGCCAGCCATGCGCAGAGGCCGTCGGCACATTCCCAGGAATGGCCCCAGAAGCGGATGGGATGCGCCAGGCTGGTGAGCCCTCCAGCCTCCCGAATACGGGCGATGGCCTCGCTGATAGGGGGTGACCTTCTGGGCACATAACTTGACGCATGTTCGCCCAGGTACCGGGTGAAGGCTTCGTCCAGATTCTGAACGAGCCTGCGCTTCAACAGGATGCGGGCCAGATGCACCCTGCCGGCCACGCTACCACCATCGGTGCGCAGTTCCTGCTCCTCCACCTGAATGCCCTGCTGGCTAAGCCGGGCCAGCAAGTCCCGGTTGCGCACCCACCGGGATTCCTCCATGCTCTTGACCCATGTGCGGAAGCCTTCAGGGATGTCGCCTTGCGGAAAGTAGGCCAATAGATGGATATCACGGGGGCTGCCGGGGAAGAGGTGCCGGGCATCCTGATCAAGAGTTGTACTCAGTTCCACTCCTGCAATCACTCGCAAAGACTGGCCTACAGCGGTCTCTTGAGCGAGCGCCACTCCGGCAAAGGTATCGTGGTCAGTCACCGCCAGCACTTCTAGCCCTGCCTGGATCGCTTCGGTAACCAGCGCCTGAGGACTGCTGGTGCCGTCTGAGGACGTAGTGTGGGAGTGAAGGTCAATCATGTGAAGCCGTATTTCGATTCGCTAGAAATGGTGCCGAAGGTCTGGAAACGACGTTAACTCCAGCAGCTTGCCTTTTCCTGGAATGAGTGGCTCGTCTTCCAGATGCCAGTTCCGGGGATGCGGGATGTAGGCTGCATTCATACCGATCGCCAGCGGCGGATTGATATCGGACTTAGGTGAGTTGCCCACCATCCACGATTCCTCTTTCCGCGCAGCACGTTGCTCCAGCAGCGAGTGGTAGGCTGCCTCATCTTTTTCTTTCACCACCACCACCTCTTCGAAGAAGCTGGCAAGACCTGAGGCGCGTACCTTGCCGCGCTGCTCAACGGGATCCCCTTTGGTGAAGAGTGTGAGGTGATAGCGAGGCTGCAGGTATGCCAACGTCTGCTGGACCCCGTCAATCATCACGAGCGGCTGGGCCATAATGTCCAGGGCAATATCCATTACGGCCTCCAGGTCCGCGCTGGTCCATGGCCGCTCGCAGAGGGCAGTGAAGCACTCCTGCATGTTCATGCCGAACTGGCGGGCACCGTAGCCATGGCGAATGCGGTTGACATGTTCAATGTCATCCAGGTGCCGGCGCACCGCCTCCGCACTCAGAGTGGTGTGGTTGAGGAAGGCCGCAAAGCGGCGAAAAGCCTGCTCGAAGTAGACGTTATTCTCCCACAACGTGTCGTCAGCGTCGATGATGAGGTGGTGGTAACCGTTCTTCATGGAAGGTGCTCAGCAGACCGTTTTCCAGGCGGACGCCTGCTATTCCTCCTCCCTGGAAATGGCGGACTTCGCGTGGCCGTTCGTGGGTGCCAGGCGGCGGGCTTGCGCGATCTGCGCCTGCCGCGACTCAAAGGTCTGGAAATAGGTGAGAAGGTGGCGCAAACGCTCCTCCTCGGCCCGCATCTGCAGCAGTACCTGACGGAGGTTGGGGTCACCAACCGTCTGGCCCAGCTGGTAGCTGAGTTGCGGGTCGGCCATATCCAGGTCCGGCAATGGAGCTTCTGCGATTCGGCGGGCAAGGGCGCTCCAGGCCTCTACCACTTCGGTGCGCAAGGCAGCGGGGGCCTGGACGTCGCGGTCGTCATCTTCAAAGAACTGCACAGTGGCCCGCAGGTAGTTCTTGTCCTCGTTGACCTCGACAATCTCAAAGCGGCGGCTGCCCCGGCAGAGGATGTCCAGACGTCCATCGTCAAAGCGCTCAAGCACCTTATCCACGAAAACGGCGCAGCCAATGCTGGCGATGCCTTGCTCCTGCGACAGCACGATGCCAAACTCCGTTTGCTGTTGGATGGCGATCCCCACCATCTCTTTGTAGCGATCTTCGAAGATGTGCAGAGGCACAGCGGCGCCTGGCAGTGCCACCAGATTCAACGGGAATAGCGGAAGCAGATCCACCGGCATACCTCTATTATTGAATGAAGTATCCGGCCTGCCGGGTTTAGGGAAAGGCGCCGGTGGTGAAGATCTATGGAATTACGCGAGCGGGTGGTACTGGTTACGGGAGCATCCCAAGGCATTGGAGCAGCTCTGGCGAGACAACTGCAGGACGCTGGATGCCGGGTTGTGCGATGTGCGCGGAACGAAGAAGCTCTGCGCGCGCAGGCCTTGCCGGGCGACCTGGTGGTGGCGGGCGACCTGCTGGACAGCGGATTCCGTGCGCAGCTCTTCCGGACCGTCCTTGAGCGCTTTGGCCGGTTGGACATTCTGGTGAACAACGCCGGAGTGGGGCACTACCGCAACTCCATCGAAGCTGATAGCGACGAGATTCGCGCGTTGTGGGAGCTGAACTTCTTTGTGCCCTTAGAGCTTGCGCGGCTGGCGGTGCCACACATGCTGGACCAGCCCGTGCTGGCTGGCGCCCGGGAAAAGGGAATGGTGGTGAATGTATCGTCAATTGCGGGCAAGGTGACTCTGCCCTGGTTCACGATGTATTCCGCGTCAAAGTACGCGCTGTGCTCCTGGACGGAGGGGCTGCGCATGGAGTATCTGGGAAGGGGCATCCGAACGCTTGCGGTGTGTCCTGGGTATGTGAAGACAAGCTTCCAGGCGAACGTCCTTTCTGGATCGCCTCCAGAGCCACTGGCAAAGTCAAAGGACCGCTTCGCCATCACTCCCGACGAATGTGCGAGAGCGATCGTCAGCGGGATCCGAGGCAACAAGCGCACCGTGGTAACGCCAACCTCCAATTGGGCACTGGTGCTGGCATCGCGGCTGCTTCCGGGAATGGTGGAACGGCGACTGGCGAGGATCAATGGCAGTGCTTAGGAGCAGTCCCGATGGGTGCGTAATGACTCCCGAGTGACATACAGTTGAACGTGAGCGATGCCCCGCGGCAGGGAGTATGTTGTAGGACCCTAAGCTGGCATCGCGAAGGAGCGGATGCGCGATGATCTTGAAACTGGTCCGGACACCCGGCGTTTATTTGCTTGGCTTCATGGGTTCCGGCAAGAGCACCATTGGCCGAAAACTGGCAGAGCGGCTGGGGTGGGATTTCTACGACCTGGACGATGACGTCGAACAGCAGGCTGGCAGGCCGATCGCCGAGATCTTCAGTAGCGAAGGCGAGGCAGAGTTCCGCCGCATGGAGCGGGATGCTCTTGACGAGCGGGTAAGGCTGGTGCAAGCAGGACACGCCATGGTGCTGGCCTTGGGCGGTGGGGCGTGCATGAATCCGACGTGCCTTGAACGGCTGAAGAACAACGGGGTAACCGTGTTTCTCGATTGCGGCTTCGATGAGCTCTCGGCGCGGGTGGCTGGGTTTCAGCACCGCCCGCTGGCGAAAGACCCTGAGCGATTCCGCAGTCTTTACGAGGAGCGGCGACCGCTGTATCTGCAGGCGGAATATACGGTAAACACGGGTAACTGCAGCGAGGAAGAAGTGATGGAAGCAATCCTGCGCCTGGGGGTTTTTTAGAGCGATGGCGGCCGTCAGAGCAGCGGGAAGTGCGCTATCCCGACCGGGTTCCCTGGCAGCACACGCGCGACGGGTGTTTCGGGCGGCAGTACGGTCTGCGTCGCCGGTTGAGGCGGTTCGCCATCACCTGATTCTCGACACAGCGGCTGGCTCCCAGGAACGGTTGAGGCTGGGAGGCATGAGCCTTCGCTTGCGGGAGCTAGACAGGGTATGGGTGGTGGGCGCTGGTAAGGCCTCAGCGCAAATGGCCCTGGGAGTGGAGCGTTTGCTGGGAAAGCGCGTGGCGGGCGGGGCAGTGGTGGTGAAGTATGGCCACGGGGCGCCACTTAAGCGCGTGAAGCTGTTCGAGGCTGGCCATCCTGTTCCCGATGAAGCCGGAGTTGCGGGAGCGGCCGCAGTGGCGGCGGTTGCCGATGAAGCACGCGAAGGGGACTTGGTGCTGGCGCTGATTTCAGGTGGCGCGAGTGCACTGATGGTGAGCCCGGCCGAAGGCCTCGCACTTACCGACAAGCAGGAATGCACGCGTCTGCTGCTGGCTTGCGGAGCCACCATCCATGAGATGAATGCGGTGCGCAAGCACCTCTCGGCACTGAAGGGTGGGCAACTGGCACGGCGCGCGGCGCCATCCCGCGTTTGGGCGCTGCTGCTAAGTGACGTGATTGGGGACAATCTTGACGTGATTGGCTCAGGCCCCTGCGCGCCTGACGCCTCCACCTTTGCGGATGCCGTTGCAGTGCTTCGACGTTACGGCATCTGGGACCAGACGCCAGAGCCGGTGAGGCGGCATCTGCATGCGGGGCTAGACGGACAGCTGAAAGAGACGCCTAAGGAGGGCGACACCCTCTTTCGGACGGTGAGCAATGTGGTGGTGGGAAGCAATGCCCAAGCCATTGAGGCGGCGGCGGCGGAAGCAAAGCTGCTGGGTTACCGGCCTCTGGTGCTTACCACCACGCTGGATGGGGAAGCCCGGGAACAGGCGCGGATGCTGGCGGCCATTGCCCGGGAGGCACAGATGAGCGGTCGCCCGGCGAAGGCGCCGGTCTGCATCCTGGCCGGTGGAGAAACCACCGTCACCTTGCGCGGACAGGGCAGAGGAGGTCGAAACCAGGAGTTCGCGCTGGCGGCGGCGCTGGCTCTGGAAGGAACGCGCGGCATTGCAGTGCTGGCCGCGGGGACCGATGGCACGGATGGCCCCACGGACGCCGCCGGTGCGGTTGTGGACGGTGCTACTGTGGCAAGGGCGCAGAAGGCTGGATTCGCGCCTGCGGCCTTCCTGGCTGACAACGATTCCTATCCTTTATTGCAGGCAACAGGAGAGGCCGTGATGACTGGTCCGACGGGCACCAACGTGATGGATATCTATGCGGCCTTGGTGGTTCCGCGCTGAGGTTGAGGCGTCTGGATTTTGGGCGCAATGCGTAGACAGCCTTCGGGTGGTAGCCGCAGTAGCAACTCTGGCGGCTGCGGAGGCGATCCGGCAGCACTGAATTCCAGACGCACTGCGAGGAAACCCTTCTTTCTGCGGGTGATGGCGGCCCCCACTGCCGCCAGGATGACCAAGGGCAGTAGGCTGCGCGCAGACCCGTTCGGGATGAGTCGCGATGCCGCCCGTCTGCAGTCCCGGGCAAGCTTCGTTAGCTCCAGATGATTGTACGGGTGAGGAGATGCTCCGGAAGCCCTGCACGCGACTTTGGCTGCGAAGTTCGACAGAGCCTCCGCGAGGTGCTGTTCTTCCACCAGGATATTGCGCAAGGCAAAAGGACAGGCGAGTGAACGGCCAATGTGGTTTTCGGCGAAGCCCTTGGGCCGCCAATGCTTCGCGGGAGAGACGGGACCATGCTGCAGCCGTTGCCATGAGCGAGCAAGGCCCTCCAGGCCACGGCGGGCGCTGTGGGCAATGTCTGAAAGCACGGTGTCTTCTCGCGGATCGGCTGTAAGACCGGAGTGCTTGGGGGCTGCGGGCATTGCGGCCTTGCGGTGGACCAGCAGCGCCCGGGACCACGCCGAGTCCTGGGAATCCTTGGCGGTTGCCCACGCGTTGAGAGCGAGAAATGCGCGCAGGGTGCGCTGACATACGATTGCTGCGAAACGAACCCGCTCCCTATCGGCGCGCAGCGTGTTGTGGTCCTTTTGGATAGAGATGACTTCCGTGGGAACGAGGGATGCCTGCAGCCGGCAAACAATCGTACGGGAAGGATGCTGGTCTCCCAGCAAGGTTTGGCCAACATGCTGGGGATATCCGGCCCACGTAATCACATCTGGCACAAGGGGTTCCAGCAGCGCGGCTGGCCGTTGCCACTCCAGCGTAACTTGCGGCGATGCGGTATCCCGGCCCGTGGCGATGCCCTGCAGAGCGGCGAGTAGTTGCACAAGACGGTTGATGAACTCCTTGTCACTGTTCGGCTTCGATGGACTTTCCGTGGATATCGCCGCAGTGACATTGGAAATGCAGCGGGGGACAAAGGAGCGCCCCCCGCAGCCGGATGCGCCAACAAGCGATGGCGAAACGAGTAGCGGCAGGTCCCGATTTTGCGAAACGAAATCCCCAAACGATTTTGGCTGGCCTGACGGAACGAACCCAGCCCCAGGAAGTATTCCGCCACCCGGAAGGAGGGGAGGCTCCATTAGCGAAACTGCCTCCACCATGCGGGCAGGTGCCGGAATCTTCTGTTCAAGCACCAATTGGTATGGCCGGCGGCGGGCACGGACTAAGCGGCCATCACGGCCGACCGCAGCCGTGAGGGCTTCGGCCGCCCGCGCCAGGATAGCGTCTGCACTGGCGGGCGCGGTTGGCAAGCCTATGGAACGTAGAACTTGGTCTGCCAGGTCCTGGCGGAGACCAGCGGGCAGATCCTGGTGGACGGAGACCCGCATGCGCGTCGCGCTCTCCGCTCTGCAGGTTTGGGCGACAAAGCGTGTGACCTCAGGGTTGTATCCAGGATCGCCCCGCCACGCGCCCCAAAGCAGCAACCCATCGAACTGGGCATGCACCTGGAGCCCATGGGACAGGGGGACTGGCTTACCGGAGTAGCCTTTCGGCCAAACTCCCTCGCTTGTCCTTGCGGGGGTGGCCACAAAGCGGAGCGAGGGCGCCGCAGAAATCGTAAGTTGACGGATTCCACTTCGAATGACGAAACAGCCCTCAGGGAGAGTGGTCTCCTGACTCCGGGTGAGCGTCGCAAGGTAACAGCTAAGGCCACGGGTAAGATCGGCGACAGGACCCGCCAAGGCTGGCTTTACAGAAGATGTGGAAGGGGGTGAACTGGCAAGCAGCAGCAGACGGCCGTCCGTAGCCCGATGCGGGTTCCGCTCGTCCATCAGATGAGAGAACCGAGGATCCCACATTGGTGGCGTCCCAAAGCGGGACTCAGCGCGCGCGAGCAGTAGCATGGGCAACGCGCGGCGGTGAGGGGCAAGCCCCATGCGGAAATCCTCCAACGGCTGCAGTTCTGGTTGCAGGACATGTCCCGGGTGCAGCCAGGCGGCCCACAGCAGATAGCGCAACTGAGGCGCCCGTTGGAACCGGACTTCCAGCAGGAAAGCTTCCCCCCACAGTTCAGAAGGGATGCGTGCGTGGCCAGAAATCAGGGGCTCCAGGAAAGATGAGCTACCCACAGCGTTTACAGAATGAAGCCCTTCAATCGATGCGGCAAGAGACTCAAGCGCGATGATCTGATGCATTTCGAACTCCCATGGGCAGACGCTCACCTGCGGCCAGGTATACACCCCGGCCGGCATGAACATCATAGAAAGGAGGGGTTGGGAATCGAACGATAGAGAGTGTGGGCAACTAGCCTATCGGCAGCAAAACATGATGAATCAATGAGTTAGCGGCGCAACAGAAAATTTCTGCCTTGTAAACCGGTGTCCGCGCAACTAGGCAAGCACAGTCAACGTGGCCCCCGTACCCATGTGGGCAGGGTCACTTTCATTGCGGACGACACGCCGGTAAAGGGTATCGCGCTCAAAGGGTTCTCGCCCCGCCTGCTGGATCAATCGCAGGAGGTCCTGCCGGCGAAGGCTTTGGCTGGTGGTGGCTCCCGCATCATGGTAGATGCGCTCTTCCACGACCGTTCCGTCAATGTCATTCGCCCCGAAGCGTTGCGCCACTTGCGCTACGCGTGGCGTCATCATCACCCAATAGGCCTTGATGTGGGCGATATTGTCGAGCATCAGGCGAGCCACGGCGACGTTCTTCAAGTCCTGGAAGCCGGTGGTCACCGGGATGTGGTGGAGTGCGGTGTTTTCCGGATGAAAGGCCAATGGGATGTAGGTGACAAAACCGCCTGTATCGTCTTGAAGAGATCGCAACTTCACCAGGTGGTCAGCGCGGTCTTCCTCTGTTTCCAAGTGACCGTAGAGCATGGTGCAGTTGCTCTTGAGACCCAACTGGTGAGCAACCCGGGCCACTTCCAGCCACTCATTGCCGTCAATTTTGTGATCGCAGATGATCCGGCGTACGCGCTCAGAAAAAATCTCCGCACCACCACCGGGCATGGAGTCAATTCCAGCGGCAATCAGGCGTTCCAGCACCTGCCGGTAACTGAGCTTCTCGCGCTGAGCAAAGTAAGAGATCTCCACCATGGTGAAGGCCTTGATGTGAACCTGCGGAAAGCGTTCCTTCAGGCCGGCGATCATCTGGCAGTACCATTCCAGGTTCAAGGTGGGATGAAGACCGCCAACAATATGAAACTCGGTGATCGCTTCACTCCAGCCCAGACCGGCGCGATGCCAGACCTCTTCCAGCGACATGGTGTAGGCGTTGGGGTCCTTAGCCTTCTTTCCAAAAGCGCAAAGCCGGCAGGAAGCGACGCACACATCGGTGGGATTGATGTGACGGTTCACGTTGAAATAAGTGGTGTTTCCGTGCAACCGCTCGCGGACAAGGTTGGCCATGTAGCCTACGGCCAAGAGATCGGGTGTCCGGTAGAGCGCAACGCCGTCTTCATAGCTGAGGCGCTCACGTGCTTCCACCTTAGCCAGGATGGGCTTCAATCTCGGATCGTCAATCACTACCTGCATAGGACGCTTTTTCGTTGCTCTCCCTAGCTTACCTGTTCCATAGGATGTCGGCAGACCAGAAAAGGAAGAAGAGAATGCTGACGTAGCCATTCGCGGTAAAGAACGCTGCGTTCACGCGAGAAAGGTCATTGGCCCGCACCAGCGAGTGCTCCCATGCCAGGAGTGCCGCCACAGCGACAATCCCTAGCCAGGAGAGTACACCAAGGCCCAAAGCAAACACCATCCAGCCAAGGGCAATCAACATGCCCACGTGAAATGCGCGAGCCACCCACAAGGCGCCAGCGATTCCAAGTCGAGCGGGCATGCTGTGGAGCCCTGCCTGTTGGTCAAAGGCAAAGTCCTGACAAGAGTAAATGATGTCGAAGCCGGCTGTCCAAAGGGTTACAGCCAGGGTGAGCGCCAGGATACGAGGATCCAGGCTACCTGTGACGGCAATCCAGGCGGCGGCAGGCGCGATTCCAAGGCAGAACCCCAGCACCACGTGGGAAAACGAAGTGAACCGCTTCGTGTAGGAGTAAAAAAACAAGATGATGAGAGCAACCGGAGACAGATAGAAGCAGAGTGGATTGAGTGCGCGCGCGCCCAGCAGAAAGACGATGCTGCTGAGAATGGTGAATCCCCAGGCGAAGCGGGTACTCAGCAATCCGGCGGGCAGGTGACGCGTGCTGGTGCGCGGGTTCCGCGCGTCGATGTCAGCATCCAGCAGGCGGTTGAAGGCCATTGCCGCTGAGCGCGCCGCCACCATACAGAGGACAATCCAGCTGAGTTGGGTAGCCAGGCCAGTGGTTGGGAAGCCGCTGGCGCGCCAAGCGAGGAGTGCGCCGGTGAGCGCAAACGGAAGAGCAAAGACCGAGTGCTCAAAACGGATCATTTCGAGCGTTAGCCGGAGTTTGCGAAGGACAGCGGTAGCCATGGCTGCTTGCGGGAGTCGATGGGAAACGAAGACTATTGTAGTGGATGCAATCGCGATCAATCCTGATGGCCGCACTGGCACTATTGCTCTGGATGGGCGGGTGTGGCGGTTCGCGCCAGGGCTTCCTGGAGGTGAGACTGCCAGACGGGACAGAAATCAACGCGCAATTGCGGCTTACTCCCGAGGAGCAAGCCACTGGAATGATGTTCCGTCCGTCACTGCCCAAGAACGAGGGAATGCTGTTTATTCACGCGACCGAGGAACGGCGCGGCTACTGGATGTTCCAGTGCGAGATCCCGCTGGACATCATTTGGCTTGACCGCAACCGGCAGATTGTGGAGATCTCAAAGGATACCCCACCCTGCCGGGAGTCCGCGGAGAACTGCCCCAGCTTTGGGGGAAACAGCCCGTCAAAGTTTGTACTTGAGCTGAACGCGGGCATGGCAGATACCCACGGACTGAAAGTAGGCGATATCATCAAGTTCTGAGGCGTGAAGCTGCGGGTCCTGCGGTGGCGCCTCGGCCGGTTCTCATCCATCATCGGTTCTCCCCTCCGCCTTCAGCGTTCGAGCCTGCTTCCCAAGATTGGGTATGCGCGGCGTGGAACCCGTGTGTCCGTAACCGGGACCGGTCTAGCAGGCGCAGGAAGACCTGGTGGGTGGTCCGAAGGTATCCGGAGTTTCGCCAAAGCAATGGAGTTTGTATGAACGACCAGCAATTGAAGGAAGTGCTTGCGAAGGTGCGCGACGGCTCATTGAGCGAGTCAGACGCTCTGCGCAAGATCCGCATGCTGCCCTTTGAGGATGTGGGCTACGTAAAGCTTGACCACCATCGCGCCATTCGTCACGGCATGCCGGAAGTGGTTTTTGGGGAAGGCAAGACTCCAGAGCAAATGGTGCAGATTGCCGAGAGGCTGCTTCCGCACAATGCCAATATCCTGATGACCCGTGTGAGCGCGGAAAGCATGACCGCGCTGCGCGAGGCCTACCCGGAGATTGAAGTGCTGGAGCAGTGCCGCGTGGCGCGCTTCTGGCGAGACAAGAGCACCCAGGGCAAGGGCAAGCTTGTGGTGATGGCCGCCGGGACGACTGACATTCCCGTTGCGGAGGAGGCAGCCGCCACGATTGAAGTGATGGGCGCCATCCCGCATCGCATCTATGACGTGGGCGTGGCAGGGATTCACCGGCTGTTTGGGAACCTTGAGCAGATTATGGATGCGCGCGCGATTGTCTGCTGCGCGGGCATGGAAGGCGCCTTACCCAGCGTGGTGGGTGGACTTGTGCCCTGTCCGGTGATCGCAGTGCCGACGGAGGTGGGCTACGGTGCCAGCTTCCATGGCTTGGCGGCTTTGTTGACCATGCTGAATAGCTGCGCCAGCAACGTCACCGTGGTAAACATCGGAAACGGGTTTGGAGCTGGCTACGTGGCCAGCCTGATCAATCGGACTTAGCCAGTTGGCGAAGCCTTCGCGTTGGCGGAGAATGGAAGGTTGCAGCAGGGCTCAACAAGACGATGTGTGCTGGCAAGTGGCCTCGCCCTGGCGGGAGCTCTGCTGAACGGATGCGGCTATCGCGTTGCCGGGAAGGCGGATACCCTTCCCTCGGAACTGAAGACCATCGCCATTCCAGCATTTGAGAATCTCACCACCCGTTACCGGCTGACCCAGTGGATGCCAGATGCCCTGGGCGTGGAATTCCTTAGAAGGTCGCGCTACCAGGTGGTGGCGGAACCCGCCGAGGCCGACGCAGTGTTGAGAGGAGCCGTGCTGAGTCAACAGATAAGCCCGCTTATTCTTGATGCCGGCAGCGGCCGTGCCAGCATGGTTCAGCTATTCGTGAGGATGCAGATCAAGATGGAGGACCGCCGCACTGGCCGGATCCTGTACCAGAACGACAGTATGGAGTACCGAGCCCGCTACGAGATTGCGGTGGATCAGCGGGCCTACTTTGACGAGAGCGATGCGGCGCTAGAGCGGCTAAGCCAGGAAGTGGCGCGCAGCGTGGTAAGCCGCATCCTGGAGGGGTTCTAGCGTATGACCCCAAACGAGTTCCGTAAGAAACTGTCGGGAAGGAAAGTGGCACCGGTGATCCTGTTCGTCGGGCCGGATGCCTATGAGCGGGACCGCTGCAGACGGGAATTGGTGGACGTCCTGCTGCCGGAGGCGGAGCGCGAGGACGGCCTTACCCGGCACGATTTGGACAGCGTGACGCTGGCCGAGGTGCTGGACGATGCGCGAAGTCTCTCGTTGTTCGCTCCCACTCGGTTGATTCACGCCACTGGCGCGGAGGCCGCACTACCCCGGGGACGTGCCGGCAAGGACAATGAGTCCGCTGCTGGACAGGTGCTGGCTAACTATCTACAGAATCCGACAGAGGGCGCTACCGTACTGCTGGAGTGTGGCCGTTATGAGTTCGATAGTGACGACAAGGCCAAGGTAGAGCGGCTGATGAAGTTCTATGCCGATGTGCCCTGGATGGTGGAGTTTCCCCGCTTTGGGGAGGCTGCGGCACTCGTGTTGGGCAGAGGGTTAGCCGCGGCGAGGGGACTGCGTCTTGCCGAACCGCAACTAGTGGCGCTGGTGGATACCCTAGGTGCCGATGCGTCACGGCTTTCCGCTGAGATCGAGAAGCTGGCGCTCTACCTGGGCGAGGGAACGCAGGTGACCGACGATCACCTCAGTGATCTGGTTCCTGACGCCCGCGCTTCCACTGTTTTTCGTTTGGTAGCCGCATTAGGAGAAGGAAACCGTCTGGAAGCACTGGAACAGTTGGACACGCTGTTCCGGCAGAATGAGTATTTGCCGCTGGCACTTAGCTTCTTGTCGTCCCTGTTTCGCATGGCGTTGGCAGCGAACGAGACGGGGTTACGCAGTAGCCAGCAGGTGCAATCGCATTTCCAACAGGCAGGAATCGCGATGTGGCGCTCACGGGCAGATCAGGTAGTGGCAACCGCCAATGTGTTTTCACCGGCAAGGTTGCGAAGGGCCCTGCGGCTGATTGCAGCCGCTGACCGGATGGTGCGGGACGCCAACCCCAGCGACCGTGTCGTGATGGAGAGCCTCGTTCTACGGTTGACAGCCTAGCTGCCCTAGAGACAGCGCAAGCCGCAGGCAACGTTACCTTTTCGCTGGAATCTCTCCACGGCAGGTGCCCTGGATCCGTCATACCCTAAAGGTGGAGGTGCGCACGATGCACGGAATTGAGCGTGGCGAAGGCAGTCCGCAGGCTGGGGTAAAGCGCGCTGCCCGGCGGAGCAACCGCGGAAGCCGCGGCTTTTCGCTGATTGAGCTGCTGATTGTGATTGCGATCATCCTGATCATCGTCACCATCGCGGTGCCACGGCTGGGACGCATGCGCAGTTCCGCGCAGGAAATGTCGGCGATCCGGCACATCCAAACGATCCATACCGCCCAGGCCGGGTACTTTTCGCAGTTCGGGAAGTATGCGGAGAGTTTGCAGCAGTTGGGTCCCTCCGCTTCCGGGCGGGTAGGACCGGATGGGGCCGACCTGCTTCCGGAAGATCTCGCCGATGGGGAAAAGGGTGGATTCAAGTTCCAAGTGAATAAGGGCGAGGTGGGTTACGTGGTGACTGCGGAGCCTACGGAGTTTGGGAACACAGGCAATCGCACGTTCTTCTCTGACCAGACGATGCTCATTCGGGAAAACTACGGCCCAGAGATGGCCACCGTGGAGAGCCCACCCATTCAGTAGCCGGCCGCCCTCAAGGAGGTCAGTCCGCACGCCGATGAGTAGGATGCACGACGGCCTAGAGGCCGGAGTGTGTGTGGGTGCTCTCCGGATGGCCTCGGATTCCATAGAACTGACGAACAGCGAAGACGCGGCTCTGCGTTTTGAGGCGCTGATGGCGGCCTTTGAGAGCAGCCGGGGCGAATCGCGACGGCGACTGATAAGTTTGGACGGAAACGCTCCCCTCCAGTTTGTGGGCTTCTGCTATCGGTATCTGGCCCGCCAAGGCCGGACGGCTGGTGCCCCCGGCAAGGCCCTGGCGGAACTCATGGTCAGCCATCCCTTGCTGGTTCGTTTATTGGCGGAACCGCGGGAGTTAGGACGGGAAGAGGCACTTCTCATCGTACGGACAGCAACACAGGTCGCGGCAGGACTGGAAGGCGCACTGTTGCAGCGCTTCCTGGAGGAGGACATTCGTGAGGAGCGCCTGCCCCAGTTGTTTCGGGTGTTGGAGCTGACCTCGACGGTGGACCCCGTGGGCCGCACCAATATGCAGCTTACGCGTCTGCTGAGCAGCAAGAATGCCCGGGTGCGCGCGAAGGCGGTCCAGTTGCTGGTGACATCAACGGGTAGCGCGGAAGCGGCGTTACGGCTGTTGGACGACCAGGACGCGCGGGTGCGCGCGAACGTCCTGGAGAGCCTTTGGCCGCTGGCAGGGAGCTCGTCGATTGCGCGTGTCTTCCGGTCCTGTGTGGATAGCCCTGTCGTTCGCGTCGCCACCAATGCGCTGGTGGGGCTGGTGAAGGCGGGAGACCCCGAAGCATCGGTGATGCTGGTGAGGAACCTGCAGGGTGAGGATACCAGTCTTGCCCGCGCAGCAGCTTGGGCAATGGGTTTTCTGGGCGATCAGAGTTTTCGAGCGCCCTTAGAGGAGATGCTGCGTTCCGGCAGTGTGGATGTGCGCGGAGGCGTGTTGCGGGCGTTGGTCCGATTGAAACAGCAACGTGCCTTGCCGGAAGCATTGCCGGACGAGGACGGAGAAGCGCCAGTGCCGCTAACGGAGGCGTTGGGAATTTTGAAGAAAGGCGCAAGGGCCTGGAACGAATGGCGGCGCGACAGCAAGGTGCGGCTCCCCAGCCTGCAAGGTGCTGAGATGCCCGGTGCCATCCTACTGGGCGCAGATTTCCGTTACTGCAGCCTCCGCAATGCGAACCTGAAGGGCGCCCGGCTGAACTTCAGTGATTTCTTTGGCGCGGATTTACGCGGGGCAGACCTGCGAGACTCCTATCTGGAATGTTGCGACCTGCGTGCACTGGAAGTGGATGACACCACTGACTTGAGCGATGCGCGGGTGATGGGCAGCACACTTTACGGAATGGATTTGCGCGGTGTCCGGATGGCAAGGGTGGAGTTGGACGAGACGGACTTGGGCGCAGCGCAACTGGACGCATCCGCGCAAGCGAGGGAGATCGCCTGAAGACGCCGAGGGGCGGGACACCGGCTGTCGCCCACCCCTCGGTGGTAGTGGCTAAGAAAGACTGACAGCGCCCGAGACGCGGTCCCAGCTGGCTTTGCACTTGTTGCGGAACGACAGGTTCGCAAGGTGCGCGCCAGCGGCGGCGTAATGCCCTTCGGTGGCATTCTCCACGCTGGGCTTGCCGTTCCGTAGCGACAGGATGAAGTGCTCGTAATGCGACGGGCCTGCCTCCACGGGGATTACTTGTTCCTTGGGCGGCTGACGCTGGGGGAACTGCTCGCCAGAGGCTCCTACCGATACGCCGTTCTTCCGCAGATACTCGTCGCGCATCGCCTTTGGCCAAGCACGGCTGCCGTAGCGCTGCGCTGTGCCAAAGTCCGGCTCTGGAAAGATGGTTAGCTGGCGGCCTTGCACCACCATGGTGGCCTTGTCGCCCATGATGGTGGTGGGTTCCCCGCTGCGGCTGTTGCAGAGGTTCACATACATATCAATCACAAAGCCCTCTTCATACTCAAACAGGGAGTTCATGACGTCGGGGACGGTACGCCCATCCTTCCACTTGTAAAGTCCGCCCTGCGATACAGCGGAAACCGGTGCATGCACGTCCATCAATTCGTTCATGTGGGTAAGCAGGTGGACGAATAGATCCGTCGCGACACCGCCGGAATACTCCCACCAGCAGCGCCAGCGGAAGAACACTTCAGGATCGTAGGGACGCTGGGGATAGTGGCCCAGGAAGCGCGGCCAATCGACGGTGCTGGTGCTGGCGTCTGGTGGGATGGGGTAGCGCCAAGCTCCTTCGGCGGAGTTCCGGTTGTTGGACATGCGGATCATATTCACTTTGCCAAGCGCACCGTCCTTCACCAGTTGTTTTGCACGCGCGGTGAGGGCCGAGCTCTTGGCCTGGCTGCCCACTTGCAGTAGTTTGCCGGTGTTCTTCTCCGCCCGGATGATGTGGGTTCCCTCTTCCAGACTCCAGGTGAGTGGCTTTTCGATGTAGACGTGCTTGCCGGCGTCAAGAGCGTCCAGCACCATGCGGAAGTGCAGGTGATCCGGAGTGGCGATCACAACCGCATCGATGTCCTTGCGGTCGAGGACGGATCTGTAGTCCTTGGTGGTCTCCATCTTGCCGTTCATCGCCTCTTTGGCATGCAGTAGAAAGCCGTCATAGAGGTCACAGGCAACGGTGGGGGTGACACCCGGCATCTGCTTAAATTCCTCCAGCAGGCCGCTGCCCTGCACGCCCACACCGATGAAGCCGAGGCGGATATTGTCATTCGGCCCGTATTTCCATGTCTGTGCCTGCGCAGAGGGCACCAGCGAGTAAACGATGGCGGCACCAGCGCTGCCAAGGAAGCTGCGTCGAAGGATGTTGCTCATAGAATTGCTCTTTCGTGCGAAGCCTCGTCGTTGAGGAAGCTTCGCGTGCTTTGCCCAATAGTTTATGCGATTCAGGCTAGTGCGGCATCTTTGGGCTTGCCTGGGTTAGTGGCAGATCTCCAGCTAACGCGGCGCCCTCCGCCAGCCGCAGTCGTTGCGCACCTTGACCGCCATCTTCCATGTGTTCACATGAATGTCCACGGTGTCCTGCACCTGCATCGCGTAACCGCCGGCAAGTACGACGGCCACCGGAATTCCCATCAGGATCGGTCTTTCCAACGCCAGGCGGTCTCTTGCGAGGAGACCCTGCTTGCTGAGGTTGATGCCACCCAACTGGTCCTCCAGATAAGGGTCAGCACCGGCAACGTAGAAGACGATGTCCGGACGAAACAACTGCAGCGCAGGAACATAGGTTGCGCGGAGCTTGTCCAGATACTCAACATCGCTGACGCCATCCTCAAGGTGGATATCCAGCGTGGACGGTGGCTTTTCCGCTGGATAGTTGTGCAATTGGTGGATAGAGAGGGTGAAGACGCTTTCGTCTTTCGCGAAGATGGAGGCCGTGCCGTTACCCTGATGGACATCTGCATCCAGCACCAGAGCCGTGCGGATGAGTCCTTCGCGCTGGAGGACGCGGATGGCCACCGCCACATCGTTGATGGCACAGAACCCTTCTCCGTGGCCTGCGAATGCGTGGTGGAATCCGCCACCCACGTTGTAAGCGATGCCATGGAAGAATGCCAGGCGGGCAGCGTAGATGCTGCCACCGGCAGCCAGCCAGAAGGCCTCCACCATCTGGCGGGAGTAAGGCACTTCCAGCTTGAGAATCTCCTGATAGGTAACAGTGCCAGTACGCAGTTTCCGTACCCAGTCCTCCGTGTGGACGAGCCGGAGATCGTGGTCACTTGCGGGTTTCGGCTGGTGAAAATCTTCTGCTGTGGCTAATCCATCAGTGAGCAGCTGTTCCCGGATGAGCCGGTATTTCTGCGTAGGAAAGACATGCCGCCCGAAGTTGAGGTCGTAGCGTTCGTGGTAGACAAGAGGTACGGTATGCATGGCTGGATACGGGGTAAGCGCTTCGGTGGGCAAACCATCGCGTCTCCGATACCATCATGACGGATTCCAGTCGCGTCGGCGAGCGCTGCGGTAATCTGCTTTTGCGTGAATCAGGCAATCGCACGCCGCGATCTGCCCTCGTCCTGCATCCAACCGCATGGAGGGAAGAGGCTATGTTGTTCCAGGCGGATCCAAAGTTGCAGCGGGAGGACGCACCGCAACCAACAAGCGCGCCGCCAGATGCCATCATCAGTCCGGATACCTTGCGCGCGAACCGGATCCCGCCAGGGCAGAGCCGTACCAGAAAGTGGCCCGTGCTGGACGCGAGTGGTACGCCTGGCCTGGACCTTTCCCGGTGGCGCTTGCGCGTGGGTGGTTTGGTGCATGAGCCCCTGGAGCTAAGCCTGGAGCAGTTTCAGACTCTGCCCAGGGTTCGCGTGTTTTCTGACTTTCACTGCGTTACCCGGTGGAGCCGTTTGGGCAACCTGTGGGAAGGGGTGTCCACCCGGGCGATGGTGGAGATGGTGGGCGGATTGAAGCCGGACGCGACGCATGTGGTTGCGCACGGCTACGATCGGGGCTGGACCACCAACCTGCCGATTGATGAGTTCCTGGCTGAGGATGCTCTGCTTGCAGTGAGCCACGATGACGAACCGATTTCCGCTGACCATGGCGGCCCGGTGCGCCTGATTGTCCCACGGCTGTATGCCTGGAAGAGCGCCAAATGGCTGGCGGGACTGGAGTTCCTGGACCATGACCGCGCTGGATTCTGGGAGGCGAACGGCTACCACATGCATGGAGACCCCTGGCTGGAAGAGCGCTACGGTTACTGAGTGTTGTTGCCGGTTGGCTCTGCACTGCTGAGTTCGTTAGCCTAGGAGACAGGAGAGGATTGCGGCAGAACTGGCCGGTAGTGCGCCGTCCCAAGGCATTTCAACGAGATGCCGCTGTCGAGTTGAACGGATACGGATGAAGGAAAGCTACCAGCCACTTGGATCCCGTGGGCGCGTGCGCCGGGAACGCTTGTTTCAGCGGCGAACAATCGTAGGATCAGCTGGGGCGGCGGTAGGATTGTCCGGTGCGGCGTATGCCGCTTACCGGTCAGCTCCCGGTTTCTGGAAGAACTTCTACGACGATCTGGGTAGGCCCGTACAAGCGCCTGAATCGATTCCTGACCCATCCCGTTGGCCTGACCAGGGACTGCACGCAGCCTGGATCGGGCATAGCACCGTGTTACTAAAGATCGACGGCGTTACTGTCCTCACCGATCCCATCTTCAGCAACCATGCCGGTGTCCACGTAGGCGTGCTGTCAGTCGGCGTCAAGCGCGTGATACAGGCGGCGCTGGACGCATCCGCATTGCCGCTGATTGATGTCATTTTGCTTTCGCATGCGCACATGGACCACATGGATTTGCCGTCTTTGCGGCGGCTGGAAAGCGCTGCCACAGTGGTGATCGCCGCAAAGCACACGACAGACCTGATTCGGGTTCCGCGTTACCGGAATGCTTACGAGTTGAGTTGGGGTGAGCAATTGCGGTTGGGTCCACTAACCGTGAAGGCCACGGAGGTGCGCCACTGGGGAGCGCGAATGCGTGTGGACACCTATCGGGGCTACAACGGCTATGTGTTAGAAGTGGGCCGATATTCTGTTCTGGTGGCGGGAGACACCGCCTATACGGACGTTTTTCGAGAACTTCGCCGTAGCCGACCCTATGATTTGGTGATCATGCCGATTGGCGCGTATAACCCCTGGATCAGCAATCACTGCAACCCCGAGCAAGCCTGGAAGATGTCGCAGCAGGCGGGATTTCAGAGGATGATGCCTGTCCATCACCAGACCTTTCCGTTAAGTAGTGAGCCGTTTCGAGAGCCCATTGAACGCCTGTTGACGGCGGCGGGTTCGGCGGTGGACGCTGTCGCGCTGCGTGGGATTGGCGAGGAAGTGCACATCGTTTAGACGATCTTTCCTGCCTTTTGCGCGCGTTCCGCGGCTGAACCTGCGGTATACTGAAGGATAGTTCGAGAGCGCCCTTAGCTCAGCTGGATAGAGCGTTTGGCTACGAACCAAAAGGCCGGGAGTTCGAATCTCTCAGGGCGCGCCACTCTCCCCTCCCACTTGCACCCGCCACCCGGCCATCATTTTCTCCTCTTGGATTACAAATGATCTCCTTTTCTGGCGTGCAGTTCCAGGTGGGCTCTACCCGGATCCTCCGGGGATTGGATCTTGAGGTTTCGGCGGGCGACACGCTGGTGCTTCTGGGGCGCAGCGGGTCTGGCAAAACCACCGCGCTACGCATGGTGAATGCCATGCGCATGCCCACTTTGGGCGACGTGAGCGTAAATGGGATGTCCACACGAGAGTGGGACCCGGTGGCCCTGCGCCGGCGCATCGGCTATGTGATTCAGGAAACCGGACTCTTCCCTCACCGCACCGTGGCCCAGAACATTGCCACGGTTCCTAGTCTGCTTGGGTGGACTGAGGCGCGAATCGACGCCAGAGTGGACGCCTTGCTGCGGGAGGTGGGGCTGGATCCAGATCTGTACCGGGATCGGCTTCCCAGTGCGCTTTCAGGAGGGCAGCGCCAGCGGGTAGGTGTAGCGCGCGCGCTGGCGGCAGAGCCGAAACTGATGCTGCTGGATGAACCTTTCGGGGCCTTGGACCCGATTACCCGGCTGGAAATGCAAGACCTCTTCTTGAATCTTCGCCAACGGCACGGGGTGACCAGTGTATTTGTAACCCATGACTTACAGGAAGCCTTTCGGGTGGGTACCCGGATCGCCCTACTGCGGGATGGAGAACTGGACACGGTGGGCAGCCCTAATGAGTTCCGCTCCGCCACCAGTGTGGAGGCCCGAGCGTTTTTGGCTACGTTGCCGGTGGAGCCAGGAGGTACGGCGTGAACCCGCCATGGGCCGAAGTCGGGCGGCTGTTTCTTGAGCACGTGCAACTGGTGGGTGTAGCCGTTGGCATCGCGATTGGCGTGGCGGTCCCGCTGGGGGTATGGATTTCTCGCGACACACGGTTTCGCGCTTGGGTGCTGGGCTTTGCCAACGTCATGCAGACCGTTCCGTCGCTCGCCATGCTGGGATTTCTGATCCCGG
The DNA here is from genome assembly GCA_036821995.1 of Bryobacteraceae bacterium. Lineage (GTDB taxonomy): Bacteria > Acidobacteriota > Terriglobia > Bryobacterales > Bryobacteraceae > JACTMJ01. The sequence goes on from DAISIM010000023.1 coordinate 78,949, forward strand.
TGGCGTACATTGGTGGCGTAGGAACCCGTTCGGCCGTGGTGGCGTTGGTGCTGTACGCGCTACTTCCCATATTGAAGAACACGCTTACAGGGATCCAGCAGGTGGACGCAGCCGTGCGTGACTCCGCCATCGCCCTTGGAATGACGAACCGCCAATTGCTGTGGCAGGTTGAGCTTCCATTAGCGGCGCCTACGATCTTGGCAGGCATTCATATTGCCACCATAACCTGCATTGGCACCGCAACCATCGCAGCGGCAATCGGCGCAGGGGGGTTGGGGGTGCTGATCTTCCGCGGCATCGCTACCGTAAACACGGAACTGATTCTAGCGGGAGCGGTTCCTGCGGCGCTGCTAAGCTTGGTGACAGATGGGGTGCTGTCATGGGTAGAAGCCAAAGTGCGGCGTTCGTCCTCGCCATCGCCGTCCTCGCGTTGGTAAGCAGCTGCGGGGGCAGGCGAGAGATCGTTGTAGGGGCAAAGAACTTCACTGAGCAGTTGATTCTGGGCGAGATCATCGCACAGCAAGTGGAACGATGCGCGGAGGTACCGGTGGAACGCCGGTTCCAGTTGGGGGGCACCCTAATGGCGCATCAGGCGATGCTTGCTGGCGAGATTGACATCTACCCGGAATACACAGGCACCGCGCTGCTGACAGTTCTGAAGGAATCACCGCAGGGCAAGACGGCGAAGGACGTGTTGGAACGGGTGCGCGTCGTCTATCGCGAGCGGTATGGAATCGAGTGGTTGGTGCCTCTGGGTTTTGAGAATACGTTTGCGATGGCTATCCCTGGGGAACTCGCACGCACACAAGGATGGCAAACCTTGAGCGATGCGGCGGCAAGCGGCTTCGCCTTCCGGCTGGGCGTGGGATATGAGTTTGAGCAGCGGGAGGACGGACTCCCCGGTCTGCGAAGGGTGTACCCCTTCCAGTTGAGCGGTTCTCCACGGTCAATGGATCTCGGGCTGCTGTACAGAGCCATTGAGCAGGAGCAGGTGGACATGGTGGCAGGCAATTCTACCGATGGTGCCATTTCGCGTATGGGGCTGGTGGTGTTGGAGGATGACCGGCGCTACTTCCCGCCCTACGAAGCGGCAGTGCTAGTTCGGCAGGATGTCGCTACCCGATTTCCTAGTGTTCAAAGTTGCCTGAAACAGCTGGCGAATCGTCTGGATGCCGCAGGGATGCGCCTGGCGAACGAAGGTGTGGAAGCCGGCCGTAGCTCGGTGGCCGAGGCCGCAAGAGAGAGGTTGCTCGGGCACTAATCGGCAGAAACAGATCGGGGCTGCCTCGTGAACGAGACAGCCCCGGATTGGTGGTTATCGCAAGAGCATACCCGGTGTGTTCCGG
>DAISIM010000024.1:0-64590 GCA_036821995.1 Bryobacteraceae bacterium
CGATCGTCCCGATGTTGACGTGCGGTTTGCTGCGGTCAAATTTCTCTTTTGCCATAAGGCCTTCCTTGTGATTCCCGACTTGTAGCGAACGCGGTTTCCGGTAACCCGCGAACGCCGCCTCACAACAAAAAGCAGGCCGGAAAGCCTGCCTCTCGCTTGCGGTTCTCATTGCGCCGGAACGCTTCCGCCGAACCCGCCATGGCGTCCGGCCGGTTCAGTGCGGCAGTTCGCCTGGCGGAAGCTCTCTGTCGAAAGCCTCCGCCGGAATCTGGAGCTGATGACCGGGATTGAACCGGTGACCTCGTCCTTACCAAGGACGCGCTCTACCAGCTGAGCTACATCAGCAAACTCAAAGAGCCAGAAAGGCCAGCACGCCTTTCGGCATCCCCAGCTTCACGGGAAGCCGGGAAAACTCTGGTGGACAGGGAAGGATTCGAACCTTCGTAGCGCGCAAGGCGCGACAGATTTACAGTCTGTTGGTTTTAACCACTCACCCACCTGTCCAGATCAAACACAGCCTGGGGGTGAGTGATTACCCTGACGCTGTCTCGAAACCTTCCGGTCGCCTTAACCCCGCATGCGGATCGCTCTGCACCCGGGACCCCTCAAGCATGCTTGGGCATGCTGGGGAAACCCGCCCGAACCGTTCTGACTGGAGCCGGCGAAGGGATTCGAACCCCCGACCCTCTGATTACAAATCAGATGCTCTACCAACTGAGCTACGCCGGCGCTCGAAACCTCTTAGTGTAGCAAAGATTTGGAGCGGGAGACGAGGATCGAACTCGCAACATTCAGCTTGGAAGGCTGACACTCTACCAATTGAGTTACTCCCGCACGCGGAACCGTACCGGTGACGGCACACTTCCACCACTTCTTATTGTACGGAAGGGGACGGATGCGGGTCAATCAAAAGCCAGCGCAAGACTGGCCGCAATCGAAACGGAGGCTCCCTATATGCGGGGTATAAACTGCGGCATGTTTGGGGTATGAGACTCAAGACATCCGTTACACTTTCGTCGGAACTACTCGCGGAGATCGACAAGGCGGCAGCCAACCGGTCTGCTTTCCTGGAAACTGCAGCTAAACGCTATCTCGCGGACCTGCAGCGGAAGAAAATGGATGAACGGGACATCGCAGCAATCAATGCCCAAGCTGACGACCTCAACCGGGAAGCGCTTGATGTTCTCGACTACCAGGCATTGTCATGAGACGAGGAGAGCTGTACTTGGTCAAGAAGTCACCGGGCAGCTCAGGCAAACCCTCTATGGACCCGAATATCCAGAGGGTTTTTGTTGTGGTGAGCAGGGATGCATTGATCAGAAGCCAGTTCTCCACGGTGATCTGTGCACCGGTATACTCCTCCCGTCATGGCATTAGCACTCAGGTCTTCATTGGTCCAGAGGAGGGCGTCAAGCACGACTCCAGCATTCACTGTGACGAGCTTGTCAGCCTGCCCAAACATCTACTGACCAACTATCTGGGGTCTCTAAGCGCTTTCAAGATGCGGGAGTTGGATCGAGCGCTCGTCGTGGCATTGGACATAGACACTTGCTGAGACACCTGGCACATCAGTTCCTGCCCGCTTGATTTCGCTCTCCGTGGCACCCGGTTCATTCTGGATGCGCTGGATTTCGAGCAGAAGCCGAATCCGGTACTGAGGCTTCCATTTGGCCAGCATGGCTAGCGCCTCGTGGCCAACACACCACCATCCCCCCAAAGGAACCGCATGGTCGTTCAGCAACGATTCCAGCGACCGCATGGCCGAGTGATCGCCGCGGCAACAGCCCCCTAAACCGAAGACGGCCCAACCTCCCTCACACACCACTCAGGCGGATCACGTCCATGCCCATGTACGTTCGTAGTGCCTCTGGCACCGCGATGCTGCCGTCTGCCTGCTGGTAGTTTTCCAGCACGGCCACCAGAGTGCGGCCCACGGCGAGGCCGCTGCCGTTCAGGGTGTGGGCGAACTCGCTCTTGCCGTTTGCGGTCTTCACGCGGATGCCGGCGCGGCGGGCCTGGAAGTCCTCGAAGTTGCTACAGGAGGAGATCTCCTTGTACTCACCGAGACCAGGCAGCCAGACTTCCAGGTCGTAGGTCTTGGCTGAGGAGAAGCCCATATCACCGGTACACAGCAGCATGCGGCGGTAAGGAAGGCCCAGGGCTTCCAGAATCGCTTCGGCGTTGGCGGTGAGAGACTCCAGTTCGTCGTAGCTTTGCTCAGGCGTGGTGAACTTCACCAGTTCCACCTTCTGGAACTGGTGCTGGCGGATGATGCCGCGCACGTCGCGCCCGTAGGAACCCGCTTCACTGCGGAAGCAGGCGGTAAAGGCGCAGTAGCGGACGGGTAGGTCCTGCGCGGGGAGAGTTTCGTCGCGGAAGAGGTTGGTGACGGGTACCTCGGCGGTGGGAATCAGCCAGAGGTCACTGCCCTCCACCTTGAACAGGTCAGCAGCAAACTTGGGCAACTGCCCGGTTCCAAAAAGGCTGGCGGAGTTCACCAGGAAGGGCGGAAGCACCTCAGTGTATCCGTGCTGGACGGTGTGGGTATCCAACATGAAGTTAATGAGCGCACGCTCCAACCGCGCCAGCGCTCCCTTGTACACGACAAAGCGGGCACCAGTGATCTTGGCGGCGCGTTCAAAATCCAACAGTCCAAGTTCAGCGCCAAGGTCCCAATGGGCTTTGGGGGTAAAGGAAAACGCACGGGGTTCGCCCCAACGCTTTACCTCGGCATTATTCTCACTGCTTGCGCCCGCCGGGACGGAGGCATGGGGAAGATTGGGAACACCGGTCATGAGGTCACGGAATTCATCGTCGGCCTGCTGCGCGCCGGCCTCCAACTGGCTGATGCGCTCACCGATGGCGCGCACCCGAGCCTGGGCCTCCGTGGTGTCCTCACCTTTCTGCCGCAAGGCCCCAATTTCTTTGCTCTGCGCGTTTCGTTCCCCGCGCAGGGCTTCGATTTCGCTAAGTGCTTCCCGCCTTCTGGCGTCCAACGCCAGAAAGGCGTTGGTGTCCAAAGAAAAGCCACGTTGCCCCAACCGTTCGGCGACCTCAGTGAGGTTCCTACGAAAGAAATTCAGGTCCAGCACAGCTATTAGAGTAGCTTGTTTGCAGTTGCAAATCCCTCACGCGGCGTGTCTGTGATAGGTTGGGCAGCAAACAGTTGGAGCCGGCCTATCGGCAAAGCAAGGAGGAGTGGACCTAACCATGAACCGTCGCCAATTTCTGGCCTCGATCGGAGGCGCCGCACTGGGAACAACCGGTGTGGGTATGCTGGGCTGCGGCAAGTCCGCTGTTTCCACTGCACGGCCCAACATCGTCGTGATGATGGCCGACGATATGGGCTTTTCCGATATCGGCTGCTATGGGGGTGAAATCAAGACGCCCAACCTTGACCGGCTCGCCGGGAATGGATTGCGCTTTACGCAGTTCTACAACACCGCGCGCTGCTGCCCAACCCGCGCGTCGCTGCTCACCGGTCTCTACCCGCATCAGACTGGCGTGGGACACATGGTGGACTCGTCCAAGCCATTCCCGGGCTACACCGGCAAGATGAGCACCAACTGCGTGACCATCGCCGAGGCACTTCGCCCTGCCGGATACCGCACCTGGATGTCCGGCAAGTGGCACGTCACGCCGGTAACGGATTCCAAGGAGAACTGGCCGCTCCAGCGGGGATTCGAGCAATTCTATGGCACCATCCACGGGGCTGGCAGTTTCTTTGACCCAGTAACCCTGACCAGGGGCAATGAACCGGAGAAGCCCGAACCCGGCCACTATTACACCCATGCGATTGCCCGCGAAGCCAGCCGCATGATCAATGACCACGACGGCAAGGATCCATTCTTTCTTTACGTGGCCTTCACTGCTCCCCATTGGCCTTTGCATGCGCTAGAGGAGGATATCGCGAAGTACCGTGGACGATATCAGGCGGGCTGGGATGCGCTTCGCGCCGAACGCCACAAACGTCTTGTCGATATGGGACTGGTGGATGCCAGTTGGCCCATCACGGAGCGCGACGCAGCGGTTCCCGCCTGGGAGGACGCACCAGACAAAGAATGGCAGCAGCGCCGGATGGAGGTCTTCGCCGCGCAGGTGGACTCAATGGATCAGGCTATCGGCCGCCTTCTAGACACCCTCAGCGCAAAGGGCTTTCTGGACAACACACTGATTCTCTTCCTGGCGGACAATGGCGGATGCGCTGAAGAACTGCGTCCCATGGAGAATCCGCAGCGCAGCCTGCACGTGCCGCACACAGCTCCGGACGGCTCCCCCTTGCAGTTTGGCAATGAGTCCTCCACCATGCCCGGCCCCGCCAACACCTACCAGAGTTACGGTGCGCCCTGGGCCAATGCGAGCAACACCCCATTCCGGCTTTACAAACACTGGGTGCACGAGGGAGGCATTGCCACGCCTCTGATTGCCCACTGGCCGCAGGGGATTACCGCGCGCAATCGTATCCGCAAAGAGCCTGGCCACCTCATCGACATCATGGCTACCTGCGTGGATCTGGCTGGAGCGCAATATCCGGAACAGCATGCCGGCATGCAGATCATCCCCATGGAGGGAGTGTCGCTGGCACCCTTATTTTCGGGGGAAACGCTCAAGCGCGAGCAGCCCCTATTTTGGGAGCACGAAGGCAATCGAGCGGTACGAGACGGCAAGTGGAAGCTGGTCTCCCGGTTCAACAATGACAATCGCTGGGAGCTCTACGACCTGGAGAAAGACCGTACCGAGACCATGGATCTGGCGGAAACCTACCCTGAGGAAACAGCGCGGCTTCGCGCCATCTACGAAGCCTATGCGGAACGCGCGATGGTTGCTAATTGGGCGGCTGTCCGTTCCGCGCCACGGCTTCCCATTCCCGGCAGCCAATACCCGACTGACCGCCAGTAAGGGACAGCAACAACCTACTGCGCAGTGCCCACCGGCCTGGTGTTGGATCCAAGTACCGGGAAGCGGCGCATAATTTCGTTGAAGCTGTCGCCATTGTCCAGCACACGGGGGTCGCGCGTGTCGCGTAGGTATGTTGCTAGCCGTTGTCCCAGTGACTGCCGGACAGCATCGAAGGCGATGTCGCCTGCGAGATTCTTCATCTGATAGGGATCATCGGAAATCTGGTAGAGTTCCTCGGCCGGACGGAGACCGAATGCAGCCTCAAAGCGGATGGGATCCTCAGTCCGGCGGCCAAAGATGGCGGATTTCGACCGCCCGCCATCGGTATCGCCATAGCCATTTACCGGATCGTCGTCGGGCCAACTGATCCCTGGGTGGTCACCCACCGGATTGCGGTCTGGGGTATAGTTCCGAATGTACAGATACTCTGCTGTCCGGATGGCTCGCGAGGGATAGCCAGCGCCATCCGGCCGGCTGCCCGGCAGATGACGTTCAATGCCATAGACTACCGCATCCCGCAAAGGATCAATCTGGCCGGACTGTCTTGAGTCAATGTGAAGCATCAAGCTGGTACCGGTCATCTCGCCGGGAACCCGCAAACCAGTGGCCTCCAGGATTGTAGGGGCAAGGTCACAATGGCTGACAAGGTCGTCAACGCGACGGCCACCCCCGGCCCGCCGGCCCCAGCGCATGACGAGGGGAATCCGGGCACCGTAGTCGTAGAGATTGCCCTTGGCCCTAGGGAAGGCCATGCCGTTGTCGCTGGTAATGATGATGAGGGTATCGTTCAGCAGACGCCGCTTTTCCAGAGACTCCACCATGCGCGCCAGCTGTTGGTCGAACCATTCAATCTCAAACGCATAGTCCGCAAGGTCACCGCGCACGTCTGGCGTATCCGGCAGGAAGGATGGGACTTCCATGGCACTGAGTTGCTTGCCATTCTTCACCCCAATGCCAGGGTTGAACGCGCGGTGTGGCTCAATCACACCCGCCCAGAAGCAGAAGGGGGATTCGTCGGTGTTGCCGTCCAGAAATGCGTCAAAGTTCGCGGCATAGTCGATGTCGCTAACCTCAGTGCCGGGGGGAGTGAGCTTAATCTGGTTGTATTGGGCTCCCGTGGGCGATACATTCCGGCCCGAAACCTGCCAATTGCCTGGTCCCCAACCCTTCCCCGTATATCCCACGCGATAGCCGGTCTGCTCCAACAGGTCAGTATAGAGAGGTACCTCCTGCGTGGGCCACACCGTATGGTTCATCGATGCCTCGCGCAGGCGGTAAAACTGCTGGCCGCTAAGAACTGAACCGCGAGCCGGACAGCAGGAGGGCGCGGACACAAACGCATTCGTGAACAAGACGCCTTCGGCTGCCATCCGGTCAAACGCTGGAGTTGCAACCATCGTCGACCCGTAGGCGCCCGCGTGTGCAAAGGACTGGTCGTCCGTAATCACCAACAGGATGTTGGGACGCTGTGATGCGGAGCGACACGAGGACTGGAGCAAAGCAGCCGCTCCAGCGGAGACACCTAGAGAATGCTGCAGGAATTGACGCCGGTTCATCAGCGCCATCGTAACACCTCGCGGGCTGGTATTGCCTCTCCCATCGGCGGCAATAGGCTGAGACAGGTGTCATGAGGGGATTTGACAGTCAGCAGCGGCCATCGCTCGTGGCTGCAGTGGGCTAGTGTCGCCGGTACAGGATGGCCGAACCGCCGCTGAGTTGGATGCGCCCGGGCTTTAGATCACGCAACTGCCAGTGCAAGGCCATCCGGCCCGGCCCCAGCGGCGCAATGCGTAGAGTGCCTGTTCCCAGGGTGTCGCTGCGCCAAGGAATCTCGATACTGTTGATGGGTCCATTGGACTGAAACCGAAACTCCACCAGGGATTGGAAACTGCCTGCGGCGGCTGTGGACGCCGGATGGGATATGCTCAGCCGATAACGGCCTCGCAGGTGGCCTGCAAGGCCTGCCTTCGCTGTTTCGATGCTCAGCTCCATGGAGTCGAGCAGAAAGAGATCGTCGCTGCGCGGTGCGCGCTCCACCGCCACCCATCGCCCGTTTACCCCTTGGCCAAGTCCGGTTAATGAGAGCAGATGCCATTTGCCGCAGGGAGTGGGATGGCCGTTTCCCTCCAATTGCAGCACCGCTGTTGCAAAGGGGCCACCCTGCAGTATGGCGGGGATGCCGGTGTTATCCAGTCGCTTGGGTTGCGCCGCGGAAGGCTGCATGTCCACACCCGACTCACGCATCAGGAGAAGACGCTGATGCCCGGAGATGCTGATGCCGCCAAGTGCCTGCCATTGGAGCAAGATTGCTTGATCCTGCCGGGAAACTACGCCCGTATGGATCGCCTTGGCGTCCTGTGTGACACATCCGGCCAGCCAGGGTCCCGGATCCCGTCCTAGGGGTTCCGGGATGGCTGCGTGCAGCGGCTCAGGCCGTGGACGGGGCACGGATGTCAGCAGCGATGGCAGATGCGGGAGAGGCACTGACACCGTGGGCGGGTCAGTTGGTGATGGAACAGAAGCATGTGGTGGCGCGGAAGCGATCGCCGTCCCACCGGTGTAAGCCGCGGGCCGGGCAGATGGGGCACCGGCATTTGCATGAGAAGCACCCTCGCATGTATCGTCGAGAGCCTCTCTTCCAGACACTGCGGCATCGACCAACCCGGGCGGACAAGCGGGCTGCGTTGCAGGCTGTCTCCTGCTGTCTCCAGCTCCGGTTGGCTCTACGTTCAGGGCTGCCTTGGGCGATTCAGCCATCAGCGAGGGCTGGCCTGCTAGCGTGGCGAGTTGCTGCTGAACGGTGGAGACCGCCGACAGCGAGGGGAGTTGAACCGGGCTGGGAGACGGCGGGACGGTTCCCGAATTCCCGCGGTTGCCGGACTCGCCTGACATCGCCGCTTCGCCAGTGGGGGCTGCGCTGAAATCCTGGGACGATGCCACCCGCTTTCGGGCGCTACCGGTCTCCCAAATCAGCACCAATCCACTCAACAGAACCGCCAAGGCGAGATAGCGAACCCTGGCAAAGCGAGTTGCGGCCCATAGGCCCTGTCTGGTCGGGAGCCATCCAGCCAGCTGCAAGTAAGCCTGTTCCAGCAGGTTCCGCTTGCTGTGCGCCATCCCCACGATCGCTGTCTGTTCCTGTCCCAATTGCTGGGAACGGAGGTACGCATCGTATGCCCGACGGCGGTCAGCATGCCCCAATACCGAATAGGCCCGCTGAATGCGCACGAACTGCTCAGCAATCTCTGGATTGGTTCCGTGAAGTGGACGGTGGAGATCGCTAGCCGAATCCGCAGTGCTTGTGGAACGGTTGGCGCCTACGGCATGGCCGTTACCAGCGGAAGCGGCGGTTGAGGTCACATCCGGGTGCCAGCGGGCAGCAAGTTGCCGCCAAGCCTGCTTGATGGTGGCGGTATCTGCGTCAGCACTCACCCCCAGCAGCTGGTAGAAATTCTCCACGCCTGTTTCCATCTGGAAGCTCGGCTGAGGTTGGGGGTAGTGCGGCATGGGCAAGCGCACGGGCCAGACGGGCTGATGCACACCGCCGCCGCGCTGCCCGTTCTATCGGCACAGACACAGCAGGCCTTTACGCTGTAGCAGCAATGGGAGCTTAACAATTGGCTATATCGGGGGAATGCGCCATACGGGTGACCGCAAGTGCGGGCACACCGTCGCTCTTTCTAGCCGTTGCTGAGAGAATCCATCTGGCCTAGCAACCGTTCGATGCGATTCTTCACCTGCTGGCGGTCGTCCCGCAGGGATACCATTTCCTGCTGCAAGGATTCCGCAGTCTCCTTCACGCGGGCCAGATCCGCTTCCAGAGATTCCTTCTCTGCCAGCAGTTTGGCCTTCTCCGTCAGCAGTGCCTGCTTTTCTTGACGGAGACTGCCCACCAACTCCACGGCGCGCAGAATCCGTTCCTCCAGGTGGAGCAGGGCATCGGTTTCCTGAGCGATGAGGGTGGGTTGGGGAGCTTCCATGATCGATTTCCTACGGACGGCTGCGCTGTATGTGGCGATTGAAGGCCAAATGCTGAGAGGAGGGGGGTAAGCGGCGTGATCGCGGGCTTACCCCACACAGCAAAACTACCAAAACCTAAGCAGGCTTGGCGGTGGAAGCCAGCGCACCCTTGGCGGTAGCCACCAGCGAGCCGAAGGCCTCATCGTCGGCGATGGCCAGTTCAGACAGCATCTTGCGGTTAAGATCAACGCCAGCCGCCTTCAAGCCGCCCATGAACTTGCTGTAGGAAATGTCATGGTTGCGGCAGGCAGCATTGATACGGGTAATCCAGAGTGCCCGGAACTCCCGCTTTTTGTTCTTGCGCCCAGTATAGGCATACTTGAGGGCCTTTTCCAGGGCCTCCTGGGCTGCGCGGTAAAGCTTACTCTTCGCAAGAAAAAAGCCTTCCGTCTGCTTCAGAACGCGTTTGCGCGCGGCGGCGCGTTTCGTTCCACGTTTAACTCTGGGCACGTTTTCCTCCTTTAGGATGGCCTCGGGTTGTCAACAACACGAGGTGGACTCGCCCGCCAGGCAGTGCCAAAATCGCGCTGGCTGGGCTGGATGCGGGTTCGCGGGCTGTCCCGCCCGGGCTTGTGGCCTAGGCGTAGGGAATCATGCGGGCGATGATCTTCGAATCGGGCTCAGAGGCAAGGACAGCGTGACGCAAGCGGCGCTTGCGGGTGGTCGACTTCGACGTCAAAATATGACGCTTCATCGAGTTATTGCGCTTCACCTTGCCCGTGCCGGTTTTCTTGAAGCGCTTTTGGGCGCCCTTATGGGTCTTCAGTTTCGGCATGGGAATCTCACTACGAGCGATTGATTGCGTGTTCCCAGTGAGGGGGACACAACCTTTCTAGGGTATCAAGCAGCAGGGCCAGGCGGCAAGCGCAATCGGAAAGCGCCCTATTGAAAGGATCCAGGGCACCGGCGGTTTCTGCCTCCAACCCTCACTGCCAACGACAGGCCAGCGGGCAATTGGCGGCGAGACCTAGCTGGAATATGCTAGCTTCGCAATTGCATGTCCCATTCCGCTGATTACCCGTCAAACCCGCCTTCCACTGAGGCCGATAGCCCTTCCGGCACCCGTCGCCCGGTGAGAGTTCGCCGCGTGGACGAAACGAATACCCTGGCGGAACTGTTTGAGCATTGCCTGCCGGCGTTCGGTGGCGCATACCTGCGCCGGATCTACAGCATTCTTGACCGCGCCATCGGAATGGGCTGTCCTTTGACGATGTCCATCGCCGGGCCGGTAACGGTATCCGGCCAGCACCAGGCGTGGTTGATTCCACTCCTGGAGACGGGCTGGATTGCCTACCTATCCACCACCGACGCGGTTTGCTATCACGACGGCCATCGGAGTTTGCAGGGGCATACAACAGACCCCATCTTCGAGGTGCCTATCTTTGGCGACGATGGCGCCCTACGCGACGACCGTACCATTCGCGTTACCGACATGGCCTTTGACGAAGATGTGCTCCTTGACCAGGACCGCTTTCTGAGCGCTCTGCTGGCCTTGGAGGAGTTCCAGCGACCGATGACAGGCACCGAACTGCGCTACCGGCTGGGAGCATGGTTTGCCCGCCAAGAGGCCTCAGGGGGCGTTCCCCCTGGATTACTGGCCACTTGCCACCGACTGGCAATTCCGGTGTTTGTGGGCGCTCCTGGCGATGGAAGCGTGTTCCTGAACTCCATGAAGCTGTGGGTGATGCAGCAGGCAGGGTTGCTGGAGAAGCATCAGTTCGCTCTGGACCTCCACGCGGAGATTTTTGAAGCATGTGCCTATCACCGCTGGGGGCTCTTTGACAATGCTCCATACGCACTGGGTACATGGATCCTGGGCGGGGGCGTTCCCAAGAACTACAACCTGCAGCCCGAGCCGGCGTTGGGGCAAATTCTAGGTTTACCAGACGTGCGCGGCTACGAGTTCGATGTGCAGATTGTTACTGCTCCCATCACCGACGGCAGCCTGTCGTCTTGCCCACCGGCCGAGGCGGTCACGTGGGGCAAGGTGGACAAAGACACCTATGTCCAAAGCACGGAAAGTATGCAAGCGGACTATTCGATGGTGATGCCGTTTCTGGTAAAGGCTCTGCTGGAAAATCGGTCCCGCTATGAGGCCCGAGCCAACAAGGTGGGGTTCGAAGCAGCGGTAGCGGAAGATCCTAAGACACAGGGATACTTGCGGCCACGCGAAGGCTACCGTCTATTCGCACAGCGCGAGGAACTTACCGGGAGACTGCTGGACGCCGTCCGCGTGAACGGCGAGTGGCTGCTGGAATCTCTCCGCTATCCGCTACCCGGCTAACGTAGGCGGTAACCTGCACCCGGTAGAATCGTGAACCTTGCAGCGCGACGCGTCCTTTATGCGGAGGCGTCAGGTATTGCCGAATTCCTGCTGCACTACGAAACGAACCCAGCCACCTCGATTGTTACTACGCACCAGATGCGCCGGGGGCTCGGCCAAGGTGTGTGGTCGGTTACGGCACCGGCGCTTCCTTTGCAGAGGGCATATGCGCAAAAAGGGCGGATCCCGAAGGACCCGCCCTTTCTTCAGCAGCCGAGGCTGCGGTTGGTTTTTAGTGAACCAGCTGTTCGCCGCCGAGTTCAGCACCAGGCAGGAGGTTGAAGGGGCTGGCCGGACGCTCTTCGTATCCGAAGGAACCATTCGATGCGTTGACGTCGGCCGTGTAGCCGGAACGATCAGGAATGATCAATGCCAAGTAGCCCTGTGCGAGCTGCTGAGCATTTACGTCGGAGATGAAGGCATAGCCGTGAGCATACTGGAATTCGCAAGAAGCGATACCGTAGCCCTGGAAGCCAGGAGCGCCTTCAAGGACGCCGTCGTCCTGACCGGCAGGTCCCTTCACCACGCCGCCATCCTGGAGGGTCATGAGGTACATGCCGCCGGGACGAACGTTCACGCTGGAAACCAGCGGGGTCTGGGATACCGGGTTAGCCGGGCCATTGTTTCCACCGTAGAGGTACAGGGTGCAAGGACCAGACTGGGGGATTGCTCCACGAATCGGGTCGCTAGCGGCCTTGTTCTCGTCGAATGGACCAGCGCCGTCATCCTTGGAGGTGTTGGCGATGGCGATACCGGTGTTGTAGCCGTCACGGTTGGTGAGGTACGGGAAGAGAATCAGCGTACGGCAGCGGACGATGCTGAAGCCAGGGGCATCCTTGATTACAGCGTCGAAGCGCGGCGTGGGTGCGCCAATTCGCACAATACCTTCGCCACCAGCGAGGTTAGCCAACGGCAGGTACCAAACGCGGAATCCGGTGGTGCCGTAGATCTGCTCGTTGTAAGCAGCGGTAATAGGTACGCGGACGCGGTTGATGGTGAACGGATCAGCCGACAGAGAGAAGTCGGTGATGGTGAGCGTGAAGTTGCGGGCGACGGCACCACTTGCAGCTGTTGTCACAGCGCCGGGGACAATCGTACCCGTCATCACATCGTTGACATCCTCGGTGACGGTACCGAAGCTGATCACGTAGGGGTTAGCAGGAGGCGCCGTACCGTTGTCCAAGGTGGCGGGCGACGCGATTTCGATGTTGAACTGCGTTCCCTGCGTGGCGTAACCAGAAACACCCGTCGCACCAAGCCAGTCCGCACCCAGCATCAGGCCAGATTCGGTGAAGTAGGCCGTGTTGGGGTTGCACTGACGGTTTGGCGGGGCGTCGCAAACCTGATTCACTTCGTCATCAAGCCGGGGCTTGAAGGCGTTGGGAAGCAGTTCGATGATCAGCAGATCCTGCGTGATGCTGCGCGGGAAGTCGCAATTGCGACGCAGGCGCGGCGTGCTGGTCACGCGGAAGCTGGGACGGGGACGTGCGATCACCACGGTATCCGGGGTGAGCGGCACAGTGCCGGTGGTGGTGTTGAGGGTGACGATGGCGTTGATTGCCGGAGCGAATTCGCCCTGGCCAGCCAGCGTTGCCGCGTTCACGCGGATGTTGGTGATCTTCAACTGCATGTACCACTGGCGTCCAGCAGCGCTACCGGGGGCGAGGAGCACATTGTCCCACTCCAGGGTGCCGTTGCTGAACACGCCGCCGAGGCTTTCTTCGGTGGCGAACTTGCCGTGGTTGTTGACGGTGATGTTCTCATAGCGAGACGCGAAGGCGCCGCGGCCATTGAGGTACATCAGTTCATCGAAAATGGTGGATCCACCGACGTAGGGCGCGCCCTGGCCAATGGTTCCAACAGCTGTAATAGAAGTGGGTGATACGGGTACGCAGGGAGCCGCGCTAGGCAGAAGGCCTTCGCTGGCGCCGCAACGGCCCTGGTTACCAGAGTTGATAATCAGGGATTCCGTGGTGATGCGGGAATTGGTGTCGGCGGAGGCGGGTAGTACCGCGCGGCTAGTCACTGGAACGTCAACGTTCACAGTAATGTTGGCGCGCAGGTCGCGGATGCGAGTTTCTGCGGATGCGCCGGTGCCTACCGTTTCCAGACCCTGGTTCGGGACGATGCCGCTGCAGACGATAAGAATATCGCCGGCGAACTCAGCTACACCCTCGATGCGCACCAGTGGTGGCGTGGAGGTTGCACGGCAATTGAACGGCTGATTGTCAATTGCTTCTTGTGCGCTTACCATCGGGATCGCGAGTGCGAGCACGATAAGGGCAAGCACGATCTTGCGGAAATCGAACATTTCCTTCTCCTTGTGGTATGGGGAATTCAATTCTGAATTGATGAAGTGTTCTTTCAACCTGAGCCTCAAACTCGAGTGAAAGCCGGAGCCATTCCGCGTGGCCTGCGGTATTGATGCGTCTCGCCCGTGTATTCACGGTGCGAAACTGGCGGCCACGGGTTACTCTCTGTCTCTGCTTGCGGGATTTCGGCCCGGTTCATTCCGCCTGCCTTGCGGCCGTCGGACGATACAAACTGGAAACGCCAAGTCAATTCTTGCAACGCAGCCATTTCGACTGCATAAGGACGAAACCCAACACATGGAATTTAATCATGGTTTAGGAAACGAAGTCAATGGTTCGCCAGGAAAAACCTCGGCATTTCTGAGACATGGGAATAAATTAGTAAAAATTATAAGGAAATCAAGTTCACTCAAGCGCTTCTGTTCACCCGCCTTTCGCCAAGGGGCGAAATTGCATGGAGTAGCTAGGTTCGACAGGTTCGGAGGCGATGGTACCGAGACGTGCACAATAAGGCCCGAATGTTTCCAACCTATCAGCTATCCAGACATCGGCTAGCGCTAGAACCGATCAGAACTGTTGCGGATTAGGCGCAGCACCCGGTCCATGCGCGACTTCAGTTCTTCGCTGGCGTCGATGATCTGGTTGGTATCGTAGATCACCTTCGGGGTGAGAAACACCACCAATTCTGTTCGTGTGGTGGACCGCGTCTTTTGGCCGAAGGCGGCACCCACCACGGGAATCCGGTGCAGGAAGGGAACGCCGGAGGTACCTTCGATCTCTCGCTCGTCGATGATGCCGCCGATGGCCACCGTATCGCCGTCCTCCACGGTGATTTGAGTGCTGACCGTGCGGTTGTTGAAGGACGGAGACCCGATACCGCCACCGCTGGGTGCGAGTGGGGTGCTGAAATCCTGATTGATAACCATGGTAACGATGCCCGCCGGGGTGACCCGCGCCACGATATTCAGGGTGATGCCAGCCTGGCGGTTGCTGATGGTTTGCGCGAACTGGGAGGTGCCGCCCTGCTGTACCGCGCTGGCCGCCTGCGAGGTAAGGATGGGCACTTCGTTGCCAACGGTGATGGAAGCAGGGATGCTGTCAGTAGCAATCACCACCGGCGCGGCCACCACCTTGGTGATGCGATTGTCTTCCGCGGCAGTAAGGATCGCCAGCAGTTCGCGGCTACGCCCCGCCAGCATACCTGCCGTGAGCGCGACACCGGCACCGGTGCTTCCCACCGAAAGCGCCCTTCGCGCCGCGGAACCCTCGTCTCCCCCGCCCGGGTTCAATGCGTTATCTCCCACGCGATTGAGAAATGCCTGAACTCCCATGGAAAAGGCCCCGGTTAGGGTTACCTCGTAGATCTTTGCCTCAATCAGCACCTGACGGGGCGAGATGTCGATTTGCTCCAGCAGCGACAGGATCTTCTCATAGTCCTGGGGGGTAGCCTGAATCAGAAGAGAGTTATCCATCATGTTCGGGATGACGTGAGGAATGCGCTCGCCCGTGGGACCCAGCATGGGTCCAAAGCCGAGGAAACTTCCCACTCCGCCGAAGCCGCCCATGCCCATGCCGCCAAAGCCACCCATACCACCAAAACCGCCCATGCCCATGCCGCCCATACCCATGGCGCCCATCGCGCCGGCACCACCGCCCATCGCGCCCATCGCACCGGCACCACCGCCCATGGCCCCCATGCCTTGCCCGCCTAGGTTGAAACCCTGGTTGGTGACACCGCCAAGCCCGCCCATACCCATTCCCCCACCCATAGCGCCGCCGCCAAATCCACCCCCGCCGAAGCCGCCGCCACCGCCTGTCATGCGGTTCATTCCACCCATGCGCCCCATCCCGCCCATGCCCATGCCCATGCCCATACCCATACCCATGGGCATGCCGGTGTAGAGTTGCATGATGGAGGAGGAGAGCATAAAGGCGTCGCCATACTTCACGCGGTAGACATAGTTGTTTAATGATCCCGCCGTGACGGACACCTTCACATCGATCTTCTCAATCCACTTACCAACCTCTTCGAAGACGCCGGGATTGGGTGCCACTGCAATTAAGATATTGACGCGGTCAATGGGCAGAAAATTGACGGTGGAACTTTCTTTGCTAAAGGCGATGCCCTTGAAGATCGTCTCCAGTTCCTTGGCGATATCAGACGGCTTCCCGTTCTTGACCTCGAACTGGCGGACGCGCTGCTTGGCCAGCGCATCACTATCAAAAAGCGAAACAAGTTCCATGGTACGCCGCATGCTGCGCGCGTTATCCAGCATGATGAGCAGGTTCGCTGGCTCATAGACAGTGACCTGACCACCCTGCCCG
The DNA here is from genome assembly GCA_036821995.1 of Bryobacteraceae bacterium. Classification (GTDB taxonomy): domain Bacteria; phylum Acidobacteriota; class Terriglobia; order Bryobacterales; family Bryobacteraceae; genus JACTMJ01. The sequence continues at coordinate 15,880 of DAISIM010000024.1, forward strand.
AGGAATGGCTTAATGAGCCCTTCCACTTCCTTCGCCGTGGCGAACTTCAGGAACAGCAAGTTCAGTATCTGCTGCTCGCCCGCCGGAAGATCTTGCGCGCTGGCATTCAGCGTCGGACTGATGGGCAATTGTGCCGCCTGATCCGTAGGTACGATCCGGTAGATGTCGCCCACCTGCACCATGGATGCACCGTTGATGCGCAACACCGTTTCCAGAATCGACCGGATTTCAATTGCCCGAATTTCCCCGTAGGTACGGATGATCACCGTGCCATCTACGCGCGGATCCAGGATGTAGTTGATTCGTAGCCGTTGTGCCAGAAGGTCAATCAACTGGCGGAGTGAAGCGCCATCCAGATTCAGCACCAGCCCTGGCCCCGCGGTTCCCTCAGCATCCGCAGACGCAGCCTGCGCCGGCACGGTCTGTGCGGGAGCCTGGACGGCATCCTGGGCAGCCGCAGGCGCGTCAGCCGCGGGTGCTTCGGGCTGCGCCGGAGTCTGGGCGGGCTGTTGGGCCACCATCGCCGGGCTAAATGCCAGAATCAGTCCCAGAACCCATCCAGCTACCCGACTTCCGTCAGGTACCCATCGCGTAATACGCATCCTACGAGAAAACACAATGTACTCCGGTCAACTCTTCTGAATCTCTACGTGCCCCGGAAGGGGAACAACTCTCCGAACCGGTGCCAGCTTACTTGTTGTCCACGGGTGACCAACTGCAGACCTGGCCCATAGGAGTCCGCGCAATCCGCTTCACATAGCCATCTACGACGGTGCCGGCGGGACTGCTATCTCCCGGCAGGCAAGCGCGAACCTGGCCACCCAGATCCTTGCCCGGCGCGGGCTTCACAGGTGCTGCAGGAGCCTTTGGCGCAGCCGGTGCGGGCGCGGCAGCCGCCGCGCTGGCTGGCTTGGCCGCAGGCACCGCACCGGTAGGCCGCAGTTCCCCAGCAAGCTTCGTGACTTCCTTGTCTTCCCAACGGAAGGTGATGCGGTCCGTGGCGATCTTCACAATCTCGAACTCGCCAATCTTGTCGCCCTTCTTATAAGTGCCCTGGGCGTCGCCTTCCTTCACGCTCATCATGGCGATGGAGCCATCCCCAAGATCCATCACCCCGTGCAGCACAGGGAGGTCAGGCATCTTCTTGGGAGGCGGTTCCGGTTTCTTCTCCTCCACCACATTGGGGTTGCGATCCTGGGCAAACAGCATTCGCATCGCCACCACGCTGTATTCGCCGGCGCTTGGAGCGGCAGGCAGCGGATCAATAGCGATATCACCAGCGGAAGTGGGTTCCACCTTCACGGAAAAGGTTTTGTCAAGGCGGCTTTGGTGCTCCAGATGGCTAGCGCGCATTTGCCAACCAGTGAATACACACGCGGCCAGCAGCAGGACATTCAGAATACGAAGGCGGGTTTTCATGGACGCAATCCTCCAGTGGGTTCCGGTGCCAGTTCGACGGGCATTAACCCGGTAACGGTTAGCCGGACGTTCAAGGTCTTCTTCGCGCGATCCGCGGCGGCGACGTTAATCTGCCGGGTCGCAATGAGTTCTTCCAGTGCACCGAGGTCCGCCAGCAGATTCACCATCTGCTCAACTGCGCAGTTGAACCCTACAGTGACAGCTACCTCGCCGTACTCTTCGCCCAGCCGCGTAATGGGACCCAGTTCGGACTGGGTGGCACGCAGAGGCGGGTCCTGCGCTTCCAGCACGCCGCGCACCTTGGCCAGCAGTTGCGCTTGCACTTGCTGAGCGGTGTCGGCCTTCAGGAGCTTCTGCTCTCGCTCTTCGACAGCCTGCCGTAGTTGCTTGCGGACGCCTTCCTTGGCGGGGTTCAATGCCGCTTGCTGGCGCAGGGTTACCAAACGCTTTTCCATCACCGGAACCGGCAGGGAAAGGGCAACCTCCGGCGCGGGCGTTGCACCGGGGTCATCTGTCAGAAAATACCAGGCTGCCGTGGCCACCAGAGCCAGCAACAGCATGGCCAGGGCGCGGCGGTCGCGGCGGCTAAGCCCCGTGCTGGAGGCAGTTACTCTTGCTACCGGGCTGCTCATTGGGCACGCTCCCGGGCAGTTTGGATTCGGAACATCTCCCCATCGGCGGTGCGTTGCAGGGGCGTCGAAAACCTCGAACCGGCGAAGGCGGAACTTCCATCCAGCAAGCGCAGTAAGTCGCTAGCCTGCTGCGCCTCTCCCGCGAGGGTGACGCTTTCCGGAGTAAGCTCCAGCTGCATGACCCAGGCTGAATCGGGCAGAACGGTGGTAAGCTCCTGCAAGGCCTTCAGGTCGTCAGGAGTCCGCTGGCGGAACGTCTTAATATGCTCTAGCCGCATCTGCAGGCGTTCACCCTCATCGTCCATGCGACGGCCAGCGGCCACCTGCCGCTCAAGCAAACGGACTTCCGTTTGGAGGCGCTGCGCATACTCCTTTTGCTGCCACCCTTGCTGCAGCCAGTAACCCAGACCGGTGAGCCCTAGCAGCAGCGCTAGTACGAGCGTTGGCAACACCAAGGCCCAGTTGCTGCCTTTGCGCAGGTCCGGTGCCAACAGGTTTACTGACGGCGCGGGGAAGGCGCTGGCCGCCCCAATCGCGGTGGCATAGAGTGCCAGATTTTCCCTGGCCACTTCCGCTTGCGGCTGCGTCTCCGGCCCGGCCAGGAGTGCTTCCAGATCCGTGGGTTCTGGCGACATGGCTGCCCCAGCATCCAGACGGAGTTCAGAGAACGCGCGATCCACCGCATACGAGGGAGGCGCATACAGCAGCACGTTATACACGGGGCGCGCGGGGCTTTCGCCGTAGAGCTCAACCGCATCGCCCGCCGAGGGGATGCGGCTCAGGAACCCATCGGGTGGCGTCCGCAACACGCGCACCGCCGCGCGGAAGACATCTGCGCTAATGCGCAGAGAGCTTAGCTTAATACCCGCTTCGGTGAAGAAAGCCAGCCATTGGTCAATAAACTCTTCGCGACAGATGCCCACCAGCACAGTACTGCTTTTGCCCACGCGCATCGCGCCGAACGAGACGGGCTGGGCGTCGTAGGGATGCAACGATTCCATCTGCAGTTCCAGCGCGGCGCTCAGATCCTTATCCGCCACGCCGGGAAGCTGCACCGTTCGGACGATGGTGGCCTCGCGCGGCAGCAGCACATGTGCCGCCAGGTGGGCCGCGCCCAGTTCCTTCAGAAACTGCAGAATCTCCGCACCCACACCAGCGGCGGGGCGGCCTGCGACATCCTCAAATCGCTTCCAACCAACCAAGCGCACGCCGGAGGGCCGCACGCGGGCCACCATCACATCGAGATGGCCGTTTTCAATCGCGATGGCAAGGCCCGTCCCACTTTGCATCAGCCGCCGCCACCAGGAGGGTGCAGACCCAAGTGGACTCAACGCGGCTTGAGCCTCGGGAGGAATCGCGGATGGCGGTTGCGGTGGCGCTATTGTTTCCATGCTGAGTCGTACCAGCGGAGAGTGGTGAAGGGGCGATCACCAGAAACTTCATTCAGGTCAACGACGGCTGCCACGCTGCGCTGCAGGTCCGATGGGCGACCATCCGCGCTACGTAGCCGCGCGGTGGAGCGCAACGTGTACTGCGTCCGTCCACCCACGCGCAGTCGGGCCAAGCCGCCGACATCGCCGAAGCCTAGCGCCTGGATGTCGGCTTCGCTAAGAAACGGCGCCTGTACGCGCCGGGTAACGATGGCGGCTACCAGTTGCGGCGGGATTTCCAGCGCCAGCAGAACGGCCGGCTCAGCCCAGTTCACGTCCACTGCCGTCACCGCGCCAAACACTGAAACGCAATCGCGCAATCCGCCCCGCCATACCAGCGGACGTTGCGGCGCATCCAAGCCAGGGGCAACTTGGGGACCGGGCAGCGTTGCAGACTGATCACCCGCAGGCTCCGGCAGCACCACCGTGCCCACCGTCCCAACAGGTACATACGCCCCATAGAACATTTCTCGAGTAATCCCTCGCACCAGCAGCAATTCCTCTACATTCTCCAGAGACGCCCGCCGGGCGGGAAAAGACGGCTTCCGGCTAAGGTAAAACGCATCCAGGGCGGAGGCGCTGGTGGCAGGGGTCCGCCAGTGCTCCACAGCGATCGCCAGTTCGGCAGCCTCCATCGTGCTTGCCCCTAACGCCTCAAACAGCAATGCCAATTCGGGCACGGGCACGCGATTGATATCCAGCTTGGAGGATTCCGGAATCACATCCACAACTACATCGCCGGTGGGAAAGACAAAGGCCAGTGAGCGCATGCCACGCTGGTAGAAGGGTCCTGCCGGCGCGGGGGCTCCGCCCTCCAGCGGAGCCTGGTTGCCGCCCCACTGCACCCACAACGCGGCGCGCTCAACCCCTGCACGTGCCAGGAAGTACGCACGCACGCCCTCCGAATGAATAGCACTTAGCTCCACCTCCGCCCGAACCGTGGCAGCAATGGTCAATGCGATGGCGGAAAGCGCCGCCACCAGCCAGAGTACGGCAAGCAATGCTCCGCCACGTTGGCCTGGTCTTCCTTGCAGCCGGTTAGTCCGCATACTTCTTCCCTGGCAGGCGGTCAACACGAAGTGGTAGCAGTAGCGATACTGGCTGTACGCCCGCGTTCTCACCCGGAATCGGAAACAGGTCAACGCCGATGGCTTCGGGCAATTCAGGAAACACCCATCGTTCCAGCCACTCTTGTCCAAGAGGCGGCTGCCGCAACGCCAGATAGCGGAAGCGAACGCGCAGGAGCCGGTCAGCCAGCACGAAAGACATGGGCATCGGCAGCACGGGCGCGAACACCGGAACGGCAGTCCCGGTGGCCGCATCGGGCTGTAAGCCTGCACATAGACGTCCCGTGCTGAACGGCCCGAGATAGGGAAGTTCGTTCACAATCAAGCGCAGCCCTGGCGGCTGACGCCGGGCATCGTCCGGGATGGCGGTAAGCTCAATAATCCGGGGGAAGCCGCGCGCGCCATCCCGCATGGAATAGGTAGACACAAAGCGCATAGCCAATGGCTCACCCTGGAAGAAGGGCATCTGCACTGGCATCTCAGGGTTCTCCATAATGCAGGAGGCCACTGAAGGCGTGAGGTGCAGGATCTGTTGCTCCAGAATCTGCTGCGTGCGGACCACGCGGCGGTTCAGCTCCAGCCGCCCGTTACTGCGCTCCATGGCGCGTAATCCAATGCCCAATGCGGTGCTGATGCCCACCATCAACAGTGATACCAGCGTAACCGCGATCAGCACCTCCATCAAGGTGAGGCCCCGCTGGCCGCCTCCCCTGGTGCATCGTTGCCTAGCCATTGGGCAACCTGCCCGGGGCAATTCCGTCCATGGGAATCACCGCCTTCAGCGTTTCCAGCTCCATTACGCGCCGCTGTCCATTACGCACCCACCATACTTCCAGCACAATCCGGTCCAGCACCGCCCCCATGCCCGTGGGACTTGCCTCGAAGGGCTCAACGCGGGCTTGCCAGCCCCCCTCCCAATCGTTACCAGCGCTGCGCGGGAAGACGCCGCTGTAGGCTTGGCCGGGTGTCAGTGGCATGGAAATCAGGTGCTCCATCTGCCGCTTGGCCAACAGCGATGCCTGGTCATAATCGGCCAGCCGCGATGCATTGTTCAACGACGTTGAGATGTTGCTCAGCAGTCCCACGACAGCAATGGCCATAATGAGCGTGGCCACCATGGCCTCAAGCAGTGTAAAGCCTCGCTTGTCACGCTGCCGTCTCATGGCTGTGCTCCCGCGCTTTCCGCCTCGTCTGAAGCCGCCATCGGCGGAGCCACGGAAGCAATCAGCGGCACATAGCTGATGGGGTCCAGCGACACCCATCGCCGCGCGCCGCGCTCATTTCCCAGCAGCACGGCGAAGGCCGGCAGTCCGCCGCCCGGAAACAGCAGAAACTCCCGCGTGGCCCGCTCCATCCCAGGCGCTGCCGGAAACACTGCCTGGATGGTGACGCCATCGGGCATCGCCACTTCTTCCCCCACCATCTGGCGGCGTCCAATCCCGTCCACGCTCTGAAACGTGAGTGTTCCCCGGTCAGGAGACACACGCAATACCACCGGACGCTGCAACCGCTCCACCTGATTGCGCGCCGCACTCAGAAATCGCGCTACCGACGACGAGGCGCTATGCAACCGGATAGAGGGCAGCCCTGCCTGAAACGATGGCACGGCGATTCCCACCAGCAGGGAAATCAGCACCACCACCACCAGCAGTTCCATCAAGGTGACGCCCGCCTCGCCTGCGGCCCGCTGGCGTAGCAACCGGCGTGCCAAAAGCGTTGATGTATACGGCGAACTCATTCTGGTGGTAAGCATGCCACGCACCCACAGCGCCGCACTCATTGGCGTCAGTTTGATTTCCAACTCACAATGTCGGCGTTGAGGTCCTCGCCGCCCGGCGCACCATCCGCCCCGTAGGAAATGATGTCGGGCTCGTTCCCCCGTTGCCCTGGGAAGCGGTAGTCATAGGGATTCCCCCAGGGGTCCATCACCAGCTCTTCCGCCAAGTAAGGCCCTTGCCAGTTCTTCACTCCCTGCGGAGGAGTTTCCAGTGCCTTCAAACCCTGCTCGGTCGAGGGAAAAACACCCGTATCCAGCTTGTACATATTCAACGCGGTTTTCAGCCCCGCGATGTCGGCACGCGCTTTGGTTACCCTCGCCTTGTCGCCCTGGTTCAGCAACCGGGGCCCCACCAGCGTGGCGAACAACGCGATGATCGTCATCACCACCAGCATTTCAATCAGCGTGATGCCTGCCTGCCCAGCCGCGCGTGCGCGCCGCGAGAGCCTGATTTCCGGGGATACGTTCGTCATAATGCCACCTCATTGATGCTGGTAATGCCAAGCAGCATAGTGAGAATCAAGGCCCCTACTACGATGCCCATGACAAGAATAACAAGCGGTTCAAAGAGCGAAGTGAAGCGCCGGATAGCTGCTTTCGTCTCTGCCTCATAGATTTCCGCCATCCGCAAAAACATGGCATCCAGGGCACCGGTTTCTTCACCCACCAGCAACAGATGCCCTGCCAGCGCGGGGAACTGTTGCGTCCTGCGGATGGGGCCTGCGATGCCCTCACCCCGCTTGATGCCGGTGGCCACGCTATCTAATGACCCCGCCATGCGTTTGTTATCCAGAATGTTCCTGGAGATCTGAATGGATTGCACCAACGGCACGCTGTTGGCAATCAGCGTCGCCATCGCCCGCGCGAACCTTGCCGTTTCTGCCTTGCGCAATGCGTCGCCCAGTACGGGAATGCGGAGCTTGAACGAATCCCACCAGATGCGTCCTTCTACCGTGCGCACGTAGTAGTAGTGCGCCGCCACCGCTCCCGCCACCAGAATCATCACCAGCCAAGTGTAGTCCTGGAAGAACTTGGAAAGTTCAATCATCACTAACGTGGGTGTGGGAATCTGGATGCGCGCATCGGCGAAGACCTTGGCAAATTTCGGCACCACAAAGTTCATCAGCACGAAGACGCTGGCAATGCCCACCAGCATCAGCAAAACCGGATAGACCATCGACGAAACAATGTAATTACGCAGCTCGTCTCGGCTTTCCTCAAAGGTGGAAAGGCGCTCAAAAATCTGAGAAAGGCTGCCGCTGGCTTCTCCCGCCCGCACCATATTCACGTACAGTTCAGAGAACTGCGCCGGATGTGCCGCCAGCCCATCCGCAAGGGACTTACCGCCCTTCACGAGGCGCAGCACATCGTTCACCAGAAAGCGGAAATGCGTCTTCTCTGTAAGCTCAGCGGTGATGGCCAGTGCCCGGTCCAGCGGCACGCCCGCGTTCAGCAGCGTGGAGAGCTCCTGGGTGAAGAACAGGACGTCCTTGCGGCCCGGCGCACCCATCGTGGGAAGCTTCCATTGCACACCCTGGCTCTGTCGCGTGCCCACATAGACGGGGGTCAAGCCCTGCCGCAGCAGTTCGCGCGCCACTTCGCGTTCAGATTCCCCATGCAGGGTACCCGCCCGCGTTCTGCCGTCCGCCGCTACTGCCCGGAAGTGAAAAGTCGCCATCCGCCGTTCCTTCAGTCCTGATCTTTCCGCTCCGGCCCTAGAGGTCCTGCGTCACGCGGATCACTTCCTCCGCTGACGTCATGCCTCGTTCCACTTTTTCCCAGCCGTCCTCGCGCAACGTTCGCATGCCGTACTTACGCGCTGCCGCGGCCAGTTGCACCGCATTGGCGTTGGACATAATCAGCTCCCGCACCTCGTCGTTCAGTTCCATCAACTCAAAGATGCCCATCCGTCCGCTGTAGCCCAAGCCGAAGCAATGCTCACAGCCAGCCCCCTTGAAGTGCGGGATCTCACGCCCGCCGTCAATACGAATCGATCCGGCGGGCTGTTTGCAGTGTTTGCAGACAATCCGCACCAGACGCTGCGCCAGAACAGCCACAATCGTGCTGCTCATCAGGTAGTTTTCCACGCCCATGTCATGCAAGCGCGTAATGGCGCTGGGCGCGTCGTTGGTGTGCAATGTGGAGTAAACGAAGTGGCCGGTAAGCGCAGCGCGGATGGCGATGTCAGCCGTTTCCCGGTCGCGCACCTCCCCAACCATAATCACGTCCGGATCCTGCCGCACAATGTGTCGCAGCCCAGTGGCGAAGTCCAGCCCGATTTGGGGATTTACAAAGATCTGGTTGATGCCGTCCATCTGGTATTCAACCGGATCTTCAATGGTGATGATCTTCTTGTCGGTCTGATTGATGCGCTTCAGCGCTGAGTACAGCGTGGTAGACTTGCCGCTGCCCGTAGGCCCGGTCACCATAAAGATCCCGTGTGGCAACGAAGTGAAATGGTGCATCCGTTGCAGCATGAACTCGCTGAAGCCCAGCCGCTGCAGGTCGTAGAAGTCGCCCGCCGAACGGTCAAGCAAGCGCATGACGAGGCTCTCGCCATACAGTGTGGGCAGGGTGGACACACGCAGATCCACTTCGCGCCCCAGAACCTTAATCTTGATGCGGCCATCCTGCGGTAAGCGCCGTTCGGCAATATTCAGCCGCGCCATCAGTTTCAATCGGGAAACGATCGCCGCCTTCAACTCACGGGGTGGACTCTCCTGGGGATACAGAACGCCGTCAATGCGGAAACGGACGCGGAACTCCTTCTCGAATGGCTCAATGTGAATGTCGCTGGCGCGCTTCTCTACCGCCTGCGCCACCATGTTGTTCACCAGCCGGATCACCGGGGCCTCACTGGCCATGTCACGCAGTTGCTCCAGGTCTGCCAGCGCCTCAGCGTCCTCGCCACCCAGGGCGGCTGCGTTCTCACCGCGAGCCTCGCCGTAGTGCCGCTCAATCGCCTCAAGGATTTCGCCCTCAGCGGCCAGCACTGCCCGCGTGCGCAAACCCGTGAAGCGCTGCACGGTGGTGATGGTTTCAAAGTCGAGCGGATCCGCCATCGCCAGCACTAACGTGGATTCGTCGAGCGCAAAGGGAATCGCCCGTGCCTGACGCAGGAAGCGCGCGTTCAACCCCTCCAGTTCCGGGGCTCCGGGAGGCTCACCCTGCACCGTCACCAGTTCCACGTGCAGTTGTTCGGAAAGCGTCAGCAGCACATCGCGCACAGCCACAAAGCCCAGGTCCACCAGGATGCGTCCCAGTTTGTCGCTTCGATCCCTCTGAATGTCCAGCGCGCGCTCAAGGTCCTCTTGGGAAATCAAGCCCTTGGCAATCAGCCGCTCGCCGATGCGCATACCGCGTACGCTGCCCCGCCCCGCTTCCATTACCACTGCGCCGTTGCTGCTAATACATCACCACCTGGCTGATTTTGATGACATCCGCCGCCGCAGTTGTCTTGCTGCTGGCGTGCAGCTTGCGCAACACTCCTGCGTTCCCGCGCACCACCATCTGTTTCGGCAGCCCATCCACCTTCTCATAGCGGAAGTAAAACAGCGACACCGCCACCACCACTTCCTCCTCGTCCGGCAAACCCCGCAAGGTCACCGCCAATTCCGGCAGCGTGCTCAGCATCAGATCCCGCATCACCTGCACTCTTGCCCGCTTGGCCCGGTGGATCTTTTCAATCTGCTCTTCGCTGGGCTTGCGAAAGAACGGCGTAATGCCCACTGCCGGCGCCAGGCTGGCTTCCACGGAGTAGACAACGCCCGTGCCCGCAACATACATGCCACGGGCGGCGCCAATCACATACATGGGCGCTTCCGTATCAAAACGTTCGATGCGCCCATCCAGCTCCCGTTCGGTCTGCCGCATCACCTGCAAATCCATGGGAGCAGGATCCATCGCTACGGCCTGCGCGCCAGCACCCGCCGCACAGGCTACGCACAGCGCCAGCACTCTAACCCAAGTGGCTGATTGCAGCATGCCTATTGCACCTCTTCCACCAGGGCGGCATTTGCAACCAACTGTCGGCCGAACTGTTTCTTCATGAAGTACATGGCTTCGCGTACATCCACCATCTCGTCCTCATACTGGCCGCGCAGCCGCTCTTCGGTGGCTGCCACCAGCCGGATTGTTTCCTGCTGATGCCGGGCCGCCAAATCAGCACGTACCGTCCGCACCGCTTCGGCCACCCGCGCATCCACCAGGGCCAACACTCGGGGGTCAAGCGCTTCGACTTCCCGCGTATTCGTTGGAATCTCCCGAGTCACGGGGATCGCACGAGTTGGAGATGCTTCCTGGCCGGCCGACGCCAACTGCGCTGGCTCCACGGGAAGCGCACTGGCCGTCCATACCGCGTGGAACACAATTGCGGCCGCCAGCGCACAGGCCCCGGCAAAGGCCCATCCTGGATTGCCCAGCCAACCACGCCACCACGAAGCACGCACCGGCACGGGAGGCGCGACCAGCACGGTCCGCCGCGGAGGATCTTCCTCGCGCAAACTCAGGAGGGTCTCTCGCAAGCGCAGCAGCCTGTTGAGTTCCGCACTGCGTTCCGGATGATTGCTGATTGCTTGCAACTCAGCCTCGTTGGCCTGACTTAACGCATCGCCAAACACCAACTCCCGCAGATCCCGATCCTCGCTGGACATCCCCGCTCTCCTTCCCCGGAATCATCCGGGCTTCCGCGCTCACTCCGGCTTCCACGGAACAATGGCACCCATTCAACGGCTGGCGCCCACGATCGCAACGCCAACGTCCCTATTCCGCAGTGGGCTTCTCCGCCATGGGTTCTAAGACTTTGCGCAGTAAATCAAGGCCCGTATACAGGCGGCTCTTGATCGTGGACACCGGCGCGCCCAGAATCTCCGCAATCTCCTCGAACTTGAAGCCTTGGTACACCTTCAGCACGACGGCTTCCCGCTGCTCCGCGCTCAATGTCGCCAGCGCCGCTTCCACGGCAAGCGACACCTCCACCGGAGCCATCCGGCGGCTCCACTCCGGACCATCGCCTTGCCCGGTCCACTCTTCTTCGGGCCGCCCCTTTCGCACCAACGAGAATGCCTCATTGTGCGCAATCCGGAACAGCCAGTACGAAAAGCGGTTGGCCTCCTGCAGGCTTCCCAGCTTTTGGTAAGCCTTCAGGAACACCTCCTGGCTGACGTCCATCGCGTCTTCACGATCGCCCAGGATGCGCAGCAGGTAATTGTAGATCCGCCGTTCCCACCGGCCAATCAGCCGGTTGAAGGCTTCCACATCTCCCTGTTGCGCGGCCAGGACCAGATCACTGTCTTCGGCGACGCGCGGAATCAATTGCCTGGCTCCTTTGTAATAGACGGATGGGACCGCGAAAAAGTTGGATCGCCGGCACGCGGCGCGGCCTACCGGCGAGTTTCTTTGAGTCTACTGCGAAACAGTTTCGTCCCGGAATGGTTGAGCGTCCACGCCCGCCCGGTGTCCGCTGAATTTCGCAACCCCGATCGGACTTATTGCGGGTCCACCACCGCCTTGACGATTTCTAGCCGGCGCTTCGGTGTTTCCCCCTCAACCCCCTCACGCTCAAAGGCTTCCAGGGTCTCCAGCCCCTCAACAATCCGTCCGAACGCGGAGTACTTTCCGTCGAGGTACGTGCCATCGCCCAGCATCAGGAAGAACGACGTGGTGGCGGAATCGGGGTCGTCATCCCGCGCCATGGAAACCACCCCGCGCACATGCTTCACGTCTGCTCGAAACTCGCCGGGTAAGTTGCGCACCCAGCGGTCAGCCCGGTGCGCCTTGGATGGCTCCCGGTAGTAACCCATCCCGCCCTGCACCACAAAGCCAGGCACGATGCGGTGGAAACCTACCCCGTCATACCATCCTTCAGCCACCAGGTTGAGGAACTGCCGCGCGTGCTCCGGCGCCCATTCCGGAGCCAATTCGATCCGTACCGTGCCCACGGTTGTCTCCATCGTTACCGAGCGGCGCAGCGCCTCCAACGGAGCGCTGGCAAAGGGAGCGGTTCTGCGCTTCTCAATGCGGATCTGTTCTATCGCTACCGGCTCTGCCGTGAACCCGTCCGCCGCCTGGGGAACCTGTGAGATGGCCTCCACGACATCCATTCCCTCGGTCACCCGGCCAAAGGCGCTGAACTGCCCATCCAAACCCGGCTGCGGCGATACACAAACGAAAAACTGAGCCCCGTCGGAATCCACCTGACCTGGAATCCGCACTGTCGACACCACTCCCCGCTCATGCTTCAGGTCGCTGAAGGCGCTCTTCAGCAGTTTCAGCCCGCCCGTACCCCACAGCTTCCTAGGAGTTTGCGGATCCTTCAGCAGAGGGTCTCCACCCTGAATGATGCCGTTCAGGACCACCCGAAAGAAGGCGCTGCCATCGTAGTAACCGTCACCCGCGCGTTGGATGAAATGACGTACATGTTCGGGCGCTTTGTCCGGCGCAAACTCAAAGCGGAACTCGCCCTGGCTGGTGCGCACCACCGCCTCTACGTCTTCAGTCCCCAGCCCCGCAGGCTGGGTGGACCCGGCGATCGCTGCCAGCACGAGGCATAGACCTATCCAAACCACACGCATCGCCACTACCCCACCCAGGCGAAGTCCGCCGGTTTCCGCCCTGGCACGTACTTCTTGAATCCAAACTCCGTGGGCCGAAACTCTCCCACCAACCGGACATCCGCCCTATGAGGGATTCGCCTCTCCATCCCCAGCGCCCAGTACACCGCATTCACCAGCAGCCGTCGCATCCCCTCACTTTCCATGTCCGTGGCCGCGCCCATGGTGGTGGTAAAGACCCGCGCTGCCTTTCCAGATCGACCGGTGTAGCTGCGCGTCCAAGCGACGGGCATCATCGGCTCATTCGGCGTCTTCACAATCGTGCGCTGCCCCTGCTTGGTAGAGTACGGCCCCACCACCGGCTTATCCGTCGGCTTCATCCCTTGCAGCACCTGCCCCAACACCAGCACTTCCGCGTCCGCTGGAAGATGGACCTCATATACGTCCGTCGGCCCCCATATCTCGCCGCAGCCCCGCACAATCGGATGCTTTCCCATGCCTTCGGCCACGATTCCCCGCGTACTTTGTACCGCGTGATGGCCGTGATGCGATACCCAGGTTTCGCCCAGCACCTGCTTTCCGAAACCGCCCGGCCACTTCTCCTTGTCGTTCCAACTCCAATGTTTGTATGGACTTGCGGACTCCTTCGGGAACGCGAAGGCATGCGTGGCGGTCCGCAGGCCCACGATTGGCTTCCCAGAGTTTACATATTCATCCAGCCAGCGCATCTGCTCATCCGGCAGTGCGCGAAACCGCGTGGCAATCACCATCAGGTCAGCCTCGCGCAGCGCCTCCAGACCCGGAATATTCGTCTGGAAGTCTGGCTTGATCAGGCCGTCGCCAGGATCAATGGCGTACAGCACCGTGCAATCAAAGCCATGCCGCGCCGCCAGGATGCGTCCCAATTGTGGCAGCGCCTCTTCGCTGCGGTACTCGTCATCGCCCGAAACCAGCACTACGCGCTTGCCCTGGCCTGGGCCGCGCCTGCCGGCGTAGAGAGTCACCAGCGGATCCGCCGCCACAACCTGTTGCCCGCGCACGCCTCCAGCCCCGGCCAAAACCGCTAATGCCATCCGGCGTGAAATCGACAGTCTACGTTCCATGACTCTAGTCTCCCCCACTGCTTCCTGGAAGGCATCCTCCCCTTGGATCCAGCGGCAACTCGTAACGAGTTCCCAGCATATGTAACCGCCATCGCCGGTTCAATCGTGGCTATCGGCGCGAGCGCTTGAGCATCAGCTAAGCCCGCGCAAACTCCACCAACGCTTCAAACTTCATCACCCCGGGGTGATAACCACGCACTATCCCCGCAGCATCCAGCACCACAAGTGTAGGAAATGTGCTGGCACCGTAGCGGGCACAGTTCGCCGCATTCAGTAGGACGCTGGTGCCCGGCCGGTTCCGCATCCAGGAGTATTCCGCGTCCAGAACCGCGGAAATCTGCTCGCGCTCATCGGCCTCTGGCGCTGCAGTTCCCTTCGAGATATAGCCAAACAATCGTGTAGCCGCCACCAGCGCAAGGTCAGAGTGGGCCCCGGCATCAAACAACCGGTTGAGCGCGCGCCCCTGCGTACGGGAATCTGAGCACCAGTGCGCCCAGAAAAACAGCAGAACCGGACGCCTCCCGATTGGGTTTTCTTCGCCGTCAAATCCAGCCAACGGAACCCAGTTCAGCGGCAGCGCCGCCTGCCCCGGAAGCGTCAACCGCAGCAGGTTCTTGCGGATTCTTGTCACGAAATCGCTGCCGGCATGGACATCCAGCATCGCCTCCAGATAGCGAACCGCTTCCACATTCCCATTGCGCGATTCCGCGAGTTGCGCTTGCACCTCGATTGCTGCGCCCAGCGCGATATCCAACGCTGTTCGCTCAGCGTCATCCAGGCTACATGCTGCCCCATCCTTGTATATCCGCGCACCAAGCTCATACGCTTCGGCCGCCCGCAGCGCCGCGTCGCTGAGGTGCCCCTTCGACAGGTAGGCCCGCGCAGCCCAAGAAAGCACCTCCGCGTAAATGCCGCCCTTCCCCACCTGCCCCGCGCATTCATCCAAGAGCCGCTCCACCTCGGCATGCTCTGCCTTGCGCGCCGCTGCCTTCACGTCGCGAATCATCGTTTCAGGCGCAAAGCCTCCCCAAGTCGAATCCGTGTTGGTCATGCTCTCTTGAGGATACCCGTCTCCGCAGCGCCGGCGGTTTAGCGCCGGCAGCATCGCCCAATTCCCCAGTTGAGTATGCGATACTGCCTGCGACATGTGTTCCCACCATCAGTGCTGTGCGGGCGCGCACCCGGAAACCACGCTGCAGCAGGGACATGCACCCGGCACCAATGGCATCCAGCCCCAAGGACTTCGTCGTTGATCCGCATCGTCACCAATTTCTCCCGCTTCCCTCAGAAATGGAGCGTACATGGCGTTGAAGGGGATTCGACATACTGCACCTCGCTAGACCAGTTTCTTCACGAGCTCCCTGACTCGACCGCTCTGTTGGTAAACTCCGATTCCGCCATCACGTACGGATTGTGCGCCCGCAAGCGCAGCCTACGCCTGCGCACGCCGCTGATTGTGGCCGACCTTCTGCTCTCGGAACCCTTACCCGGCATCAGCAATCGCCTGAAGACAATGTCCCGCCGGTTTCTATTGAAGGGAACTGACCACTACATTCACTATTTCCGTGACCTTACCGGCTATTACCGGCATTACGCGTTAGGCCCGCGGAACTCATCCTTCGTTCCCTTCAAGCACAACATGGAGGCATTCGCTGAACCTGGTCAGGTTGGCCAGGATGGCGGCTATATCGTGTGCGTTGGAGCCTCGTACCGCGACTACGATGTTCTGCTGGAGGCCGTTGAGCATCTCCCTTACCCGGTACATCTACCCCAGTTGGATGAGAGCCTGCTGCGGCGTCACGGATCTCGATTCGAACGTCTGTTAGGTCCGCTCCCACCCAATGTACAGTTCGTACCCGACGACTTCAGTCAGCGCCGCCTGGCTGAGATTCTCGCGGGCGCGAAGCTGGTGGTTTTGCCCATCCTGCCCGAGAACCTTAAGGCCTCTGGCATCACCATCTATCTCAACGCCATGCGGCTGGGCCGCTGCGTGATTATTTCGGAGGGTCCCGGCGTGGGTGATGTCCTTAGCGGCCAAGCTGCCATTGTGCCGCCAGGCGATCCGCTGGCCCTTCGCAAAGCAATCCAGCACTACTGGGAGGACGACATCTCCCGTCGCAATCTGGCCCGTCGCGGCCTGGAATATGCACTTTCGCTTGGCCAGGAGCAGGAATTTTACCAGCGTATCCTTCACCGTGTGGTGGAGGTACTGCAGCAGCAGCCAATCCCAGAATCGGGGCGCTGTTTCGTCCGCTAGGCCGATTCACGAACGCAAGTACGGTCACCCTCGCAAGAACAAGGCCTCGTATTGGTCAACGACCTTGGCCGTCGAGTAGTTGGTCTCAATCAAGGCGCGCGCGGACTTGCCCATCCTTACCCGCGCCGGCGTGTCGTTCAGTAGCTTTACGATAGCGCCCGCGGTCTGTTCCACGTCACCAGGCGGCGCGGTGAAGCCCTCCAAGTCATCGCGAACCAACTGCACGTTAGCGGGAATCGCGCTTACCACGGCGGGCAGCCCGCTGGCCATCGCTTCGGCGAGAGCACAGGAAAAGCCCTCATTCGGAGACACCAGGGCGAATGCGTCCGCAGCTTGCAGGTAGCGCGGAACGTCGCCGGCTGCCACACGACCCAGGAAGCGTACCTGTTGGTGAGACAGCCCGAGTTCCCGCGCCAGTTGCTCCAGTTGAACGCGCATGGGACCGTCTCCCAATAGCGCCAGCATCGCTTGCGGACACTTTGGCGATGCTTGCGCGAACGCCCGAATTAGCCAATCCACACCCTTTTCCGGCGAGAGCCTTCCTACGTAGAGCAGTATGGTTTTCCCGACGGGCAAACCCAAACCATCCCTCAGCCGCGGTTGCTCTTCCTCGCGCGCGGGCTGAAACTCAGCCACGTCCACCGGATTCGGCATGAAACAAATCCGGTTGCTTGGGATGTTCTGCGCCAGGGCTTCCTGCACCATCTCTTCGTTTAGAACCATCACTCGCTCAGCCCAGCGGGCCATCCAGCGCAATTCCAGCCGCCCCACAATGGATGCGGCCAATGATGGAATTACGGTGCTGCCGTGGATCTTCACAAAGATCCTCTTCCCTAGCAATCGGCCTGCCAGCAGTGCCACCAGTAGGTGTAACCCGGTCATGGACGCGAAAACAACGTCATACTGGCGCCTCTTCAGCATCAATTGCAACGCTGCGCGAAGTGCAAACAGAATTTCATCCCTGTGGCCTTGGGCACCCTGGGTAAGGATAGACACCGGAACTCCCAACGGGTCCGTCCATTCGCTGACCGCAGGCATGGGATCACCACCTCGGGTAAACACCTGCACCCGATAGCCCCGCCGCAGCAACTCCCCGAATACCCGCTGCGTGTCCGCCTCAGCACCACCCATCACTGGAGGGTAGGTTTGCGAGATCACCACCACACTTGGCCGTTCTGGTTGCGAGATGACGCCCGTGGCCCCATCCCCTCTCATTGCCAAGCTCATCGCCCCCCTACCGCATTCCACTCCATGGCGAGATCGTCAATCTCAGAGCCTTTTCCTACCCGCGTCAAGAGCTGCCAACCCGAGTCCCCACGCAAAAATATACTCGCATGGTTCCGGCTATCCTCTTCCAGTGTCCGGCCCACAATCCAGATTCCCCCAGGATTCAGACTCTGGTGGGCAGCCATCACCCCTTGCCGCAGTTGTACCTCAGCAAAGTACCCCCGATTGAGAACGTTCATCGTCCGAACCACATGCACTGGCTTCAACGAGGGCTCAAATATTGACTTTGCCACGACTGAAAACCGGGCATCCTCACGCGCCAACTTGCGGGCCTCTGGATGCACCAGTGAGAGATCGCGAGCCGTCCCATTGCGAGCGACAGGGCTGCTCATCCATTCACCGGCGGTATTCGTACTCACCAGACCCCCACTTGCCAGCTTGCGCCTATAGCGGGCCGCCATCAGCTGATGAACCGGCTTACGAAAAGCCTCCCGATGGTGCACACTCAGCACCCATGGCGGCGCAATGCACTGCAGAACCGCGCCACCCGGTTCCGCGATGTAGCGGCACCCGTCAGGAAGCGCAAATTCCACCAGATGCAATACCAGGTCAGACGCCGTCACACTTGCCTGAGGAAACTGGGCGAAAAGGTTCAGCGCCCACTCCACTGAGGTAAGCGCGTTGGAAACGGCACGGTCCTCAACGGCCAAGGCCGCGTCCGCCGGATACCGCTCCCGCAGCACATCGAGAACGACTGCATTGACATCCTCGAAGCGGTTCCTGAAGGTCAGCTTATAGCTGCCATTGGTCATCCGAAGTTTGTAGCAGACGTCTTCAAATATGCTGATCTGCGCAGCCGTCGGATCCTCTCCCACATCCAGCAAACTATAGGCCGCCCGCCACCCAAGCTGACGTCGCTCTGGGCCAAGCCGGGCATATACCAACGGATCATAAACGCCAAAATAGTTGGCCAAGGATGCCCACATACCTTCAAGCTTAGCATCGGGGCCTCTTGCTACCTCACTTGTAGAGCGGGCAATCACGCTCTCAAAATCGCCTACTACCAGCCGATACGCGTAGCATCTTCATTGATTTTCCGGTCTCAACTAAGGCCCCACACTGTCTGGACCTCAGGCATCGTCTTACGTACCGGGTACCTCGCGCAAGAACACCTTGTCTCATCCTGCCGATAGGATCCTTGATGCTGTTCTGTTGCATCCATCCCGTGGCGTGTAATTCCGGCTCGAAGTGGTATGTCGGGATTTCAAGGCTGATTCGTTCTGTGCTGATTCCGCTGTTGGTAGTGTTTACTAGCACTGCGCAGCCAGCCGGGAATCACGTCCCCGATACCACCCTTCAATTCGTTCCAAATCAAGGCCAGTTCGCCAGCGACATTCAGTTTGGTGCCATTCGCGGCCAAATGGCCATTGCCTTCAGCACCGGTGCCCTGCGAATCCTCAGTCACGCAGGATCGGATGGCCGCGACATCGTGCACGCCGAAATCCAATGGCTTCACGCCAACCCGCATGCCACCGCCGTCGGCGAGCAGCCTGCGCCCACCCGCTATTCCTACTTCCTGGGGAACGACGAAAGCCGCTGGCGATCTGACCTGCCATCCTTCAACCGTATCCGCGTGCGTCAGCTTTATCCGGGAATCGACCTACTCATCTACCCACAAGGTGACCTGCTGGAATTTGACTATATAGTCCACCCTGGAGCTAACCCATCCTGCATCTCGTGGCGTTTCCAAGGGGATGTTGCCCCCAGCGAGCATAGCAACGGTCACCTCTCGTTCGACTTCGCGCTCGGCCGGCTCGCCCTTCGAGCGCCAGTATCGTTCCAGGAAACCCCCAATGGACGGCAACCCGTCGCGTCAGCCTACCGCCAACTCCCCGACGACAGCTGGACCTTCACTCTTGGGGAATACAACTCCTCCCTGCCCCTCATCATTGATCCCATTCTTACCTACTCCACTTACTACGGCGGCACCCAGTTTGATCAGGCCAACGCGATCATCGCCGACTCAACGGGCAATACCTTTATCGTGGGCGAAACCTGGTCAGTGGGTCTCCTCACCGGCTACGAAGTCCAGAATTCCCGCAAAGCGGGCAAGGACGCCTTCGTCTTGCGTATGAACGTGCCGCTTAGCGCCTTCGCCGCCGCCACTTACTTCGGCGGCAACGGAGACGACATCGCCACCTCAGCCGCAGTCATCGGAAGCGACCTCGTCATGGCGGGGGAAACCTCATCGAACGATCTGCCGGGCACCACCGGCCGCTACCAACCCAACAGCGGAGGAGGCAAGGACGGCTTCATCACCCGCCTCCGCCTCATCATCAACCCGGCCATTATCGGCACCACCTACCTGGGCGGCTTTGGAGACGAGCGCATAAACGCCATCACGCGCGATACCACCAACAACATTTACGTCGCCGGCTACACCACCTCCCCTAACTTTCCGCTCTCAACGCCCTCCTTCGGCCCCCAGTACCTGGGGGGCACCAACGACGGGTTCGTTGCCAAGTTTGACTCCACTCTCACGCAAGTAGCCTGGAGCGGCATCTACGGTGGTCTGGGTTCCGACAACGCGCGCGCCCTTGCCCTTGGCACTGGTGGCACGCTTTGGATCACCGGTTCAACATCCTCAGCTTCCATCCCTCTCGTCAATGCGGCCCAAACCGTCCTGCTGGGAGCATTCGATTGCTTCGTGGCCCAGATTTCCGCCAACGGCGAATCCCTGCTGCAATCCACTTACCTGGGTGGAAATAGCTCTGAGTTCTGCTACGCCATTCAGACCGACGCTGCCGGCAACCCCACCGTCGCCGGATCCAGCGCCTCGTCCAACTTCCCGGTCACCAGCGGCGTCCTGCAGCCGCTTCGCGCCGGCGATTACGACAACGTGCTCTTCCAACTCAGCGGCAGCACGGGCTATCTGCAATTCAGCACTTACCTGGGCGGTAGCGGCACAGAGGCGCCTACCAGCCTCTTTCGCGATTCCCAGGGAAACTGGTGCCTTGCCGGCTATACCGCTTCCAGCAACTTCCCCGTCTTCGACGCCATCCAGGCCAACCACGGCGGATCGATGGACGGCTACTTCACTTGCCTCAACTCTACCGCCACTGCAATTGTCTTCTCCACCTACCTTGGCGGTACCCAGGAGGATCGCATCACCGGCGCGACTGAGCGCGCAGGCTCCCTTACGATGCTCACCGGCATGACGCACTCGTCGAACTTCCCCACCGCAGGAATGCCGTTGCAAGCTTCCACTAATGGGAGTGGCGATGCCTTCCTTACCGGCATCAACCGGTCCGCCCCCAACGCCCCACCCGTCAATATCTCTGTTAGTCCTTCCAACGGGAATACCGAAACTGCCCATCTCACTTACACAGCCGACGACGCCAATGGTTGGAGCGACCTTAGGTTTCTCTACCTCAACATCCACAATGTCGTCTCGCCCGTGAACGCCTGTTACGTGCAGTACGATATCGACAATAATCTCATCCGCCTGCTAAACGACGCCGGCAGTAACTGGGTGGGAAGCGCAAAGCCCGGCGACCGCACCATCCTCCAGAACAGCCAGTGCCGCGTGGATGCGGAACGTTCCTCCGTGTGGGCACATGCCACCCGCATGCAGCTAAGCCTGTTCTATCTCTTCCAGCCCGGCTTTGGCGGCGTGAAGTCGCTGTTGATGTACAGCCAGGACCGCGCCAACACCATCGCCGGGTGGCAACTCCGCGGCGGCTGGACGGTACCCGCGCTTGCCGGGAACACCCAACCGGCCGTCACTTACTTCGCCCCAAACTCCGGAACCTTCCCACAGAACGCCTTCGTGATGCAGGTCACTGACCTCAACGGTGCGAATGACATCAATGAAGTGATCCTCCTCATCAACGGCTCCTTCGGCTACACGAATGCCTGCTATGTACGCTACCGGCGCGCACAGAATCAGCTTCAGCTTCTCAACGACACCACCTCGCAGTTCCTGGGCAACCTCACACCCGGCGCATCCGGGACCATTGAGAACAGCAAGTGCCTGCTGTCAGCAGCGCATTCTTCAGCAAGCATTTCAGGCAACATCCTCAGCCTTGTGATTTATCTCAGCTTCAAAACGCTGGCCGGCGGGTCAAATCAGATATGGACGCTCGTCAGTGACCAAAGCGCCACCTTCCTCGGCTGGAAATCACAAGGTGCCGTCACCGTTCCCATCGGCCCGTCCTTTACCAAGCCCGTCGCGCAAGGAGTAGGCGTCACTGCCCTTAATGCGTACACCGCAACCATCGCCGCCACGGGTTATGACGAAAATGGCGCCGACGACATCAAGGACATCTACCTTCTTATCAATAGTGCCCTCAGCACGCCCGCTGGATGCTATCTGCTGTTCCGTGCCACCACCCAGCAGGTCTTTCTCCTCAACGACGCGGGCAACAACTGGCAGGGCGTGGGTACCCGTGGCAGCAGCACCATCCTGGAGAACAGCCAGTGCAGCGTTGACCTCGCCCTCGCCACGGAATCCTCCACGCAGGACACCAAAACGATCAGTTACCGTCTTGAGTTCAAGCCCGTATTCAACGGTGCCCGCTCAACCTACCTCTACGTCGAGGATGCCGCCAAACTCATCTCCGGTTGGAAGTTCATCAGCACCTTCACGCTGCCCTTCCCCTGAAGCGAAGGTACCCGATTTCTGAAATCCTACTACCGCCGGCCCTCCCGGCTGTGCGATAACTTAGCTTTCGCCCATGCCACTTCCACGCGCCCCACTCCCCCATGCCCCCCGTATCCTGGTTGCCGGTGAGATCAACGCCGATCTCATTTGCCAGGGCTATCGTGACTTTCCCACCTTAGGGAAGGAAGTCCTGGTGGACGACTTCGCCATGACACTCGGCAGCGCCTCCGCCATCTGCGCCGCTGGTCTGGCCCGGCTGGGTAATCCCACCGCCTTCATCGGCAAAGTGGGCGCGGACCTTTGGGGCGATTACTGCGTCGATTTCCTGGCCCGGCTGGGTGTTGATGTTTCCCGCGTGGAGAAGTCGCCCCTGCTGAAGACAGGCATCACCATCTCGATCTCCTCAGCAAGGGACCGAGCACTGGTAACGTACCTTGGCGCCATCACCGCGTTATCCGGAGCAGACATCCCGGATGATGTCCTGCAGCCGTTTGACCACCTGCACGTCTCTTCGTTCTTCTTGCAGGAGGGCCTTCGTCCAGGGCTGCCAGCCTTATTCCGCCGCGCCACCGCGCTGGGGCTCAGCACGTCACTCGACACCGGCTTTGACCCCTCTGCGACCTGGGGTTCCGATGTGCGCCAAGTGTTGGCGGAAACCGACGTATTCCTGCCCAATGAAGTGGAACTCGCCGCCATCAGCGGCTATCGTGACCCTCGCGCCGCGTTGGAAGCGCTTCAGAATGGACGCACCTATGTGGCCGCGAAGCTGGGCGCCAAAGGCGCGGCTGGCCTCGTGGACGGCGCACTTCTTCAAGTCGCGCCCATTACCGTAAAGACTATCGATACGACGGGCGCCGGCGACAGCTTTAACGCTGGGTTCCTGCACGCCTGGTTACGCGGCATGCCCATGGAACACTGCCTCCGTGCGGGTGCCTTCACAGGTGGCAGGTCAACCGAAGCCATGGGCGGAACCGGCGGTCAGCCCGATGCCCATGCGCTGGAGGCATGGCTGCGTCAGCAAACCGAATAGCCGACAGCCATTACTTTGGACGGGGGGGACTGATCATGATGTGCGCTCCCGCCGTACCCGGAAACATCAGCCACGGCGAGCCCTCCGCAGGCTTCGTCGACAGTCCGGACGTTTCTTGCGTCGCATACGGCGTATAAACCACCCACCGCAGGTAAGGCTTCTCCACTTTGCCGCTTTGGGGGTCGAACGCAGCGCCCGTCAGCACATACAGCATGCGTGGTTCCTTCGGCATCTCCAGCTTTCCTTCATCGATTTCCCGATGCCGGACGTCCTGCCGATTTTGCCCCGTCACACCCTGCTTGGCCAACTCCCGCCCTCGCTCCATGAACGGCTCCAGGTCCTTGTGGTAGCACGCCACATTGAACGCCTCACGCCGCGGATCACTCGCCAGACACACCAGGTCGCCGGTGCCCTCACGCAATGTCACCATCTCAAAATCCACATTGAAGCCCAGCACGGTCGCACCCGCCCTTAGTTCCTCGGGTGCGGCCAACACAGCACCTGCAATCTGATAGTCCAGCGGCGGAACTTCCTGCGCGAACAGCGCGTTCAGACCCACTAACAACATCCATCCCAAGATTCGTTGCTTTGTCACCTGGTCCCCTCTCTGTTACGGTACGATTCCTACCGGCTTGGCCGCTTCGGCCGGCAGTTCCAGAATCTGCTTATCCGCCAGCATTACTTGCCGCAAACGTGAATAATTCACTGTATGCACATCCTGGCCGCCATCCAGCGCCATACTAGCCGCGGTAGCGGCTGACTGTCCCAGAACCATAAACACCGGCTCCATTCGTATTGATCCAAACGCAATATGGGTCGCCGACAAGCAAACCGGAACCAGAAGGTTGTCCGCCTGCCCGCGCGTGGGCACAATCGACTGATAGCTGATGGGATAGGGCTTGAATCCGCCCACCTGGACATCCCCCTCGTTGCGCACGAAACCCTCTGCATCCACGTAGCGCTGCTGATTGTGGGAGTCCATCCCGTATGCGCCCATGCCCACTGAATCCTTCGCTACATCCCGCGCCTGCACGTGATGCTGGCTCATTACCACCGCGCTCACCATCCGTCGCGCTTCTCGCACATAAATCTGGGTGGGGAATCCTCCGTTCTCGACAAACTCATCCTTCGGCCAGCCCCATTGCCGGTAATAGGCGCGAATCGCTTCCGGCACGCGGGGGTTATTCTGCACCGTCCACAGATAGCCCTTGGTATACACTTCGTGCCGCCTTATAATCTGCTCCCTTGCCTCATAGTCACCCTCGGGATACAAATAATTCGCACCGATATAATCTGTCGATACCGCTCCATGGTTATTGGTATCGGTCTTCGCATTCGGAATCGGATCCCACTTGCTCTGCGGCGGATGATAGTGCCCGCTTTCGGAATAACGCAACAACAATTCATGATCCAGCGGATCATAGTCCTCGGGCTTCTCCACCGGAATCTGGTTACCTTTCGCGCTACTCATGCAAAGCCGGAAGCAATACGTTTGAATGCGGTGGTCGCCCGCGCCATCCTCGCCCGGCTCTCCCGGATTGATGATCGGTAACAGTCCACTTGTCCGGTTGCCCGCTTGGACGTAAGGCGACACTTTGCAGGCAGGCGGAAACTGGTGCTTGGTGGAATTGGCCACCTGCACCCCGTTCAGCGTCTCGCCATACTGCGCGTTAGACTCTCGTCCATAGGTGTACTTCACGCCTGCCTTTGCCATCAGGTCGCCTTCATACGTGGCGTCAATGAACATGCCGCCCACGTACTCCGCGCCATCCTCCATCCGGATGGCCTCGATCCACGGTCCCCGCATCCGTACCCCGCGCCCGGGACGGAGGTCCAACCGCTGCTGCAACCGCACCTCGATGCCGTGCTCGCGCATCAGGTCGCGGTACACCCCCATAGCCACCTTAGGCTCAAAGGTCCACATGGCGTCTTCGCCTTCGCGGTTTGCTGAACGCTTCTTCGTGTAGTAGTCCGCACGGGACTCCCAATTCCACATTCCCGCCGGTTCATACTTCGCCTTGATGCGCTGGTAGAATTCACGCGCGATGCCGCCCACCACCTGCTTATTGCCAATGTCGGTCCAACTGAGGCCCCCTGTGGTGAGCCCTCCAATGTGTGTGCCGGGGTCCAGCACCAGCACAGTCTTGCCCATTCGCCGTGCCTGGATAGCGGCCGCTAATCCTGCCGAGGTAGCGCCATAGATCACAATCTCCGCCATGCGCTGCTGCGATGCAGCCCGCTGCACAGCCATCGTCGCCAACACGGGCGACAGCATCCACCGCAAGCTATCGCGGCGGCTCATTGACGGAAGAAGTTGCTTTGGTGACATTGCTAGCGATTATATCCAGGCTCGTAGCCCGCCATGGTGCTTTCTGATGCAGCCCCAGCAGCCTCCATCCGTTTCGACAGCCACCACACCACCGCCATGGCCACCACAAACATGCCGTATTCCACCGGCACATGCCCGCGCACTAGAACCTGCAGCAGCGTCTTTACCGTGGTCACCCCAAACGATGCCCACAGCAGCAAATGGAATGCGCGCCGCGCCATCGTGCCCGGCTCTTCGCGCAGCTGCTCCAAACGCTGCCAAAGCGCCCCCGCAACCACCACGGCACCCATCACCGCCAGCCACATAGGAGCTAGTTTCCAATCTCTCCCCACGCCTTCCGCCAGGTCCAGCAGAAACGCAAAGCTCGTCAGGGTAATCGCAATATGCCAGGCCAGGGCGTTCACATACAAGGCAAGGAAAAGCAGCATCGCGCCCAACACGGTGTAGTTGAACCGCAAATTGACAACGTACTCAAAACAAACAGCACCGCCGATTAGCAGCACTACAATACCCAGAAGCCACCTGCCGCGAAATGCCTGCTGATAGGCCCGCTCAGAGTGATGCGCGGAAAAGTACAGTTGCAGAGTCTCCCGCTCCTGCCACGCCGCCAAACCCAACGCCAGTCCAAACAGCAACCCGAAGGTATACTCCATCCCCTTCCACCATGGCCAGTACCGCGGATCCAGCGCTGTGTTTCGCCCCACCGCCAACAAAGCGCCGCCCAGCCCAAAGCCCAGCCCACCGCCCACGAAAGAATACCCTGCAAAACGCAACATGGTCCTGTTCCATGGCCGCGCCGCAAACCACAGCAGCAGTGCCGCCGCACCCAACAGCAAGCCCGCCCACACTTCCTCGCGTGGACGATCCAGTGGATTCGAAAAGTAGACCAGCTTCGGCGCGTTCACGGCGGCCCAGCCTGCCCAGGTCCCCAGCACCATTAGCGCCAGCCCCGCCAGCATCCGGCTGGGCCGCGCCCGCGATAACGTCAATGCCAGGCCCACCACGGCTCCGCCCAGCAATCCCCAAATTGCCCCCTTCAGCGCCAGCCCCAACAGGCCCCAACTCATGGTGCTAAGGTCCGACGCCAGCCCGACCGTCTGCCCGTAGGTCATCTGCCCCCCGAAGCCAATCCCCACCGCTCCGAAGGCCGCCACCATTCCGGTACCCGCATCCCGTCGTCCCAAAAGCCAAAGCAGCGCCAGCGCCACTAGTGCCCCAGGAATCATCGCCCCCAGCGGTCCCCCGCCAATGAATCCGCGAAACGCCCACCCCAATGACATCACCGCCGCGGGAAACACCAGAAACATCCACCGCGAGTACCGTGTAGTTATGTGCCCTGCCATGCCGTAGCCCATTACACCATCAAGCGCCCCCCCACCGGAGGCCGCGCCTTCGATACCCTAGTGGCCATGCGCGATTTCTCTGAGATCCACGCCCCCGCCGGGAGCATCTTCCACTGGCCATCTCTCGCCGCTGCCTGGCAGCCTTTCCGCCTCAGTGATGCCCAAGTCGCCCACTTCCATCAGCATGGCTATGTCGCCGGCATCCGCCTCCTCGATGACGCACAACTCGCCATTCTCCGCGATGCCCTCCAGCGCCTAATGGATCCCGCACACCCCGCCCACAGCCTCTTCTATGAGTTCCACTCCAACGAATCGCACGATCCCAACTCTGTACTCTTTCACTCCCTCGGCGCCTGGCGCGCTGAAGAGGCCTTCCATGACCTACTGTGGAACCCCGCCTTCCTCATGCCCGCCGCCCAACTCCTTGGCGGCCCCGTCCGCTTCTGGCACGACCAACTCTTTTCCAAACCCGCCAATCACGGCGGCGTCGTCGCCTGGCACCAGGACTTTTCCTACTGGACTCGCACCCAGCCCATGGCCCACCTCACCTGCTGGATTGGCCTTGACGACAGCACCACAGAGAACGGCTGCCTCCAGTACATCCCCGGCAGCCACCACTGGAATCTGCTACCCATCACCGGCCTCACCGGCAACATGGACGAGATCCTCACTGTCCTAACGCCCCAGCAGCGAGACGAGTTTCAGCCCATCCCCATCGAACTCCGCGCCGGCGAATGCGCCTTCCACCATCCGCTGCTGGTACACGGCTCCTACGAAAACCACTCTCCGCGCCCCCGCCGCGCAGCCGTCCTGAACGTTTTCCGCGATGGTGTCCGTTCCGCCTCCAGTGATCCTTTGCTGCAAGGCGTGCCTGCCATTCCAGCCGGAAACCCCATGGATGGCCAATTCTTCCCCCTGCTTTTTCACCCTCAACAGCAGGGCGTGTCTCTGGACGAAGAATCCCCCTTACCTGCTGTCTGAGAGGGATAAAAGGCGAGAGACTCACCAGCTCGCACCTGGGAGCGACTTGGCCGATGGCCTTGATGAGCCAAGCCGTCGAAAGGCCCCGGCGGACATGCATCTGCCATCGGGTGCTCCAGGTGCCGTGGAGTAGGTCGTCCGTAGTCAGATTGCCCTGAACGCAAGCGGACAAGGAACCAGCAACTGGAACCATCAACACAGGGGGGCAAAAAGATGTGGCGGAGGAAGAGGGATTCGAACCCCCGGACGAGTCACCCCGTCAACGGTTTTCAAGACCGCCGCTTTAAACCGCTCAGCCATTCCTCCTCCTTCAGTGTAGCGAATCCCCGCCCCGCCTCTCCGCCCACCCCAGGCACCTCAACCCAGGCGCCGCCGCGCGCCCTGCTCCACGCGTTACAATTTCAACTAAACCGGATGGCCCTTTCCTGCGTCCGTTGCTATTGAGGTACCCCATGCGCATGTTTATCCTCGTGATCGCCATCGTCTTCTCGCTCCTGCTGCCGGTTGCCCCATCCCGCGCCAACAGCGATCTCAGCGACGCAGAAATCCAGCGCATCATCAAGGCCTTCGCCGCCCGCGAGTCCGCCTTCCTCAAGGCCCGCGAGCAGTACACCTACAGGCAAAGCGTTAAGTTGGCGGAACTCTCCCCCGGCGGTCGCGAAACGGGCAAGTGGGAGTACAAGAGCGACATCATCTTCGGCCCCTCCAAGGAACGGGTTGAGCGTGTCACGTGGGCTCCTGTCAACACGCTGCAGAACATCCTGCTCACCCCCGAGGACGAGGAGGACCTGCGCGATGTTCAGCCCTTTGTCCTCACCACAGAGCACCTGGACGAGTACTACATCCGCTATCTCGGAAAGCAGGATGTTGACGAAATCGCCTGCCACATGTTTGCCGTGAAGCCCAAGAAGATGCTCAGCGGCGAACGCTACTTCGCG
Organism: Bryobacteraceae bacterium; assembly: GCA_036821995.1. Taxonomy (GTDB): domain Bacteria; phylum Acidobacteriota; class Terriglobia; order Bryobacterales; family Bryobacteraceae; genus JACTMJ01. The sequence goes on from DAISIM010000024.1 coordinate 44,627, forward strand.
GGAGTCGTCTGGGTGGACGACCGCGAACTTCAGATCGTCAAGAGCTACGGGCGCGGCGTTGGACTTCTCAAGAAGGGTGGCGATAACCAGTTCCCTAAGTTTGAAACCTTCCGTCAGCAGGTGGACGGCAAGTTCTGGTTTCCTGTCTTCACCATCGCTGAAACAGTGTTGCCATTCCAGTCTGGACCCCAGCCCATCAAGATGGTCGTGAAGTACGAGGACTATCGACTCTTCGGCTCCACCGTGGGCATCACCTTCGGCGGCGAAGCGGAGGAACCACCCAGCGCGGAACCGGAGCCGCCCGCCGCCAAGCCGCAGCCTTAGCATTGGCCGCCCACCATGGAATCATGCTGGGCGGCCCACCCACGCACGCGGCGTGAACCCGGCAGTCGCGCTTACCCTGCCCTTGCCGTCAAGCAGATATTCCGATACCCTCATCAAATAGTCCTGTTTTGGAGATTCGCATTCTGGGGGCGCGGCGTATGCACATTGCGGTGGCATCAGTAAATGGAGAAGATCTGGCGGCAGCCCTCGACGGCGCTCGATGCCTCCTCGTTTTCCCCGTCCAGGACGACGCCATTGGCCAGCCGGAATACCGGCCCCTGCCTCATGCGCACCTCCTCAAGGAGCTAGCACCTGGCAACTTGGTGACCACGACTTCCGCGGCAGACCCCCTCCGCCTCAACGGAAACCGTGGCCTACCGCGCATCCTTCCCTTGTCGGCCATCACCGGACGCACTGCCCTCAGCGTTGCGCCTGAAACGCCCGCGGATGTCCCGTCGCCCGAGTTCCTGAGCACCGTCGCTGATTGCGATGTGCTGCTGGCAGGTTCCTTCAGCCCCGCTCAGCATTCCGCCCTGCTTCGCCTTGGCACCCTCTGCCTGCCCGTCCCTCTTTCCGCCAGCGCCCTCGATGCTGTACGTTTCGCTGTATCCGGCCACCCGCCCTCTCACGCCGCCAGCTGCGCTGCCTGCCCATCCGCCATCAAGGCCACCTAAGCGGCATCGCTCCGGTGCCCCTTCTGGTCCCGGCGAGGTCGACGATTTTCCACTCGCCGCTCCTCTCGGATCAATAGCGCCAGCGAGTACAACGCCTCGCTAAACCGCTCCTCGCTACGCAATTCCATCTCAGTCTTGGTCTGCATCGCGCAATTCCCGTCCTGCTTCACCCTGGTTCCTCCATTCACCCTCGGTTCATCCATTCACATTCGGGTTATCCAGTTGCTCTCGGGCTACTGAGAACCCATCGGCCTATGTCCCGATATTAGAGAAACTTGCGGCGAAAAACTAGACATGGAACCCGATAGAAGTACCTCAGTATTTCCCTCCGCACCACCTCAGCATGCTCCCCTCCAATTGGCCAGAACTTCCCCTGTCATCACACCATGGCTCGCGCGGGGTGCAATTCCGTACAGATCCCTATCCAGCACTGCGAAGGGACCGTGGTGTGCGCCGGAAGAACCCGACGGAGTAATCTCCACGAAGCTCCGTCTACTCATTCGCTCCGCGCATTGAGGACTGCGGACGGTACTTGCGTCCGAATCACGGTTGGCTGGCTTTCGTTTCCGTTGCCACGGTGTCCACGACCTGCAGGCTCGCACTCAACTGAAGGGCACATGCAGCAGGCACCTGAGACTTCAGCTCCAAACTGACGCGCAACTCCCCACGGGTTCTGCTGATGGTTTCAGAGTCACATCGATGAGGGCAGCTTTCGTCATACCGAGCTTCTGCCTGGGTCCGACCCACTTGATTGGATACGCGTCCGGTTTGGCCGGAACCGAGACTAGGGAATCCAAGGGCGATTCGCCGCAGGAATGCCGTGGCATGGGCAGGTACGCCGCATCGCTAGCCATGGTTGGCGGCGCAAGGGACAGTTAGCATTCGTTTGGCATCACTGTTTTGTTGATCCATCCCACGCGGGAGGATGGGCAAATGACGTCTGGTAGCTGTGGTATCGCGGCATAGCCGTTGCTACGCTTGTGAGGAATTTCCTGTGGTTTCGGGTTACTCGACGACGAAGACCATCAACCCTACCTCGCCCTGTTGGCCGGCCAAGCCGCCGACCGCACCTTGCGCGTCCCCGGCTACTTCCTGCTGGCGAGCGCCATCTGCGTGATCGTGGTTCCTGGTCTCGTCGACTCGCTTATTCTTGCCATGCGTGATGCTCAGCGTGACGACACTTTCCGGTTGAGCATCGTCCACCGCCACAGCCACTCTTGGGATAATCGCTACTTCTCGTGGGCCACAATTAGCTCAGGACCATTGGGACAGTTGCGCATGGCCTGGCCTTAAGGACGACTGCTGTGTAGGTTCGGCGCTTAGGCAGCAACTTGGAACTGCACCTAAAGCCGAACCCGCTAGTAGTCACGGCGCTCAAACAGCAGCCACCCCGCTAAGAGCGCTGCCAGCGCAAACGCCGCGGAGCTAAGCAGTGGTTGCCAACTCGCCATAGGTTCGCCGCGGACAAGCGTCACCAGCATAGCGCCCAGCTCATACACCTTGGGAACCATGAGATAGACCGCCTTCCACAGGCTGCGCGCGAAGGGCGACGGCAACAGCCGGATAGCAAGATCCTGCTGTGCAAGGATCGGACTAAACACCATCGCTACGAAGGTCACGATCATGGCTACGGCGGCATTCTCAGTGATCACGGTCACCAGCAGCACCAAAGCCATGAGGACACTGAACACGAAGCATGTAATGGGAATTGCCCACAGAAACTGCGGGTTCCAGAAGCCCGACTTTGTGCCCAAAATGAGATAGCTGCCACCAATCAGAAGCACTACATTCAAGGCAATCAGCAGCACCGCGCCGGTATAGCGCCCAAACAGCACAAGGCCACGGGGCACGGGGCGTGACAGCAACAGTTCCGTGCGCCCCGGCTCAAAGATAGCGGCACACAGACCTGCGCAAACGAACACGCCCACGAATGTGGACACCGCATACAGAAAGACGGCAATAGCGCCTTGGATGTAGCCAATGAAATCCCGAAGCCGATCTGCGCTGCCGGTGCTCATGGCCTCTTGCCCGAACAACGTGATGGTGGCCTTGGCCCCGGACACGATGTCGATCTCCAAGACAAAGGCCAGAAAGGCAAGCACGAAGGCGCTGGAGCCATAGATGCCCCACACGATGCGGCGCGCGAAGGCCTCGCGAATGGAATCGGCAACCAGCGCGCGGAAGGCAAGCGCAAGGCGCGCCGGAACGCCCAACTCAGGCACTCGAGTCACCCCCTGCCTCCTCGCCGTGAATGGCCTGCAGAAAGACCTGTTCCAACGAACTCTGGCACCGCTCCGCGTGCAGGATGAATGCGCCCTCGGCGCGCAGGCGGTCGATTGCCGCGTTCATGGTTGGAGCATCGGGAAACTCAGTCTCCGTGGCTTCCACGTTCATGTCATCCATCCCGCCGGAGCCGCCAAAGGGAGTTGTCTTGTAGCGCAGCCGATAGCCCGCCTGGCGGGTAAGGTCCTGGACTCGTCCCTGCAGCCGCAGTTTACCCCGGTGCAGGATGGCTACCTGGTGGCAGAACAGCTCCACTTCGGCCAGGATGTGGGAGTTCAGGAAGACCGTCACACCACGTTGATTCAGGCGGTCCAGAATCTCGCGGATCTCTGCGCGGCCGACGGGATCAACGCCGTCGGTGGGCTCGTCCAGCATCAACAGGGCGGGTGCCGATAGCATCGCCTGGGCCAATCCAATTCGTTGCACCATCCCTTTGGAGTAACGGGCGATGCGCACGTCCTGCCAGTTCCGCATAGAGACAAGGTCAAGCATCTCATCCACCAGCCGGTGTAGACCCATTCCTTGCAGTCCCGCAAGCTGGCCCTGCATGCGCAAGAGGCTTCTGCCTGTGTGATAGGAAGGGAAACGGCCACCCTCTGGCAAATAGCCCACCTTGCCGCGAGCGGCGAAGTCACCCGCGGGCTGCCCCAGAAGCTGCGCGCCGCCGGAAGTGGGGCGCGTAAGGCCCAAGAGGATCTTCACCAGCGTGGTTTTTCCCGCACCGTTTGGCCCCAGCAATCCAAAGGTGCTGCCGTCGGGCACAGTCAGCGACACGCCACGTAGTGCCTCCACCCGACGGCGGCTGAAGGGCAATACATAGGTCTTGGTAAGATTCTGGACGGCAATGGGAATAGCCATGGACATGCTGTGCCAGCCATCCCGGAAAGGGATGGCACGTTGGATCCTTCGCTCTATTGTGAGACAGAGGGTGTCACACCTGCTAATCAGTCAATCCCTTCTGACTGTAAGGGCTACCCGAAATCGAGGGTCCGGAATTGATAAGCTGACCTTGCCATGAGACGGTTGACGTTCATTCTGGCGGCAGCGCTAACGCTGGCCGTAATGCTGCCCGCGCAGCCCGCGCGCAGCCTGAAGGTTTCCCAAGATGGTCGTACCCTAGAGCGACCCGACGGTAAACCCTTCCTATATATTGGCGACACGGCCTGGATGTTGTTCGCCCGTTCCACACGGGCCGAGGCGGAACTGTACCTCAAGAACCGTGCCGACAAAGGATTCACCGTAATCCAGGCAGTGGCGCTGTCGCTATTTGACGGCATCGCAGCAACCAACAGCTACCGCCAGCAGGCCTTCGTTGAGAATAACCCTGCTAGCCCCAACGAAGACTACTTTCAGCACGTGGACTTCGTCGTGAACAAGGCGGAGGAACTAGGACTGGTGGTTGGGTTTTTGCCTACCTGGGGAAGCCACTGGAAACGGCGTAACCCTGCGCAGACGCCGGTCTTGAATGCAACCAATGCGCGGGCCTATGGAACTTTCCTTGGCAAACGCTACCGGGACAAGCCCATCATCTGGATTTTGGGCGGCGACGATAATCCCACCGCCCCTGAGGAGCGCGCAACCATCGATGCGCTGGCAGCGGGCATACGTGAGGGCGACGGAGGAAGGCACCTGATCACCTTCCATCCCCGCGGACCTGGCCTATCCAGCACCTATTTGCAGGATGCCCGCTGGCTTGACTTCCACATGTCACAAAGCTCGCATGCCGCCTTTGGACACGATACCGGGCTCTACATCGAAAACGACCGCAAACTCAGCCCGGCGAAACCCAGCCTGGATGGCGAGCCCCGCTATGAGGGCATCCAGCTTGGGTTCTACCTGCGCGATCACAACCGGCTGGTAAGGGTGGACGACGTGGATTCCCGCGCGGCCGCGTGGTGGGCGATGCTGGCAGGCGCCTGCGGCCATACCTATGGCAACAACAATATCTGGCAGATGTGGCTGCCTGGAAGGCTACCGCAAATTGGGGCCAACATCCCCTGGACAGCGGCCTTAGACCATCCCGGAGCCTTTCAGATGCGGCACTTGCGGAAGCTGTATGAATCGCGACCCTGGCAACGGCTGCAGCCGGCACAGGATTGGATCGCCGGTGGACCCCGTGACGGCGCCGCCAAGGTGAGGGCCTCTTTGGCTGGCGATGGAAGTTTCGCCTTCGTCTACTCACCAGAGGGTCAGGCCTTTACCCTCGACCAACGGCGCATGCGCGGGGAACGCCTACGGGAAAGCTGGTACGACCCTCGCTATGGCGTGCTATACCCGATGCACACGAGCGACACCAAGGGCTTCCAAACCTATTCGCCGCCCACCAGCGGCCGTGGGCAAGACTGGGTACTGGTGTTGGACGATGAGGCTGCCAACTATCCGATTGAGTTCCCTTGATCGTCAGCAGAGCGACCGGAACCACTCAGCACCGCCTGATCGCCTTTGGACCTTAGTTTTCGTCCATCCACTACGGTATTATTTGGTTTTGGCAGATACGATGGTATGCTCCAAAATCGGGGTGATTGACGGCGATTCGTCGCTGCTTCTTATCACGCTGGATCTAGCCGCGGTTTGGAAAGGATCGTAATGCGTGTTCATCTGGTGAACCCCAGCGACATGTCGTTTGGGGTGGGAGTGATTACTCCCCGGTGGCTTTACGTATTGGCGGGATGTACTCCAGCGGAGTTCGGAACCCCAAACATCGTTGATGAGACCCTGGAACAGATTGACGTTTCCCAGGTGCAACCTGGTGATGTGGTAGGCATCGGCATCCACACGGGCAACGCGATGCGCGGCTTGGCCGTTGGCCTGATGGCCCGCGAGCGGGGCGCCTGGGTAGTTTACGGCGGCATTCACGCCACGCTATTCCCGGAAGAGCCGCGTGAACTAGGCGGGGGCCATGCCATCGTAAAGGGCGACGGCGACGAAGTGTGGGGCGAAGTGATTCGCGACTGCGTGGCCGGCAATCCGAAGGCGGAGTACGACGGCGGCCGTGTGGAGGCGAGCGCCTTCCGCAAAGCCCGCTGGGACCTGATGCCCCCCAAGGGCTATATGTGGGCGTCTGTGCAGACAGTACGTGGCTGCCCAAAGCACTGTAGTTTCTGCTCAGTATGGCGCACCGACGGCCAGAAACCCAGGCAACGCGGGAATTTCCCCGTCATTGAGGAAATCGTTGAGTTGCGCAGGCTGGGCTACCGCTTCATCGCCCTTGCCGACGACAATTTCTACCCGGTTACGATCACCGACATTGCCTTGGCCGAGAAGCAGGGAAATGAGCCCCGCGTGGCGGAGCTTACCCGGCTGCGGCAGGAACGTTTTGACCTGATGGAGCAGCTATCGGAACTGCCATCCGACATGGTGTTCTTCACCCAGATCACCATGGAGGCCGCCGAGGATCCTGAATTCCTCGACGCCATGCATAGAGCCCGCATTAAGGGCGCACTGGTGGGCGTGGAAGCCGTCACCGAAGCGGGTTTGAAGGCTGTATTCAAGGATTTCAACCTCGCTGGCGACAGCTTGGTGAAGCGACTGAAGACCTTCCGCGAACATGGCGTCCACGTGCTGGGTTCGTTCATTTTCGGATTGCCCACTGACCGCGAGGATACCTTCCAGGCTACCTTCGAATTGGCCAGCAAGGCCGACCTTACGTTCGCCCAGTTCGTGATGATGACTCCGTTCCCGGGCACTGTGGACTTCCAACGTTGGGAAAAGGCCTTCGAAGGGAATGTGCCGGAGGTGGCGGGAGTACCCATTACACGCTATTGGCGGATCCCTCATGAGATCCGGCCGAAAATGTTCACTCCGCACCCGACGATGAGCACGGACGAGATCCGCGAACGCACCCAGAAGGTGTGGGACCAGTTCTACAGCTGGAGTGAGATCTGGAAGCGGTCTAACTGCGTGAAGTCCATCAAATCGCGGGTGGCCTTTGTGTTGATCTCTAAGCTCTACCGGCAGATGTACGCCAACACGGGCATCAGCACCGACAGCGCACGGCGGGAAAAGGCCAACAAGGTAGCGCGGCTGATTGCGCGCTACACCCGAGGGTTGTTCCGCGCCAAGGAGATGCCCGCACTGGAACTGCCGCCACTGGCGCTGGAAGCGCATGCCCGGCAGAGCGGTCCTCTGGGCACGATGGGCCTAGTGAGCATCGGCGACAGCTAGACTGAAGCCGCGGCGTCGCAGTCAAGGAAATCCGCGAAGACCTCATTCGAGAGAAGAACGCCGCGTGCGCTTAGGCGCAGGCGGCCGTTCTGTATTTGGAGCAGATCCTGATCAATGCGCCGCTGAATAGCTATGGCGAGGGCAGGCGGGGTTTGGGATGGATTCCAGGGTACGCCCGCGTCCAAACGGAGGCCGGTGAGATAGGCCTCCTCGGTGGGGCGGACGGGGGTGATGTCCTGCGCCGGGGCTTGCCCTGCTTCGATGGCTGCGCAGTAGGCCTCCAACTCGTCAGCGTTGCCCCAGCGCTGGCTGCCGTTGCAGGAATGCGCATCCACGCCGAAGCCCAAGTAGGGCTGCATGCGCCAATACTTCCGGTTGTGATGGCTTTCGAATCCGGGCCGGGCGAAGTTGGAGATTTCGTAGCGGGGGATGCCAAGGGCGGCAAGTACGTTGACTGCGTGCAAGTAATTGGCGGTGATGAGTTCGTCGGCGGGCACCGCGCCGGCACCGTAGCGGGCGCCTTGCCCTAGAATCTCCAACCCCAGCCGGCTGTCCTCGTCCACCTCCAGCATGTAGACGCTGACATGCGGCGGAGCAAGGCGCTCCACCCAGGCAAGGGAATCCTCCCAGCTTTCGGCGGTCTGGAAGGGGAGGCCGGCGATGAGGTCGATGTTGAAATTGGGGATGCCCTCGTCGCGCAGGAGGGCACATTCGGCGGCGACTGTCTGGGCGCTATGGCGGCGGCCGGTCTGGCGGAGTTCCTTGTCGACGAAGCTTTGTACGCCCAGGCTGACGCGGTTCACACCCATCTGTTTCCAGGAGCGAACCAGCGGGATATCCAGCGTGCCGGGCGCAGCCTCCATTGTGCACTCCGCCCAAGGAAACCCTGGCACGGCGCTGAGTACAGCCCCCAGTTGTGCCGGCGTCATCTGGCTGGGCGTACCGCCACCCAGGTATACGGTATCCGGCATCCAGGACCAGTCCTGCTGATGAAACTCACGCAGCAGCGCATCCAGGTAACGCTGCTGCTGCGCGGCAGGATGCACCCCCGAGGCGAAGTTGCAGTAGGTACACTTCTGCGCGCAAAAAGGCCACGAGATGTAGACGCCGGGCATGAAGACAGTTAGCGCAGGGTGACCGTCTCTTCGAGTTGCTGGGAGATGGCCTTGCTCATCATGGCCTTGAGGTCGTCGCCGCTATCGGGCAGGACGAACGTGTTGCGGGCGGGGTCCCATTCAAACTTGAAGCTCTTTGAATGGGCCGAAACCCAGATCTGGCGCACAGGCGCGTTGGGGCTGACGACGAACTTCGCAGGCGGGTCCTCAAACTCCACGGTGAGTGCGCCATTGTTCATGTCGGCCTCGAGGTCGTGATGGTCCGCGGCGGCCAGCAGGGCGCGGTAGAGGGCGTCAATGGCCTCGTCAGAACGGAGGGGAAAGCTTTGTTCGTCCAGCATGGGATGTGAGAAAACTCCAGAATGTCGGCACGGCATGGTGGAGCCATACCTCTGCCTATAGGATGAAGCGGGTAGCGCGCGGGGCGCAACGGAAGGTTGGTGATTCAATCAGCCCTTGATGCCAAAGGCGCGGTGGACGTCACTGAGGGTAATGGTGCCCAGGAGGAGGTCAGGGCGGGCGCGGCTCACCACCGGGAGGATGGGCACTTTGCTGAGCTTCATGAGGGCGTCATCCAGGGAGAGGTCCATATAGAGCTTCGGGAGGTCAGTAAGGGCGAAGGCGTCGGCCAGGATTTGGCCACCTTTACCTCCCTCAGTAGCCCGCTCGACCGCCGCAAGCGTGACAGAGGCCCAGGCATTGCGGCGGGTGTGGACGATGGCCACCGGGACGTCAGAAGCCCGCAGGGCATCCAGGGCGGCGGCGACGGTGGTGTCCCAACTAAGTTCAGGGCGGGTGCGGGACATGGCATCTTCCACGTGGAGGATCTCCTTCTCCCGGTTCTCCTCGGCGGAGGGAAGTTCGAGACCCTCCTGGCGGGCAACCAGTTCAAAGAACGGCGTGGGGAGATAGGCCCTTGAGATGAGGTAGGCGATGGTGTTGCTGATCATCACGGGCAGGATGATGACGTAGCTGGCGCTAACCTCAAACACCATGAAGATGCTGGTCATGGGCGCACGGAAGATGCCGGCGAAGAGGGTACCCATACCTACCAGGACGTAGGCGCTTCCCGCCACGGCAGGCATACCGGGAAGGTTGCCGATGAGCAGTCCGATACCGCCGCCGAGAGTAGCTCCCATGAAGAGAGTAGGCGCGAACATGCCGCCGGGGGTACCGGCGCCGTAACAGAGAACGGTGGCGATGAACTTGGCCAGCAGCAAGGCCAGCAGCATCTGCCAGCCGAACTGGTCATGGAGGGCACTGTCCATGGTTTCGTAGCCCGCACCCATGACGCCGGGAAATCCGAGGCCGATGCAGCCGACAGCGAAGCCAGCACCTAGCGGTAGCACGTAGTGCCGCCATGGAGGCAGGTCAGCCATACGCTCACGAAACTTCACGATGATCCGCACGAAGGCAACCGAAATGAATCCACCGGCGATACCCATTAGGACGTAGGCAATGAGTTCCAGGGGGTCGCGGAATTCGAACTCCGGCACGCGGAAGAGGGGCTCGTTACCCAGGAAGGAGCGGCTAACGACGACAGCCGACACGGCGGAGAGGACAATAGAGCCCAAGACGCCCGCGTTCCAAGAGCCGATCACCTCCTCAATAACCAGCAGGACGGCGGTAATGGGGGTATTGAAGGCCGCGCCCACACCGGCCGCGGCGCCCACCGGGGCGATGAGACGCATGTGTTCACGGGCCAGATTGAAGGTGCGACCGATGTAGGAGGCAACGCCGGCACCCATCTGCAGAGCAGGGTCCTCAGGGCCAAGCGAGTTTCCTGACCCGATAGAGATGGAACACGCAAACAACTTGCCCACCACGGACTGCAGGGGCACATAGCCGTCGGAGACATAGATGGCGGCCTTGGTGTTGTTGATGCCGCTGCCACCGGCGCGGGGAAAGACTTCACGAATCAGCAGCACGCTGATGAATGCACCCAGCGGCGGAAACAGCAGGGTGAAGAGGATGCTTTCACCGGCGGGGACTCCAATCGTGCTCCAGGCAACGATCTCAATGAGGAAGTGAAAACACACCACCAGCAGCCCCGCGAACACGCCGATGAGGATGGAGAGCAGCAGAAAGCGCTGTGCGGAGCCGAGCTGGGGTATGGGGATAGCGCGCGCAAAATCCAATCGCGGCAGGGGAAACGGCAGCTTGTCTCGAAGTGTACCCATGCCAGGTGGTTGCCCCATTAGTTTGCCGCCAGGAACGTCATCAGACGCTGCAGCGGCTCAGGCGCTTCCTCCTCCTTGCAGTGATCGATTGTATGCGAATACAGCTCGCGGGTAAGGCTGAGCTCCCACTCCAGATCATCTTCGGTGGGACGTGGAGACGGCTTGGCCAGGAGGCGTTCCCGGGCACGGGCAAGATCCTGTTGCACCTCTTGCGGAAGAGTGCGCGTTGCGGCGCAGTGGAAGAGCGGCTGATAGGCGATGGCCAGCAGTCGGTTCGTGCGGTTAGTACGTTCAGCACGGCTGATGCCACGGCGCACAGGGTTGAGTGTTCGGATCTCACGCACCAGGGCAAGCTGATTCTGAATGGATTGGTTGCTCGGATTCAGGCGGGCGGCACGCTGCAGCCACTGCTCCGCTGCTGGAAAATTGGCGAGTTCAAGGTAGGACCTGCCGATGCCTGCCATGGCGCGGATATCGCTGGGCGTCAATGCCAACAATCGCTCAAAGACCGCGAGTGCACTCTGCGGCGCGTTGGCGTGCAGCAGCAGGAAGCCGGTTCGCTCAAGATACTCGGGTTCATCGCGGAGGTCGCTGGCCAGCACGGTAAGCTCAGCGCGAAGCAAATCCCGCTGGTCGTGGGCGGCAAGGTAGTCCACCAGTTCAAAGCGAGTACGAATGCGGTTGCCGGACGGATCAACCGGCCAGAGACCGTAAATGGCACGTTGGAAGTACTGCACGGTCTCCGCGACATTGGTGTCGGCTTCGCCGGCTGAGATGCGGGCAAGCAGCAGATTCACCTCGGCGTTGGTGGGGTCCTTGCGCAACAGGTCATGGAGTTGCAGGCGCGCCTCATCGTGACGACGAAGCAGGATCAAGGTGGATGCCAACTCCATCTGAAACTCCTGGTTCTTGTGCTCAAGGTGGGCGGCGGAACGCAGGTAACGCAAAGCACGCTCATGCTGGCCTTGTGCATTGAGGGCGCGGGCACGCTCAAACTCGCCATGGGCGATCTGTTCGCGGCGGCTCCAATAACTTGAGGCAAGCAGTCCGGCAAGAGTGGAAAGCACGAAGAGCGCCGCCAGCATCAGCAGGACGCGCTGCATGAGGTCCCCAATGAGAGGCTGCTCCACCAGATGGAGGCGACCCCAACCCAACACCTGCTGCCAGGCGTGCTTCAGCGCGTCTTCAGAGAGGTGCTGCGAGAAATTATCCCGAAGCAAGGACTTCAGACGGGAACTGCTGGGATGGGTACTAGTATCCACAATACAAGCAGGTCAGTGACCTTATTCTAACCGAACAGGGCGCCGGCACTCCGCATTCGCACATCATGCCGAATGGGCAGGTCAATCTTCGTTGGGCACCAACCAGTCAATGACGATGACGTTGACGGTCTTCTCGTCGTTGCGGACAGTGAGGCCCTGCCAGCGGTTGGTGCTATTCGGCGTAGCGGTAACGATGACGGAATTGGCGCGCAGAGGGTCATACCGATAGCGGGTGCGGTTCCAGCCATTCGTGGGGCCGGGCTCCTCAGTGGCATTGGCTTCGTTGCGATACCGGGGATTGGCCGTGTAGACGATTAGCCCCTGCGGGGTGAGTTCTCCGGGAAGGACGCTGAGTTGGACAGGTTGCCCGGGCAGTGACCCATTCACGGCGCCTTGATTGGCATCGGCACCGTTCATTTGCAGGATCTGATTCTTGCGCAGTTGGCCCGTCCAGATAAGGCGGCCGGCACGGGCGCGCGGCGCTTGCGCGGGCTTGGCAGCCTGGACAGGAGGAACTGGCCGCGGAGTCTCAACCGCTGGGCGCGGGATGGAGGGCTTCTGCGGGAGCGGCTGAACGGGACCAGACTGGCCTGCCTGCGCAGGCAGGCCGGCAGCAGGGGGCAGGTTCTGGGCGCGCACGGGCGATTCGGCCAAGGGGGCAGGGGCAGAAGCCGGCGCGGACTCCGGGGTGCGGGCCACGGGTTGCGAAGGCGGCGGTGGAAGCGTCCGCGCCGCCTGCCCAAGTTCGTTCGCTGCAGCGGAAGGCGGCGGCGTGGATGCCCGTGTGGACGCGCCCACCGTGCTGCTGGCAGCGGCAGAGGAAGTTGGCGTAGACCCACCGCCCGCAGGCATCGCCAGGGCAGGGTCTACGGGGGCAGGAAGTAGGGGTTCCTCAGCGCGCGGAAGGTCGGCCGGGATCTCCGGGACAGCGCTTTCCGATGCGCCGTTCCCAACGGGATCAGCAGATGCGGCCACGGCGTCTTCAACCACCGTGGCGGTAGGCTCTTCCGCCAACGGCGTTGATGCGGAACCCAGGGGAAGCTCTGCCAGGCTGCTGGCTGCGGAATCACCACGAATGAACGGCGCCTTCCTCGAAATGGACGGCGCGGAACTGCGCTGAATATCCAGAAACACTGCGGCGTCGCGTGTTAGTAGAGGGTCAGTGAATGTGCCGGTTAGCTGGCCAGTGCGGATGAGGTCAATCGACTTGCGCTGGCCATTCGAATCGATGGTGATGGTGGCGGAGGTGGCATCCCGAATACCGCTGAGTTGCCATACCACTTCCACGCGACCGCCCACTTCCCTGGTATAGAACTCCACTCGCGGTGGCGCGGAAGTGAAAGCGAGATAGATCAAATAGCCCAGCACCGTCACCAGCACCAGGGCCACGGCGGGAATCGCAAATCGCAACGGCGAACTGGCACGGGGGCTCCGGGGCTGTTCGTCCTCCCAGGCCACTGTGGCGGACGGTTCAGGGGAACGCGGTGGCATCAACGCAGCTGAGGCCGTGTCGGGCCCATGGCCTTGGGCAGTGGAGGCCACACGCGCATGTGCCAATGGCGGCGGCGCGCTCCCTGACGGCAATGATGGTGCTGATGTGGGTGAAGGCGGCAGTGCCGCGGCATCCGCAAACTGAGCCTGAGACTGCGCGATCTGTGCCCGTGCCTGGGCCAGCGGGGAGGAACTTGGATGCAGTGTGGGCAGGACGGGAACAGGTGGTGCGCTGGCACCATCATGGTGAGGTGTCGCGACGGGCGTCACGCCCTCAGCGGTTATTGGCTTGCCCGTATCCGGCTGGCGGGTAGCAGCGGATGCAAGGGCACGCAACGATTCATCTGCTGGAAGGGAGGTTTCACCACGCCTTGCTGTTCGCTCGCCGCGCGGGCGACGCTCACCCATCTCGGGTGCCAGTGCAAATTCCTGATGCGAGCGGTTAGTCCGGATCTGGCCGTTGGGTTCGCGCACGAAAAAGGCAGCGGGGGTCTCAGGCAGCCGTGAGGGCTTCAGCACCAATACCGTTTGCCAGGAGTGCGGAAAGAGATCGTTGAACAGGACGAGATCGGCCTCGCTGAGGCAGAGTTCCCCGCGCGGGTGCGATATATACAGGCCAAGCACCTTTAGCCCATCGGCGGCGAGCCCCGTTGAGAGATCTTCCACTAGCTTACGAAGAAAGACCTGATCGCGCGGAGACATCAGGAAGGTGGGACCGAAGGCGTACTCAATATCGAAGGGCTGCTGGGAGAGGATACGGATGGTGTCGCCGGTCTGGTTCCCAATCAGCAGCCCAGCGAGTTCCACGCCACCTTTGGCGAGGCGGTAATAGCCCTCGACAGCACGGGCGCGAATCTCTTCCATGGCAGGCTTGGAGTACTCAATCCGCAGGGGACTGGTGGACGGCGCCCAAGTGGCAAGCGGCAATTCTGCGGAGGGGGAAGCCATTGACCTAAAGCCAGGAAGAGGACCTGTGGACCTTAGCCTCAACTGTAATGGGTATTCCGGTGAGATTGCAAGGGAATCGCGTGCGGGTTTGCACTTGTAAACGATCGGATCTGTTTGGGTTAGGCGCGCGAAGGCTACGTTATAATCGGGCGTGCACCCGCAGAGGAGGACGACACGATGCCCAAAAATCCAGAGAGGCTGCTAACCCGGAGTTGCCAAGTGGTGACCGGTTGGCTGGCACCCGGAAGCTTGCGGCGGGATGCGGGCGTTGTCCCGAGGCCGGCGGCATGGATGCGGGCCAGAGCGGACGCCCTGGTGGCGCTGCTGCTGGTGATGGCGCTACTGCCGTGGCCGGCGGGAGCGCTGGAGTTGGGCCGACAGGCGGAACCAGCGGCGGCGGAAGCGTTGCGGATTGAGGTGCTGGAAGGCGAAGGCTCAATCAACAACATCCGGGAGCTGCTGATGCGATCTCCGTCCGTGCGGGTAGTGGATGCCGAGGGCAAGCCCGTGTTTGGTGCGTCAGTGAGCTTCACGACTCCCGCCATGGGCGCCAGCGCGGCATTTGTGGATGGCAGCAATCAGGCAACGCTGATTACCAACGAACGGGGCCAGGCCAAGGTGGAGGGAATGCGCCCCAACAATATTGTGGGCAACTTTGAGATCCGCGTGGTTGCCTCCTTCCGCAATATGCGGGCAACAGCGCGAATTAACCAGACGAATGCGGCCCCGGCGGCGGCTGGCGGAGGTGGCAGCGGCAAGGGATTGCTGATTCTGCTGGTGATTGCCGGGGCTGGCGCGGGCGTGGCAGCGGCACTGGGTGGCGGTGGCAGCAGCACGCCCACGCCGACTCCGCCCCCCGGTGGAGGCGGCGGCACGCCTCCACCCACAATTACCATCACGGGCGGCTCGCCCACCTTCGGCGCGCCTTAGGCCAGACAGCAAGCAGTGCGGGAAGCGGACAGCATGAGGACGGGAGATGACGTGATGGCAAATCAGATTGGGGCGGGCGACTTGGATGCGACGCGAAGGAATGCACTCCGCGATTGGACAGCTACCGCAAGCGTGCGCGGTCTACGGGGTGTATGGCTGCTGGCACTGCTGCTGGTGACGGCGATGGGGGTTTGGGGCCAGGCGCCGGCCATCTCAGCTCTTGCCGCACCTGATGGGCCAAGTGCGGTGCAGAACTCAGGGCCAGTGACGCTGACCGTGACAGGTACAGGATTCGTGAGCGGGGCGATGATTGTGTTCGGGGCAACTGACCTTGACCCCACCAATTTCGTGAGCAGCACCAGCCTAACAGCGGTCATTCCCAATACGCTGCTTCAGACAGCGGGTCCGGTGACAGTGACCGTTCGGAACCCTGGCGACGTGATCTCCAATGGCCTGCAGTTTAACGTCACGCCCGCAGCGCCGACCCTTAGCACGTTGAACCCAGCCGGCGCGGTGGCAGGCAGCGGGGACACGCCTTTGACATTGACTGGCACCTACTTCGTGAGTGGGGCAGAGGTTCTATTTGGCGGCACGCCATTACCGGGGACCGTAACGTTCATCAGTAGCACAGAGCTGCAAGTAAGCATCCCGGCTGCCAACCTGACGACCGCGGGCACCTTCCCCGTGGCTGTGCGCAACCCAGATGCCCAGACATCGGGAACAGTGGATTTTGTCGTGAGCAACCCAGTCCCGGTGCTCAGCAGCGTGACACCCGCCGTGGGAACGGTGAACGAAACGCTGCCGCAGTTGGAACTAACCGGAACCAGTTTTGTAGACACATCGCAGATCCTCTTCAATGGGCAGGCGCTGGACACGACGTTAGTCAATGCACAGACTTTGCGGGCCACCAATGTGCAGTTGCCCGCAACTCCGGGCACCGTGAAGGTGCAGGTACGGAACCCGGGACCGCCGGTGCAACTTTCGGAGGAACGCGATTTTCTCGTCCTGGGCAACCTAAGCATTACGCTCCTTCAGCCAGACACTGTCCTTGAAGGATCTCCGGATCTCGCGATGCAGATCACAGGAACAGGATTCCAGGTTGGGGCTACTGTGAATTTCGGAGCCACAACCGGACTAGCAGCCAGCAACGTGACCCCAACGCAGCTTACAGTAGTCATTCCTGCTGCCCAATTGGCCTTGCGCGGAACCTTCAACGTGTCAGTCCAGAACCTGACCGGCCCGGCTTCAAACACGCTGCCCTTTCTGGTAGATGAACGGATTCTACCGTCGATTATGGATGTGAATCCGCCAAGCGTGACGGTAGGTAGCGGAGACACCCTGCTGCAAGTGCAAACTTCGAGTGCGGGGGCCACGCCGGAACTGCGATTTGGCAGCGATATTCTGCCCGCTACCCTTTCGGGTACCATCGTCAGCGCCACAATCCCAGCATCGCTTTTGGCCACCGTGCGGGACGTGGAAATCCGCATCCGCCGCACTGAGGACGACCAGATCTCCCTACCAGCAACCTTCCGGGTGCTGGCATCTGGCCCCAGCATCTCTCAGTTGAACCCCAGCAGTGCCGTGGTAGGCAGCGGGGCAACGGCGATTACCGTGACTGGGGCAAACTTCGTATCGGGGGCCGTGGTGCGCTTTGGTACGGTGGATCTGGCAACAACATTTGATAGCGCGAACAGCCTGGGGGCAGTGATTCCGCAGGCGCTTCTGGGCACCGTCCAGACTGTACAGATCACCGTGCGCAACCCGGACGGGCAAATCTCCGGGCCGCTGCCCTTTGCGGTGGAATTGGCGGCACCATCGTTGACGAACATCGCGCCCAGTAGTGCCGTGCAGAACAGCCCTACGTTCACGATGAATGTGTCCGGAACCAGCTTCCAGAGTGGGGCGGTGGTGCGCTTTGGATCCGTGGATCTGGCCACCAGTTTCGTAAACTCCACCAGCCTGACGGCAACCGTGCCCGCAGCGCAGGTGACCGATCCGCGAACTGTGAATGTGACTGTGCGGAACCCCGACGGCAAGGTCTCCGGCGCGCTGGCCTTCACGGTAACTGCGGCTGCGGACTCGCCCACCATCAGCAGCCTGACGCCAGACCGGATTCCTGCCGGGAGCCCGGCCACAGTGCTGACGCTTACGGGAACGAACTACGTGGCGGGGTCGCGGGTGGTGTTCCGCGGCACGCAGTTAACGCCAAGTGCCAGCAGCGCCACCAGCCTGACGGTGACCGTTCCAGCAGCGCTGCTGGAACTGGCCGGAATCGTGCAAGTGCTGGTGACAAACCCCAGCGGTGCGTCTTCGAACACCGTGGAGTTCACGGTTCAACCTGCGATCGCAACGCCAACGCTGACGCAGTTGACACCGGCCAACGCCCCGCTAGCGACGGTAAACCTGGTGCTGAACGTGACCGGCAGCAACTTCGCCACAGGCGCGGTGCTGCTGTTTGGTAGCACCGTGATTAACCCCACCAGCCGGACGTCTACGAATATCATCGCGCCCATACCACCGGCATTGTTGTCCACCGCCAGGGTAGTGACGGTGACGGTGCGCAATCCGGGGGGGCAGCTATCCAATCCCCTCGAATTCACCATCGGCGACCCCACACCGCCACCGCCACCCGGGCTTGAGATCAGCGTGCAGAACTTGCCCCCGGGAGTCGTGGGTATAGCCTACGGTCCGGGAGGGGCAGGGGTTAGCATCACGGTAACCGGCGGCACCGCGCCGTATACCCTGGACGTGGCGACGGAGACCGTTGGCCAACTGCTGGCAGCAGGCTTCCTGGTGGATCGGCCGAATGCCAGCACGGCGGGTAATCCAGTGACCTTGCGTATTCACGGGACTCCCACCGCGGCGGGGCAGATCCTGGTACGGGTGATTGCACGCGATGGCGCGGGCACTGAGCTTACCCGTGACCTGCAACTGACAGTGTTTGCCAGCGCGCTGCAAATCACGCCAGAGACATTACCCAGTGCCGTGATTGGTGTGCCCTTCCAGCAGCAACTGGCCGTAACGGGCCTGAGCCCGCAGGAACAGACGCCACCCGAGGGCCAACCCGTGGTGACATGGACGCTGCTGAATGCGCCCGCGGGCTTGACGCTTAGCAACAGCGGCTTGCTGTCGGGGACCTTCCCAGCAGTAACGCAGGTGAGCTTCCAGGTGCGCGCCAGCACCTCGTTGCGGCAGGCAACAAAGACCTACTCGCTGGTGGTGGACGAACTGCAACCCAGCATTAGCACCACCGCATTGCCGGCAGCTACCATTGGAACCGCCTATTCGGCGGAGATTCAGGCGACCGGAGGCACTCCGGGCTACACCTGGCAAATTGGCGGCATCACACTTCCCGCTGGCCTGAGCTTTGAGGCAGCCAGCGTCACCACGGCGACGCTGCGCATTAGCGGTACGCCGCAGCCGGGCGCGGATAGCCGCACCTTCACGCTGACGGTGAGGGACTCCTTGAACCGCGCCGCCAGCCGGGAGTTTACGCTGTCTGTATCGGCGGTGCCGATTCCTGCGTTGAGCTTCGCGCCGATTCCAAACCCTGCGCCCAGGGAGCAGCGCGATGTGGTGCTGACCCTGGCCCAAGCCTATCCCTTAGCGTTGAGCGGGGTGGCCACCATCACGTTCACACCGAACGCCACCAACAACGCCGACGATCCAAATGTGCGCTTCGTTGTGGGCACTAATGGCGGGCGTAGCGCAACATTCCAGATTGCGGCCAACAGCACAGCGGTGGTATTCCCGAATGCTTCGCCACAGCGAGTGCAGACCGGGACAGTGGCAGGCACGATCCGGGTAAGGGCGGCAATCAGCGGGGGTGGACCGGTGCAGGAGGCCGAGATCGTCATCCCTCGCAGCGCACCGCAGATTCTCGACTTGAGCCTTAGCCGCAGCGGAGAAAACTTCACGGTAAGCCTCACCGGGTTCTCTACGCCACGGGACCTCAACAGTGTGCAGTTCACGTTCACGGCGCCGGCGGGGAGTGGCCTACAGACAACACAGGTAACGATCCCGCTCGCGGAGGCGGCCACGACCTGGTACAACAGCGAGCCGGGACGGGCCAACGGAAGCTCATTCCGGCTGACGATCCCGTTTACGGTGCAAGGAGGGGCGAACCCGGTGCAGAGCGTGGCTGTGACGCTCACCAACAGCGTGGGCAGTTCCGCTTCGCGGTCGGCGAGCTTCTAAGCACTGAGTCTGCGCGACAGGCCTGCGATGGCCGGACGACGCCCAAGGGGTGCCCGGCCATCGCAGGCGAGGTTGCGGCAGGACGCGCCGCTGGCAAGCCACCGGACCCCGGCATGGGCAGAGAACGCTTCGTGCTGGAGGCGCACTTTTTCGTTGAGATTTCGGCAATCTGCGGATATTCTACTTGCAGCCAATTGGCCGTTATTGCCGCTTGAGAGGTTATATTCCGTTCGTTCCGGCTCCTCTGTCTTTCCCCACTCCGCTGGCTTCCCGCCGGTTCTTGTGCTGTCAGCAATCCCCGTAGCCCCATGCCAGCGCAAGAATTCCTATTCCCCTTGGATTTTGTGTTGGGGGAGAGGTGACAGGAGGTGGAAGAAAGTTCTGCCGGATGCTAAG
>DAISIM010000024.1:64690-72497 GCA_036821995.1 Bryobacteraceae bacterium
GCCGGATGCTAAGTAGCGGGGAAGCAGCCACGGGCGAAGTGGTGGTTTGTGGGTAAGTGAAGGAGACTTGGCATGGTGAGATTGTACGTGGGCAACCTGCCCTTCAGGACCATGGAGGAGGATCTGCACGCCTTCTTTGGCGACGCAGGCTTTCCTTTGGACCAGGCAAGTGTAGTGCGCGACCGGACCTCTGGGGAGTCACGCGGATTTGGGTTTGTGGAGATCGCTGACCGGGACTTGGCGGAGCAGGCAATTCAGTCCTGCAACGGCCGGGAGTTGGGTGGCCGTGCGCTGGTGATCAACGAGGCACGCCCACGCACGGAGGGCGGTGGCGGTAGCTATGGCCGTTCTGGCGGTGGCGGCGGCTACAACCGTGGAGGCGGAGATCGCGATAACCGCTGGTAGGTAATCCAGTTTCCAGAGAGGGAGGATAGGGGGGTGCGCCTACGGTGCGCGCTCTTCAACCTCCCTGCTGATACGGTCCAGGGCGGCATCGAGGATGTCAGGAGCCGTGAGCAGGCTGACGACCGCGTGAGGGCCGCCAGGAAGATCGTAGAAGTATCCGGGTTGCACCCAGACACCAGCCCCTACCAGGAGCCACTGGCACCACTGCTGGTCGTCAGTGACGGCTGGAAGGCGCAGGATGACGCTCCACCCGCCGTCCGCTGGAAGAACGGAGATACGGGGCTGGCGACCGGCCCAGCGCTTGAGGATAGCGAAGTTGGTGCGCAGTCGCTCCTGGATGGCCTCGCGGATGGAAGTGCCCACCTGCAGCAGACCGGGCAACCCCTCCTGCACGGGCGTGGACACGGAGAGGTAGGTATCGGCGATCCAGCAGAGGCGATCAATGGCGCGCTGGCGCTCTGCTTCCGGCCCGCGCGCCAGCATCCAGCCCACCTTCATTTGCGGCATGCCCGCACTTTTGGACAGTCCGCCCAGGCTGAACAGCAACGCGGGAGAGTCGTGCACGGCCGCCAGCCATGCGCGCTCAACGGCCGGCGTCAGGGGATATTCCCAGAACACTTCGTCGGCGATGAGCACCAGGCCATGGGTGGCGCAGAACTCCAACAACAGAGTCATTTCGGCGGGCCGCAAGTAAGAGCCTGTGGGGTTGTTGGGATTCACCACCAGCAAGGCACGGGTGCGGGGGGTAAGCGCGGACTGGAGAGAGGAAAAGTCCAGCATCCATTCGCCGGCATAGCGCAGGCCATAGGTGCGGAGGCGGACGGCGGCGAGGCCGGCAAGATGATCAAAGAGGGGGTAAGAGGGCGTGGGCGCCAGCACCTCATCACCAGGGTCGCACAGCAGTTGAAAGAGCAGCGAATAGGACTCGCTTGTGCTGGAGCTAAGCAGCAGGTGCTGCGGGTGCACGATGGCGCCGAGACTGGCATAGTAATCTGCCACGGCCTGACGAGCAGCAGGCAACCCCTGCGGGAGTGGCCGATAGCGGGCACTGGCTGGCAGGGCCAGGGCTTCGGCAATGGCATTACCCCAGTCACCCAGTCCGCAGGCGGTGGGATTGGTTAGGGTGAGGTCAAGTACTTCCCTGCCCTCAGCCTGTAGTTGTCGGCGCAGGAGGGCAAGAGGATTCTCTGGACTTTCCCATTGAAGGCGCGTGGAATATCTGGGTGGGTGGAAACGTGGCGGGGTGGCAGGGTGCATAACAATGTCAGGAGGCACTGGCTGGGAGTCTGAGCCGCGCCCTACCGGAAAAGAGTTGGAACTCCGGGTTGCGGCAATCATCTGTAGATTCTTGTGGTGTCGCCGTGCACGCTGTTCCAAAGGGACTTTCAGGCCTGCGGCGGAGACCGGAGCGAAAACCTATGTTTCTCAAAATTCTTGCGCACCCGGTACTGGTGCACCTCAATTTTCACATGCCCATCGTGATGGATTTGCGGCACCCGCTGACGCTGATCCAAGGCGAGAACGGCAGTGGCAAGTCCACTCTTCTGCACTCCATCCACCTGGCGCTGAAAGGAGAGCAGGTGGATGGCTATACTTACCGGCTGGATACGCAAGGGGCAAAGACGGAAGATGTCTTCCTGTTCGACGCCGAGTCGCATAACCCGCGGGCGCACCTGGACCTGTTTGAAGGGCAGCACGAGATGCTTGAATTCCTGCAAACGGCCAGCCACGGACAGGTGATGCTGTCGATGTTCAGCCAGACCTTCCCGAGTTTCCCAGATGGCACCATTTTGCTGCTGGACGAGCCGGAGATGGCGCTGTCACCCAGCAACCAGCGGCGCATCCTGAAGATGCTGATGGAACTGGTTGACCAGAAGAAGTTCCGCGTGATCGCTGCCACGCACTCACCGGTGTTGATTGAGGCCAAGGACACCTACGTGATCAACCTGGACAATCACATCAACAGGAATATCCCTAGTGAGGATCTGGGGACACCCGGCGCGAGCACGATTCAGTGACGGGTTGCCGGGTTTGAGCTTACCCGGCTAGACAGGACGCTGGCGGGAGAGCCAGTCAGCCAACTGGGGCTGGGTGAAGTCCTTAATGTGCATGTCGAGTTGGGGGAAGTCGGCGTGAGTGGAGGTGACGCCAACCACGCGGGCTCCGGCGGCGAGTCCTGCGGTCACTCCGCTATAGGAATCCTCAAAGATAATGCAGTTGCGGGCGGAAAGGCCGAGGTTGTGGGCGGCCTGCAGGTAGATGTCTGGCGCGGGCTTTGGATGGGCCACCATCCAGCCATCGACGACGGTCCAGAAGTAAGGGCGGAGGCGGGCAGCGTCGAGGACGAAGTCGGCGTTGGCACGTTCCGCATTGGTGCCCAAGGCGATGGGGCGATGGCGATTGGCTTCGAGTAGATCGCGCAGGCCGGGCGTGAGATGCTGTTCCAGGCGGGGGGCCATCAGTTCCCGGTATAGGGCCTCCTTGTCCTGAGAGCGTCGGGAAATCTCGTCGGGACTAGCATCCGGAAAGAGGTCAGAGAAAATCTGGTCGTTGCGCTTCCCGTACATTTTCTCCGGCTTGAGTGCGCTGGGGGGGAGCCCTTCGCGCTGCAGGTAGAGCTTCCACGCGTCCATGTGGATGGGATTGGAATGGAGGATCACCCCATCCATGTCGAAGATTAACCCTATGCCCTCGTTTACGGTAAATGGCGTCATGGACAGTCCTTGTACGGCAAAAACGTTGAGGATAGCATGGCAGGGGGACATAGGGCTGAAAATAACGACGCAGGATACACACGATGTGCATATCGCGGGAACGTGAGAACCGGGACAGCAAGCAGTGACGGGGCTGGTGGGCTAGAATACGGGAAGCGCGTCCGCCGGCTGGGAGACCAGTGGCGCGGCAACAGACTAAGAGGAACTGGGGGCTTCGTTCCGTATGATGAACCGACGCCGATTTCTTCGCAATACCGTCAGCGCAGCCACGATGGCCGCGGTGTTCGACGACTTTCCATATGCCGCCTATGCCGCGGCGAAACCGAAGCTGGCGTCTGACCCGGTGACTCTGGGTCCGCGGAAAATTAAGCTAACCCGCCTGGCGATGGGCACGGGCACCTCGGGCTTTGGGGGCAGTTCGCAGCAAACACGCAGCCTTGGCGTGAAAGGGTTGGCAGGATTGCTGCGTACGGGTTTTGATAGTGGAGTAACGTTCTGGGATACCGCTGACCAGTATGGCAGCCATCCCCATGTGCGAGAGGCGCTGAAGGGGGTTCCCCGGGAGAAGGTGACACTGCTTACCAAGACCCACGCCCGCACGGCCGCGGAGATGAAGGCAGACCTGGACCGGTATCGGCGCGAGTTGGGTACAGACTATGTCGACATTATGCTGCTGCATTGCATGATGAGCGACAAGTGGCCGGAGGAACGGCGCGGCGCTATGGACTACATCATGGAGGCGCAGGAGAAGGGCACTATCCGGACCCGAGGAGTGAGTTGCCATACCTTGGGAGCACTGAAGGCGGCAGCGAAATCCGATTGGGTGGAAGTGGACCTGGCGCGGATAAATCCAGCGGGTGCGGTGATGGACGCCGATGTTCCCACGGTATTGGGCGTGCTGCGCGACATGAAGGCCCAGGGCAAGGGCGTGATTGGCATGAAGATTCTCGGCGCCGGCCAACTGGCGTCGAAAGCGGATGAGTGCCTGCAGTATGCACTGGCGAGTGATGTGGTAGATTGCTTCACCATCGGCGCTGCAAGTGTGGGCCAGTTCCAGCAGTTGACCAAGCAGATTCAGGCGGCAAGCACGCGGGGTTAGGGGCATGCCCCGCGTTGCGGCGATTGCCGCGACGTGAGGCGTGGCCGCATCTTTCGCGGTGGCTGCCGCATCCCAATAACCCTAATGGACGAGCCGCCAGACATTTCCGACGGCTGATTACGAGGACATACACCATGACGACTCGCCGAGAATTGCTGCAAACCGCTACCGTGGCCGTTGCCGCCACCGCACTTTCCGCCTGCGCCACCGCACAAAGCGGACCGGTGCTGGAATTGCCTTCGCTGCCCTATGCGGTGGACGCGCTGGAGCCGCACATTGACGCGCAAACAATGACTATCCACCATACGAAGCATCATCAGGCCTACGTCACCAACCTGGTGAATGCGCTGAAGGACCAGCCGGAGTTAGCCAAGAAGCCGCTGGCGGCGATACTTGGGGATCTGAACACCGTGCCGGAGGCGATCCGAACGGCAGTGCGCAACAACGGCGGAGGACACGCCAATCACAGCCTGTTCTGGAAGCTGATGAAGAAGAATGGCGGCGGCACGCCCACGGGGGATGTCTCGAAGGCGATTGACGCCAAGTTCGGCAGCTTCGACAAGTTCAAGGAAGAGCTGAATAGTGCGGGCATGCGGCAGTTCGGTAGCGGCTGGGCTTGGCTGAGCGTGGACAAGGGGAAGCAACTGGTACTGAGCGCTACGCCAAACCAGGACAACCCCTGGATGCTGGGACACAGCCCAATTCTGGGTGTGGATGTCTGGGAACATGCCTACTATCTGCGCTACCAGAATCGCCGCGCTGACTACCTTGCGGCTTGGTGGAACACGATTAACTGGGATGCCGTGAACGAAGAATATGCAAAGGCAATGAAGGGCTAGGCAACGCGGAGCAAGAAACCAGCAGGCCCGTCCGGTGGGGATTTCCCGCCGGATGGGCCTTTGTTTTGGGAACACGGCGTAGGTGCACGGCTTAGGAATGGCGCACGTCGAGGCGGTGCTATGCTGGATGGCATTATGCGTCGACGTACCGCGTTAACCACCATGCTGGCGATGGGTTCCTGGGCGGGGATGACGCCCGGGTTACTGCGGGGGAACTCGCGACGCCCGTGGACGGAAGTGGAAGCGCTGCTGCGATCCGGCAACGTGGACGGAAAGCTGACGGTGGACGACTTGCCGACGCCGGCACTGCTGGTGGATCTGGATGCGCTGGATGCCAATATCGCAGCGATGGCCAACCATTGCAAGGCGGCGGGACGGGCACTGCGGCCCCACGGCAAGACTCATAAGTGCCCGGAGATTGCGCTGCGTCTGGTGAAGGCCGGCGCGGTGGGGGCATGCGCGGCCAAGCTAAGCGAAGCCGAGGCCTTTGCCAAAGGCGGGGTTCGAGGACTGTTGGTGACCACCGCCGTGGTGGGGCAGCACAAGATTGAGCGCGCGGTGCTGCTAGCAAAGCAACGGCCGGATACGATCTTCTGCGTGGATCATGGACGGAATGTCAGCGATCTGGACGCGGCGGCGGCGGCAAGCGGGGTGAAGCTGAACCTAGCGATTGACTTGAACGTCGGCAACCGGACGGGCATCGGGACGGGAGAGCCGGCGCTCCAGCTGGCGCAGGAAATCGCAAGGCACAAGCATGTTCGGCTTGCTGGACTGCAGGCGTACGCCGGGCAGGCGTCACACAAGACGGGCTATGCGGCACGAAGGGAGATGTCGCTGGGCATCATGCAGGCAGCAGTGGAAACGCGCCGGATGGTTGAGACGGCGGGCATCGAGTGTCCGCTACTGACGGGAGGATCTACTGGAACCTACAACATTGACTCCGATGTGGAGGGAGTGACAGAACTGCAACCGGGCAGCTTTATGTTTATGGACATGGACTATTCCCGGATTGGCGGAAAAGATGGGGCGGAATACAGGGACTTTCAGTATTCCTTGAGCGTTCTGACAACGGTGGTGAGCAAACCCTCGAAGACGGAAGTGGTGGTGGATGGAGGCTTGAAGGCTTTTTCCACAGACAAGCCCTTCCGGCCCGAGGCGAAAGGCATTGAGGGACTGGCATTCAGTTGGGGCGGTGACGAACACGGCAAGCTGGACCTGACAAACGCGTCGCGCGGCCTGGAAGTGGGCGACCGGGTGGAGTTCCGCGCACCACACTGCGACCCAACGGTGAACCTGTATGACCGCATCTACGGAGTGCGCGGACAGCAGGTGGAGTTATCCTGGGCAATTGCAGCCAGGGGCATGAGCCAGTAGCTGAATGGGCGCGATCGCGGGGCGGGCACCCCGCCCGCGATTATGGGTCGAAAATCAACGCAGAGCGAAGGCGGATTCCAGCAGAGGTCACAACACCTACATACAGTTCAGAACGAGGCATCGGTGTGACACGAGAGCGAGAGGCGCCCTCGCCCCCCGGGGGCTTACCCGGCGTGCTGGTGGCTGGACGGATGACTGCTGGTGGCTGGACGGGTGACTACGAGCAGCAGGTTGGTTAGGCGATGAGTTGTTGCTTGACGTTCCCGTGGACATCAGTGAGGCGGAAGTCGCGGCCCAGATGACGGTACGTAAGCCGGGTGTGTTCGAGGCCCAATAGGTGGAGAATGGTGGCCTGGAGGTCAAATACCTCGATGGGATCCTCAGTGATGTTGAGGCCTAGCTCGTCGGTGGCGCCGATGGTGTGGCCCGCCTTCACGCCGCCACCGGCCATCCAGATGCTGAAACCGTTGGGATGATGGTCGCGGCCAGCATTGCCTGCTTCATCCGGGCGGCGGAGTTCGCTCATGGGAGTGCGGCCGAATTCCCCGCCCCAGACGACGAGGGTTTCGTCGAGGAGTCCCCGTTGCTTCAGATCCGCGAGAAGGGCGGCGGTGGGTTTGTCAGTCTGCGCACAGAGCTTCACGAGGTTGCTGTTGATGGCAGAATGATGATCCCAACCGGAATGC
Source organism: Bryobacteraceae bacterium (assembly GCA_036821995.1). Lineage (GTDB taxonomy): Bacteria > Acidobacteriota > Terriglobia > Bryobacterales > Bryobacteraceae > JACTMJ01. The sequence continues at coordinate 71,808 of DAISIM010000024.1, forward strand.
ATCGCCAGTACGAAACGAACTCCGCGCTCCACGAGGCGGCGGGCCATCAGGAGGTTCGTTCCGTAGGCACGGGAGGCCTTGTCGTTCAGGCCGTAGGCTTCCAGGGTGGCGGGGGATTCCTTGGAAAAATCGATGAGTTCCGGGCCGGCCGTCTGCATGCGGTAGGCGAGTTCGTAGCTGTGGATGCGGGAGGCGATCTCGACGTCGCCGGTGGCGTCAAGATGCTGCTGATTTAGGTCCTTGAGCGCATCCAGGCGGGCGCGCTGGGACTGGGGGCTGATGCCGGGCGGGTTGGAGAGATAGAGGATGGGGTCACCGGAGGAGCGCAGCACAGTGCCCTGGTAAAGCGAGGGTAGAAAGCCATTGGACCACAGATCGGATCCGGCGCTGGTGCCGGGTCCGGATTGCAGGGCCACAAATGCGGGGAGGTCCTTGGATTCGCTGCCCAGGCCGTAGGTGACCCAGGAGCCCATTGAGGGGCGGCCGCCGATCATGTGTCCGCTGAAGAGGAGCAACTGGCCGGGATGGTGATTGAAGGCCTCAGAGCGCATCGAGCGGATCATGCAGAGGGAATCCGCATGTTGGGCGGTGTGGGGGACGAGGTCAGAGAACTCCATGCCGGACTGGCCGTACTTCTTGAAGGTGCGGGGGCTGGCCAGGACGCTGGCGGTGGGCTTGATGAAGGCGAGC
>DAISIM010000025.1:0-52675 GCA_036821995.1 Bryobacteraceae bacterium
CACCGTGCACCCGGCACCGTGCACCCGACACCGTGCACCCGGCACCGTGCACCCGGCACCGGAGGCCGCAGGGCGGATCAACCACCTTCCGTGTCTCCGTGCGGATCGACTAGCGCCGGTACGAGATCCGGTAGATGGTGTGATTGCCGTCTTCGCTTAGCAGCAAGCTGCCGTCGGACATCTGCAGCAGTCCAACGGGCCGGCCCCACACCTCGGCCTTATCCTCGCCCAGCATGAAGCCGCTAAGGAAAGCTTCCGATTTCTCCACGGGCTTCGCGCCTTTGAAGGGCAGGAACTCGACGGAGTAACCCACACGTTTAGCACGGTTGGATGAGCCGCGGTAGGCCATAAATGCGCCATTGCGATACTTCGCCGGGAACTGGCTGCCTGTGTAGAACACGAAATCCATCACCGCCACATGGGATTGCAGCAACACATCGGGCACGATGGACTTCTTCACCAGCGCCGGATTCTCCCCCTTGCGCCGCGGTTCCTCATTCGGGCCAATGTAGGCCCAAGGCCAACCGTAGAAGGCGCCACCCTTCACTTCGGTGAGGAAGTCAGGCACTAGATCGTCGCCCAATCCGTCTCGTTCCTGTACGCTGGCCCAAAGCTTTCCGCTTACCGGATGCACCCGCAAGCTAACCGGGTTGCGGAGGCCCTCCGCCAGAATCCGCCGGTTGCTGCCATCCGGGTTCGCCGCCAGCACCACCGCACGGTCGGGCGGATCCCCCGCGCTGACGTTACTGCCGGAACCCACGCCCACGTACATCGTGCCTTTCTTGTCGAAGGTGATGGCACGGGTCCAGTGGCCTGCCGTGTAGCCCTTCAAGGCCATCACTTCTTCACCCGCGCCTACCTCCAGAGTTTGCGCGTTCAGTTTGTATCGCTTGATGCTCTGCGGTTCGCCCACATAGAGATAGCCGCCCCATAGTGCCATGCCGAAGGGACGCTCCAGCCCAGTGATGAGAGCTTTGCCCGGCTTCCCGTTTTCCACCACATACACCGCCCCATCTGGCACGGCATCGGTCACCAGTACCTTTCCACCTGGCAACTCCAGCAGGAAACGCGGCTTCTTGAAGCCCGTGGCGAAGGTTTCCACCTGGAATCCCGCTGGCACCTGGAATTGGGCTCCTTCCGGACGCGGGATCACTTTCGCCGGATTCGGCTTGGAGTTCTCCGGGTCAGGTGGCGGCAACTTCGGGGCGCGCTTCGCGCCTGCCAGCGGAATGGCCAGACACAGCAGTAGGGTAGGGAACAAGAGTTTGCGCATCGTAGTGAAAAGGTGAAGGGAGCAGTGTATCAAAGCGCGGATACACTTCGTTGGCCAAGCAGTACCGTTGCGATCCTAAAGATCGCATCCGCGATGGCATTGCAGCCCTCATATTCGAGAGTGGAACTTCCCGGGAGCGATCTTCCTAGTGCATTGCCGCCACGACGGCATTGGTAAACTCATCCGTGCTGGCTGTGCCGCCAATGTCACGTGTTAAGTGCTTGCCCTCAGCATAGGTCGCTACGATGGCACCATGTAAGCGGCGGGCCGCCTCGCGCTCCCCAATGTGGTTCAGCAGCAGCACGCAGCACTGCAAGATGGCCGTAGGGTTGGCAATTCCCTTACCGGCGATGTCGGGGGCAGAACCATGGACTGATTCGAAGATGGCGAAGTTCTCACCCAGATTCGCGCCTGGTACGACGCCCAATCCGCCCACCAATCCGGCACAGAGATCACTCATGATGTCGCCGTAGAGGTTCGGCAAAATCAAGACATCAAACTGCGCGGGCCGCATCACCAGCTGCATGCTGGCGTTGTCGACAATCATTTCCTGATACTCCAGGCCGGGGTACTCGGCTGCGACCTCGCGGCAGCAATTCAAAAACAGGCCATCGGCCTGCTTCATGATGTTTGCTTTGTGGATGGCCGTCAGCTTCTTGCGGCCATGCAGGAGGGCAAACTCAAAGGCTTTGCGTGCAATCCGCATTGAGGCCGTCCGGGTGATTACCTTCAACCCCGTTACCACGCCGGGCACAATCTCCTGCTCCAAACCCGAATAGAGGTCTTCGGTGTTCTCCCGGAACAGCACGATGTCCACCGGCTCATTCTGGAAACGCGAGGGAATGCCAGGAATCTGAACTACCGGACGGAAGTTGGCGAACAGGTCAAAGCGCTTTCGCAGCGCCACATTGACGCTCTGGAAGCCGCCTGCCACCGGGGTGGTTACCGGTCCCTTCAGTCCGAGGCGGGTACGCAACAGGGATTCAACCACATGATCGGGTAGCGTCTTGCCCTGAGCCTGGATGACGGTGGCGTTCAACTCCACCGGATGCCACTCAATGGGAACTCCCGTTGCGGCCATGGCTTTGACGGCGGCGGCAGTGACTTCGGGTCCAATGCCGTCGCCCGCGATGAGGGTAACTGGATAGCGCACGCTCTCATTGTATCCGTAACCGCATTTCGCCCGGCTTGGTTATGCAAAAATGAGGACTTATGGCCCAAATTCGGAGAGCCCTGCTGAGTGTCACCAACAAGCAGGGTTTGGTGGACTTCGCCCGCGCACTCGTGGAGCTGGATATCGAACTGGTGTCCACGGGTGGAACAGCCAAGTTATTGCAGCAAAATGGTTTAGCAGTTACAGAAGTGGCTGCCCTGACGGGCTTTCCAGAGATGCTGGACGGTCGCGTGAAAACCCTCCATCCCAAGGTGGCGGGGGGTATCCTCGCCTTGCGCGGCAATCCCCAGCACATGCAGCAAGTGGAAGCGCACGGCATCCCCCTCATCGACATGGTGGTGGTGAATCTCTATGCGTTTGAGGAAGTGGCCGCCCGACCTGGCATTGAGAGCCATGAACTGATTGAGAACATCGACATCGGCGGCCCAAGCATGATTCGCGCAGCCGCCAAGAATTTTCAGGATGTGGCCGTCGTAACGGATGCCGACGACTATGCTACTCTCGCGGCGGAACTCCGCGCCGGCAACGGTCAACTCTCCTACGCCACGCACTGGATGCTGGCCCGAAAGGCATTTGCGCGGACCGCGGCCTATGATGCCGCGATCAGCGCCCGTTTGGCCTCGATTCACGCTGACGAAGGCGGACACTTGCACGACCAGCCGGGTCCGGTTCCGGCCATGTATAACGTGGTGCTGCCCTTGAAACAGCCACTTCGATATGGGGAGAACCCCCATCAACAAGCTGCCCTCTACGCCCCGGTAGGAAGCAAGGGCATCGCTGGCGCGCGCCAACTGCATGGGAAGGAACTTTCCTTCAATAACCTGGTAGACCTGGATGCCGCCTGGCAATTGGTATCGGAGTTCCACCTTCGGCCCACCAGCGTCATTATCAAGCACACGAATCCTTGTGGTTCCGCCCAAGCGGAGACGCTAGGCGAAAGCTACCGGCTGGCCTTGGCCTGTGACCCAATCTCCGCGTTCGGCGGCGTGCTGGCCTTCAACCGGGAGGTGGACGAAGAGACCGCGCTGGAGGTGAGCAAAACCTTTGTGGAAGCAATCGCCGCACCCGGTTTCAGCGCAGCCGCCGTGGCAATCCTTAGCGCCAAGAAGAACTTACGACTGTTGGCGGTGGACGCTCAGCAGGATGCGTTCACAGTGAAATCGATCAGTGGAGGTTTGCTGGTACAGAGCGCTGACCTGGAAACCTTCCGCCGTGAGACGGCGCGTGTGGTGACTGAGCGTGCTCCGACGGACGCGGAATGGAAAGCGCTGGAGTTCGGCTGGAAGCTTGTGAAGCACGTGAAGTCCAACGCCATCGTGTTCGCCAGCGATTGCCAGGGGCTAAGTGTGGGTGCGGGCCAAATGAGCCGGGTGGACTCAGTAAAAATTGCCGCGATGAAGGCTGTGCTGCCCTTGGCCGGTTCCATTGTTGCCTCAGATGCCTTCTTTCCCTTCCCGGACGGACTGGAGGAGGCCGCCCGCCACGGAGCCACCGCGGCCATTCAGCCGGGAGGTTCCGTGAAGGATGAAGAAGTGATTGCCGCCGCGAACCGATTGGGACTGGCGATGGTATTCACCGGTATCCGGCATTTCCGCCACTAGACGGCAGCTTTGGACCCGCCGGCACTCCATCTCTACGGCAGACAGTAAGGGCAGAAGGAAGGGGAATGAGTATCGAACCCGTCCACGAACGCTGGATGCGCGAGGCCCTGGACCTGGCCCAGCAGGCGTCCAGTGCCGATGAGGTGCCGGTTGGAGCGATCGTGGTGTGTGAGGGACAGATTGTAGGCCGGGGGTGCAACCAGACCATCGGACTGCTGGACCCCAGCGCTCACGCTGAGATGGTGGCGATTCGTGAGGCAGCCCGAGTAGTGGGCAACTACCGTTTGGGTGCGTGCAACCTGTACGTGACGCTGGAGCCCTGCGTGATGTGCGCCGGGCTCCTGGTAAATGCTCGCATCCGGCAGCTGGTTTTCGGAGCCCGCGATTTGCGCTTTGGCGGCGTGCGCAGTAAGTTTCAACTGGCGGACTCTCCGCTGCTAAACCACCGCGTGGAGGTGGTGGAGGGTATCCTCGGCGAGGAATGCACACGGCTACTGCGCGCTTTTTTCGCCGATCGCCGCCATTCATAGTAGTTTCGCCGTATGGGCATGGCCTTCGTCATTCGCCCTGGGCTTTGAGCAGAACCCGGAAGCCCCGGGAGGCAGGGATATTCTAAACGCATGAAGAAACGGGAAACCCGGTATCAGGACGCCGGCGTAAACATCGACGAAGCCAACCGCGCCGTAGGCCGTATCAAGAAGCTGGCGCAGGCGACCTTCAGCGCCGCCGTGCGCACAGAAATTGGCAGCTTTGGCGCGGGCTACCGCTTGGCCGGCATGAAGAAGCCCGTCCTCATTACTTCCGCCGACGGCGTGGGCACCAAGCTGAAGGTGGCCGCAATGGCCGACAAGCACGACACCATTGGCGAAGATCTCGTGAATCACTGCGTGAACGATATCGCCGTGCAGGGAGCCACCCCCCTCTACTTCCTGGATTACTTCGCCACCGGAAAGCTAGATGCCCGCGTGACCGTGGATGTTGTGCGCGGCCTCGCCCGCGGATGCAAGCGCAATGGCTGCGCCCTGATTGGTGGCGAAACTGCCGAAATGCCGGGGATGTACCAGCCTGGCGAATATGACATCGCCGGCTTCATCACGGGAGTGGTGGAGGAGCCCCGACTGGTCACGGGCGCGGGCATTTTGCCGGGGGACCTTCTGCTGGGTCTTCCGTCCAACGGGCTGCACACGAATGGATACTCACTGGCCCGCCACATCCTTTTTGAGTTGGCCAAGCTGAAGGTAGACAGTCATGTAGAGGACCTAGGCTGTCCTGTTGCCGAGGAGTTGCTAAAGGTTCACAAGAGCTATCTTCCCGCCTTGCGCGCCCTGCATCGCAAACGCTTTCTGAAAGGTGCGGCGCACATTACCGGTGGCGGCATCACTGAGAATCTGCCACGCATCCTTCCAGGCAGCTGCGCAGCGGAAATCCGGCTTTCGTCCTGGAAACAGCCCGCAATCTTCCCGCTGCTCCAGCGCCTGGGCAACATACCGGAAAACGACTTCCGCCGTACCTTCAACCTTGGCATCGGTATGATTCTGGTGGTATCGCGCCCCCATGAGTCAAAGGCCTTGGAACTCCTGAAGCTCGAAAAGCAGAAGGCGATCCTGATTGGCGAGGTAGTGGAAGCTGGCGCTCACTCGCCCAAGGCGGTAGTGTACCGATGACACCCGATGTCCCCCGGAAGCGGCTGGGCGTGCTGCTGTCTGGCCGCGGGTCAAATTTTCAGGCGATCGCGCGGCACTGTGCGTCCGGCGCGCTGGACGCCGATATTGCCATTGTGATCTCCAACCGGCCCGATGCCGGTGGCCTGGATGCCGCCGCCAGTTTGGGCATCCCCGCACGCGCCATTCCTTCCCAGGGCATCGAACGCCAGGCGCATGACCGCATGGTGGCCGAAGCACTGGACGAGGCCCGCGTCGACCTCGTCATCCTTGCCGGATATATGCGCATCCTCAGCGCCTGGTTCATCCAGCACTATCCGCGGCGAATCCTCAATATCCATCCTGCGCTGCTGCCCGCCTTCCCAGGACTCGATGCCCAGCATCAGGCTTGGGAATACGGCGTCCACTTCGCCGGCTGCACCGTCCACTTTGTGGACGAAAAAATGGATTCCGGCCCCATCATCGCTCAGGCCGTGGTGCCGGTGCAGGAGACGGATACTGCGGATGATCTGGCCGCGCGCATTCTGGTGGAGGAGCACCGTCTGTACAGCGATGCGATTGCCAAAGTGCTGAAGGGTGGCTGGCGCATTGACGGCCGCCGTGTCCTGTTCGGGCGCTAGGCCGTGCGCGCTAGAGCAGGAACTTGTCGTAGATTGAATCGATCTGGAAGTGCCTGACACCGAGAGCCCGCAAGCGGCGGATATCGCTTTCCGCACCCTGCCAGTGGTCCACTTTGGCCATCTCGTAGCGAAACGTGTTGATGGCGGCCATGCACATCACGCCGTGCTGGCGGCACAAGGCAATGGCAGATTTGTCCATCACGCTGCCTAGTGCAAACAGGAAGTAGCGGCTGGCTACGGATTCCCCTCGCGCGGCAGCCTCCTGCAGGGCATGAGGCCCGATTGACAACAGGATCTTCCCCGCAAAATGATCCTTCACGGCGCCGCCACCCAACGTACAGGAGCCCTCCAGTAACCCGTGCTTCCGCATGGTGTCCTCAATACGCTGAAGATAGGGCTTAGGGAAGTTGTTGCCCTTCATGTCCAGCATCAGCCGGAGCTTGCCCTGGGCCAAGGCGCACATTTCCTCAAAGTGTAGGGGTGCCCGATCGCCCGGCGTTGACCTCAAGCGTTGCACTTCGGTCCACAACATCTCCTCAGGCCTGCGTGGGTCACCAAAATAGCGCTGAAACGTGGCGTCGTGCTGCAAGATGGGTTCACCATCGCGGGTGGCCCTTACGTCTACTTCAATCATCGAGTACCCACGAGCAATCGCGGCTTGGATGGAGGCAGCGCTGTTCTCTGCGTGCGCCTCGTCCACCACGCCTCCGCGGTGCGCTGCCAGATAAACCATCTCCGCGCCGCGGGCAAGACCTGCGGATAACCCGGTATAACCAGCAAACAGATAGAGTAATGACTCGCGCCGGGTATGCATGCTCTCACCATAGCGAATGTGCTGGGCTGCCGCATTCAGACCCGCTGGATTGTCATCATAGTGGTGGAGCGCAACCTGGACATTGGGCGCGCTTCCCAATGAACTCGCCGGACGGCAGCGGGGGGAAGAAGGAGTTCTAGGGAGGGCGATTGCCGCGTTCAGGCAATCGCGGTGGTGAGCACAAGTTCCACTTGGGCTGACTGCAATTGCGCTTTCCGCCGGTGTGCCCGGCAGCAGACACTGGAGCATCCCGGGCTCTCCATCGCTTGCTGGGTCTGGAGTGCCGCCTGCTGGTTCTCCAGCCGATGGGGACACACTGAGCAGAACTCCCCACAACTGCGATAACTCTCGCAACAGCTTGTCCGCACCATCACCAGCATTTACTTCTCCCGAATGCTCCGGACTGCCCTACCGCTCGTAACGAGCGGCTACTGGAAGCAATCCGACAAGCGTACTTATGCGTATAAATTGCAGTGTAGCATCTCGGATCCAAAAGGTCCACGTGACTGAAAAGAATTTCTTCTTGCCTAAGCTGATTCAGGAATTCGCTACAGATCCGCCTGATTTCGCCGATAACACCTTAGGAAGCGGAAACCGTCTGGGGCAGCGCTTTCTCGCACGGTAGGGATTAACGGCGGGCTTCTTCGGCCCTCGCAATCTAGCTCCACAAACACTTTGGAGGAGGATGTTCCTTTGCTACACAAACTGGCTTTGTTGATCACATGTATCTTGTTTTCCGTTGTGGCTATGGCGGCGCCCACAATTGGCACTATAAGCTCAAACGGGCGCTTTCAGATGAACGGCGCCGAAACCTGGAACCAAAGCGCACTTCTGGATGGCGCCACCATTGAAACGGGAAGTTCCGCATCGCGCCTGCTGCTTCGTAACGGAACCGATCTGCGGATCGCCGCTGAATCAGCAACCCAGATCTATGCGGACCGGATGATTCTCCGCAGCGGTACCGCACAAGGAATTCTCGCCAACAGTTTCCAGCTCGAAACGGGACCGCTTGGGCTTAGGCTTCAGGGCCAGCAGGTTCGTGCCCACTTGGAGGTAACTGATGGAAAAGTGCTGATCGCCAGCCTGCAAGGGACTGTGAACGTGCGTGGAAGTGCCGGAAACTTACTGGCCTCTGTGACTGAGGGCAGCGCGGTTCAACTCAGCCAAACCCAGCCGGGGGCATCCGCGCAAGTGCAACTCAATGGATTGGTACAGCACTCCAAGGACGGCTACTTCGTGAAGGACACCACTTCCAATGTGCTGGTGCAGTTGAAGGGTTCTGCCGTTGCCAAATATGTCGGGAAAACGGGGAACATCCGTGGGGAAGTGGATTCCAGCAAGCCCACCGTCGCGAATGCTGAGTATGTGGTTCGCTTGGACGAATGGGAGGAAGTGGCAGCGGCAGCCCCAGCCGCCAAGTCAAAAGGAGGCATGGGTGCAGGCACCAAAGCAGGCATCATTGCGGGTGTCGTGGTAGCGGCAGCATCCACCACGGGTCTGGTGGTGGCCGGCAGCGAAGAAACGCCGCAAACTGTCAGCCCTCTGCGTTAGTGCTCTCCCTGGCACCGGCGATTACAGGCGTCGCCGTGAATGCTCCCTCTCACCCTTTGGCCTCCAAGGCGCGACCATTCCCGGTTGCGCCTTTCCTTTCTGTCTCCTTCTTCTTGCTTCCGACGCCCGTTTGGGACTACAGGCAACCTGCAACCTGCCTGGCGCAGCCTTCGGGAAACAGCTCGCCGAAGTCCCCGTTACCCACTCAGCAGGGATACAATGAGACACATCCGCATCACGCGGGATAACGGATTCTGGGTTCGCCGTATCCCACGTGGCAATCTCACAATGGGCAAGGTGTTGGGGGTGTTTCATGGCAGATCATACATCGAAGCATGGTGCAGCTGAGTTTCCATCTCGCCGGGGATTTGTGGCGGCGGCAGCCGTGGCCCCCTTCGTGCTTTCGGGAAAGGGGCAGGCAATGACGCTGGGCAGCGGAGATCACACCTACGAGGTGCACCACGATTGGGCGAAGCTCCCAGCCAGTGTGCAGCCGGGCTACACGCATGGCGTGGTAGAAACCTCCCAGGGCCACATCCTGGTGCACAACCGCAGCAAGGACGCCGTGATGGTGTTCGACACCAACGGTAAGTTCGTCAAGAGTTGGGGCGAGCGATTTGCCAAGGGTGCCCATGGCATGCAGCTAAGCCGGGAAGGCTCGGACGAGTTCCTCTATTTTTCGGACCCCGAAATGCACGAGGTGTCAAAATATACCGTCGACGGTAAGGAGGTCTTTACCCTTGGCGTACCTGTCGCGTCAGGCGTGTATCCTGACCCCACGAAATACAAGCCCACCAACACCGCAATTGCGCCCAATGGCGATATCTACGTGGCGGATGGCTATGGCCTCAGTTACATCCACCGGTATAACAAGAAAGGCGAGTATCTGAGTTCCTGGGGCGGCAAGGGATCTGAGGCTGGCAAAATGAACTCCCCGCACGGAATCTGGATTGACCTTCGGGGTGGCGACCCTTATGTCCTGGTAGCTGACCGTGCCAATGTCCGTCTGCAGAAGTTCACCCTCACCGGAGAGCATATCGGCTTTGTTACCAACGATCTTCGATACCCCTGCCACTTCGACGTCCGCGGCAAGGAATTGCTGATTCCTGACTTGCACGGACGCGTCACCATTTTTGATGGCGACAACCGCCTAGTTGCCCATCTGGGCGATTACCCCGAGATCTGGAAACAGAAGGGCTATCCCAACCTTCCTCAGGATATGCGGCTGCCTGGGAAGTTCATCTCGCCACACGACGCCTGTTGGGATTCCGCCGGCAACATTTACGTGGTGGAGTGGGTGTCCGACGGCCGCATCACGAAGCTTAAGAGGGTATGAGTATCTTGAATTGGGTTGTGGTGGGAATTGGCGACATCACCACCAAACGGGTGATCCCCGCCATCCTGGAGGAGCCCCGCAGTCATCTCTACGGCATCGTCACGCGCAACGAGGCGAAGGCGGAGCCTTACGGCTGTAGATCCTTCACGAACCTGGATGAAGCGGTGGCAGACCCCGCTGTGGATGCGGTGTACGTGGCGACACCGGTTGCGTTACACGCGCAACAGTCCATTGCCGCGCTTTCGGCCAGCAAGCACGTTCTCTGCGAGAAACCCATGGCGATGCGGCTGGATGAAGCACGAATGATGGCAGCTGCCGCGCGCAATTCCGGTAAACTGCTTGGGATTGCCTACTACCGCCGCACCTATCCAAAAGTGCAGCGGGCAAAGGAACTCCTTGCCCAAGGCGTGATCGGGCAGCCCGTACTGGCTGAGATCAATTGCCACGACTGGTTTGAGAACGTGGACGGTTTTCGTAGCTGGCTGCTGGATCCTCACATGGCCGGCGGCGGACCACTGTACGACATCGCTTCCCACCGCATTGACATCCTGAACTACTTTTTCGGTAAGCCGGTGCGGGCAGTCGGACAACGTTCCAATAGCGTGCATTTCTACGATGTGGAAGATTCCGCCACGGTTCTCATTGAGTATGAGATCGGCCTTCGTGGCATCGTGGATGTGCGCTGGCACAGCCGCGTCCCTCGTGATCAGTTCCGCATCGTCGGCACCCAGGGCGAAATGCTACTGACGCCCCTGAACGGGCCAGACCTGGTGTATCCGGGCGGCGTCGAGCACATCCCCACCCATGCCAACGTGCATTACCAGTGCGTGGCGAACTTCGTTGGCGCGGCACTGGATGGCACCCCCCTGCTTGCCTCCGGGGAGACTTCGCTTGCTACGGACTGGGTAACTGAGCAGGTGATGCGGCTAGGCCCTCCGGCTGTCTTCACCCATACTGTCCCGGGCGCCTTATCGCCGGAAGGGCAGTCCTGACATGCCGTTCTTTGACTTCATCGAAACCCTTGTCAAGGGAGGCCCAGGCCCAGCCGGCGGCCCTGCTAACACCGAAAGTGTCCGAAGGATCGCCCTCCTGCTGCAGCAGATGGACCCAGACCGTGCCCGCTTCCTGGCCGCCTTCGCCTACCTGATGGCCCGCGTGGCCCATGCAGACTTCCACGTCAGCGACGAAGAGTTGGGGCGGATGGCCGAGATTCTGCAACACCATGCGGCGCTTCCGGTAGACCAAGCTGAAGCGGTGGCCGAACTTGCGCGGCAGCAGACCGTCCACGAAGGCTCCACCGAGGACTTCCTTGTCACCCGCGAGTTCCGCCGTATTGCCACCCGCGAAGAGATGTTGCAACTGCTGGATTGCCTGTTTGCCGTGGCGGCATCGCACCATTCCATTTCGGTGGTTGAGGACAACGCCATCCGCCAGATTGCCAGCGAACTGAACCTAGAGCACCGCGAGTTCATCGAGATCCGTTCCCGCTACCGGAACCAGTTGGCGGTGTTTCAGCTTGATTCGCCATCCGTCCAGTAGAGGGTTGTCCGCGACGCTAACCTAACCCTTTTCATCCTTGTCTCTGGGGACGCGAGAACCATGCGGGAAGCAGAAGAACACCTGAAGCGCAGTGGTCGCCGCATGGCGGACCTGGTGGAACGCGTCGGACCCTGCCAGCTTGCATTCTCCCCACCCACTTTTGAAAGCTTAGCCCGCAGCATCGTTTATCAGCAGATCAGCATCCATGCCGCGCGCAGCATCTACCAACGGGTGATGGCCGCGTGCGCCCCTCAGGGAGCGCTGTTGCCGGAACAGGTAGCCGCCGCGAGCGTGGATTCGCTGCGTGCATGTGGGCTTTCCGCCCAGAAAGTGGCATACATTCAGGACCTCGCCCGGCACTCGATGGATGGGCGATTGATCTTCGATGGCCTGCCCGCCTTGCCGGATGAGCAGGTGATTGCCGCCCTTACGCAGGTGAAAGGAATCGGTGTCTGGACCGCCCAGATGTTCCTGATCTTCTCCCTGCGCCGCCCCGACATTTTGCCCACGGGTGACCTGGGTGTACGCAACGCCGTAAAGAAGTTGTACCGGTTGAAAGAGGCGCCCACTCCCGCTGAGGTGGAACAGCGTGGCCGCAAGTGGCGCCCCTACGCGTCGGTCGCATCGTGGTATTTGTGGCGTAGCCTTGAGCCATCCGGCCCCTTCTGAAGAAATCAGCTTGCTCTGGCAAAACCGGCGGCTACGGCAGGCGCGGCGCGTAATAGCCCTTCCGCGCACGCACTTCCAGGTTCTTGCGATTCACCAGCCGCAGATCGATCTTCTGGTAGCTGCCGTCGGTTTTCAGCGGTTCCGGGCGGTAATAGAGGTTGTACTGGTGCCGCAGTTCATTGGCGATGTTCTTGAAGGACTGCTCAAGATCCTCCACCTTGAACGGGAAGAAGCTCAACCCGCCGGTTTCGTCGGCCAGGTATCTCAGCACCTTGTCGCCGGTGGTGGCTCGCCTGCTGATATTCGTTGAGATGGTGTAGATCACCACGTCGGTTTTCTGGGCTAGTTCCAATGCCTGGTCCCGCGTCCGGACGCTTTGAGTGTCCTCACCGTCAGAGAGAATCACCATTGCGCGGCGAAACTTGTACAGCGGCTGGTCTTTGCCCAGGCGGTCCCGGCAGGTGTAGAAGATGGCATCGTAGAGCGCTGTGCCGCCACCCGGACGCATCTCCCGCAGTGCGGTGGATAGAGTCTCCAGATTGTCGCTAAGCTCGCTCTGGATCTCTGGAATGGAGTCAAAGCCCACCACAATTGCGCGGTCCTGGCCAGGGCGTAAGGCTTCATTCAGAAATCCGATGGCAGCCTCCTGCTCAAACCGGAAGCGCTCGCGAATGCTGTTGCTGGTGTCCACCAGAATCGCAATGCGCAACGGCAGGTCAGTTTCCGCAGTGAACTCGAGCAGTTCCTGCGGCTTCTTGTTCTCAAAGACCTGGAAATCCTCGCGCGCCAGATCCGTAACAAAGCGGCCACGCTTGTCGCTCACGCTAAACAAAACGTTCACCCGGGTGACATCAAAAGTGATGGGGGCGTCCACTTCCTGTTCCGGTCGGGCCTCCTGCCCTGCAGCAGCAGGTGCTGCCTGTTGCGCGGGCAGCAGGCTGGCCAGGAACACTCCGCAGGTCCCGCAGGTTAAGAGCAAAAGAATTCCGGCGCCTAACTTCATGGTTCTTTCCGTTGACCCTATTCTATCGAAAGACGGCACTCTGGCCGGACACTGACGAAATGACGCGGGCGGACAACTGCCAGCCCGCATCCCCGATGGCGCATCCCCAACACCCGTGCCAGCATCAACCCAGGTTCGGCCCTGCTAGGGTTGACCGGCAACAGCCTCGCGAAAATAGCTTGCCTCCGGCAGATTCGCCAAATGATTGGCACGTTCTTCCGGATAACCCAACCCCTTCCAGTCCATCACGCCCGTCGGACTGTGGCAATCCAAGCATCCGCGGCCCCGCGCCTGGATGCCGTGGTTCACCATCAGCGTGCCCATTTGACGCATCCAGTGCGACTCTACGTTCCGCAGTTCACCATTTTCCAGCGGATACGTCTTGTTCCATTGGTCAACGCCAAAATACTGCATGAACTCATCCATCATGTAGCGCTTGAATGGTTCCTGGTACATGCGGCGAACGATGGGGTGCGCGATGGCCACCTTCACGGCCTCAGCCGTTTTGCCCGTCTCATAGTAGGTCTTATAGTCAAAGGGCAGGATCATTGCACCAAACGGGCCCTTATTGCTCATGTCCTCATACATCCGCGCGTTGAACAGCTTGAAGGGATAAATGCGGCTGCCTTCCCGCTCCATGATGGGGCGGAGCTTTTCTTCCACGACCTTGCGGCGCCGGTCCACCTGCTCCGGTGTCAACTGGCTGAGAGTTTCCGTGAAGGCTCGCATGTAGGCCTCGCGCTGGAATCCGGGGTCCTGTGCTTCCATCTGCTGCAATGCAGGCTCCAGCATGCCCTCAATGCGCTCGCGGTCCATCCTCGTCATCTGCTCCATCAACGGATTGAAGTTCTTTGGATGCGACGGGTTGGTGCCCAGCGCATTGGCCAGGAAGGTGCCATTGCCGTTGAACCACAGGTAGGTCATCCCCACGCCCGGCACTCCGGATCGCAGGATGTCCGTTGGCGTGAACATGCCCTCCTTGGCATCCCAAGTGGGATTCACCCAATCCCGCAGCACCACGTTGGTGGGTTCCAGTTCAGGAATATGGCATGTCTCGCAGGCCACGCGAGCGACGTGACCATTCAGCAGGGTTCGGGCGGTGCCGGTTATGTGTGGCGCCGTCGAGTGGCAGCGCTCACAGGAAACGTCCACGCCCGGCAGGTCGTTGGCCACCAGATCCGTCCCTTTAGGCCCTCTTGGAATCCGGTGCCCTTGCGGAACATGGCAATCCAGGCACTGGATACCCGCCCCCGCGTGCACATCGTTGGTGGAATGCCAGGCGTTGCCACGCTTTGCCCCCGTATGCAGAATGCGCTGGTTCTTGAAGCCTAGCGCCTGCGCCGCTGCGTTCATCGGATAGGCGTCGCCGCCCATGTTGTGCTGGTGACACAGCAGGCAATTCTCACTGCTGGGCATTCCCACTGTCAGCGCCGCCCGCATGCTGCGGTCCTGGTTCCAACGCATCCCATACTCGTCCTGGATCACGTAGCGGTAATTCATGTCGTAGGTGCGGGAGTGGCAAATCAGGCAGTCAATGCCCTCCTTAATCGCACGTGGCACTTCGCCGAAGGGCATCATCTTCTCGGTCGCCGGATGGTATCCGCCCCCGATATGGCACTGTCCGCAGCCTTCACTGCGAAGTACTGTCTTTCCTTCTGCTTCTTCTGGCTTGGTTTCCACCAAGGCCGCCCAGCCTGTCCACGAAAAGCTGCCCGGGATTCCGCAGGCACGGTCAATCTTGCCAACAGGAATCCCTCGCGATCCCTTCGCGTTCACTTCCCGCCCATCGTAGCCAAAGTTGCTGAAGCCACTGGCAATTCGTTGAAACTGAAAATGAACTGATCCGGAAACGTCATCCAGCGTGTTCACCGAAGATACATTACCAACATGGTCTTGCACACGGATTGTGGGGTGACACGTCAGACAGGTGGACGGCCCCTCATACTGGCGAATGCCTGCCTGACGGAACAACTCGACATGGCGGTATCCCGTCGAGCGTTGAAAGCTCCGCGTGCGCAGCAGAATTTCCGTCTTCATGTCACGCACCAGTTGGTGATTGGCCTCCGCGGAGTCGCCTTCGTGTGCCCGTTCCCGGGCTGCTTCAAACATCAGACGCGAAGCCAGAGCCTCGAACTCAGCATTGGTAAGCCGCACCGATGAATCGTAGCGCAGCGGCGCATTCACCACGCCGGTGTAGGCCTCAAAGAGAGGCGGATATCCCAGGGTCACCACCAAGTACATGGCCACGATGGCAACCACGAAATTGGCGGCTCGCCGGAGGCGCCGGTTAGGAATCAGTCCGTGCCACGTCTCGCCGATCTGATTCCATTGCTGCCGTACTCGACTTAGTGGTTTCATTCGCTTCGCCCTCGCCGTTGTTGCCCGCGTCTTGAGCCTCTTCCACGCCACGGTCCGGCGTTACTCTGTCCCCCTGCTCCTCTTCGCCAGGGTGATACTCCTCTGACCGATAGCCCGTGAACATCGCCTCGGAGTTTGCGGCAATTGTCTCACCCGTGCTGGCCAGATAAATGTGTCCCACCAGAAACAACGACAGAAAGAATCCGATGGCCGAGTGTAAGACCGCCACCGGCAAAACCCCCGACATGTTCCATATCTGCCGGGGCATGACCTCTGGAAACAGAAGCACAATTCCGGTTGCAATCACCACAGGTGCCGCCAGATACATAATGCCCAAGTAGGTAAGCTTCTGTATGGGGTTGAACTTCTGCTCGTCGCTGTGATGATAGGGATGCGGATCTCCTCGAAAGATTCCCACCAGGTAGTACTTCAGTTGTACCCACAGCCCTTCCGTAAGCTCAGCGCGCTTAGGGATATAGTGCTTGCCGTTGGGGGTGAAGATGTTTCCGAGCAGGAATACCAAGTACGCGACCGACAATGCGATTCCTGTGAAGTTGTGAATAATGCGGGCTGTCTGGAAAGGCAAAATCGTATTCGCTGGAGAGGCGTAGTGCAGGGCCAGTCCACTCACGATCAGCGCCACGAAAAACGCGGCATTGGTCCAATGCCACGCCCGCAACCATAGCGGGTAGTGCGCAACAGGCTTTCTCATGTTCGCTTCCCCTTTCGTCTTGCCAGATACCTTCCCAAGGCGTGCAAAAAGATGCCCAGCAGGGTAATCGCCGCCAGCACGATGCTGGCCGCGTCCAGATAGCGGTTTCGCGTCATTCCCACCACATAGGCATCGTTCAGCACGACGCTATTCAAGAATCCCGCCGTCTGCCGCTCCTCTTCCACACGGTGGATGTACAGCTTGTTCATCAGCCGGGATTCCTGAGAGTGGCACTCCACGCAGTTCCTGACGGCCTCTGCCTTGGGCAGGATCTTGTGTGAAACCATGCGCTCATTCGGAGCGGTGTGGCAATCAATGCACCGGACCGTGCGCCAGTGGACATCCCGGTTGGGCAGGAACGCGTGTGTCGCCTCCAGGGGCGCGGTTGCCACTGCAAAGCGCGTTACCATGCGCTCCCGGTCTTGGTGGCACTGCATGCAAATCGCATTCGAATACTCCACTGTCAGCGGGATACTGCGGGCCTCACGGGAAGGGTCAAAAGTATGTGGATTGTGGCACGCAAAGCAGGTGAACGCATCCCCCAGCACGGTCTTGTGTGCGCTGGAGTCAAACTCTTCCACGATGGTGGGAAATCCCCAACTCTCGTACTTGGCACCCCGATGGCAACTGCTGCATTGCGGCTTTCTCCGCGCCACTGCCTTTTCAGGGTGCGGAAATTCCCCAAACCCGTAGTGACAGAAGGTGCAGGACTTATCGCCATGCACTGATTTCGTGAAGGTCTCTCCATCCACCGCCAGGCTGCGGATGCGTCCCAGCACTTCCACTTGCCCCATGGTCTGCATGCCGTGGCAGCGCAGGCAATATTCCACCGTGTCTCCTTCGGAAACCGGTGCCGGACTCTCTTGCCCCATTGCTGGCGCGCAAAGCCACCAGCATAGTGCTGCCGTCCATAGCCATCTTCCGAAATCGCTCATCGGTTCCCTCCCTCCCCGGGGATGCGGCCGCTGGCCGGCCCATCTGGGCGATGTCGCCGTCATACAAGACGCTTGTGTCCGTGTTTATATCAGATTTGTTACTCCGAAAGAAGCAGGATCGGCAACCAAGGTGACGCCACGTCGACAAAACTTGATCAGAATTCCCTAACTGAACAAGCTTTCCTGGCCGGGTGTGGTACCCCAACCGCCGCGCGGCTTGATGTGAAAGTACTCAAACCCGCGCAAGGTTCCCACCCGTCCCCGGGGAGTGCGGTCAATGAAGCCCAACTGCATGAGGTAGGGTTCATATACCTCCTCAATCGTAGAGGCATCCTCGTCAATGGAAGCGGCAATTGTGTTCAAGCCCACCGGACCGCCGTTGTACTTTTCCAGAATCGTCATCATGATCTTCTGGTCTACCTCGTCCAGACCGTAGCGGTCTACCTCCAGCAGATCCAGCGCTTTGGCGGCCACCAGTTGAGTCACCGCCCCATCTGCCCGCACCTGTGCGTAGTCCCTCACCCGGCGGAGAAGCCGGTTGGCGATCCGTGGTGTACCCCGGCTCCGCCTCGCTACTTCGGCAGCTCCCTCGTGCTCAATGGTTACGTTCAGCAGGCGGGCGGAGCGTTCTACAATTCCTGTTAATTCCGGCACATCGTAGGGATTCAGCCGCAACACGATGCCGAAGCGCGTCCTGAGGGGTCCGCTCAATAGTCCCTGTCGCGTGGTGGCGCCGATGCAGGTAAAACGCGGGATCGGCAGTGTGTGGGTACGCGCGGCTACACCGGTCCCGATCAGGATGTCCACATGGAAGTCTTCCAGCGCGCTGTAGAGCATCTCCTCAATATCGGGCAGTAGCCGGTGGATCTCGTCCACAAAGAACACCTGGCTCTGCCGCACGTTGCTTAGAACTCCAGTCAGGTCCAATTTCTTCTGCAGGATAGGGCCGGCAGTCTGGTCAAACGGGACGCCTAGTTCGTTGGCGATTACGGTTGCCAGCGTGGTCTTGCCCAGTCCTGGCGGACCATACAGCAAAACGTGGTCCAGTGCCTCACCCCGCTGCCGAGCTGCCTCAATGGCAATGCCAAGGATCTCCTTCACCTTGCTTTGGCCGGTGAAGTCCGACAGCTGCCGTGGGCGCAGGCTGGTCTCCAATTGCAGATCGTCATCATCAGCGGCTGCCGAGACCAGCCGGGAGTTACTCATGCGTACCACCTTACACGCTTCAGGCCTGTTCCGTTCGCACGCGCCGGCCCACCCGCTGCCACCGGAACGCTTACTCGCATGCTAGCGCACCAGTTCCAGCGCTCTCCGGAAGAGCTTCTCGAAGTCGCCCCCGCCCACTGCGTCTCTGGCCTTCAACAACGCTGATTCCGCGGCGGGACGCGCACAGCCTAGATTCAACAGAGCGGATAGTACATCCTCCTCCACCGGCTTCAGCGCAGTAACAGCGGCAACTCCAGGAGCGACAGCCGCGGCAATTCCCCACTTCTGGAACTTGTCCTTCAATTCCAGCACAATCCGCTCCGCCGTCTTTTTGCCAACGCCGGGAATGCGTACCAAACGGGCCGCATCCCCACCCAATACTGAGGCAGCGAGGTCCTTTACCCCGATACCGCTCAGAATCGTCACCGCTAATTTAGGACCGATGCCGCTTACGGTGATTAACTGCTCAAACATCTGCTTCTCATCTATCGTTGCGAAGCCGAACAACTGGATGGCGTCCTCGCGCACTGCGGTGTACACGTGGACTTTGGCTTCCGCTCCCGGCTCCGGCAGCGCGGTAAACGTGGAAACGGGAAGCGTGAGGGCGTAGCCCACACCGCCACACGCAATTACCGCCCCATTGGGATGTTTTTCGAGAAGTTCGCCACGGAGATGCGCAATCATGGTCGGAGGTCCTTGCGCCCGGCTCCAGGCTGGGCGAACCTTCATTGTATGGCCCGGCGCAGGTTCTTTGTAGACGAAATTTATTCCCATCAAGCCATCGTCTCGGGCGAGGAAGCCCAGCATCTGCGGCAGGTCCTGCGCGCAGAAAAGGGTCAACGGTATGAGCTCTCCGATGGGGCTAGGGTGTTTTTGGCTGAGATTACTGATTTCCGTAAGGATATGGTTACGTTCCGAGTTCTCGATGAGATCCCGCAGTCGCCGGATCTGCTTCACCTTACCCTTTGCGCTGCACTCATCAAATTCGATCGATTTGAGCTGCTCGTGGAGAAGGCTACGGAACTCGGCGCCAGCCTGATTGTCCCATTCGCTGCCATCCGTAGTGAACGCGGTCTGGAGAAGGCAGCAGACAAGCGGCGGGAACGCTGGCAGCGGATCGCCATGGAGGCAGCCAAGCAGTGTCATCGCGTCGCTCCGCCAGAGGTAGCGGCCCTCATGTCCCTTGGCGAGATGCTTGGCCAGCCGGGAACTCTTCGCTATTTGCTGGATGAGGGAGGTGGCTACCCCTTGTTTGATATCCTTCCGCTCACTGCGAACCGAACACAGGGCGAGCGGATCACGCTTCTCGTGGGACCGGAAGGCGGCTGGGATCCGCGGGAGCGGCAACAAGCCCGGGATGCAGGTTTCGTTTCGTTGTCGCTGGGGCGTAGGATTCTCCGCACAGAAACTGCGGCAATCTCTGCCCTCAGCGCGATTCAGCTTGCCTGGGAGCAGGCTGCCGGACAATCGCCTGCTCAGAAGCCTTCGTCAGAATAGGCTTCAGTGCGTCATACACATTCTGCGCCACAATCTGGTTCCCCGCTGGACGCGCATGAATGCCATCCTCCTGCATCAGGTCTTCGGTCTTGGCATTTAGGGCGACTCCCTCCAAGAGGAACGGTAGCAATGGAAGCTTATGCTTACGCGCAAGATCGACGTAGATCTGCTCGAAATCCCGGATGTAGTCGGGGCCATAGTTGCGAGGCAGAGTAATGCCAGCGATCAGGACCTCCGTCCCCTGCTTTCGTAGTCCAGTCGCGATCGCGTCGAGGTTTTCGCGAGTCTGATTTAGCGTCAGTCCGCGCAAACCGTCATTGCCACCTAGCTCCAGCACCACCACTGCCGGCTTCATGGCAATGATGTTTGGCAGCCGCGTCAGGCCACCTGCCGTGGTATCACCGCTGATGCCTGCATTCACCACTCGATACCGATATCCGCCGGCATCCAGGAGCGTCTGTAGATATGCCGGGTAGCTGTATACCAGATCTACACCATAACCTGCAGTTAGACTGTCACCAAATGCAACAAGAACCGGCCTGCCATCGTCTTCATTAGTGAGCGTGGCGCCTGGCTCCACTTTCGCCTCCTGCTCCTCGGGTTGAGCGGGTGTCACGCTCGCGTCCGCCGGCCTGGTGGGAGCCGCCGCCTCTTTTCCACAGCCATTCCAGAACAACATCATCAGTACACTAAGGGTGATGGCCATAGCGACGTGGCCGTGGTTGCCCCGGTTCGCGTCGCAAAGAGAGGATAGACGAAATTGCATGGTGGATTCTCCAGGTTCAACGGTGGAACGCGACACAAACATTCAGGTGGAACGCGTCACTAAAACCATCGTAAACGGCGGGCATCGGGTTGAGATCCTGAGAGGGATTGATTTCTCGGTTCCACGCGGGCAGTTTGTTGCACTGATGGGTGCCTCTGGCAGCGGAAAGAGCACCCTGCTGGGTCTGCTGGCCGGTTTGGACGCGGTGACTTCCGGTAGCATCCGCCTGGATGGCGTAGACATCACCCAGTTGGCCGAAGACGACCTCGCACTATTGCGAAGCCGCAAGATTGGCTTTGTATTTCAATCGTTTAACCTCATTCCCACCCTGACTGCGGAGGAGAACATCCTGCTGCCGTTTGAGCTCTCTGGCGCAGCTGGTGACGGACCCGCCAAGGCTCGTGGGCTGCTGGACGAAGTCGGGCTAGCCCACCGTGGACACCATTATCCTGTCCAGCTCTCCGGTGGTGAGCAGCAACGCGTTGCTCTCGCCCGGGCCTTCATCACCAGCCCCTCCATCTTGTTCGCCGACGAACCCACCGGGAATCTGGATTCCGCTAATGGGCAACATATCCTGGAACTCCTTATTCAGATCAACCGGCGCATGGGCACCACCCTCGTGATGGTGACTCACGATGCTGCACTTGCCGCTTATGCTGACCGGCGCATTGTCTTGCGAGATGGCGAGGTAATTGCCGACGAACTGCAGACTCCGTTAGCCCTTGCGATGGAGTCAGTCTGATGATCGGACTTTCTACACTCATAGAACCTAAACCCGAGCTGCCAGTGCCAAAGGCCGGCAGTCTTCCGTGGGGCCTGGCTGCGCGCATTGCTTGGAGAGAGTCCCGTGCCTCCCTCGGCCGATTTGCGTTCATTGTGGCTGCTGTCGCCGTGGGAGTGGCCGCCCTCGTAGGCGTCCGGGGCTTCAGTACTTTGTTCCGTGACGTCCTTCTAAAGGAAGCGCGCACCTTGATGGCTGCCGATCTATCCGTCCGTGACTTCCGGCTGCCCACAGATCCGCAATGGGCAGTCGTGAAGGACCTTGAGGGCTTTGGAGTTCGCCACACATGGGTGACGGAGTCGGTGTCGATGCTTTCCGCCGGTCCCGATTCTGTACCGGTTCTAGTGTCTGTAAAGGCAGTAGAACCAACACTGTACCCGTTCTACGGAGAGTTCCGAGCCACCACTCCTGGCGGACTACCGGAGCTGCTTACCGAGGATACGGTCCTCGTAGCGGAGGATCTGCTCATCCGCTTCGACCTGAAGAACGGAGATGAAATCCGCCTTGGCGCAGCAGAGTTCAAGGTTGCTGGAGCCGTCGAAAATGAGCCTGACCGCATGACAGGAAGCCTGAATGCAGGGCCTCGGGTCATGATGAGTAGAGCAGCTCTGGAGCGTACCGGCCTCATCACCGAAGGCAGCCGCGCGGCACAGCGGATTCTGTTTCGATTTCCTCCCGCAAATGCACAAAGTCCTACAGTTGACGTGCAATTGGTCAGGGACCGTCTGAAGGACGCCTTCCCCACGGCCATGATCTCTGATTTCCGCCAAGTCCATCCAGCCATCAATCGCGGCCTGGAGAGTGCAACCACCTTTCTGAGTTTGGTAAGCCTGATTGCCCTGATCGTGGGCTCCCTGGGTGTAGGTATGGCCATGCAAGCCCACCTTCAACAGAAGCTGGATTCCATCGCCATCATGAAGGCGGTAGGTGCACGTTCCTCGCAAATCCTTCGGATCTATGGGATCCAGACACTCATTCTTGGAACGTCAGGCGCCTGTTTGGGCGTTGCGGCGGGAACACTGGTGCAGCGTAGCTTCCCCATCCTACTGGAGAAATACTTTCCGGTAGCCGCAGACATTGGATGGGAGCCATGGTCAGCTCTGCAAGGGATTTCGGTGGGAATCCTTAGCACCTTGCTGTTTACTCTACCTACCTTAATCGATATTCGTAGAGTAAAGCCGAATCTCATTCTTCGCCGTGAAGTAGCTGAAGTGCAAACGGGATGGCGCCGCTGGTTTCGCGAATCGCGTTCGGCATTTCTGACCGGCGCGGTGCTGGTGATTGGTATCGGCGCCATCGCCTCATGGCTGAGCAACTCGGTACGCTTAGGTGCCTACTTCGTGGGAGCCATCCTGGTGAGCTTGTTGTTACTGAATGCAACGGGATGGATTCTTCTTCGGGCACTTCGTTTCGTACTGGATAGGAAAACCTTGCGAATGCCAGCTACTCTCCGGCACGGACTAGGAAACATCTACCGGCCCGGCAACCACGCCCGGGCAGCCTTGGTGGCCTTGGGCGTTGGCGTTACATTTACCCTCACGGTTTACCTTGTGCAGGGATCGATGCTGCAAAGCTTGGTGGCGAGTGCCCCCCCAAC
The DNA here is from genome assembly GCA_036821995.1 of Bryobacteraceae bacterium. GTDB lineage: Bacteria > Acidobacteriota > Terriglobia > Bryobacterales > Bryobacteraceae > JACTMJ01. Next base: position 23,094 of record DAISIM010000025.1, read on the forward strand.
GCTACCTAACGTCTTCTTTATCAACGTCCAGCCAGATCAGCAGGCACCCTTGCTGGCCACAATCCGCAGCCAGCCTGGATTGCTGAATGACCCCGTGATCCAAAGCTCTGTCTCTATGCGGTTGGATCGCGTAGGCGACCGCAAACTCACAGACTATAAACTGGAAGGATTCGATCGGCGCTTTCTACGGGAACGCAACGGCAGAGAGGCGGCAGCTGCTCCGGATGGTACTACTATAGTAGATGGAACGTGGTGGACCCAGATACCCGCACCAGGGCAACCAGGTTTTGTGTCTGTGGCCGAGGAGGCGGCGAAGGCTCTACAGATTGACCTGGGCACGCCAATCCGATGGGTGGCTGCAGGACAAACCGTGGAGGCTACGGTTTTGGCAGTTCACAAGACTGCGGAAGGGCGAATGGATGGAGGTTTTGACTTTCTTTTCTCCCCGGGCGCACTCCAAGCGCTTCCTACCATCTACTTTGGCGCCGTACGCATGAATCCAGAGGACGTTCCCAACCTCCAAAGGGCTTCGTTCAAGCAGTTTCCGAACATCACTGTGATCAATGTGGCAGACGTACTCGCCATCGTCCAGGAAGTTCTGGATCAAGTTACGATCTTTGTAGAATTCATCTCACTGTTCGCCATCTTGGCGGGCGTGATCATTCTCTCATCCAGCGTCGCTGGAACGAGGCTGCGAAGGATTCGCGAAGTAGCCATCCTGAAGACGCTGGGGGCCACCCGTCGCAGGCTGAGTACGATCTTTTCCGTGGAGTTCACGCTGCTGGGGGTGGTTGCTGGAATGATGGGGGCATTCCTCGCCAGTGCATTTTCTGCTCTTCTTTTGACGAGGTTCTTTGAGGCAAGCTATGAGATCGCTTGGCTGCCGGTGTCGGTCTGCATTATATCTACAACCGTCGTTTCTAATCTGGCCGGATGGCTGGCCAGCGCCCGCATTCTTGACCAAAAGCCGCTAGTCGTCCTGCGCGGGGATTGAGGCGGCTACTGACCCCTCGGCTTGACTGCGCCGAACCGCGTCCAAAACGCCATTGATAAAGGGTACTGAGGTCTCCCCAGAGAAGCGGCGTGCAAGTTCAATGGCCTGATCGATAACGACCGGAGCTGGCGTGCCATGATGCAGCATCTCAAAAATCGCCATCCGTAGAATATTACGATCCACCAGCGGCATGCGCTCAATGCGCCAATTCAAGGAGTGCGCCTGGATCAGTTGGTCAATCCCGGCCATTCCCAGCATGGTGCCATGCACCAGTTCCTCCATCAATGTGTCCGTGCCGATGCTCTCCTCGCCTTCCTCCAGGTACAGTGAGCCATAGTAGGCTTCCAAACCCTCTCTAGCTCCGTGTTCGCGGAGGTCGCACTGAAAGAGTACCTGAAGGGCGCGTTGGCGAGATTTGTATCTGGCGGGCATGCATTACTCCGAACGAAGTTTCTTGAGAAGATCCGCCATTTCAATTGCGGTCATCGCTGCTTCAAACCCTTTGTTGCCGCTCTTGGCTCCTGCGCGGTCAAGGGCTTGTTCCAGCGAGTCGCAGGTAAGGATGCCGAACGCAGCCGGAATCTCTGCTTCCATGGCAGCCATTGCAATGCCCTTTGCTGCTTCTGAGGCGACGTAGTCGAAATGGGGGGTGTCCCCCCGAATTACCGCACCCAGGCAGATGAGTGCGTCATAGTCCTTGCGCGCCGCAAGGGCCTTCACCACCAGAGGCTGCTCCCAACTACCCGGTACACGAACAACGTGAACCTCATCAGGATTTCCGCCTGTTCGCGCGATGGCATCCAACGCGCCACCCAGCAATCTTTCCGTCACCAGGCTATTGAATCGGCTCACTACAATCGCAAAGCGGAGCCCGCTGGAGGAGAGCTGACCTTCAAAAGTTCGTTGAGGCACGGTGATGATTCCTTCCCGATGGATGCGTCAGCAGCGGGGTTCAAGCCATCGGAAAGCTGAGGGAGGACAAGTGTTTCATCGGCCACATCGCGCGTGTCGCGCGGGCAAAAACTGCCGCTATGGGATACTGAAAGCAGGGCCTTCCTGAAGCGATTTCCATGGATCCACGCTACATCCGTAACTTCTCTATCATCGCGCATATCGACCACGGCAAGAGCACGTTGGCTGACCGGCTTTTGGAGACCACGGGTGCGCTCTCCGACAGGGAGATGATGGAGCAGGTTCTGGACTCAATGGACCTTGAGCGTGAGCGCGGTATTACAATCAAGGCGCATTCGGTCCGGCTTGACTACAAGGCCAAGGACGGGAACCTTTACCAGCTCAATCTGATTGACACTCCTGGCCACGTAGACTTCAGTTACGAAGTATCCCGCAGCCTGCAGGCCTGTGAAGGTGCCCTGCTGGTGGTAGACGCATCTCAGGGCGTTGAGGCACAAACGCTTGCCAACACGTATCTCGCACTCGAGAACAACCTGGAATTGATCCCCGTTCTGAACAAGGTCGATTTGCCGGCGGCTGAGCCTGACCGCATTCTGGACCAGATTGAGCAGATGATCGGCCTTGACCGTAACGAGGCGGTGCTGGCGAGTGCGAAAACTGGATTGGGCATTGACAACATCCTGGAAGCGATTGTCGAGCGTGTTCCGGCTCCAAAGGGTGACCCCGAGGCTCCGCTTCGCGCCCTGATCTTCGATTCCTGGTTTGACCCGTATCGCGGGGTGATTGTTCTCATCCGCGTGGTAGACGGTCGCATCCGTGTCCGCCAAAGAATTCGCCTGATGGCGGCAGGAAAGACCTTTGAGGTGGACGGCCTTGGCTACCAATCGCCTAAGCCCATTCCCTGTAATGAGCTAAGCGCCGGCGAAGTGGGCTTTTTGTTCGCCAACATCAAGAACGTCGCAGATGCCAAGACGGGGGACACCATCACTCTGGAACTGGGCGGTGCCACAGAACCACTGCCGGGTTTCCAGGAATCGAAAGCAATGGTATTCGCCGGCCTTTATCCGGTGGAAAGCCACGCCCACGGAGAGCTTCGGGAAGCCTTGGAAAAGCTGCGCCTGAACGATAGCTCGCTGAACTTTGAACCGGAAAGCTCAGTTGCGCTTGGATTCGGATTCCGCTGCGGATTCCTGGGCTTGCTTCACATGGAGATTGTCCAGGAGCGTCTGGAGCGGGAGTTCGACATTGACCTGATCACCACTGCTCCCGGAGTTCGCTATCGTGTCACTCTGAAGAGCGGCGAGCTGATTGAGGTGGATAACCCCACCCGGCTTCCCAACCCGGCCGGAATCGACTTCATTGAAGAGCCAGTGATCGAGGCCACCGTCATTTCGCGCGAAGAGTACGTTGGCGAAATTCTGAACCTGCTGCAGGAAAAGCGCGGCGTCCAGAAGAAGTTCGACTATATTGGCGGCGGTCGCGTGATGCTGGTGTACGAAATGCCACTCAACGAGATCGTGCTCGATTTCTATGACAGGCTGAAATCCTGCTCCAGAGGCTATGCTTCCCTTGACTACCATTTTGCAGGGCATCGCACTTCGCCCATGGTGAAACTGGACATTCTGGTAGCGGGCGAACCGGTGGACGCGCTCTCCATCATCGTCCATCGGGACTTTGCGTACGAAAGGGGCAAGGCTCTGGTGGAGCGCCTTCGCAAACTCATCCCTCGGCAGATGTTTGAGGTGGCGCTGCAGGCAGCCATTGGCGGCAAGATCATCTCGCGCGAAACCATTCCGGCCATTCGCAAGAATGTGCTGGCCAAGTGCTACGGCGGCGATATCTCCCGCAAGCGCAAGCTGCTGGAAAAGCAGAAGGAAGGCAAGAAGCGCATGAAGCGCGTCGGCAGCGTGGACATCCCGCAGGAAGCCTTCCTTGCGGTCCTGAAGGTAAGCGGCGACGATAATTAGGCGATTCGCCCGCTAGGTATCCACATCACCGCGTGCTCGCGGGTGAGCCTTGTCATACACAGCCATCAGGTCAGTGAGGCTTACTTGGGTGTACTTCTGCGTGGTGGAAAGCTGCGCATGCCCAAGCAACTCCTGAATGGAACGTAGGTCCGCCCCCTCACGCAGCAAATGCGTCGCGAACGCATGCCGCAGAGTATGTGGATGAAGGCCCTGCAGGCTGGATAGCGCCTCCGCATACGAGGTGATAATTCGCCGGACCGATCGATCCGAAAGCGGTTTGCCTCTCTCACTTAGGAAAACAGTCTCCGTACTGGTTGAACGCTGGCGCGCTGTAACTCCCGTTGCGCTCTGGCGCTGCGTGATGCAGCGACGCAGCGCCTCCATCACCTTCTCCGTACAGGGGACTAGACGCTCCTTACGTCCCTTACCGCGGATGAGCAGGGTCCGTTCGCTCCAATGGATGTCTCCCAACCGCAAGCCAACAAGCTCAGATACACGCAGGCCACATCCATAAAGCAACTCAAAGATGGCGATATCGCGCGCTAATGTCTCCCGCGGAACCGTACCATCCGACACACGATCGAGCAAAGTGTTGACGCTCTCGGTAGAGGGTACAGCCGGCAATTTCTTCGGCAACTTAGGTAGCGTGAGTAATCTGGCTACGTCATGGGCAACAATGCCCTCCCTTAGCAGGAACTTCCACAGGGCACGTAGCGCGGCAATCTTGCGCCGCAGAGAAACGCTAGCTTTCCCCTGGTGGAAAAGATCGGCTACCCACTCGCGCAAGGTGAGGAGATCGATAGCGGCAACCGCTGGCGCCTGGACGCCCGGCGGAGAAAGAAAGGCTACGAACTGCCCTAGGTCGGCCTCATAGGCACGAATTGTTTCTGGGCTGGCATCCTGTCGCCGCAAGGACCCAACAAACGCGGTGATGGCAGCTTGTAGTTCCATGCTGAGCGGCAAGGCGGCCGCGCCACTCCCAGAGACCCTGATCAATCCTTTAGGTGGCGGGCGGAAAATACACCTGGTAGGCACTGAAGGACTGTTGGATGAAGTCAGTTCCGCGGGCCAATGCCTTGTCCACATCCCCGTTTCCTACGGGAACCACCACACGCACTAGCGCGGTATCGGTGCGATTGTAGCGGATTGCGTCGGTGACCAAATAGATCTTCGCAAGGTATTCGCTAGCCACCACACGGTCAACCGATTGATACCAATACAACACGAGGCTGGAACTATCCCCCTTGGAGACCAGGTACTTGTTCACTGTGATCTCGCGTCCTTGCGCGGGAAGCGGTATCACCACCTCACCGGACTCAGTGGGGGTCCAGCCTCCACCAGGCAGGCAGTTCTTCGGAGAGTGGGGTGCTTGTCCGGTCCGCTGCGTCTTGAAGTAGGCCATGAACAGGCTCAAATAGCCTTGGCCGTCGCCATAGTAGCGCGTAATCGCTTCATCGGCCTTCAGGACGTCCAACACTCCCTGTTCAATCACTCCTTCCTGCAGAAGGTTCCAGTTGGGAAACGAGGTGGGGATCTCCTTCAGGGACGGCACGTTGGGTACGGACTCCTGACGGGAATAACCCTGCTGGATGGCAAGTTGCGCCACCAGCATCAACGTGAGTGCGATTGCGTACTTACTTTTCAGCAGGCTGCGCATCTGTGCGGCGAAGTCCATCAATCCGTCCCCCTATCCATTCAAATAGCCGGTGGGCCGCAATCAACAGGACGAAACCAGCGGCGAACAGCACCCAGCCGGAAGCTGTGTGATAGAAGCCAGTGGCGTACTCAGTGTTGATCTCGCTTAGGATTCCGGTGAAAGTGACGCGTCCTGCGTTCGCGCTAATCGCAATCGGGACGGTTGACAGAAATAAGGCGACGCGGATCCAGATCTTCCGCGCAAAAAAGTGCCCATAAATCAGGGAAAGGAAGGTAAGCGCCAGCAATGAACGGATTCCGCTGCAGGCTTCCACCACCTGCAAACGCTGGCTGGCAAGCTCCAGCACGTTTCCTTCGCGCAAGACTGGATATCCCAGCGTGGCCAAAACGAATTCCGCGACGCTGCTGGCAAACAACTGCAAGGGAAACGTAATCTCGTTGTAAATGATGGTGGGAATGGGCACCATCAAAAAGAGGATGGACAGAGGAAAAACCACAATCCGCAGTAGCGGCCACCCACCCATCAACAGAACCATGCCCCAAATGGCGATGATGAAAGCCGTTCGCGCCAGGAACAATTCCGAACCTAGTGTCGCTATGAGCAGCTGCACTCCCGAATAAAGCACGACAAAAAGACCGAGCCAATTTGGCCGAAAGTCCAAAGCGGCAATCTCGGCGCGCTTCTGCCAGGCAATGTAACCCGCAATCACGGGCACGAAGAACCCGTGACTCATGTCCTCATCGGCGTCCCACTGGGCAACCAAGCGGGTAAGCACCGGAAGATAGATGAGCACGGCAAGTGCCCCGAACCACAGCAGGGCGGCCCAGTTCCAGTTACTTCCTGGGAGAGTCTGAGCACTCACGGCAGGCATGATCTCGTCGGTCTTGGTGCTCATCGCGCTTGAACTGCGCTCCGTTCCGGGCAAGGGCTTGCGGCTTTAGAGACAGAACTTCCCCTGCCTTCAGGATAAACTATCTGTAACTGTGTACAAGGGTCTGTCAACACTGCTCGTCCTAGTCATCACCAGTACTCTCCTGTTGTCCCAAACAAATATCCTGCCTCTGTCGGAGGTGAGGCCTGGCATGACCGGCACGGGCAGGACGGTGTTTACCGGTGGCAACGTGGAAAGCTTCTCGGTGGAAATCCTGGGCATCGTGGAGAATTCTACTCCAGGGCAATCCATCATCCTGGCGAGGCTAAGCGGTGGCCCACTGGCCGAAACAGGCGTCATTCAGGGGATGAGCGGCAGCCCTGTGTATGTGGATGGCAAGCTCCTTGGTGCCGTGGCCTTGGGCTTTCCGATGGCTGCAGCGGCGATCTGCGGCATTCGTCCCATTGAAGAGATGCTGGCTGTTTGGCCGGTGGGGGCACCTCCGGCGCTTCCTGTCGCCGCTTCACCTGTCGCTAAGGATTTGGCAGGCTACACCCGACAGCCGGAAACCGCGCGGGTGCTGCCGGGGGACCCCACGGTAGATCATGTGTTTGCAGCCAGCGGCACAGTGAACGCGGGCGGAGCAATCCTGGAGGCGATCCGCACCCCGGTTCACCTTTCGGGCTTCAGCGCGGGAACTCTCCAGCACTTCGCGCCTGTGGCTGAGCGATTGGGTTTCACCCTTGCCCAGGGTTTCTCCGGCGGCCAAAGCGTCTCTCCCGCGCCCAGCGCAAGCGCCACACCACCCGAACCTGGATCAATGATTAGCGTGCAACTGATGCGGGGCCAGATGCAGGTGGCGGCGGATGGGACGGTTACGCACGTGGATGGAAAGCAAGTCTACGCCTTCGGCCACCGCTTCCTGTCTGTCGGAAGTACAGAGCTTCCGTTTGCGCGAAGTGAAGTCATCACCGTTCTGCCCAACCGGAACACCTCGTTCAAGATCACGCGCTCCGGTGAGCCGTTGGGCGTCATTCGCCAGGATCGCTCAGTGGCGATTGCCGGGGAACTAGGCGCAACCGCAACCATGGCTCCGTTGCGCGTGGCGCTCTCCCGGCAGGATGCGGCGGGATTGACTTCATTGGAACGCGAGTACCAGATGGAAATGGTTCGCGATCCCTTTCTCGCCCCCCTCCTGCTGCAAATGGCAGTGTTCTCAGCGGTTGACGCTACGGAACGGTCAGTAGGAGCAGCTACCTTGCGGGTGGATGCTACCTTACGTTTCCAGAACGGCGTGCCCCCGCTCCGGATCAGGAATCTACATGCAGGCGGGGCGATGGTGGGTTTGCTTGGTGCGTTGGGGGTATCGGTGCCGGCGGGATACGCGCTCCAATCCGGATTCACTGAACTTACGCTGGCGGGTGCCGATATCCAATTGACATTATTGGAACAACGGCAGGAGCTGAAGCTTGAACAGATGTGGAGTTCGGCCAAGGAGGCCAGCCCTGGCGAGGATGTGGAAGTGCACGCCGTCCTGCTGGATGCCAATGGCGCTGAACAGCGCACTAGCTTCACATATCGCATCCCTCGGGGCGCACCGGCTGGCCCGCTCTACTTCAGTGCGGCGGATGCCAGCACACTCAATCTGCTGGATTTTCCCCGATTCAGCTCACTCACGCCGCGCAGTCCAGAACAATTACTGGGTCTGATCAACGGCTTGAGAACGAATGATCGCCTCTATCTGCGAGTCTGGCGGCAGGAACCTACCTACTCCATTCAAGGGGCTGACCTCCCTGCACCTCCTCCATCCGCTGCTTTGATTCTGGATCGCTCCACCGACGCCAAGGGCGGCCGCAGTGCCCTGCAAAGCGCCGCGCTGGCAGAGCTATCCACTGAGTTCCCCGCCCACGCGGTAACGGGCGCCAAAACCATCAAGCTGGAAGTCAAGGCTAACTGACGCATGCACGCCCATACTCTGAAACTGTCCTTTAGCCCGGTGGATGGACACCTGAGGCCATGGCATCGGCTGTTCCGGTGCATGCTTCTTCTTGTGTGCGCGTCTGTGCTTGCGCCGGGTGCACAAACCACCACTTGGGAGATGGCGGGTGCAGCGGATTTCCTTAAGGGGACCATGCGTGGAGTAGCGGTTTCCTGGGACGGGCTGCTGCGTCCTGGAATGCGGCGGACGGAACTAGCATCCCCTGACCAGCCCGTGATCTGGAGCGCACTACGCGCCCCGGACGGAACCGTCTATCTGGGCACCGGCTACCGTGGCGCCATCTACGCAGTCCGCCCGTCCGGAAACACGGAATTGGTTTGGACAGCCCCTGAACCGGCTGTCTTCGCACTGGCCATGAGTGCGGATGGGGCGCTGTATGCGGCCACGTCACCCAACGGGAAGGTTTATCGCATTCAGGGAAACACCGCCACGGAGTATTTCCAACCCAAAGCGCAGTTCATCTGGTCACTCACCGCGGGCGCCGACGGAGTGCTCTACGCGGGGACGGGGCCGGAGGGCCTGGTGTACGCCATCTCCAGATCCGGTTCCGGCGAAGTGCACTACAACAGTGGGCAGGCCCATATCACCAGCCTTGCTATGGACCGCGAAGGCCGGCTGTTGGCGGGCTCTGAGCCCAATGGACTGCTCTACCGCATCACCGCCAAGGATCGCGCCTTCGTATTGCATGATGCTCCACTGCCGGAGATCCGGGCCATCGTTCCCGGACCGGGTGGCGACCTGTACGTGGCGGCGATGGGCGGATCAGTGGCGCGGCGGCAGCAGATGCCTGCCGCCGGCAGTCCGCCGATGGATTCCACGCCACCCACCATCAGCACCACCGTCACCGTGACTGCTTCCAGCGAAGGGATGCAGCAAGCAGTGCAACTCCCCCAGCAAGGTGCTGACCCTACGGCGGTCACCGCTCCGCCGCTGACTTCCTCCTCCGCGCTGTATGAGATGTCAGGTGTTGAGCGCTCAGCCATTTATCGAATTGGTCCTGACAACACCGTGGAGACACTTTGGAGCAGCAAGGAGGAGAACGTCTATGACTTATTGCTGGATGGGAACCGGCTGCTAGCCGCTACGGATCGCGAGGGCCGCATTTATGCGGTGGACCTGCAGGGACGCACTTCGTTATTGACCCAAACGGGGCAGGGGCAAACAACCCGTCTGCTTCCGGCGAACGAGGGGTTCCTGGCCACCACCGGGAATGAGGGTAAGTTGTTCCGCTTTCAGCAGAACGGGGCCGAGGATGCGGAATACCACTCTCCTGTGCATGATGCACAGAAGGTGTCGCGGTGGGGTCAGGTGACCTGGCGTGCGCAAGGCGAGACGGAAAACGGCACGGCCATGCAAATCGAAACTCGGGCGGGAAACGCGTTTCGGCCGGACGATACCTGGAGCGAATGGGAGCCTCTTAGCGTGGCAGACGGCGCTCATCGTATCGTTTCGCCAAATGCGCGCTACTTGCAGTGGCGGCTCCGGTTTGCCAGCGGCACGGCCAGCCCTGCGCTGGAGCGCCTGACGGTCGCCTACTTGCCGCAGAATGGTGCTCCAAAGGTGCAGTCAGTTAGCGTCGCCAGCCAGTTGAAGGCGGCAGCGCAAGGGGGTGTAGCTGCTTCGCAGGCAGCTGCTACGGCAGCCACCTCCGCCTACACCATCACGGTAAGTGCCAGCGGAGACGAGGATTCCTCTGCTGGTCCCGCAGGCAGTACGGTGGCCAGCACCAGCAGGCTGGTGGAGCCGGTTGTCCAGGTCACCTGGGAAGCTGAGGATCCGGATGGGGACACGATGGTGTATGAGCTGGCCTACCGTGCCGAAGACGAAACCCAGTGGAAGGTGGCCGCCAAAGAACTCCGCGAGACCACCTACGCGATTGAGGGGAGCCGCTTCGCGGATGGGCGCTACTACTTCCGCGTGACCGCCTCCGATGCGGTGGATAACCCTGAGGGCATGGCGCGCTCCAACAGCCTTGTGGGGGTTCCGGCGGTGGTAGACCATGGCCCACCCCAGATCACCGTCGCCGCCCCGGAGCGTCTTGCGGACCGCTGGCAGGTGAAGGTGAGCGTAGTCGACACCATCTCCATCATCCGCCGCATGGAGATGGCATTGGATGCCCGGCCCTTCACCGTTGTGCTTCCCACGGACGGCATCAGTGATGGCGCGAAGGAGGAGTACCTGCTGATCGTGCCGGATGGGGTTACCAACTCTAATGAGCAGTCCCTGGTGCTGCGCGCTACGGATGCGGCGGGCAATGTTGCCACGGCACGCGTCGTGCTTCGGAAACCAGGTGCATAGCCTGGTAGCGCTGCCACTCGCGTGACACCATCCGGGCCGCCCATCGCTGGGCGTGACATAATTGCCCCATGCGGTCAAGAATGATTTGCTCCTCTCTTCACCTTCTCTGCGTTGTGCTGGCTATGTGCCTGGCCGCACCTTGGACCTTGGTAGCGCAGCCCGGCGGCGCCAGCCAGCCGGCCTTTCTCCAACAGGGCCGCCAGTTGATGCGGCAGGGAAACCTTGTGGCCGCACTCGCTGTTTACCAGAAGGAACTGGAGGCGAACCCTGATTCCCTGCCTGCGCAAAATGCGGCGGGGGTAGTGCTGGATCACTTGGGCCGGACCTCCGAGGCGCGCAAGCACTTCCAGCGTGCGATTGACCTCGCGCCCACGCCCCAGGCCCGTTACTCCGCATGGCGCGCCATGGCGATGTCGTATGCCTTTGACAGCGACTGCCAAAACACCTGGAAGTACGAGAAGCTGGCCTACGAATGGGACATCCAGCGGGCTGACTTCTATCAGCAGGGCGAGCGTACGAACGAAGCGGCGCGGGTTTGTATTGACGCTGGCGATTTCGATACCGCGGAGCGCTTGTATCGCCTGGGTACCGAGGTAGGGCTGAAGGAGCCGGGAATTAAGCCGGAGCGGGTAGCCCTTTGGAGTTTCCGGTTGCAGCATGCGCTGGCCCGGCTAGCCGCTCGCCGGGGCCAGCATGAGGCCGCCAATAGACACGTGACTGCCGCAAAGGCCATCCTTGACGGCAATGCGGAAATGGCCAAGGATCAGGCCCAGTATCTGCCCTACCTCACCGGGTATGTCGCCCTGTACGCTGGCGACGCCTCTACCGCCCTTAGCGAGCTTGCGAAGGCGAACCAGAACGATCCCTTCATCCAATGTCTGCTGGGGATGGCCTACGAGAAACAAGGTGATCGCGCAAAGGCCATGGAAATGTACCGGAAGGCTGCATCCACCACCAACCACAACCCGCCTGCGGCTTTTGCCCGGCCCTTCGCAACAAAGAAGCTGGCGGAATAGCGAATACGGGCCACTAGGCGACGCACTGGAAAATCAGAGCCGCGGAGCCAATCGCTGGCGGAAGTGCGCTTGGCTGCCGGTCAAGCTTCGTGGTAAAACCACTGCGGCATGTAGCCGTTAATCAGTCCAACCGCCGACATCATCAGCGCGAAGCTCACATACGGATCCGGGTTCATGAACGTCGTGGGGCTGCCCAGCGCAAGGGCGGCTGCGATCACGACACCCGCAATCACCACACTGCGCAGGATCGCCTTTGGAATTAGTCCCTGCAGCACTTCCTCGCGCAAGCGCCCGGTGCTTTCTGATTGGGCCATCTTCCTACCCATTCCGCCAATCAACGCGGTGATGATGCAGAGCATTCCCACATTGCTGTAGGTATAGGCGCAGGCGATCACCAGACCATTCCAAACCGTTGCGACTACGCCGATACCTGGCTGCTGCAGGGCCTGGAGGTATCGATAGGCGCCAATGCTGCAGCCAACGTAGTACAACCCCAGCCATGACGCGAAGCCCAGCGCCAACACCATTGCTCGTTTCGCGCGCGTGCCACTCTCGGCGGTTATGCCGCGTCCTCCGGCGGAGACATCCGCCCGCAAGCGATCCACGGTTTGCAGCAACAGCGCGGAGATCCCCAGGATTGAGAACCCTGACGCGACGCGGGCGAAGGCGCTGTCGGCCTGCAGTAACCAGGCAACGAGAAAGATGTCAGCGAGGAAATAAAGAATGGCGAGGGACTGCATGAAGAAACGATCTTTTGCGGCAGTCGCAGTGTGAGCTTCGTAAGGCATACAGGGCCTGGTACCGCACTCACGATAATGCGAAACCACGGAAATGTGCAAGTAAGGGCCATTGGGCGCGGAGGGCCAGAAGTTGGCCCTCCGCGCCGGTGGGGCAATCGAATCTAGGATTTAGGATTGGGCTAGCCCAAGATGGGCTCAATAGCGGCCTTGAACTTGTTCATTTCCTCCTGGGTGCCAATCGACACGCGGACGTGGGTAGGCCAGGCTGGCCAGGTGCGTCCAATCATGACTCCCTTTGCCGCCATCGCTTCCCAAACCTCACGCCCAGGGCGGTTCGTTTCCAACATGAACTTACAGCTCTCTGACGGAACGAACTTATAGCCCTTCTTGTGCATCCAGCTGAACACATCCTCCCGGATGTTTTTATTGATGGCTCGGCGCTTCTGGATGAGATCTTTCTCCTGGAGGCTCGCCAGGGCGGCAGCTGTTCCTGTTACGGGCAGCATGCCGGCACCGAAGTTGCTCAGCTTTTCCAGTAGGTCGGGGCGGCCAATGGCCAAGCCGGCGCGAATGCCCGCCATCCCGTAGAGCTTTGAGAAGGTCCGCAACACAATGACGTCCTTGTCTTGTGCCACGTAGTCAGTGCCGGGGGCATCCGCTGAGAAATGAATGTAGGCCTCGTCCAACAGCAGGATGCTGCCTTTGGGCTTGTTGGCGATCACATACTCAATGTCGGCGCGGGTCGTCATCGTGCCCGTCGGATTGTTGGGATTGCAAATGTAGATGATGCCCGCGTTGGGGTCTGCCTTCACCATTGCCTGGACATCGTGGCTAAAGTCCTTGCGCAAGGGGATCCGATGCACTTTCGCGCCCATGAATTCCGCGGCTCGGGCACCGGCTTCGTAGCCAGGGTCGCCCATCACGAAGCTGCGGGTGGGTGAGGAAAAGGCCACCGTTGCCCGGTAGAGCGGATCACTGGATCCTGCGAAAGGCGTCACGTAGTTTGGCTTCACCCCATCCAGGCTGGCTGCCAGTTGCACATAGCCCCGGGTGTCCGCGGCACCGTATCGTCCGCCATTCTTAGCTACCGCATAAATGGCTTCCAGTGCTTTCTCAGACGGTCCCAATGGGTTTTCGTTAGAGCTGATACGCACCGCGCCGGGCGGCGGCTCCATCCGCGCGGCTCGTTGCGCCAGCGCGAACTCGTTGTAGAAAGGAAGGGATGCGCCGGCGGTCAAAAGCGCGGCCACTCGCCCGAAACTGCGCCGGGAGTGCCCGCGTGCGGCAAGCTCCTCGCGCGTTGACTCCGTCATCGAAACAGAACTCATAGTTGCCCCCAAATGGTCAAGTTGCGAATAGGTAGGATTGCGCTCAATGACGAGCACACAAACGCTCAGGACGAGGAGCAGGAAGGAAACAAGCCTGTCCCTTACTCTAATGCCGTTCCGTGAACAGGTCTAATAATTTTTCCTGCTGGATTTAATCACTCTTTTCTATTACTGATTGCTGCTGGCTGTCGCTCGCCGGTGCATTCGTCGCGCCAAAGTTGCGCCTCTCCTGCAAAACCTGCGATTCTGCCAGCAATGCGTAATAAGCAAATCGCCATGCGCGAGTCAATCATTCGTCAAATGACCATTCTCGCGCGGGAGCATGGCGCGGTGAATCTGGCCCAGGGCTTCTCTGATGAAGATGCGGCCCCGGAGATGAAGCAGCTGGCGATGGACGCCATCGCCCAGGAATGCCACCAATACACCGACGTCAAGGGTGCGCCCTTCCTTCGGCAGGCGCTGGCGGAGAAGCTCTTGCGCTACAACGGCATCCAGGCTGACCCCGACAAGCACATCGTCGTCACTTGCGGTGCCACTGAAGGGATGATGATCGCCTTTGAGACGCTTCTGGAGCCGGGTGACACCGTGCTCACCTTCGCCCCGATGTATGAGAATTATGTGCTGCAGTCAGTGGCCACGCAGCTAAATGTGAAGTCGATCGAACTGGATGCGCCGGATTTCGCCTTCACCATGGAGACCCTGGAAAACGCACGGGACGCAAAGACGCAGGCGATTCTGCTGTCGAACCCGTGGAACCCCATCGGCAAGGTGTTCACCCGCGAGGAACTGCAAACCATCCTCGACTTCGCCATCAGGCACGATCTGTTCATCTTCAGCGACGAGACCTACGAGTACCTGCTGGCGCCTGGCTACCATCACGTCAGCATTGGCTCACTGCCAGGCGCAATGGAGCGCACCGTCACTATCATCTCCGCCGGAAAGACATACTCGGTCACCGGCTGGCGCGTGGCCTATCTAGTGGCTCCGGAGCCTTTCGCCGCGCGGCTGAACGTGATGCATGATTTCCACACCGTCACCGCCCCCCACCCCTTCCAAATTGCTGTGGCCCATGCGACAAGGCTTCCTGACAGCTACTATCAGGGTCTGCGGGATGAATACTGGGCGCGCAAGAAGATCCTTTGCGATGCGCTGGCAGGCGCAGGCTTCACCTGGTATGAGCCAGGCGGAGCCTACTTCCTATGGTGCGAATACGGAAACATCAGCGACGAGCCTGATGTTCAATTTGCGCGCCGTTTGCTGCTGGAGGGAGGCGTTGCTGGCGTACCCGGATCTGTCTTCTACGAACCGGGCAGGCAACGTTATGCCATCCGCTTCACCTACTCCAAATCGCGGCGAACGATTGAAGCGGCAGCCGAACGGCTGGCGAAGTTAAACCTGCAATCCACGCCGGCGCTTGGTGCGCATTAGCGGCAAACACGCTCAGTTTGCCTCTACCGTAACCGTCACTCGTGCGCGCACCTCAATCATTCCCGGTTCCACGGGAGTCTGAGAGCTGGCGGAATCAGCCATGGCCACACGTGCTTCCATCATGAGCGGCATGACAGCCGGCGCTTCGGTGTCCGTGACGGAGACGACGCGGCGCACCCTTAGCCCCAGCGCCTTTGCCATCGCCCCGGCTTTGTCGCGAGCACTGGCTGTTGCCTGCACCAGCGCTGAAGTTTTCGCGGCCTCTTCATCCTTTACACTGAACCGCAAAGCGCTGATGTTGTTCGCACCCGCACGGGTTGAGGCGTCAATCACCTTGCTTACGATTGCAAGGTCAGCAATTGTCACTTCCACGCTGTTACGGGCGATGTACTGCGTCACGCGGTTGTTGTCGCGCGGATTCGCATACTGAGGGTTCACCCAGTAACCGCTGGTCTTGTATTCGCCGCCTGTCCCGAGTGCCTGCTTCAACGCCGCCAGCAAGCGCTCAGTTTCCTGCGCATTCCGGGTGCCAGCTTCCTGCGCACTCGCGGCCTGTGTTACCACGGCCATGCTGATCTGGGCCTGGTTCGGCTTCACTTGCACAACAGATTCCGACGCAGCCGAGATACGCGTCCCTGTGGGAGTAGACTCCACCGATTGGGCCATGCCGGCAACGCTCCACAGCGAAATCGCCGCCAGTGCAATCAACGCGCTTCGTAATAGCTTCTTGGCCATGAAATACCTCCAGACAAGCCCACAACCTTGCTTACTAACAATTACAGCGGAATTGCGCTGCATAAAAAAGTGCCTAGACCACCAATTCGGCTAGGTGGACCCAGTTCCAGTGCCTGTGCTCACGCTGCGGCGTCGCTGCCGATAGTGCTGGATAAACGGCCACACCAAGGAAACTACCGCAGCCACAACCAGAAACGCGACAATCGGGCGCAGAAAGATTCCCGGCCAGTCGCCCCGGCTCAGGATTAACGCTCGCCTCAGGTTCGATTCCATCATCGGCCCCAGGATCAGCCCTAGCACGAGGGGCCCGAGAGGGATTTGCAGCCAGCGAAAGAGCAGGCCCAGGAGGCCCGCCACCATCATTACCCAGACGTCGGTAACCGAATTGGCGAGGGCGTAGCTACCCACTACGGAGAGCAACAGAATCGCGGTCCACAACCAGGGTTTAGGTACCCGCAATGCTGCCGCCAGCGGGCGCGCCGCCACCACGCCCAAGATGGAAATCAGCAGCGCCGCCAGCAACATCAATCCGATAATCGAATACACGAGGGGCGCATTGTCGCGGAACAGGAGCGGGCCTGGCTGCACACCATGAATCAACAACGCGCCAATCAGGATTGCTGACGGGGCGTCGCCAGGGATTCCCAGAGTCAGCATGGTGGTCATCGCGCCGCCAATGGCAGAGTTACATGCGGTGGTACTGGCGGCCAGTCCCTCAATGGATCCTTTTCCAAACTCTTCCGGCCTCTTGGATAGGCGCCGCGTCTGCTCCCAGCAGATCACCGCTGCAATATCGCCACCTGCTGCCGGGATTGCCCCAACAACGGTCCCAACCCCTGAACCAATTGCCCCCGGCAGCAACATGCGCTTCCAGGAAGCCCAGCTAGGCAGTACCCGGCCCAGCTTATGAGGCGTTGCCATTTCGGGGTTCGACTGGGTAGATCTTGAGTCAGTAAGCATTTGATGAAATACTTCGCCGACACCGAATAGGCCGATCATTACCGGCACAAATGCGATGCCGTCGTAGAACTCAGCATGGCCGAAGGTGAAGCGAGCTACAGCCATCATCGGGTCAAGACCAACCGTGCTGATCAGCAGTCCCAGCATCCCGCTCAGCATCCCTTTTGCCATCTGGTTACCTGAAACACCAGCCATCAGGCTGATGCCGAACAGCGCCAGCGCGAAGTACTCTGGAGGCCCAAAGCGCAGGCTGAAGGAGGCAATCGGGAAGGCGGCGACGGCCAGAAAAAGCACGCTCACCACCTGGCCTATCAGGGCAAACAGTGAGTTAATACCAAGGGCCAAACCAGCCTCACCTCGTTGCGAGAGAGGGTAACCATCCCAGGAGGCAGCGATCGAAGCAGGAGTTCCCGGGATATTCAGCAACAATGCGGGAATGCCACCTGCCGGGATAGCTCCACAGTAAATGCCCAGCAGCATGGCCATGCCCTGTTCGGCGTTCAGCCAGAAGGTGATGGGCGTCAGCAGAGCGACTCCCATCGTGGCGGTAAGCCCGGGCAGCGCTCCAAACAGCGCGCCCATCAGCAGGCCGCCCACCAGGTACAGCAGCACCATGGGATGCAGGATTGCCGAAAAGCCGCTCGCCAGTGCATCCATATCGTTTCTACCCCAACTCCACGCGTAAGCCAAGCTGGAAGATCACATAAAGAGAAGCCGGAAACAGCACTGCTGCTAGCAGGGTGTTACGCCATGTTGCTCCGCTGCTGCGCATCAGAATCAGTATCAGTAAGGGTGTTCTTACTAAAAAGTCTATCCATTCCCAAACAACCACATAAGCCAACAACGATGCCGCCGTAAGTACCGGCAAGCGCCAGTTCCAGGACGCAGCGGTGGTGGCCGCCTCTTCCGTTGCTTGGGAGTTCCGCTCAAATGCGAGGACCCCCGCAAAGAGAAGAATCAACACTGCAAGGACCGCTGGGAAGAACCCTGGGCCGGGCAGTGAGCCGATCCCTGGGGGAAGCTGCCGGGTGGCCCACAAGACGCCAATCCCCAGGATGGCGAAGGCCACGGCCACGCCGCGCGCCTCCCATCCGGCGCTACCTTTGGGATTGTTCGATTTCCTGTTGGCCGAAGGAGCGCTCAAGGGCGCACCCCCAGAAGGGAGGGCACTCGCTGGGCGAAAAATGCCGCCTGCTGCCGTGCGAACTGGGTGAACTCCTGGCTGTCCAGGAACACCGCCTCCATGGCCCGCTCCTTGCAGACCGCCTGGAACAGAGCGCTGTCGAAAGCGGCGCGAAAGGCCGGTTCCAGGCGCTTCCTGGCCTCGGCCGGGATCCCCTTAGGTGCAAAGAACCCGCTCCAGGCGACGGCACCGAAGGCCTTCCCATGTGCCATTCCGCTGGCATGTTCCACCACACTGGGCACTTCTGGCAGCAGGGGAGTTCGTTCTGTATCGAAGACCGCCAACGCGCGCAAACTGCCGGCCCGAATCTGCGGAATGGCCTCGCCGACGCCCATCACGGCCAGGTCAATGTGGCCACCCATCAGGTTGGTGATGGAAGCCGACGAACCGCCGAAGGGGACGTGCACCAACTTCAAGTCGAGTGCCTGCTCCATCAGAAGCGTATTCAGGTGCCAAATGGAGCCGGTGCCACTATTGCCGGCAATGAAATAGCCTGGCCGTTTGCGTAGGGCGTCCACCAACTCTCCAAAGGAGGCCGCTCCTCCGGATGCGCGAACCACCAGCACGGGCCGGGTCTTGGAGACCAGGCACAAGGGGTCCACGGTTTCCGGGGACACCGCTGTATAGCCCAAGGTCTTTAGAATCGCCAGTTCTACAGGGGCATGGCCCAATGTGTAGCCATCTGCTGGCCGGCGGCTCACGTAGGAGAAGGCCAAGGCCCCAGCTGCACCCGGCTTGTTTTCACACACCAAGGGAACGCCGAGTGAAGCTTCCATCTGGCTGGCCATGATTCGCGAAACGGTATCGGAAAGTCCGCCCGGGGCAGCCTGCACCACCATCTTGATGTCGCGGCCAGGATACGCCACGGGCTCCCGGTTGCAGGAAAGGAACGCACCGGGTAGCAAACCAGACGCAGCCAGGAATGCCCTTCGCTTCACCGCAACAGGATATCAAGTTCCTGTTGGCGAATCGCTAGCGATTCCACTGCCCGGTTCCACGGCTTGGCTATTCCGAGTCCCTTTGCGTCACCCAGTCCCGCCAGTCTTGCTTGTGCTTTTCCTCTCGCATGGGTTTGCGATTGTCTTCTACCCTGGACGGAGGCACTGGTCCCACGCGCTCGCGGGCCAGACGCTTCACCTCAGTGGTGGCGCTTAAGATGCGGCGGCGTTTCTTCGGCATGCGGCACAACCTCCTGTTTGGGATGATAGCGTTGATGCACATTTCCCAGATTGAGACCCCCGCCATCGTGGTAGATCTCGACATGATGGAGCGCAACCTCCGCCGTGTTGCCGACTATGCGCGCACCCATGGTTTGCGGCTTCGCCCCCACACCAAGACACACAAGAGCCCGCTGCTTGGCAAACTGCAATTGGATTTCGGAGCGGTGGGCCTTACCGTCGCGAAAGTGGGCGAAGCCGAAGTGATGGTATCCAGTGGAACGCCCGACCTGTTGGTTGCCTATCCCGTCCTGGGTGAATCCAAGCTAAGCCGATTGATGGATGTCGCCGCCCGGACTTCGGTTACCGTTGCGCTGGATGGAGTGGAGGTGGCCGATGGCCTTTCGCGTGCCGCTGTTGCACGCGGCCTGGAAATCGCAGTGCTAGTTGAGGAGGACGTAGGCTTGGGCCGCACTGGCGTGGGCGACCTCTCCAGCCTGCTAAGCCTCGCAAAGCACGTAGATTCCCTGCCTGGGTTGCGCCTCGCGGGCTTTAACTTCTATCCGGGCCATGTGAAGCGAATGGACGACAGTGGCCTGGCGCAGTTGGACGCGCTGGGGCAGCTTGTTGAGGATACGGTAGTTGCGTGGAAGCAGGCGGGGCTCCCTCTGGAGATTGTCAGCGGCGGCTCAACACCCGCGCTATTTCACTCGCACCGGCTGAAGGCGCTGAATGAAATCCGCCCCGGCACCTACATCTTCAACGACCGCAATACCATTGAGTGCGGCTCCTGCACGCTGGATGATTGCGCCGCTCACGTTCTAACGACAGTAGTTAGCACGAATCGCACTGGGGGGCTGATTGTCGACGGCGGCTCAAAGACCTTTTCCTCCGATCGGCTGGTGACCGGCGGCCACGCCACCTTTGGACTGGTGCGCGAAGCGCCGGAGGCCCTGTTCCTGAAAATGAACGAAGAGCACGGCTACATCGACCTTCCCGAGGAACATCCAGGGTTCCGTGTGGGCGACCGTCTCCGCATTCTGCCGAACCATATCTGCGTGGCGGTAAACCTGCATGAGCGCGTCTATGGTGTGCGTGGCGACACGGTGGAAGAGATCTGGCCCGTAGAAGGCCGCGGCAAGCTGCAATAGTGCCCTCGTTCCGCGGCACTTCGTTCAGGCCGCATCCATTCCCGCAGTCTGGCATCCAATGGAAGACAGGCCCCGCCGCGGGTAATCGAACTATGCGCACATCCAAGTCAGCCGAAACTACCGTTGAGATCCTACCCGTCATCCGTGACCGCTGGAGCCCACGTGCCTTTTCCGCAAAGCAGGTCACCAACGACCTGCTCTTGAAGTTGCTGGAGGCCGCGCGCTGGGCCGCTTCCTCATTCAATGAACAGCCCTGGCGCTTCCTGGTGGCGTCCCGGCAGAACCCGGATGCATTTGCGCAGGCTCTCTCCTGCCTGGCTCCCGCCAACCAAGAGTGGGCGCAGCATGCACCGGTGCTCGTGCTTACGGTCGTGAAAGAGACATTCACCAAGAACGGCAACCCCAACCGTTGCGCGGAGCACGATCTTGGCCTAGCGATGGGCAACCTCAGCGCGCAGGCCACCGCGGAAGGCCTGGTGCTTCACCAGATGGGCGGCATCGTTCCTGATCGCATCCGCGAGCTGTACCGTATTCCCGAAGGTTTCCATCCCATGACCGCATTTGCTGTTGGTTACCAGGGAGACGCCGACACGCTGCCCGCTGGCTGGATGAAGGACCAGGAATTGGAGAAGCGCACGCGTAAGCCGCTGCGGGAACTGGTATTTACGGGCAGTTGGGAGACACCCTACTTCCAGGAATAGGTCGCGTTGGCTGGTCTGCCGCTATGGGCGTCTTCCTTCGTGCCTCTACGGTTTCGCGGCTTCGGCAGCCGGACGTGGGTTGACGATACGGGCCAATGCCGGAAGCAAGGGCATCTCTCGAACCCAATGCCCGGTCCCGCGATGGATCGCAGCCGCGATGGCGGGTGCAACCACGGTGATGGGTGCTTCCCCGGCGCCAGCGGCCGGAATCTCGCGGCGGTCAATCAGCAGTACCTCGACATCCGGCACATCCTCAAAACGCGGGACCCGATAACGGGCAAGCCGCGCGTTGCGGATGCGGGTGTCCAGATAGTCCACCTTCTCAAACAGCGCGCCGCCGATTCCCTGCACAACCGCCCCCTGGATCTGATTCTTGAGGTTATCCGGATTCAGCGCGGCCCCCGCATCAAAGGCCATCAATGCCCGGCGCAGCTTCACCTCCTCGCCCAGCACCTGAATTTCAATGAAGAGCGCCATGCGCGCGTCCTTTTCCAGGTTGCAGGCCACTCCCTGGGCCACGCCCGCCATACGCACTGCGCGGCCCCAGCCAAAGGCTTCCGCACCACGCTGCAACACTTCCCGCAGGCGCTCGTCCGCAGAATGGCGTAGGCGGAAGGCGATGGGATCCTCCTTCAGCACCGCGGCCCACTCCTCCATGTGCATTTCGCGGGCGAAGGTATTTGCCACCGCAGCCAGTGACCGGTAAGAACCCTGCCGGAGCGGCGACCGCGCCGGATGATACCCGCACCATGCGTGCGGAATGTCGTAGTGGCAGGCGATTCCCGACGCCCCGGAGTTGTAGTTGTGGAATTCCCAGGCTCGTAGGCGTCCAGCCTCGTCCGCACCGCTACGCACCTCAAGCAATCCAGCCGGGCGCACATAGCTTGCCGTGAACTCTTCTTCCCGGTTCCAGGTGAGCTTCACCGGGGCTCCCGCATCCCGGGCCAGTCGCGCCACTTCCACCGCGATCTCTCCGCGTTGCTTGCCACCAAAGGCTGACCCGCTATCCTGCGCGAGGATGCGCACCTGGCTTTCCGGAATGCCCATCGCTTCCGCCACTTCCTGGCGTACGAGAAACGGAGCCTGGCAGCCATAGTGGATGGTCACTTGGCCGTCCTTCCACTCCGCGATGGCGGAGCGGGTCTCCAGCGGCACGTGCGCGATGTAGGCCAGCGAATACTTTGATTCCAGCCGGCGCGGTGAACTCCAGTAGGCATTCAACGGATCGCCCCTCGTGATCAGCCCTGGGTATCGGGCCCCAGGCTGGGCGACGGGCTCCCTGGCGGTCTCCTGAAATTCCTCGTGCAGCCGCGATTCCGGTAGTAGGGTGTTGGCCCGCCAGATGGCGCGAATGCCACTGGCGGCTTCCTTGGCAACTTCAGATGTAGGCGCCACGACTCCCAGGAAATCTCCGTCGCGCACCATACGCACTCCCTCGGGCAGCTTCGGCTCACCGCGCAGAGTCGCCAGCTTGCCGTTGTAGTGCGGTCCGCGCACCATCAGCCCGTGCAGCATGCCGGGCAGCTTCAGGTCGCTGGCGTAGCGCTTGGCGCCGGTCACAATATCCCGCCCATCCAGCGTTGGAATGCTCTGCCCGAGTGCTTTCCATTCCGCTGACGGCGTCACTGTGGCCTCAACAGGCGCGCTCGCGGATGCTGCCATCGCGGCCACTTCGTGGTAAGTCAACGCGCGCGCGGCACCCGCAATGCCGGTAGCGGTGAATCGCAGGCTACCCTTTTCCTCACTGAGCTTCCGGGCAGCCAGGTCCAGCAGCAGTTCCCGCGCGAAGGCCGCAGCGGCGCGCATAGCCGGCACGGTCTGCGGACTCGTCAGACTAGCCCAGGTGCCCCCGTCATCCGGGCACAGAGCGGTGTCGCCCATGGTGATTTGCAGCGCGCTCACGGGCAGTCGAAGCTCTTCCGCCACCGCTTGCGTAAGCAGAGTCCGCGCGCCTTGGCCCATTTCGATCTTGCCGGTAAGCACGCGCAGGGGCTCCTGCGGTTGAAACAGGAAGCGCGTGCTCAAACGCTGGCTGGGTGAGCCCTTTCCCGCGGTGTCTTCCTCCTGGCCAGATAACGGCAGACTCACCGTCAGCAGAAAGCCCGCGCCCAGCGTCTGCCACAGCGCGCGCCGGGTGAGTGCGAACCGGTACCGCGGGACCTCAGCGGCTTCATAGCGTTCGGGCGCAAACTCCGTTTCCTGCCGGTAGGCCACTTTCCGCACAAGCGCGCGAGCATCGGTGGAAGCAGGCGAATCAGCCATGCGCTCCTCCTTCGGCCACTTCCATGATGGCGTCCACAATCCGGCCATAGGTACCGCAGCGGCAGATGTTGTTGTTCAACGCCCGGCGCACTGCTTCCGTTGTAGGTTTGGGGTTCTCCGAAAGCAGTGCTTTCGCCGCCATCAACATACCCGGGGTGCAGTAGCCGCACTGAAAGGCCGCGTGGCGCAGAAAGGCATCCTGGAGCGGGTGCAATTTCCCGTCCTGTTCCAAACCCTCCACCGTTTCGATGGGCTGTTGACCTACCTGCGAGACGGTCACCAGACAAGACTTTCGGGCCTTACCATCCAGCAGTACCATGCAGGAACCGCACTGCCCCTCACCACAACCATACTTGGTTCCAGTGAGGTCAAGATCGTCTCGCAAGACGTCCAGCAACAGTTTGGTGGGCTGCGCCTGCACCGTCCGAGGAGTCCCGTTTACTTTCAGTTCATAGCTTGGCATGCCGACAGCCCCTGTCTTGCATTGATCATACCCGCAGCCTGCGGCATCGCCAACAAGAAAAGCCGGAAGCCCCTTCGGCGGGAGCCCCCGGCTTTACGAGCGAGGAACGCTTGTTCGAGGAAACGGCTAGAAGAGGCTGTACGCCACGGTCAGGCCGGCCATCACGATCGCCACCATGCTCATCAACTTGATGAGAATGTTCAAGCTGGGTCCGGAAGTATCCTTGAACGGATCGCCAATCGTGTCGCCGATGACGGCCGCCTTGTGCGCCATTGAGCCCTTGCCGCCGAGATTGCCCTCTTCGATGTACTTCTTGGCGTTATCCCAAGCACCGCCCGAGTTCGCCAGGAAGATTGCCAGTACAAAACCGGAGGACAGTCCGCCAACCAGTAGGCCAAACACTCCGGCTACGCCGAACACCAGCCCCACCAGGATCGGAGTGGCAATCGCCACCACGGAAGGCACGATCATCTCGCGCTGCGCGCCCTTCGTGGAGATCTCGATGCAGCGGGCATAGTCCGGCTCCTGCTTGCCCTCCATGATTCCGGGGAACTCCTTGAACTGTCGCCGCACCTCATCCACCATCGCTTTGGCCGCACGGCCCACGGCGTTGATCGTCAGTCCGCAGAAGATGAACGCCAGCATAGCGCCCAAGAAGATCCCCACCAGTACCAGCGGGTTCATCAGGTTGATGTTGAAGTAGTCGGCAAAGTCAGTGAGGGTGGCCTTGTTGATGTCCACCACGGAACCATGACCCAGTTCGATCGTCTTCTGGCCCAGGCGAATCATGCCGATGCGCAGCTCTTCAATATAGCTGCTCAACAGCGCCAGGGCGGTGAGTGCCGCCGAACCGATGGCAAAGCCCTTGCCGGTGGCGGCGGTCGTATTACCCAGCGAGTCCAGCGCATCGGTGCGCTTGCGGACTTCCGGATCCAGGCCGCTCATCTCCGCGTTGCCGCCTGCATTGTCCGCGATGGGGCCGTAGGCGTCCGTAGCCAGAGTGATACCCAGCGTGGATAGCATGCCAACCGCCGCAATCCCAATGCCGTACAAGCCGACATTGAGGTTGGCCATGTTGAAGCCGGACGCGCACAGGAAGGAGAGCATCGTTCCCGTGACCACCGCCAGCACCGGAATTGCCGTGGACATCATACCTGTCCCGATTCCTTGAATTACCAGCGTAGCCGGACCGGTTTCTGCCTGTTGCGCAATCCGGATGGTTGGCTTATACGATTGCGACGTGTAGTACTCGGTGGACTTCCCAATCACGGCACCCGTCAGCAGACCCACGACAATCGCTCCCCAGACACCAAGCGCGTTGGGAATCTCTAGGAATCGCAGCACCAGGAAAGAGGTAATGATAATCAGCACCGTGCTGGCGTTCAGGCCTCTGCCAAGCGCATCCAGCAAATCGCGTTGGGTGGCACCTTCCTTCGTCCGCACCAGGTACACGCCCACAATCGAAAGCAAAGTTCCCACACCGCCAATCACCATCGGCAGGATCACGGCGTTTAGCTGGGTGGCAGGCTCGTTCATGAATGCGGCCGCGCCCAAAGCCGCTGTTGCCAGGATGGAACCGCAGTAGGATTCGTAGAGGTCAGCACCCATACCGGCCACGTCGCCCACGTTATCGCCCACGTTGTCGGCGATGGTTGCAGGGTTGCGAGGATCGTCCTCAGGGATGCCCGCCTCCACCTTGCCCACCAGGTCAGCGCCCACGTCAGCAGCCTTGGTGTAGATGCCTCCCCCTACGCGGGCGAAGAGTGCTTGCGTGGAAGCACCCATCCCGAAGGTGAGCATCGTCGTCGTGATCACCAGCAGGTTGTGCCCGTCTACATCTCCTGGGGGGTAGAAGTACGAAAGCAGAACAAACCAGACTGAGATGTCCAGCAGACCCAAACCAACCACCACCAGGCCCATCACCGCGCCACTGCGGAAGGCCACGGAGAGACCGCCGTTCAACGATATCGATGCCGCATGCGCTGTCCGCGCTGCCGCCTGGGTAGCTGTCTTCATCCCGAAGAACCCCGCCAGGCCGGAGAAGAACCCGCCTGTCAGGAATGCAAAAGGCACCCACTCGTTCTGAACGTTCAAGACATACGACATCACCGCCAACAACATGGTAAGTACCACAAAGAAAATGCCTACCACCTTGTACTGTTGCCTGAGGTAGGCCATCGCCCCGGTTCGCACGTAAGAGGCGATCTGCGCCATGCGCGGCGTCCCCTCGGATTCCTTCATCATCTGTTTGTAAAAGATCCACGCGAACACGAGCGCGACAATACTGCCCAGTGGGGCAAGAAAAAAGATTGGATTCGTCATGGAAAGGCCTTCACTTCTCCTTCGTCGGACTTCAAAGGGTATGCGTGCAGCAAGCGTTCTGCCCGCAGTCAGGTAACCTAACAGGGTATCAAGATCCGGTACTCTTTCGGAAACCGAAACGACACTCTGGCAACGTATCAGCCCGAAGTACACATCATAGTAAAGAATGGGAATAAAAGACAAATATCTCTGAATTTTTGCTCCCGGCGCCCACCCACTATCCGCTGGGTGGCTAGTTGGGAGACGGTGGCAGTGAGGCCAGGGGGCTCGACGGTGACGCCTTGGTGGATCCGTCCGGCGAGGCTGTAGACTTCGCTACCAGTAGCGAGGGCTGATAGCGCAGGCTGGCTGCCAGGCACAGCAAGCCGCAAAACGCACAAAACGATGGGAGCAACACGCCACCCTCCAGGTTTGCGTGACGTAGCCGCATCGTGCCGGGCGCTTCCGGATCCGGGTAGATCTGTACTTCCCCCGAACGAAGCAGGCGATCACGCATTACGCGCGCGCCCCACGGGAAGGCCATCAGTGGAGCTACGGAAACCCTGTAGTTCTGCTGGAGGTCTGTCGCCAGCAAATCTAGTTCCACGTGGTAGCCCCACCAGCCCCTTGCAACAGGCGGTATCTCCCTACCAGGTGCGACTACACGGGCATGCAACACACGAGCAGAAGCGGCCTGCTCAGGACTGGTTGCAACGGCAACGCTTTCCATGAGAGCCAAGTAGCCCAGCAACCCCGACAGCGCAAACAGGCACACCGCTCCCATGCTCCACAGGGTGTGCAAAAGCGAACGCCAGCGTGTCGCGTGCGGTGTCGTCATGGGATTCAAGAATCGGGTTGGACGGATCCACCTGCATTCTTCGCGCCTCAAGAATATCTCCTAAGTCTTACAAACAGATGACATATTCCAGCATTTTCCACACATTCTCCACAGTATATTCACAATTCTCTGACGCCACATGGGAATGGACTGCCTACAGGGGCTCGCGCGGTTGCCGGATGCCATTGGCTTCCGCCGTCCGCATTCGCTACGTCTTTGGTCGGACATACTAGAGAGCATGGATTCCCCACGCTTCCGATTCATCTCCAGCACTCCTCCGGTCGCGCACCGGTCACGAGGTTGGCGGATTGTGATCCTGCTGCTCTTCCTGGTTGGCGTGCACGGTGCTCTCGCTACCGAATCCGGATCCCGGCTGCTTCCTCAGCCCCGACAGTGGAACACGGGAAGTGGCTTCCTTCGCATCCACAATGGCTTCCGGATTTTTCATGGCGGTCCCGCGGATCCATTTGTTGAACAGCTATTGCAGCGCTTCACAATGCAGCTCTCGCACCGCACCGGCATCCGCTTTCCCTCCTCCCGCGCCACCGTGGACTACACTGCGCTGCTACATGTGGAGACAAGGGAGCTCACCCCCGCCTATCCTGACTACGGCGTCGACGAGGCCTATCAGCTTGAGATCACCGGCTCGCAGATCACCCTTCGCGCCGCCCACGGCTATGCGCTGCGCCATGGCCTGCAAACCCTCCTGCAGCTTCTGGAAACCCGCCCGGAGGGACAGGGCTTTGCCGCCATCCAGATCGACGATGCACCGCGCTTTGGATGGCGTGGACTGCAAATTGACCCCGTCCGCCACTTCCTGCCCGTTTCCGTGGTGAAGAGACAGCTTGATGCCATGGAGGCCATGAAGCTGAATGTACTGCACATTCTCTTCAGCAACGACCAAGCCTTCCGAATCGAAAGTAAACGCTACCCCAAGCTCCACGAAATGGGGGCGGAAGGTCAGTTCTACACCCAGGAGGAAATGCGTGAGCTTGTGGAATATGCCAGGCTCCGTGGCATCCGCGTCATCCCGGATTTCGGTATGCCCACGCACATTGCGTCCTGGTTGGTGGGCTACCCGGAATTGGGCGCCCGCCCCGGTCCCTACTCGCTGATCCGCAGTTTCGGCATCTTCCATCCCACGTTTGACCCTACCCGCGAAGAGACCTACGAGTTTCTGGGAAACCTTTTCGAAGAGATGGCCGCTATCTTCCCGGACGCCTACATCCACATTGGAGGTGATGAACTAACCGGGAAGCCGTGGCGCGAGAACCCCCGGATTCAGGCCTTCATGAAAGCTCAAGGCATTCCCAGCGTAGAGGACCTACAAGTTTATTTCACCAAGCGTGTGCTGCCACTTGTGGAAAAGCAGGGCAAGCGCGCAATCGGCTGGGACGAGATCCTGCATCCTGATCTTCCTCCCACCATTCTGGTGCAGTCATGGCGCGGGCAGAAGGCGTTGGCCGAATCAGTCCGTCGCGGGAACGTAGGAATTCTGTCAGCCGGCTACTACCTTGACCTCATGCTCTCTGCCGAGGAGCACTATCTGGTTGATCCTATGGGTGGAGCGGCCGCGTCACTCAGCCCGGAGGAAGCAGCACGGATCTACGGGGGCGAAGCCTGCGGCTGGGCCGAATTCATCACTGCGGAGAACCTCGAACTGAAGCTTTGGCCGCGCCTTGCCGCCATTGCAGAGCGCCTCTGGAGCCCCGCCAGTGTGAAGGATTTGGGCTCCCTCTACCGGAGGCTTCCAAGCGTCCTGGACCAATTGGAGTGGGTGGGAGTGAGCCCCCGGCAGATTCAGCGCCGGATGCTTAGCCGCGCTCTGCCACCGGGCACGTCGCCTGAACCTCTGCTCCCCTGGCTGTCGATGTTTGAACCGGTCAAGCGGTATCTCCGCGCCGATAGCGGAGACTACACGGTATTCCGTCCCCTCAACCGGATGGTGGATCTGCTCTGGCCAGAGAGCCTGGAAGCACGACAGCTCCGCCTGGCCGTATCTGCCCTCACCACGAGTCCAAGCCCGGCTCTTCATCGGGACGTGCTGGACCGGCTGTTGTCGTGGCGCGCTGTCCATGCCTCTGCCTTGCGATCCATCCAGTCTTCCGCGCTGCTGATGGATGGCCTCGAAGTTGCGGTCGAGGCCGACGAGACGGCTGCCTTGGGATTGGAAGCGATCGCGTGGCTGGAAGCCCGCCAGCCGCCACCGACAACATGGGTGGATGCCTCACGTGCCCGCCTTGACCGATGGCGTTCACAGCGGCGCGAGATCCTAAACCTCCTGCTTGAGCCCGTTACCATCTTGGTGGAGACGGCCGCATCCTACGCAGCAAACTCTGGTTCTCCCGCCCAGTGACTCGGTACGCCGGCCACTGGGGGATCAACCCCATCCCGCCGGTGTTGGTTGCGCGTGAGTTGTCTGGTTTGTGAGATCGCCAACCGTATAGAAATCGCTTCCGCTCTAAAGGATTCCCCATGCTCGCCGATGAAACACTCACTAGGTGGAAGAGCGGCTCCTTCGCCACGTGTTGGTTCGCTCGTCAAGCACTAGTCAGGCACTGTCCAGACGCGAACAATGCGACTATCTGCGGCTCGCCTCGGGATGTTGCTGGAGAGGGATG
>DAISIM010000025.1:52775-72240 GCA_036821995.1 Bryobacteraceae bacterium
AGGGATGATGCTGGAAAGCTACGTATGGCGCAATTCTCTATGGCCCAATCCTATACGGTTGCTGGGGATCTGGCTCGTCAATCCCAGGACACCGCAGACCCTGGACTTCCCTCCGATGTCACTGAACTGATCAAGTTCCTGCGTACTGCCACTTCGCTTGGCACGCAGGTAGCGTTCTGGCGAAGCAGGGGCCAGTTGCAGTTGCTCCAGTCCGTTTCCTACACCCTTCGCGCCGTGTCCCTGTCTGCCCAGTCCGACATCACCAACATCCAGCTGGCCAAGGCCCAACTCGCTGCCTACAGTGAGCTGTTGCTCTTGCTGGACCGCATCGTGGAAGCCGTCCCCTTTCGTTCAAAAGTGGGGCTATTTCGTCGAAACCTCATCGGAACCTTCCAGCAGGTGTTCATTCTGCGGCACCTCTGCCAATCCATCGTTTGCAGGCTAATGTGTCAACTGAAGGTATCCGTCCGCGCGCTGCCCGCGGGAAGTCTCCTCAGCCCGGAATGGAAGCACGATCATCGCGAGTTGCTTCAACCAGTAGCGGTTGGCTGGGATCAGGAATACTGGAACATCTATGACTATCTTTGATCGTGGTGATACCGTTCTGGTAAGTTATCCCTCCAAAGATGGAACGACGCTACACTTGCGCCCCGCCATGGTCCTTCACCACGTCTCCACCTCAGATCCTGCCGTCTCCGTCGTACCCATCACCCCGGATCCGGTACACCTTAGCCCATCGATTCTGGTTCAGGAGGGTTCCTTTGAGGCCGCCCGGCTTGGCCTGGTGACCTCCGGCTACCTGAACGCCTGTACCGAGGTTGCAGTGAACCGCCAGTTCATCGGCCGGAAGATTGGCAAGTGCCCGTGGCGGCTGATGGAGGAGTTTCTTGTCCTGCAACGGCGTCCCGTGCGGGAGTGGAACGGTGCCGGAGCAGATCGCTTCGTTTCGCGGTAACCGCTATCACCTGGCACGACAGCAGCAGATAAGGCCTGATTCGGCGGCACTGGGAAGTAAGGGACATACAGAAAAGGCGTCGCCCGCGGGCGACGCCTTGTAAAGGTTGCTAAGCCTGCGAGCCTCCCGCTAGAAGCGGATCCGTAAGCGCATTTCTACCTGCCGCGGGTCGAAGGTACCTAGACCATTTGAACCGAAGTTCTGGTTTGCCCCCATCCCGGGCTGAACGCCAAGCGCAGCCTGGGCAGCGGTGGGCTGGGCAATCACCGCTCCCAGACTGCCCGCGAAGGCTTCCGGACGCGGCTGCGCATTGTTGAAGAGGTTCGTGGCTTCCGCGGAGAGGGTGACCTCCCACTGCTCGCCCACGCGCATCATCTTCTGCAGGCTCATGTTCATGTTCACCCTGCCCACCGTGCGGATATCCGCATAGCGGGAAGCGGCATTACCCCACCAGTAAATGTCGTTAGCGAAGTTGCCATTGGCTAGACGAACCACATTGCCGTTGAAGGCATCAGGGTTGAATCGCAAGTAAGTGAAGCGGTTCACTACCACCGTCCGCCCGCTGGGTAGTGTCACCGTGCGGTCAGCCGCATTCGGTGAGTTGTACCACCCTTGCAGGTTCTGGGGTAGTTCCACGTCCACTCCGGAAATCCGGTTTGGACGGCCATTGATGGCGTTCGTATTCCCACCGCCAATCTGCATCGGCGTTCCGCTCTGGGCGGTAAAGGCTCCTCCAATTTGCCATCCGCCGATGATGTTATTCAGCGCCCAGTTGTTGAAATCCAGCTTGCGGCCCTTACCCACCGGCATATCCCACAAGCCCGAAACCACGAAGCGGTGTGGGATGTCCTGGCCGGAGAGCGCGTAGGTATTGCGATTGTTCCGGCGGTCCTGGTCGCCAATCACATAGCCCACGCTGTCCGCATAGCCATTCGTTTGGGCCTCGCTCTGGTAGTAGTCCTGCGCCTTGCTCCATGTGTAGTTGGCGTTGAACATGAAGCCCGACGAGAACTGCTTTGTGATTTGGGCCTGCAACGAGTGGTAGTTGGCATAGCCTTCGGTCTTACCCAACGGTAGGTTGGTGAAGAAGGGAAACTGGTAGAGCGTTTCGCGCCTGGGTACGGTGGCCTGGCCGAGGTTCCCGGTGTAAGGGATCAGTTGGTTCAAGTTCGGCTGGAAGGGATTTGCGATGCGTTGTACGCCGGGGTCAGTTCCGTTGGAATTGATGTAGCTTTGCCGCCAGTCGCTGATGGTGTTGTCCGCGATGAACTGGTTGGAGTTCAGTGGCAGCCGTGCGAAGGGCAGGTTGTAGCTGCGGGTCCCTGCGTAGCCGACGGCTAACACAAAGTCCTTTCCCAGCCGCTTCTCGGTGAACAGGTTCCACTGGATAGTCTTTCCGTTGCGGGTACCGGAGTAGTCGAATCGTGGCTGATTGCCATTGTCTCCGTAGTAGATGGGCGCGCTGGCATCGCTGCCGGCAAGTGGAGGTAGCTCCGTTACCTGCGCCCAGTTTCCGGCTAGTGCGCCATTCGGGTTCAGGCCGAAGGGCTGGGCAATAGTCCGCGGGAAGTAGTATTGGGCGCCGTAGTAGTAGGGTCCGCCAAAATAGCCTGTGTTCGTGGGCAGATAGGTGACGCCGAATCCGCTCCGGATCACAAAAGTGTCGGTAACCCGGTAAGCAAGTCCAGCGCGCGGACCCCAATTGTTGAACTCGGTCCTGTAGAGGTTGCGGCCCCCACCACCCACGCCTGGGAAGAAGAACGCACCCTGGGTCTGCTGCGTGGTTCCATTGAAGTCAAACGAACTCATCCGATTAAAGCGTTCCGTGGGGCCGGGCTGAAGTTCATAGCGAAGCCCCAGATTCACCGTGAGCCGGCTGTTCACGCGCCAGTCATTCTGGCTGTAGACGGCAAAATACTTGGCCGCAAGCGAAAGCGGAACACCGTTTTCTCCACCGTTAATCTGGCCAGCGCCCATTAGGAAAGCTGCGCCACCATGGCCGTTGAGGGCGGGCACGTTCGTGATATTCACTCCATCGGCGTTTATCGTCTGTCCGCTGGTAAAGCCCGCGTTGGTGCCCACATCAAAGGAGCCACGGGCGTCCAGGTAATTCGAAAGGTAGACACGGTACTCACTGCCCAGCTTGTGGGTCCAGCGGCCATTGTTCTTCGTGATCGATCCCACAATGTTCCAGTTGGTCTGCTTTTCGAACTTGGCCAGGTACGCCGTGCCGTTTAGGGCGCTCCAGTTGGTGAAGCCCCCGCCAATATTGGGGTAGAAGCCAGGCGCTGCGTTTGCGGCCTGAAACGCGTCAGGGATACCAAAGGCGTTATAGTCAAGGCCGTCGATGATGCCCGCCGCATTTTGCGCCCGTACGCGGGTAAGGCCAACACGCACGTCCGCAACCAGGGTGGGGCTGAACACGATCACATCTCCCAGCGATGCGTAGTAGTTCTGGTCGCCGCGTACCTCACCGACGAACCCGTTCTGCGTAAATGCGCGCGTCCCAGACCCCCAGCCGTTCGGGCTTAGGATGGTTCCGTTGTTCGTGCCGAACGTGCCGTACAAGGAATGGCTGCCCAAGTTCTGGTCAATGCGGGCGTTGATGTTGTTCTTCTCGTACGTGCGCGTCATGCTGTTGAAAAAGTTATTGATGCCGGTGGGATCGTCCGGAGCGCGATTGGAGCTGGGATATTCGCTCAGGGCCCTTACTGCCGGGGCAAAGAGCCGCGACTGCGGGATAATGCCATTCGCGAATGGCGCGCGCACAAACTGGTTGTTGCCCACTTGGTTAACGGAGAATGGGTCTCGGATCTGCGGCTGGACAAACTGCCCGGCTGCGTTAATCAGCGTCTGGCTGAAGTTTCCTCCGCGCTCCAGTTCCGTAGGCACCGTGCGCAGATATTGAAGGCCCTGGTTGAAGCGCAAACCTTCGTAGCTGACGAAAAAGAAGGTCTTGTCGCGACCGTCATAGAACTTGGGAATGAACACCGGACCACCGATCGTGCCTCCGATCTGGTTCACCTTGAATGGCAACCTGTTCAACTCGCGAGTATTGTTCTCGAAGGTATTGGCGTTCAGCGCCTCATTGCGCAGGCGGTATTGCGCTGAGCCATGCAGTTGGTTCGTGCCGCTCTTGGTGGTCATGATGATGACACCTTGCGAACGGCCGTACTCGGCGGAGTAGTTGTTGGTGGAGGTGCGGACCTCCTGGAGGCCATCGGTGTTGGGCAAGATCGCTGCTTCGTTCCAGGCTGAGGCCTGGATGCTGACGCCGTCCAACTGAATATCGTTACTGAATGCCTGGCCGCCATTGATGGAGAGAGCGGTGAAGTTGCGGCGCCCATCGGACCCGATCCCGAATGCGTTCACGTCCTGCGTATCGTTGAACCTTGCCCGGGGAACCACCCCCTGCTGCAGCGAGGCGTAATAGAAGGGATTGTTGTTCGGGTTTGGCAGGGCACGGATAACCACATCGTTGGTTGCGTTTTGCACCGTGGAGCTTTCGGTTTGGAGTGTCAGCGCTGAGGCTTCCACCGTGATGGCAGTTTCCACCGTGCCTACCTCCAGGGAAGCATTCGCGCGCACCGTGCCTGCGGTGGCTAGTTCAATGGCGGTAATGGTGAAGGGGCGGAAACCCTGCGATTCAACGCGGACACTGTATCTTCCGGCAGCCAGGTAGGGCACCGAGTACTGGCCCACGGAATTGGTTTCCACGCGAAACGTGGCGTTGGTGCTCAGGTTGCGCACTTCTACTTGCGCGCCAGGTATTGCGGCATTCGTGTTGTCAGTAACAAGACCGACTATGGTGCCGGACCGGATCTGCGACAAACCGGCTGAAGCGCACATGAAAAGCGCCAACAGTAGGCATACCCATGACTTGGGGAACATTGCTAACCTCCTTTAGGAACCTGGTTCCGCACCCTAGGCGAGATTGAAGTGGGGCCGGAACATCCTTGGCAAGACTAGGCCCAGTATGTTTCGGTTGTATAAGTCAATCTAGGTTCGTGACCCGCGTTACGTCCTGTAAACTGTTAAAAATAATAGGAATTTTGGGGCACCTTTTTACCCGTTACGAACGTCTAACGGTTACAATTGAGCGAGAAACAGAGGTTCAGCCCCCATGACCGTGCCTGGCCCCACCCCGCCGGATGTTCGCGCACACCTGAACCGAATCCTGACAAGCACGATGTTCCGGTCTAGCAAACGGAGCCAGGACTTCTTGCGTCTGGTAGTGGAGAGGACGCTTGCCGGGCAAGTAGAGGAGTTGAAGGAGCGGGCGATCGGCGTGGAACTATTCGGCCGAGAACCTGACTACGATACCCATGAGGACGCCATCGTCCGCGTAAAGGCCAACGAGATCCGCAAACGACTGGCTCAGTATTATCAGTCCGAGGGTGCGCAGGACCACGTGCGGATAGAACTCCCCACGGGGTCTTACCAGCCGGACTTCCAGGTTGTTGCGGCGCTGGATTCTTCATTGGCCGGATCCCAGACCTCCCCGCCAGAAAACCAGAGTGGCAATGGATCGAAGCGGCGTTTGGCGGCTGCCGTGGTGGCGGTCCTGGTGCTGGTTGCGGCATGGTGGTGGGTACTGCGTCCGGCCTCGCCGGTGGAGCGGTTTTGGGCACCCATGTTGGCGGGGAACCAGCCCATCTTGTTCCACATGGGACAAAGCGTGGTCTACCAATTCAGCCGTCGCATTCATGATGACTACCTTCGCGCAAACCCGGATCTGTTGAGGTCCATGAAGGTTTACAGTATCCCCCTGGATGGAAAGCGGACCCTTGAACCTGGCGATATTGTCGCCCTGCATGATTTGTCAGTGAGCACGGGTGACGCAACGGCAATCGCCAATATTGGGTCAGTCCTCCGCGAGCGTGGAAGGGAGTTCCAGGTTAAGTTTGGGGGAGTGAATCCTGGCGAGGGCAGTGCGACGCTAGCAGTGCTGGTTGGGGCGTTCAACAATCCCTGGACGCTGGCAGCCACACGTGACCTGAGGTTTTACTATTCCCGAGAGCTATCTCCACGGGGCGCTTCGTGGTCGATTCGTGATCGAGAAACCGGCAAAGCCTGGCAGCTGTGGGACGTGCACCCCGTGCAGAATGCGGCCATGGACTATGCACTCATCACTCGACTGGTTGACCCCCAAAGCAAGACAATGACACTCGCCATCGGCGGCATCACGCAGTTCGGCACTGAGGCGGCATCGCTCATTCTGACATCATCAAGGGGTATTGAGCAGGTCGCGGCGCTCTCTCCTGAAGGCTGGGATACGCGCAACATGCAGATTCTGATTCACACGGGTGTCGTCGGCCGGGCCGCGGTGAATCCGGAAGTCCTGGCCGTCCACGTCTGGTAGCCAGGCAACGGAACGGATGCTGCAGACATCATAGCGGACAAGAGTGCTTATCGTTCTCGATCGCTCTCCTCGGGACGCGCGGTTCGATCTCGCCGGAGCCCTGCGCGGTTGCGCTTTAGACCTTTGACCCAACTTGCTTCCTCGTGATCACCAGTCGCGATAGTGCGACCTCCCAAGCGAAGTCTCTGCCGGCAACCTGCAGTTGAACGGAAGCCGCCAGCATTTGGGCTCTCGCGCCGGCACATTCTGGATATCGTGCATGCGAAGAATCGATCTGGACAGGATGAAAGTGCCGGAAGTGGAGCCTAGAATAAATAAGCCGCCGGTGGAAACAGGCGGCAGAAGGGAGCCCGCGTGTATCTTCCAGCTCATTTTCGAGAGGAGCGGCTGGAGGTGCTGCACGGCTTGGTGCGGGCACATCCTCTAGGCTTGCTGGTGAGTGCCGGATCGCAGGGACTGGAGGCGAATCTGATCCCGTGCCTGCTGTGTAACATGGGCGAGTTCGGCACTCTGCGCCTGCATCTGGCCAAGGCGAATCCGCAGTTGAATGCGCTGAGGGAAGGCGGCGAGGTTCTGGCGGTGTTCCAGGGGCCGAATGCCTACGTACACCCGGGCTGGTACGCGTCGAAGAAGGCGCACGGGCGGGTGGTACCGACGTGGAACTATGTGGTTGTGCAGGTAAGGGGAAAGCCCACAGTCATTGAAAGTGCGCAGTGGCTGAAGGATCAGGTACAGCAACTCACGAGTGGCCAGGAGACTGGGCGTGCGCAGCCGTGGGCCGTCGATGACGCTCCGGAGGAGTTCGTGCGGGCACAGTTCACTGCAATTGTGGGAGTGGAGATTCCCATTCGATCCATTGAAGGGAAGTGGAAAGTGAGCCAGAACCGTCCCACGGA
Source organism: Bryobacteraceae bacterium (assembly GCA_036821995.1). Lineage (GTDB taxonomy): Bacteria > Acidobacteriota > Terriglobia > Bryobacterales > Bryobacteraceae > JACTMJ01. Next base: position 59,989 of record DAISIM010000025.1, read on the forward strand.
CGACCGGCGGGGTGTGGCGGAGGGCCTCCGGGCTGAGCAGCAGGAGGCGATGGCGGATCTGGTGGAGCAATGCGGCCGGGACCGTTAGCGTTTGCGGAGGGTGCCAGCGCGAATCCATCCTCTTGAATCCATTGACACACTGCCAGTGGTTCGTTAGCCTTAAGGGTCAACATGCAGCTACGGGTGTTAATGGTGGGGTCAGAAGTGGCTCCGTTTGCAAAAACCGGCGGCCTCGCCGATGTGCTGGGTGCACTTCCGCTTGCGCTTACTCAGGCAGGGGTGCAGGTGGCGGTACTGATGCCGCGCTACGGATTCATTCCCTTAGACCGTCTGCAGCGCGTGTACAATCACTTTCCGCTGGTCATGGGCTTGGACCAGATACCGGCACAAATCTACGCGTATGAAGAACGCGGGGTGCGCTACTTCTTCCTGGATGCACCGGGGCTGTTTGGACGTCCAGGTATCTACGCCGAGGGCGGCAATGACTATCCCGATAACTTCCGGCGCTTTGCCGCACTAAGCCTGGCAGGTTGTGAGGCCATCCGGCGGCTGTTCCGGGCGGATATCCTACATTGCCACGACTGGCAGGCAGGGCTGGCTCCGCTGTACCTCAGGCAGCGCTATCGCCTGGACCCGAACTTCCTCTCAGTGCGCAGCGTGTTCACCATCCATAATCTGGCCTACCAGGGGATCTTCGGCCGGGATGTTCTGCCACTGGTGGGACTCCCAGGCCAGGTGTTCTCCTCGGGGGCGGTAGAGTTCTACGGAAAGGTGAGCTATCTGAAGGCAGGAATCGGCAGTGCTGACGCGGTGACTACGGTTAGCCCCACCTACGCAAAGGAGATCCAGACTCCAGCATCCGGTTGGGGGCTCGATGGTTTGCTGCGAGCGCGTCAGAACGACCTGTACGGCATCCTGAACGGCGCGGACTACTCACTGTGGGATCCTGCCGTTGACCCGTATCTGGCCGCCAACTACGACACTGCGAATCTCGCCGGGAAGGCCCTGTGCAAGCGGGACCTCCTGGAGACGGTGGGCCTGGATGCGATGGCGCTGGAGAACAAGCCTGTGCTGGGCATTGTCGCCAGGCTGTCTGAACAGAAGGGCTTTGATTTGGTGGCAGCGGTGGCAGATACCCTGATGAGCGAGGACATCGCACTCGTGGTGTTGGGGTCAGGGGAGCCACGCTATGTGGATCTGTTCCGGGAGCTGGCACAGCGCTATCCGGCTCGCGTGGCATTCCGCAATGGGTACAACGAGGCGCTTGCGCACAAGATTGAGGCCGGGGCTGACCTATTCCTAATGCCAAGCTTGTACGAGCCGTGCGGGTTGAACCAGATCTATAGCCTCCGCTATGGCACGGTACCGGTGGTGCGCGCCGTGGGAGGCTTGGACGATACCGTAACGGCGGAGACAGGATTCAAGTTTGCGGGCTATACCGGCGACGCGATGCTGGAGGCCGTCCGCGAAGCCGTGCGTGCTTACGGCAACAAGAAGGCCTGGAAGAAGCGGGTGCTCGCAGGGATGGCAATGGATTATTCGTGGGCGGCGTCCGCGCAGCAGTACGTAGAACTGTATCGGCGGCTGCAGAGCTGAAACTTTTTCGAGATTTCCTCATCAGAAGAGGAGGTTGAACTGGAGTGATTCATGGCAGGCAATAACACCTTAACATTTACGGATGCGAACTTCGACAACGAAGTGATGAATGCGGAGGTCCCCGTCCTGGTGGACTTCTGGGCGGAATGGTGCGGCCCTTGCCGCATGATGGGGCCCACGATCGATACTGTGGCTGATTCCTTCGCCGGCAAAGTAAAGGTGGGCAAGGTGGACGTGGATTCGAACATCGGCACTGCGGGACGCTTTCAGATTCGGGGTATCCCGACGCTGCTTCTGTTCAAGGGCGGCAAGGTAGTTGACCAGAAGGTGGGAGCGATTCCTAAGGGCGAATTGGAGACCATGCTGAACGCGCACATCTAGGCATCTCGTCGGTTTCGCGGGCCTCCGCAAACAATGGAGGAACTTCACGACCGAAGAAACCAAGAGGGACGGTGACAGGGTTGCCTGTTGCCGTCCCTCTTGCTTTTGGAGGGGGTGTCGCGTCTGCGTTTCCGGGCCTATCGAGGCTGGCCTATCCGCCGCCAAATGCAGCGAATGACGAACTCCAGTTAGGGAAAAGTTCCGGACGAGCCAGACGGCAGGCATTCACAAGATCAGGCACACGCCGGCGGCGGCGGAGAAGTTGTTCCAGCAGGCGTTCTAATTCCCGCTCATCTCCCTGGGAATACCAAGCAGATGGGATCTGCTTCAGTGCGTCGTCGATGGCAGCTTCGCTGAAGTTCTGGATGCGGGATAACCAAGGCTCAAAGTCATCCCAGCCGCGAATGGCCACGTAGGCGGAGGGTCGCGGATAGAGACCTTGGCGAGGCAAGTCGTCAAGCCGCCAATCTGGACCCTGGAAGCCGTAGCCGTGGTCAATCATCACGGCCAGGAAGCTGACACTGGCCGGGGAATAGTTGGCATCGCGCAGGAACTGCTGTGGCTTACCGCGGAAGTAGACGGCCTGGCGGGTATCGGCATTGGAAACCCACTGGTCAAAGGCGAGCATTCCATGGAAGTGATGGCGATTTTCCAGGCCGTCCATCATGGCATCCGGCAGAAAATCAAAGAGTGCCACGCGGGTTGGATCCACGGGCACCCGGGAACCAAAGTGAAGACCTGGCCCAATGGCATGGGACCTGGTACCTACTTGAACAGCCAATCCAGCTTCCGCGGCTTCACGAAGCCATTGCTCCCCACAACGGATAAGGGCGGGTTGGGCAGCGCAGAGCTGCAGGTGTAGCACGAAGCAGGAGCACAGCCACTCATTGATCAGAATGCGGGGGTGCTGCGCATTCTGTAGGAACTTCACCACGTAGTGCTGGCCGTCCTCCGCGCGCACCAGCCAAGCCTGGGCGCCTCCACGCATCTTTCGGATTGGTTCAACGGCGTCAACAACCATTGGGGCACACTGCTTCCGACATCCTATCGTACAGGGGATTTGAGCCTGTTCAGGAATGAGCGATGGCTGCCCTTGGGGGAACTGGAGAACTGAGCTGCAACGCAGCCTTGGGGATCGAGTAGACTCAAGACTATGGCTGAAGAAAAGCAAGATGCCGCCCCGATGGGACGCAACAAAGAAGAGATTGCCCTGGACATGATGAAGTTCATTGCCGTGACAACAGGGTATGGGCGAGGAAACTCAGGACCGGGATTCAATAAGGGTCCGGCGCGGAGTGCGGAAGAGTATGCCGATGCACTCCTGGACTTGTACGGCAAGTGCCGCAAGACCGTGGAATAGGCTGGCAGCTGGAATAGGGTTAGTTGCCGTTTGAGCAGCGACAACGTCCTGGAAAGGATAGCCAGATGAACGGAGATTCAGTGAACCGCAGACGATGGTTGGCTGCGGCTGCGGCCGGCACGGTGTCGGGCCAAGCAATTGCTGGCGGCGCTGCCCCAGCGTCTCTGCTGCAATCGACGGCGGGCGCGCTAGGTGGAACGCTTGAACAGCGGCTAACTCCGCCTTCCGTCAAAGTGCAGGCCGTGCTGGATACCGACACTTATAACGAGATTGATGACCAGTTCGCTACGGCCTATGCACTGTTGTCGCCGCAGCACATGGAGGTTGAGGCGATCTACGCGGCACCCTTCCGGAACGAGCGTTCAACGAGCGCCGGGGAGGGGATGCAAAAGAGCTACGAGGAAATCCTCCGGATCTTGGCCCGGCTGAACCGGAAACCGGAGGGCTACGCCTACGTAGGCTCTGGCCGGTTTATGGACGGGGAGGGGAAGCCGGTAGATAGCCCGGCCGCGCGCGACCTCATCGCCAAGGCCATGCAGCCCCGGACCAGCCCCCTTTATGTCCTCACCATTGGCGCACCAACGAATGTTGCGTCTGCGCTGTTGCTGGAACCGGCGATCCGTGACCGGATTGTTGTGGTGTGGCTGGGGGGCCAGCCGTTGAGTTTTCCCAGCGCCCGGGAGTTCAATCTTCAACAGGACCTGCACGCCTCGCGTGTACTGCTGGATTCCGGTGTGGCGCTCGTTGTGATTCCGACGCGGAACGTGTCAGAGCACCTACGGACCACAGTGCCTGAGGTGAACGTTCACCTGAAGGGCAAATCGCCCATCGCGGATTACCTTGCTGGTGAGTATGAGGCGTACACCCGATGGAAAAGCCCCAACGTAGGGTTTCCCCTCTCACGGGTAATTTGGGACATTTCCGCGATCGCCTGGATCATTGAGCCAAAATGGGTGCCCACCGAATTGGTTCCCAGCCCGAAGCTATCCGATCAGTATACGTGGGAGCGGCCAACTGGGCGTCATCAAGTCCGCTTCGCAACCCATGCGAATCGAGACCAGATCTTCAACGACCTGTTTCGTAAGCTGCAACGAGGCTCGTAGAGTACAGGGCAGGCAGACCGCTACGGCTAGCGCTTCCGGGCCGCGGTGGTGGTGGCTGCCTTCTTCAAGGGTGGGGATTTTGGTGCGGCGGCTTTCTGCCGACTGGCGGACGCGCCTCCTTTCGCCTTGTGGGTAACTGGCGTGCCGGCAGGTTGCTTGCTGGTAGCCACTTTTGGGGGGGCTGCCGCGACCGCCACGGCACGTGCGCTGCCCACAGCAGCGCTTGCCTTCCCAGGGGCTGGCTTTGCCTTGTTTGCCCTGGCCTGCGGTGCAACCGGCTTGGCCTGCGGCTTGCTTGGCTTGACCAGTGGCACGTTTGCCTTAACCGGCTTGGCCGTTGTCGCCGCATTGCCTGTAGCCCGGCTTGTAGTGGCCTTCCCGCGGCCCAAAACTGTACCCTTCGAGACAGGCTTTACGGTTGCAACTCGCTTCACCGGGATAGCCTTGTTGGCGACGGGTTCCGTTGGGGCTTTCTTCGGTGACTTCGCCGCTCTTGGACTACTTTGTGCATCCAGCGGCTTGGCCTTTGCTTTTCCTGACAATGGGGCGATTTGCTCCTTCGCTGGCCTCTTCTTCGCCAACGCAACCGGAACTTCTGTTGGCATCGCCGCTTTGGCTGTGGTTGGAGAGGGCTTGGCCGGCAACTTTGCCGGAGATGGTGCGGCGCCCCCGACAGATTTGGCGGATGTAGGATCCGGTTTCTTTGTGGATGCCGACTGCGGGATGGCTGCCGGATTCGTTCGCGACTGAGGCGCCCGGGAAACCTCTGGGTTCTTGGCTATCGTCGATTCTTTAGATTTTTCAGGTGACCGGCGAGTTTCCGGGCGGCCTAATTGCTTGCTGGGGATCCCAAGCAACCCCTCGCTACTGGAGGGCGGGGGTGGTAGCGTGTTCGCTTCCAGGACGGCCGGGTGACTAAGTGGAACTGAGCGTGGAGGAACTTCACGGAATTCGGCTTGCACCTTACGTCGAAAAATCGGCTCAGGTGCCTCGTACTCATCGCCAAATTCGAGGATTTCCGACTCGATTTCGATGTCGCTGGCGTCGGTATAACCGAACTCGTCGTAGTCTGCTTCCAACGCCATCGCCGAATAACGGAACATTGACGCACTCTCCTGTTTATATCCCGCTAAGCCTATAGCATACCGCATTCATAACAAAATAAAGAGTTTTTTTGGTACTCAGTTTCGGGCGCAATCAGGTAGGGGGGGGCTCCAGCAGAGAATGTGAGGTTTCGAAAGGAGAGAAGGTGGCCACTGGAACCAAATTACTTGGACGTGCGCGCTTTAGGGGAAGCGGCCTTCTTCGTTTGGGAGGTCGTCGCCACACGTTTTGAGGCGGTTCGCTTGCGTATGACAGGCTTTTTGGCGGGAGCTTTGTAGGTAGCAGGAATCAGCAACAGATCTCCAGCCTGAAAGGCGTCAGAAGACATGTCGTTTGCTTTGGAGATGGCAGCAACCGTGGTCTTGTATTGTGAGGCAATGGCGGGCAGGGTATCGCCGTGGTTGACGCGATGGGCGCGCCAGGCAATCCGGTTCGCTGCGGGGATGATCTGCAGGCCCGACACCAGCAGGGGCACCGACTGCTTTGGGACACGGAGCGTGTAGCCAGCAGGAGCGAGGTCCCCATTGACGGCGGGATTGAGCTCACGTAATTCCGCTCTGGTGACACCAAGGATGTCTGCAGCGAGATTGAGATGAGTCTTGGCCTCAAGCACATGGGAGTCAAACTCGAGTGGTGGGTCAGCTTCGGGCAGGTCGATGCCATAAGCGGAGGGGTTCAGCGAGATAATGGCGAGGGCCTGCACGATAGGGACGTAGTTCGTGGTTTCCTTTGGGATGGAATTGCGGCGGCGCAGTTCCCAGAAGTCCGCGAAGCCAGTGCGTTCCACGGCGCGGGCAACACAACCGGGACCGCAATTGTAGGCTGCCATGGCCAAGTTCCAATCGCCGAACTCATGATAGAGGTCGCGGAGATGCCGCGCGGCCGCGCGGGTTGCCTTTTCGGGATCGAACCGGTCATCGGTGAGGGGAGTCTGGGTGAGGCCGTATTCTCTTCCCCTCGACGTCACAAACTGCCAGAGGCCGCCAGCCTTGGCCCAGGAAAGCGCGCGCGGGTGAAAGCCGCTTTCGGCTTGGGCAAGATGAAGCAACTCGCGAGGTAGCCCCTCCTCGTCGAGGATACGGAAAATCATGTCGCGGTAGCGGCCGCTGCGGCGATAGCCGGCCATGAAGGTGCGCCTGCCACGTTCAGAAACGAAGTAACGGATGTAGGAGAGGACGCTCTCGTTCACCTCAAGCGGGAACTCGCCACTTCGCGCGCGCACCATGTCGACAACAGTCGCTTCGAGGGAGGGATCCACAGGGAACGTGAGTTCGGGAATTTCTTCCAAGGGAGGCTGCTCGTATACGGGCGCTGGCGATGTCTCTCCAATGCCCATTCGGGTGACATCGAGCCGATGAATCTCCTGGATCAGCGCCTCGAGATCGTGCTTGGCCGAAGGATCAGCAGTGAAATCAATTTGGCTTTCGAGAAGGATATTGAGGGCGCGGTTGAACTCAGCGCGGGCTTCGCCAAGCCGGGATCCCTCAGCTGCCAGCTTCCCGCGCCGGAAGTAAACGGTTGCCGCTTCGAGCGCTTCATCGCGAGTGAGCCTGGGCAGAGGGAGGGTTTGCCGGTGAAGCGAAGGGCCGGTGGAAAGTGCCGCTTGGACAGCCGGTGGGGCGAAGTCAGCAAGGCGAAGCCATTCGTCGTTGGGACCTTGCCCCATTACCTGAATGGCGAAAAGGGAGAACAGAAGACCGAGGCGAGCAAGGGAATAGAGGAGCGGGCGGGGCGGCAGGTGGCCAGTGCACGTTGAAGCTTGAGAGGTAGATTGCTGCATCCGCACGCACTCAGTGTGAAAAGTGTGGGTGGTAGACAAAGCTACTGCCCTGGGCCGTCTATCGCCGGACCATTTGAATTTACTGAACTAAATCGCTGTAGGTCAAGCGGAATTCCATTTTCCGTAGGAGTTCTGTGGGTTCCCGTAAGGGGTTGCTCCTAAAAACTGGGGAGAAGTAATGGAGAGTGACGGACTGAGACAGCAACACTGGGAAAGGAACGCGGGCGCCAGCAGGATGCTTGGCGCCCGCCACAGGAACAACTGATCCCCCGCAGGATGTTGGATGCCTGCCGGAAGATTGCCTACTTAAAGCCGACAGTAGAGCTAATTACCCACTGGTGGTAGGCGAGCATGCCGACGATCAACAGGCCGTACAGGAACACGATGACGGTGAGGGCTTTGCCCCACTTCTCTACAAGTTCGCTGCGGTGGGTTTCGGCAACAGTTTCCTTGATGACGCCTTCTTCGGCGGTACTGACATGGATGTGTTCGTCAATATGGCCGTCAAGCCTCTTCTTGTAAATCGCCAACGCAATTACAATCAGTGTAAGCACGGCCCAGGAAATTGCTAGCGGCATCACGTTTGCTGGCATCATTCATCCCTCCTGACTTCTGTCTGTTACAAGTGCCCGTAGGGCTATCCAGGGCATTCGGTCCGGCAATGTCCAAACGGGGGACTAGGCCGGCGCGGGGGGCGCCCAGGGAAGCCCCACCGATTTCAACAATCGAAGCTCCGCGGCAATCACCGCAAGCAATGTGGTCTGGATGGGCTCGTCTTCATAGACGACAGACCGGAGTCCGGCTTCCCACGCCTTGGTGAGTAGCGCCTCCTCGTGGGCAGCCACCAGGACCACCTGATCCGGGTGGCAGGGTGGCTGTTGGAACTCCTGAAAGCTACCTGAGTCCATCACCACGACGCCGGCTTCGGAATCATCCGGCGCATCCAGGTGCAGAACCCGGTGCTGACCATCACGAACCAGAAGGCTCCCCAGTTCGGAAGCATACTCGCGGTTTGCCATGATGATCTGCACCGTGGTCATCTGAATCACTCCAGCACCGTCATTGGCGGTTGCCAGACGGCGTCAGGCTCCGCAGATCAGTCTGCAATCAGAGTTCCATATCCGAAACCCTGTTATAAATTGACTTGGAATCTCAAGGAATCAAGCACTTGCAGGACAAGTTGGTATGGTTGCCTACCGTGTTGGGGTGGGGATAGGGTGAGGGAAATCCCCCATCCTGAAAAAGGATGGGGGATTTGACCCACTTATGCGTGATTTCCCGACTCGACTTCTATAGAGTAGTAGGCGCAAGGCAGCGATCGGTATTTGGCGATGGCACGACTAGACGCACAATGGCGCAGCGCCGAACTTCTGGAGATGGTGTTCGACCAGCTTGGCGAAGCGCTGCTGCTTTACGACAAAGACCAGATGATACGAGGGGCGAACCGGGCTGCGGTGCGATTGCTGGGGCGAGGCGCGGATGGCCTGGTGGGCAAATCGTGCCGGGAAGTGTTGCGGTGCTCTGTTTCAGAGCCAGCCGGTGAAGGGGTGGAGAGCCTAGGTGACGTGGGTCATTTGCCGCAGGCGACATTGAAGCTGCATGGGACAAACGGTAAGCACAAGATAGTCGTTGTCCGAAGCACACGGATTCTAGGGGAGGACGGAAGTCTGGTGGGGGTGGCGGCAACCATCCACGAGGTCGCTGGAGAGCAGGAGCCGCGTGGGATAGAGATCATCGGCGAATCACCGGCAATGCATGAGCTGATGCGGTTCGTGCGACGTGTGGCGGCAAGCGAAGCAACGACGATTCTGCTGGAGGGCGAGAATGGCGTGGGCAAGGATCTGATTGCCACGACACTGCACGGGCTGAGTCCCCGGCAGTCGGAGCCGTTCATCGCGATCAACTGCGCGGCGCTGCCGGAGACGCTGATCGAGAGTGAGCTATTCGGTTATGAGAAGGGCGCGTTTACCGACGCGCGGCAGCAGAAGCGGGGGCTGTTTGAGCTGGCTGACCATGGGACGCTTTTTCTGGACGAGATCGGCGAAGTCCCCCTCATGGTGCAGGCGAAGCTGCTGCGTGTTTTGGAGGACCAGCAATTCCGGCGGTTGGGAGGCACGAAGGATATCCGCGTGAACCTCAGGTTTATCGCGGCAACCAACAAGAACCTGCGGGAGGCGGTGCGCGAAGGGGCATTTCGGCAAGACCTCTACTTCAGGCTGAATGTCATTCAAATCACCATTCCGGCACTCAGGGAACGGCGGGACGACATCCTGCCGTTGACGATGTTCTTTGTGGACCACTACAACCGTAAGTTCAAGCGTCAGGTGGAAGGGGTGCATCCGGAAACGGCGGTGCTGCTGACTCAATATGCATGGCCGGGAAACGTGCGTGAGCTGCGCAATGCGATCGAGCGGGCGATGATTCTTGAGGAGGGGTCGCTGATCTGTCCAGCGAGCCTGCCAGCGGCGATTGTGGACAAGGACACGAGCCAATCGATGTTCCTAGACCGGCCAGCAGACGCAAGCGATCAGGGCCACCCACCGGTAGCTGCCCCGCAGCATTACGGGACGCTCTCCCTGGAGGCACAAGAGGTGGAACTGTTACGGCAGGCGCTGTCGCGGGCAAACGGCAATCAGACCCACGCAGCGCGACTGCTGTCGGTAAGCAGGGATACGCTTCGATACCGGATGAAGAAGCACGGGCTATGAAGCGTGGCGTGCGGAGTGTCCTGATGCATGGTTGGCGTCTAGGAAAACCCAGGGAAGCACAACCGAACGCCAACTACAATCCGATAGTCCCATCTGGCAACTGCGACCGCCCGGTGTTTTGCCGGTTTGGCACGAACCATTGTGCCTAGTGCGGGAATAACCTCTAGCAGGAAAGTCCAGAGGGCAAAAGAAAATGCGGGAGGTAAGCTGATGAGCTTACCTCCCGCAAAACCACTCTGAGAAGAATTCTTACCAGCGGGCTCCGCCGCGGCCACCGCCGCCGCCGCTGCCGCCGCCACGGTTTCCACCGCGACCGCCGCCGCCACCGCTACCGCCACGGTTTCCACCGAAACCGCCGCGACCGCCGCCGTCAGGACGGGGACGGGCTTCGTTCACGTTAATGGCGCGACCGCCGAGTTCGGCTCCGTTGAGGGCCGCAATGGCCTGTTCGGCTTCCGATGCGTTCGCCATTTCGACGAAGGCAAAACCACGGGGTTGACCGGTGTCACGGTCGTTGATGATGCTTACGCTCTCCACAGTGCCGAACGGCGCGAAAGCTTCATGCAGTTCCTCTTGTGTGGTACGAAAACTCAGATTGCCAACAAAAAGCTTGGTCATGGCAATGCTCCTGCAAATTTAGATTTTGTCGCGTAGGAACCAAAGAACAGACCAAGTCGAGGAAAAAAACCCAAGGTAGGTACTCACACAATTCGGACGCTGATGGAAGCTACTATCGACTCCGTGAGTATAGCAGGATTGTTCCGTGAAATCCACAAGTTTTTCAGGGCTTGGAGGGAAGCGACGAGCTGCGGGCGCGGAGGGCATTCCGATGGGCTCTGGCGCCAGTTACCGGGAAGGCATCAGGGCGATAGACGCCACCAAATCAACTGGATTGACCAGGCATCGTGAGGCAACTCGCGGGTGCTGGAACGGTCCAAAGAGAGGTCCAGGATCTACAGGGAACAGGGACCGGATCTCTCCCGGTGCTTCGAAGACACCACGCGCACACGATCTCCCGGATCGCTGCACCTAGCGCAATCAGGCCCCACCCGTTGCCGCTATTCGGACCACCCGCGCCTACGACTCAGGGCTGTTCGGGAGATCTGGCTGGACGGTAAGGGGAGCCTCGCGGTGGGCAGGGTGGTGCTGCAATCGCGTGTCCGGTTCACTGTACGAAACGAAGCCAGATTGCACTTTGTATCTTTTTTTCATGAGTTTAGGAGATGAAGCGGGAACTGCATTGTTGGAAACTGTCGCTGACTGGGCGCGCTGGGAGTCTGGCTGGAGGTGTTGATGGGCCAGTTGGTGGCACTCTTGTGCCATCTGGTGGCGGGCCTGGGCCATCTGGTGGCGAGCTTGGGCGCGTTGCTCGCCCGCCGCACGGTAGCGGGCGGACTGGGCGCGGTCGAAGTCAACGACGGCGCGCTGGTGACGGCGCTCCCAATGGGCGCGGTAGCGGATGAGATTGTGGAGAGGCTTCCATTCCGGCTGGGGTTCGCCGTCGATGGTGATGGCTGCCATGTAGTGCAGCATGGGAATGTAGTCGAGCGGAGCAAGGGTGGCGGGGTCCAAGGGCGGACGGCTGAGGGTGTTGGTTTCCGCAGCGTCGATGCGGCGGAGGGCCCAGTGGCAGTGAGCGATTTCCTGGACTGCGAGATGCTCCCGCTCAGACTCAGGCGCATAGGCTCGGATGAGTTCCGCGTGGAGGTCCTCAAACTCGTCGGGATCCTCGCCATCGAGGATGACGTGGCGCTGGATAGACAGGCCAAGCTTGAGGGCGTTTTTGGCAGACCGGGCCTTGCCCTGGGGGGTGGCGGGTCCGGTGGAACGGGCCGCGTTGGCGCGATTGCGCGTAGCAATGGCTGGTGACGACATGGAAGCCTCCTGTGGAAAATCTCAGACGCACCATTATTGGGGAGCGGTTTTCAAGTGTTTTGGGGCGGCTTGCGCGGAAGTGATTGATTTGGTGAGAGAAATGATTTTTTCAACATGCGAGCTGGGAACGAGGAGGGTGTCTGGAAACCCGGAATCAGGTAGCCTGTCACTCACAGCCGGAGGTTGTCGCCCTCGCGGAGGAGGTCACCTCAGCGGCGTTGGCTTGCTACTGCGCCGTGCAGCGCGTTTGCTGGCTCAGGTCTTCTTCTCTGACACCAGCTTTACGGCACCCAACTGCACGGTCCGCTTCGCGCCTTTCCTGGATGCGGGAGCTTTGGCGCTACG
>DAISIM010000026.1:0-446 GCA_036821995.1 Bryobacteraceae bacterium
GTCGTTTCTCTCGTTCGCTGAAGCAGCACATTTTGTGGATCAACTTCCCCATCAACACTTAATCGAGAGCACCTCGACTGTTTCGCTTCAAAGCATCCGCGACCGGACTGCGCCTCGTGGCTACCCTGCGCTTCTCACTCAAATTCTACGAGTGGCATGGGAGCGAATGATGGCAAAATCAGCGCTTCAGCAATACGAGATGTCGAGCCGCTCACAGTGCTACTACTTCCGTCACAACACCGTTAAGGATGATCGGCTTTACTTCGAGGGAGTGGACGAAAAGAGAGCTTATCGGGATGTAATCGGCTACGCGACGAAGCCGGGGAAAAAGCGCCATTGGCACTACGCAATCAATGCTAAGCCCTCTCTTTACCCTGAAATTCAGTTCGTGGTGAAAGGTCACGTACTCTTTTCCGACGACGGAATTAATATCTGGGACAGCAAGG
>DAISIM010000026.1:456-70430 GCA_036821995.1 Bryobacteraceae bacterium
AAGGAGAAACTCGCCAAGGCCAGGAGGAACCAGTGTAAGAACTGGTGGAATGACAAATGGAGGGATCGAATGCTTGCCGTTATGACCTATTTGAGCAACGACGAGGGGAATATTTCGATTCCTGTTTCCCCTACTACAAGTTTGCAGCTTCACCGCTGGCCAACCACCTTCGAGAGTCCGATCTCTTATCTTGATCCACAAGATGTCGTTAAAGAGGAAGATCTAGATGATTACGCATTTGAGGAAGGGGACTCTGATGAGATCGACGAGCTTGAGCCAGCCACCGAGACTCCTGGGGAGGCAGTTGGGTAGATGAATTCTCTCATTAAGCTTCCTGAACCGCTGCTTTTGTTCCGCCACAACCAAGCGATGGAAGATCCTCGAGACGGGCTGACGCTTTTTGGACCGTTCGACAACGGCTCGCTATACGGTCTGCGGACAGGGGTCATTGGAACGAGCACTGGGGTCGAGGCCTTTGAGGCCTGGACCCAACGTATACAGACGCCAGTGAGAACGAGAACACCTATCGTTGCTCGGCCACCCTTCCCAGGGTTCGAAGCGGTTTTCCGCATTCCAATGCAAATGGTCACGATTGACCAGGATGATCTGAACAAGCGGCTTTTCCAAGACGACCGACACCAGCGGGTTTATCAGACGGTAGAACTCTTTGCCCAAGCCATCATCAAGGCCCACACCGAAGAGGAAGCGAAGCCCGATGTGTGGTTTGTGGTTATTCCCGACATCGTCCGACAGTACTGCCGTCCAGAGTCCATCATTGAGCCTGGTGTAAGGGTTGAAGCTAAGCGTTACTTCGATGAGAATCTCCGAGAGAATACGAAGAAGGCTAAGGGTCTTCTTTCTCAGCCTTCGCTTTTTGCGCAAGCGAATGCCGAAGCCGAACCGTACTCCTATAAGGAGCACTTCAGAAATCAACTCAAGGCCAGGCTCCTTCCTCACCTGATCGCCACTCAGGTGCTGCGTGAAAGCACGGTCGCGAACGTAGGGGTCCGGGGCGACACGCGGCGACAACAATCGGACGAGCTCCTTCAATCTCAGATTGCCTGGAACGTCAGCACTACTGCCTTCTACAAAGCGGGCGCTCGTCCCTGGAAAGTGGGAGGAATTAGGGAAGGAGTTGCTTACATCGGATTGGTTTTCAAGCGCGACACCCGTTTCGGGGATAACCGTTCAGCAGCTTGCGGTGCGCAGATGTTTCTCGATTCTGGCGATGGAGTCGTCTTCAAGGGAGCCAGCGGCAACTGGTTCAACGCCGCAACTGATGAGTTTCACCTCTCCGAGGAAGCCGCCCATAGCCTCATAGCGATGGCCATAAAATCCTACAAGAGTAAGCATGATAATCAGTCTCCAAATGAACTCTTTATCCACGGACAAACTCGTTTCAATCGGCAGGAATGGGACGGGTTTCGCTCCGCAGTTGATTCGACCACAAACCTTGTAGGGGTGAGGATTCGAGACGACAAGTCGCTGAAGCTATATCGCAAGAGTGACAATCCGATCCTTCGCGGCACCGCTTACGTGAGCACTCCTCATCAGGCGTTTCTCTGGACTCGCGGATGGACTCCCCGCCTTAGAACTTACCCCGGAATGGAAGTCCCAAATCCACTGTCAGTTGAGATCACCAAAGGCGAAGGGGATAGGAATTCAGGACCAGGTTATCCTTTCGCTCAAAGAGCCTCACACGCAGAGCCCGCAAGGGAGCCTCCCTCGACAATTGCGCGGCGTAAGCCCTGGCGGATAAATCGGCAGAGCGAGGCGACTCCGGGGGTTTCGGGGTTTCAGGGTTTCAGGGACGGAGCACTCACGGGTTTCAGGGACGGCGTGTCCCAGATTCTCTCATCCGCCCGTGTCTCACTTTCGGGGGCCAGTCCACCAGTCTGTCCCTAGAACGTCGTCCCCAGAACGTCCATGGCCCTCGACTTGAAGCGCATCTAGGATGGGCTTCGGAAAGTTCTCATCGGCGAGGAGGAGCATCTACGCTGGAATCGGGAACGCCTTGTATTCGTGGGCCAGGTAGCTCGCGTATGCCAAGCAGGCGAGAATGTCTTCGCGCGTCAAGCCGGGGTAGTTGGTGAGGATCTCGTGTTCCGACTGGCCCGCCGCCAGGAGTTCCAGGATGAACTCGACGGCGATACGCGTCCCGCGGACGACCGGCTTGCCCGCCAGGATCGCGGGGTCGACGACGATACGGTCCGACAGCGGCATAACCACAGTCTACCTTGTCCTCCGGCCGTGTCGGTAGCTACTTTGCCTGAGGGCGCGGCGTCCGGTCGCCCATCGTCAGGAGATCTCGATTTCGCCATCAGGCAACGAGGCTGCCGGGATGAACATTGCCACGAGCCGCCTCCAATTCCAATTTCGCCATGTCCCGGTTTTCCGGAAACCCGGAAACACAGAGGCTGTCACGGTTGGAGCAGTATCTGTAATCCGAGAGGACCATCCGGCGTGGCTCCTCAAACTCTGCAATCCTCGCAAGCGTGATGTAGTCGGGAAAGTCTTCGGAATCTCCCCAAGCCGCGGCCCAGATACCTCCTGGTTCCGCGATCACAATGGCGCGGGCTGCCGACCACCACTGTCGTACCGCACTGGGTGTGTGCAAAAGTGCAAACATCCTTCGTGGACTGGCGGAAAATACCTCTTCGTGGATGTGATGTCTTGTCTCCATCGCTTCTGCCTCCATTGTCGTTCTGCTTTCCCGCTCCAGACGGAGGGAACTTAGTAACACGTTTTGAGACGCGGGTCACGCAGGGACTGCAGGTCACTCCACGTCAACTGCGTGGATCTGTACGGGCGATCCCCACGCATGGGGTCCCTTGTTCGGATGTTCGGTTGCGCAGTCTCGTATTCCGATAATCGATGTCAAATAAACGGAGATTCGCTTCCGCGTGATCCTTCTGTATTCCCGGTATCGCCATCCTGATTAAGGACTCAAGGCCGCAGACGTCGATGGGCGACGGGAAGGCCCGGCGAGGGGAGTACACAGACCACGATGTCACTGAACCTGAGCAGCGCACGCAGCTACAACAACGACCGCAACTATTCGGTTCACGCCAAGTGGGTGATCCAGCGCCACATGGGCGTTTCGACCAGCGGTTCCTGGGACGACACCACCATTCGCGCCGTCTACGACTGGCAGGGGTCCCCGGACCGGATCACCACGCTTACCAAGGACGGCAAGTTCGGCCCAAAATCGCTGGGATGCCTGCTGGCGGAGATGCGCCGTGGCCCCATCACTACCGACATCGCACACCTGAATCCTTACCCGCACACCCTTCCCGGTGGGGTGGGGCCGGATGGCACGGTGATCGTTCCCACCTTCACCATCAGCGATCCGGTCAGCCTGGACCTTCGCGGCGACGGCGCGGGCTGGCAGTTTCGCGGCCGCTTCCGCGTCAACATCCGGCTCAACAACAGCCTGGCCAATCCGAACCGCTACCAATACCGGCAATACATCAAGGGCACAGCCAAAACGACGCCGGGCCGTTTCGCCGCTGGGCTGCCGCGCACCCGAGCCAACTGGACCGCCACGGCGACGCCGGACGACCAAAGCAGCCAGTTCGGGGTACCTGGCGGCGGCTTGCACGCTACCCAATGGAGAGAGGATGGCGTGGTTGCGGCCGGGGGCACGCGGAAGTACGGCTACCGCTCATCGGCGGCATTCACCGCTCCCGGCGAGGAAGACCGCTATCTGCCGGACCAGCCCAATGGCAAGGAATATGTCTGCGTTGACACCTACGGCATGATGGGTTCCCGCCGGGTGCTGGGAACCCGCCTGGAGTTGAACCTCCACTACAAGGGCGCCGTGGTGGACGTCCTGAACAGTGGTCGCGTGGTGATCGAAAAGACCTGGAGCTACTCCGGCGACGACATCTTCGTGGTCTAGCCTCCACCGAAGCCAAAGCCGCCGCCCCACGAACTTTCCGTGCTTTCGATGAGCCCTCCTGCCGGAGAAATCCGTTGTACAGACAACGCCGTTTCCGGCGAGGAGGCAGAAAGCGATGAGAGTTGTTGCAGTGGCGTTGTTGTTCATTCTGGGCACGGGTGCGTTTGCCTGGGAGGAAACCCTGTCCCGCCTGGGGCTAACCCAGCGCGAGATCGAATCAAACCTGGAGAGCGCGATCGCATCCGGTGGCGGATTGCTGACGCCCCGGCTGCCCCGCAAGGCGGTGGAGATGTACCGGGGCATGGGGGATCCGGAGCGGGTGCAGGTGGTGAAACACGGCATCGCCGCCGCCAAGGGCGTTTTGAATTCCGAGGCCTTTCGTCAGGCACAGGACGAGCGGGTGCGGAAGCAGTACGGCGGCATCGACCACGGCTTGCAGGTGATGAGTGCGGACGAACTGAACCGCCAGATGTCGGCGCGAAAGATCACAAGCGCGGCGTATGACAAGGCGCTCGACCGGATGCGCTCCGGCAGTGTTGCCGAACGGGCGTATCGTGACCCCGCCGATTCGCTGCGTAGCCAACTGGAGGGCGATCTGCGCGGTGCTGAATACATGGCCAAGCAGATGCCCAACGAGAAGCCCGATCCACGCCAGAAGGTCGCACTCCTCAAGGCGGCGCTAGCGCTTTACGGGGACGAGGCGGCGTTTCGCCGGGCCGCGGCGGCAGCCATCAGTTTCGGGGTGGGTGGCACGGCAGACCCCACGGAGGTGGAACTTTGCGTCAAGGAAGAGCAGCAGCGGATCTATAACAAACACTCCATCCGGGGCAAGCTGCAGATGGGGTTGAAGCAGTTCATCGAAACCGCCGGCCAGGTCAACTTCGCGGCAACCACCATTGCCAAGGGCAATCAGCAGGTCTTTGCCGAACCTGCCATGGAGCGCGCGACAGCGGCCCACAAGTTCCTCTACCGGCTGGGCAAGGCGCCCACTCTTGCAGCCGTAGCGGAGGCGAAGGCATGGCAGGCGGAATTGCGGTAGCCCCAGCCAGCCGGTTGAACGGGATGCCGCCCGCCCCGGTTGGAATGGCGCCCCGTTGCTACACTCTCTGTATGGAAGCGGAGGGGACTACCGGCAACATCACGCAACTGTTGCGGGAATGGCGCGCCGGAGACCCGGCGGCGCAACAAGCGCTGGTTGAGACCATCTACCCGGAACTCCGCCGGATCGCCGCGAACCGGATGCGGGCTCTGGCACCGCAGGCGACGCTGCATCCCACGGAACTGATCCACGAGGCTTGGATTCGTCTGGCGGAAAGCCGCGGCATGGCCTTCGAAGATCGTGCCCGCTTTTACGGCGCCGCGGCAACCATCATGCGGCACATTCTTGTTGACCGCGCCCGGGCCCGAGCGAGCGCGAAACGGACCCCCGCTGAGCCCTGGCCCGTTGCTTCGCCGATGCCGGGCGGCTTCGACTATCCGGCAATCAGCGCCGCCCTGGATGCCCTCCAAGCCGTTTGCGAAAGGCAGGCGCGGCAGGTGGATCTGCGCTTCTTCGGGGGCTTTTCGGCCCAGGAGACGGCAGAGATCCTAGGGATCTCGCTTGCCACGCTGAAGCGGGACTGGCTGGCCGCCCGGATGTTTATCAAAGATTTCATTGACAATCCGCGATGAAGGAACAGGGGCCGGATTGGGATCACATTACGGAACTGCTTGCGGAGGCCGTCGATCAGCCGCCTGACCAGCGGCGGGAGTGGCTCCAGAAGACCGGGGAGCCTCCCGCTCGCATCGCCAAGGTCGAAAGCCTGCTGGCCGCCTATGAATCGGAACCCAATTTCCTGGAGCCCGATTATCCGGTACCCGCAAAACTAGGCCCGTGGGTGGTGTGCGGGGAACTGGGCCAGGGCGGGATGGGCCGGGTATTTTTGGCAACGCACGAAGACCCGTCGCTTGCCCGCCGGGTGGCGCTGAAGCTCGTGGGGGCAGGCCGCGCCGTTCCTGGATTGCTGGAAGCCTTTCTACAGGAACGGGCTATCCTGGCAAGGCTGGAACACCCCGCCATCGCGCGGCTGTATGACACCGGTTGCACGGCGGAGGGGCTGCCCTACTTCGCGATGGAGTACGTCCAGGGCGTGTCCTATGACCGCTGGCTCCAGGGAGCGAAGCCCTCGTTGCGCGATCGCGTGCGCATGCTCGCCGAGATTACGGACGCCGTGGCCTTTGCCCACAGCCAGTTCGTGGCCCACGGCGATCTGAAGCCAAGCAATATCCTCGTCACCCCCGCCGGAGAACCGCGTCTGCTCGATTTCGGCATAGCCCGCGCCTGGAACGTCGCCGAGGGGGGCCATCTGCCGTTACTCACCCCCGCCCACGCCAGCCCGGAGCAGTTGCAAGGGAAGCCGATTTCCGCCGCCAGCGATCTGTTCCAGATGGGGCTTCTGCTGCAGACTGCGCTGCAGGAGGCTGACCGGGAATCGCATTCACGGGAACTCCGGGCAATCGCCGCGCGCTGTCTGCAGGAGGCGCCCGAACATCGCTACCCCAGTGCCGAGGCGCTGCACGCTGACCTGATTGCCTGGCTGGAACACCGTCCGGTCAGTGCCATGGGGACGCACCCGGTCTACCTGCTGAGGAAGCGCCTACGGCGGCATCCGATGACCGCGGCACTGGTGGCCGCGCTGGTGCTGGGGACGGTTGCTGTCGCATGGCAGGCGCAGCGGGCGAACAAGCACCGCGCCGAGGCCGAGCGCCAATTCCAGCAGACCCGGCGCTTCGCCCGCGGCCTGCTGGCTACCATCCCCTCGCTGCCCACTACCGTGCAACGGGCGATTGTCGAGAGCACGGTGAACCTGCTGCAGCAACTCAGTGAGAACCAGGAGAGCGACCCGGTGGTGGAGTTGGAACTCGCCTTCGCGTGGATGTCCCTGGGCCAAGTGCAGGGGCTCCCTAGCGCCAGGAACCTCGGCGATCCGGAACGGGCCGCCCACAGCTACGCCCAGGCAATCACCCTGGCGGAACGAGCCTATGCTTCCCGCCCGCAGGATGCGCTGCCTATGCTCGTGACGCTGTACGCCAGCGCTGCGCGGGTGGAACAATCCCGGAAGCGCCAAACCGGGGCCGATGCCCTGGAGCGGAAACTCCAGGAACTGCTGCCCGCGCTGGAAAGGCCAGGCCCTTCGAATCACGTCGCTTATGCCTACTCCGAACTGGCCTACCTGGCCACGGCCAAAGACCGTGAGGCTGCGGTCTCACTCTACCAGCGCGCGGTAGAGATCTATTCCCGCGTGGCCGACCCGGACCTGCCCCAGAAGGCCTTCGCGCTCAAGCGCTGGGGAGCCTTGCTGCTGGCCGCGAATCAGCTGGACGCCGGGATTGATCGTTACCAGCAGGCGCTTGCCATCGAGCGCGCCATCGACGTCACGCACTTCGATCTCAGCTACACGCTTTCTGATCTTGGACTCGCGTGCCGCCGCCAGAAGCGATTCGCCGAAGCGGAACGCTATTATCGGGAAGCCCTCGCCATCCGCGAGCGCGTCGCGGCGGATGACCCGGCGGATGTCCGTGCGGCCTGGGCCCTCGCCACCATCCAGTGGCGTCTGGGCTGGGTCTTCGCCGATGCCGGGCGCCCGGAAGAGGCCGTACTTTGGGGACGCCGCGGCGTGAAGCTGAGTGAAACACTGGCGAACTCTGCCCCGGCGCGGGTGCAGTATGCGAGCGAACTTGCCTTGGCCCGAGTCTATCTCGCGGAGTTCCTCGTTCTGGCCGCCGCCAAGGCGAGCGAAGCCCCAAAGTCTCTGCCCATCATCGCGCGACAGATTCCGGAGGTGCGCCAGCTCTTGCAATCGGTAACCGCGGCTTATGCCCGCAACCCCAATCCCAACCTCGCCGCGGAGCTGGCTGCCCTGGGCGTGATGCTTCCCGATGCGTCGAAATCTCAATCCGCGCGGATGACCAGCCGCCGGTAGGAAACCAGGGACGGCGAGCCGGAATCCCTCACTTCCAGAATTACATGCAGTTCACCCGCGCCTTGCGGAACCACCAGCGAGGCGTCGGCGCTTGCCGCGCCGTCAATCGCTACCGCACTCGCCGGGCCGACGGTTTCGGGATAGCGGTACCAGCGGTAGCTTAGCCGGTCGCCATCGGGGTCGGAAGAGCCACGCGCGCTCAGGCGCACCCGCTCTCCGGCCTTGGCCTGAAGGGTGATCACGCGGCGGGACGGGTCGCCGTTGAGCACCGCAGACGGTTCGTGGTTCGCTTGCTTCGGGTCCTTCGTACACCACAGCATGCGCGCGGCAAACGCGTTCTGGAAATCCGGGCGCCACCGCCAGACCGTGGAGCGCGCGCCCTCTCCTGCATCCGCCGGATCCTCCGCGTCCGTATAGTAGCGGTCGCGCACGCGCTGGAAGCGCCCACCCCAACTGCCCCAGTCGGGATGCTCGGGGTCGCTGAGCCCATTCGCCAGAAAGTAAAACCACGAGGGCGTGTCGCCCTCCTTCAGGATCCCGTGGGGATTGGGAGCCGTCCAGGTCTTCATGGGATACAGCGCTCCCAGCGGATTCGTCCTCACGTTGGCGTCAATCCAGGCGCGCGAGGTAAGCGCCATGTCGCCCCCCAGGTACATGCCCCGGTAGACGGAAAGCCGCTTGTCGCGCGGCAGCTTGGTCTCAAACGTCAAACCGGCGTTCGATGAACTGAGGATGAAGAACAGTTCCGGGAAGTTCTCGACAATCCACGGGCCCGTCTCATCCTGGTGCTCAATGGAGTGCACGCGCAACCTGGCGACAAAGCGCTGCAGTTCAGCCGGCGAACGGTCATTGCGAACGCGCCACAAGGCCTGCGCCAGATCGTGCGCACCGCCCCAGATGGTGATGTTGAGAGGCTGCGGGTGCTGGCGGTCCGCCGCCCGGATGATCGAGAGGGAGCCCTCTGTATCGTGCCCCTCGCCGAGGCTTTGCAGCCGCCGGTCAGGGTCCCCCGGATGGATGACGGCAAGCAGCGCGCTGGCTGGAGGATAAGCCGGGTCATGCGCGGCCAGGTTTGCCTGCACCTTCCCATAAGCCTCTACAATCTCGCGGATCAGATCCGGGCGCACCACCGCCTGCTTGAGTTCTCCTGGCGTGCCCGATGCCGACGCGATCAACCCCTCGATGGCGAACTCGTTCGAAAACGCCATCAGGCGGATCAGGGACTGTTGGTCATCGGGATCGCCCCCAATGTCGGTAAGCACCAGCAACCGGGGCTTCGCGGGCTGGGTGGCATTGCTCGACGCGGCACTGGCTGTCGCGGTGCTGGCTGTCGCGGTGATGGCTGTCGTGGTAGTGGACAGCCAAGCCACGGGGAGGAATCCCAGGCAGGCAATCAGGGCGACGATTCGTAGCATGATTTCTTCCCTCGGGCGTTCGTGGTGTGCAGGTCCACGAACATTATGGCAGTTGGATCTGCTGGATCGCTGCTGCGCTGCCTTTGTGGAGCTCCTCGTCCGGCACCACGTGGACCCCGGAAATCGTTGGCGCAAAGTGAGGGCCGAACAGAGGACGGCCCCTTTCCGTTGATGAACGACGGCAGCCGTGTTTGCACCTGAGCGCGGAAGGTTTAGAGCTTCCCCAAAAAGAACATGAGCCAACTGACGCCCGCATAAGCAAGCAAAGGTGTGGTGTAACGCTTGAGGAAGAGCTTGGGGAACTCTTGTTTGGAAGGCGCTTGCAGCACGGTGGCCATCAGGGAGGAGGCCAGCAGGAAGAGCAGGACGTAATGGAAGTGGCTCATCGCTTCTTCTCCTTGCGGGCAGTGGCGAGTTGTTCGCGGAAGAGCTTTGCGCGATTGCGTTCGCTATCGAAGAGGTAGAAACAGGCAAGCAGATTCAACAGGCCAGCCAGGTTGAGAAGGTTGGTGAAAAAGGTGTTGGCGAAGGTGCCGTCAAAGGGCTGGTTGTAGCCGAAGAACTTGACGGCGAAAATGGCGAGTCCGTTGGCGCCCTGGGCGATGCGTTCCATGGCGCGCATGATGTTGCCGATGGGATCAGACTGGGAGATGCCGGCAAAGGCCATAGGCTCAGGGGGGATGGGTGGGGATACGGCGGCACCGTTCCAGAGGGACAGCGCGACCAGCAGATGGACGAGGAGAAAGACGGCAATTGCGCGGGTGCGGTCACCGCTGAGGAAGTGACCCGCTCCGGGAACAACGATACCCGCAAAGGCGAGCCAGGGATTTGGTTCTTCGATGGCGCGATTCATGGGCGCGGCTCCTGGGTGGTTGCAACGGTTTGGCCGGTGGGAAAGGAGGGAATCACGCGCAGCATGCGGCCGAAGCGGATGCCCTTGGAGGGGAGGGTGGACTGGAAGTCGTCGGTGTAGGGGTAACCGTGGCTCCAGTAGATCAGCAGGGGCTTGCCCATGATGTTCTCGCGGGGGACCAGGCCCCAGTATCGGCTGTCGAGGGAGTTGTCGCGATTGTCGCCCATGGCGAAATAGAAGCCTTCGGGGATGTGCAACTCACCATCGCGGACGTAGAGTTCGTGCATTTGCATGGCGCGGCGTGCGAGGGGCGAGGAGGAGGCCTCAGGGTAACGGGGGAAGTTGTCGCGGTAATGGTCAGTGCCCATAAAGCGCTTGGAGAGGTAGGGTTCGTTGACGGGCTGGCCGTTGATAAACAGCTGGCGATTCTCCAGGCGGAGGCGGTCGCCGGGGACACCGACAAGCCGCTTGACGTAGGCCTGGTTGATGTCCAGCGGATAGCGGAAGACGATAATGTCGCCACGCTGGGGCTCACGATACGGCAGGATGGCGCGTGAGATGGCATCTGAAGCCGCATAGGCCTGCTTGTTCACCAGCAACCGATCACCAATGAGGAGAGTTCCCTCCATGGAGCCGGTGGGGATCTCAAAGCCCTGCACGAGGGTGGTGGTGAGGAACAGGAAGAGCACTGCCGTCCAGGTCCAATCAGAGAAGCTGCCGGGCCAAGGAGGGGCTGTCTCCTGCTTGGAATCGATGTTGGGGGGCGCCGGTTTTGGCTTGCCGCGCAGGCGGGCGAGGAGGTCACTCATAGGTTACTCAGACTTTCTATTGTCGCATTGGAAGCGTGGCACGCCGGAGAAGGGAAGCGGAGGGTTACTTTGGCGGGGCCGGTCGCTTCTGAAGAAGGAGAAGTTCCAACTCGCGTGCGTGCATCTTTACGCCTTGGGATTCGAGGCCGGTAAGGGGTGCGTTGTCCCCGTCCACGGTGCGTTCCCCTTGGAGGAGGTTACCGTTCGGGCCGTAGAAGAGGTGAAGGGAAATCCGCTGCGTGCGTGCGTTTCCGGTGCGGACGCCTGACTGGGAATCCTTTGCCTCAGTGTAGGCGAAGAGGTGGCCCTGGGGCGTGTAGAAGTAGTGGCTGCGGGCTGAACCAAACTCGCCCATGGTCATTTCTTCCTCAATCAGCGAAAGGGATCCGCCGGAGTAGTAGCCGCGGACGGTGGACGTGGCGCCGTCAAGCTCCCAGGTGGCATTCGCGGTATCAAGGGAATCCTTGCCGGCGGTGATGGCGTCACGCTGGAGAAGGAGTTGCGCAACCTGGGTGGCCGTATCGGATTGGGCGTCGCGCGGAGCGGCTGTTTCCTGCCGGGAACATGCCGTGAGTAGCAGGCACGCGGCCAGCATGCAGGATGCGGGGAGGCCCGGAAAGAATGGCCACGGGGTGAAGCGAAACCGCATGCCCCTATTGTGACACCGAACCCGATGGCGACATCGCGGCCGGCCGGGGGAAGGTGGAAGCATGCGGGGTACAATGAGGCGATGCCGCCGAAAAGTCAGAACGCCAGCCCTCCGGAAACGCCCGCCGCCACATTGAGTTTCGAAAAGGGTTTGGAGCAATTGGAGCAGATCGTCCGGGAACTGGAGCGCGGAGACCTGGCGCTGGAGGATTCGATTGCGCTGTATGAACGGGGAGTGACGTTAACCGAAGCCTGCCGCCAACAATTGGAGGAGGCGGAGATTCGGGTGGAGATGCTGCGCCCGCGAGGCAAGGCGGAATCGGCAGACGCTAGGAGCGAAAAGGCGGCCGAAGTGAGCGGAGAGGAGAGCGGGGACGAAGAGGACGACCATGAAGACCTCCCTTTCTGAACGTGCGCCCGTGAGCGCCGCGATGCGCTGGGCCAGTGACCAACAGTGGATTGATGAGGCGCTGGACCGCTTACTGCCAAGCGAGGAGAGGTCTCCGGCGGTGATCCATCGCGCGATGCGCTATAGCGTGATGGCCGGGGGCAAGCGGATTCGCCCGCTGTTGTGCCTGGAGGCGGCGCGAACGTTGCGCGATGAGACGACGGGGATCGAGTATCCGGCCTGCGCGCTGGAGATGGTGCACACGTACTCCCTGATCCATGACGATTTGCCGGCGCTGGATAACGACGACCTGCGGCGGGGCAGACCCACCTGTCACAAGGTATTTGGCGAGGCGATGGCGATTCTGGCCGGGGATGCGTTGTTGACGCTGGCGTTTGAGCTGCTGAGTGGGGTTCCCGGTGCGGCGGCCGAACAGCGAGCGATGCTAGTGCGGGAACTGGCAGTAGCGGGAGGAACCCAGGGCGGGATGATTGGCGGGCAGGTGCTGGACCTGGAGGGTGAGGGCAGAACGCCGACTGCGGAATTGCTGGAGGGGATTCATCGGGCGAAGACGGGTGCATTGCTGCGGGCGTCGATACGCATGGGGGCCATCCTTGCGGAAGCGAGCGACGCGGAGCTGGACGCATTAAGCCGTTTTGGGGAGCACCTGGGGCTGGCCTTCCAGATTGTGGACGACATTTTGGATGTAGAGCAATCCAGTGAGGCACTGGGCAAGACCGCGGGCAAGGATGCGGCGCAGCAGAAGATTACCTTTCCGGCCGTGTACGGACTGATGGCATCGCGGGAAATGGCGGCGACGCATCGCCGGCTGGGGCGGGAGGCGCTTGCCGGCTTTGGCGTGCGCGCGGAGGGTTTGCACGCGCTGGCAGACTTAATCGTGGACCGCACGGCTTAAGCGATGGCAGGTGCACGCAGGACGCGGTTGGATGTGGCGTTGGTGGAACGTGGGCTGGCGGCGTCGCGAGAGAAAGCGCAGGCGATGATTCTAGCCGGCGAGGTCCGCGTGAACCAGCAGAAGGCAAAGAAAGCGGGCCAGCCATCGAGCGAGGATGACCGGATTGAGGTGGAGGAGAAACCTCGCTACGTCAGCCGTGGCGGATTGAAGTTGGAAGGGGCGTTGCGCACGTTTGGCCTGGATCCGGCGGGTTGGGTATGTGTGGATGTGGGCGCTTCTACGGGCGGGTTTACGGATTGCCTGCTGCAGCATGGCGCCGCGCGCGTATATGCCCTGGACGTGGGACACAATCAGTTGGATTGGCGACTGCGACAGGATGAGCGAGTGGTGTCTCACGAAGGGCTAAACGTGAGATATCTGGAGCCTGACTTGATTCCAGAGCCCGCAGACCTTATTGTTTGTGATGTCAGCTTCATCTCCGTCACGCTGCTGCTTGCCGTATTCCCTCCGCTACTGAAGCCCTCCGGACGCATGGTGATTCTGGTGAAGCCGCAGTTTGAAGCGGGCCGGGAACAAGTGGGAGCGGGAGGGATCGTGCGTGACCCGGAAGTGCAAGCCGCGACTTGTGCAAGGGTGGCCGGGGAAGTGGAGGCACTGGGCTTCCGAACACGCCTGGCCGATAGCCCCATCACGGGTGCGGAAGGGAACAGGGAATTCTTGCTTTATGCAGAACGTGAAGACAGTAGGCCTGATTGCAAAAGCGAATGTTGAGGCCAGTGAGAAGTGGGTGCCAAAGATCGTCACCTGGCTGCGGACACGGGGCTTCGGATTACGCTTTGACACTGTCACGGCCGGCTATTTGGGGGAGGATGGCGGGCTACCCACCAGCAAGGTGGCGGAAGGCTGCGAACTTGTGATGTCGCTGGGCGGCGACGGCACGCTGCTGGCCACCACGCGAGTGGTGAACCACTGCGACGTGCTGATCTTCCCTGTGAACCTGGGGCGGCTGGGGTTTCTTTCGGCCATTCCGCCTGAACAGGTGATGGAAGAACTGGAACGCGTCATGCGCGGGGATTACCGCGAGTCGCGGCGGCGGCTGCTGCGCGCGGAATTATGGCGCGGGCCACAGCAGGTTGCCAGCTATGACGCACTGAATGACGTCGTGGTGACGAATTCCAGCCTGGCACGGATGGTGGAGTTCGATCTGCGAGTGGATGACAGTCACATGTGCGGCTATAAGGCTGACGGGGTGATTATCAGTACGCCCACTGGCTCAACGGCCTATTCACTGTCAGCGGGCGGACCGATCATTTATCCGACGGTGGAGTGCTTCTGCCTGACACCGATTTGCCCGCACATTCTGACGAACCGCCCGGTGGTGGTGCCTGATTCCAGCACCCTGGAACTGACTCTGAACTCGCGGAACGACAGCGTGTGGCTAACCATTGACGGGCAGGTGGGTCAGATGCTGGAGGTAGGTGACCGGATTGTGTGCCGCCTTTCTCCCAACATGGTAAGGCTGGTGGCGCCTCCGCGAATGCACTTTTTCGATGTGCTGCGGGACAAACTGAAGTGGGGAGACGGCTAGGCTGGCGGGCAGGACAGGCGACTTAGCGGCGCAGTTCGGCCACCAGGGCGTCGAGGCCATGACGGAGATAGACGCTGGCGAGCCTCTGCTGTTCCGGGGAGACGCGCAGGCTGCGAAGGCGATCCGGGATGCCTGCCTGGTAACGATTGGGCATCCAGATGCTGCCATCGGCAAACTGGACCTGGCTGACATAGCCCAGCATTTCGCCAAGCTTGATGGGGGTCTGGCGAGTAGATCCGGGCAGTCTGGATTGCTCCTGAAACTGAAGGACGCCTTCCTGCTCAACGATTGCCTGGGCGCCTGGGGCGAGACGAATCTGGTCACCGGTTGCCGGAACTGTCCCCGCATAGAACTCGCGGCCCTCCAGATCGCGGATGATCCAGCCAAATTCAGCGTAGACGATCTCTTTCTGTGAGCGATTGCGAACCTGGAGGCGGGGCGCGACGGCTTCGTGACCGGCAATGCGCACCGTAGCATTGAGGGGCTCAAGAGGCGAGGACGGCACAGGAACGAAGGCAAACTGTACAGGATCACTGGCTGGGATGGCGGTGGCGCGTCCGCGGCGTGCCCAGCGTAAATCCACCCGGGGCAGATCCGCCTGGCGTGCAAGCACGTGACGCATTTCTTCGCCAAGAGCATCAGGACCCCGCGCGCGAAGGAGGTCGCGGAGATGGCTGCGGTCCTGCTGAATTTCCATTTCCAGTGAGGTGAGAAGGCGGCGGCTATTGAGGGTGTTTTCCCCCGCGAAGCTGAGGTCAGCAAAGAGTACCCCGTCAAGGCGCAGGGTAAAGGACGGCTGGCTACCTGCAGTGACGGGTTGCACCAGGCGGAGGTCTACCTTGGCGGGGAAGCGCTCACCGGGCGCTACGCGAAGTCCGGGGAGCGTCACGCTGGCGCGGCCCCCCGGGGCGCTGCCTGAGGCGCGCAACAGGAGCGTGACTCCATGGATGGCCTGGGTGGAAACGTTTTCGAACTGGAAAGTCAGGTGGAGTTCAGCCGATGCCGCGCTACCCCGCTGTACGATGCGCGAGCGGCCCCAATCCGTATCCAGGTGGCGGATGGGCGCGTTGGCTGCCAGTTCAACGCGCAGGGTGTCCCGCAGAGCGGATGAGGGGATGGGGGCTGGAGCCTGTGCACGCGCTTCGGACGCCACGATGATGGCGCACAATGTGCAGAGAAGGGCGGCAGCGAACGAGGAACGCTGCACAGCGCGATGCGCCATGGGCAGGAGGCCCTCGCGGTACCCGATGCGGTTAGTCGAGATAGACATGGGCCACCATTAACTGTCCTGTTTCGCTATCCACAAAGTCAGCCCGCAGGGCGCCGGACGCACCGCTAAGGGAGGAGTTGCTGCCCTGTTCCTGATACATCAGGCTGAAGGCGCTCTCCTGTTGCTCGACTCCCAGCCGGCCCGGCGCAGCTTCCAGAACGGCTTGTTCAAGCAACGAGGGCTTTATCCAGCGGTGCGGCATCTGCCACCAGTAACCAGAAATCATCAAGATGGAGAGCATCGCCATGGCAAGTCCGGCACGCCATCCGATTGGCGGGTGCAGACGCTTGGGGCGCACGGCGTCGCCAGCCTCCAGGCCCAAAAGAATGTTGGCCTTCATGTCCTTGGCCAAAGGTTCCCACGCAAAATACGGGGGGAGTTCCTGGAAGCGGGGCAATTCCTGCCGGATCTGCCGGAACTCGTGTTCGGCGGCCAGGTCATTCGAACTCTGCCGGAAGACGCGCGCGCGGAGGCGTTGCCACAGGGAGACATCGTTGCCGGCGGCGAGGGCATGGGACTGCAATTGGCGGCTCATGCGTCTAAGCCTCCTTCGCCGGCAGTGGGCTTCGGTGCGAGGCCCACGCGGCGTTTGAGGAACTTGCGGAACTTCACGCGGGCGTTGGCGATGTGCGAGCGGACGGTAGCCTTTGTACAACCCAAGGCTTGCGCGACATGCTCAGCCGGGAAGCCTTCGACGTCACGGAGGACGAGAGCGGTGCGTTCTCGGGGTGTGAGAGACTGCAGGGCGTCCTGAAAAAGCTGATGGCTCTCAGCGCGCAGAAGCAGACTTTCAGGGTTGGCGGAGCGACTGCTGTCGCTTAACTCGGGACCGTCATCGAGGGCAACCTGGGGACCGCGTCCCCGACGCCGGAGAAAATCGATGGCGGTATTGGAAGCAATGCGGGAGAGCCAATGGGCGGCTTTCTCAGCGTCTCGCAATTGGTCTTCGCGTTGGAGAGCCTTGATGAAGACTTCCTGGGTGAGGTCTTGGGCGTCAGCGACATTGCCGACGATGCGATAAACAAGGACGAAGACGCGCTTGAGGTGTTCGTCGATGAACGCAGCCCGCCGGTCGAGGGCGGGTTGGGCGGCTGTGTCGGCGCGCTCGTTCATGCGTACCTGGGTGAAGGTCTCCATGCTCTAAAGGAAAGACGAATTCCAAGGCAGAGCGTGGATAGAAATCCTACGTACATTGTCGCGCAGGACGGCGCAGGTTTCTGCGGAGCCGGGCAAAGTTGGTGCCGGGAAGTGCCGGCCAAGGAGTGTCGACGGGAACAAAAAGGCCGGCTGCTCACCGGAAGGAG
Organism: Bryobacteraceae bacterium; assembly: GCA_036821995.1. Lineage (GTDB taxonomy): Bacteria > Acidobacteriota > Terriglobia > Bryobacterales > Bryobacteraceae > JACTMJ01. The sequence goes on from DAISIM010000026.1 coordinate 17,511, forward strand.
AGCAGCCGGCCCAATGGAATTGCAACCCGGAGAGCACTCAGGGCCGCGTTTGCGGATCAAAACATCAACTTCAGCGCGAACTGGATGACGCGGGGTGAGCCAGCCCCTGTAATGCGTCCAAACTGAGCGGCTGAGGCGTTTGTGTTGGGATTTCCCAAGTTCACGCGGTTGAAGAAGTTGAAGAATTCACTGCGGAACTGCAGGCGCATGCCTTCCCGAATGACGAAGTTCTTGGAGACACCAGCGTCGACGGTGGCATCTCCTGGGCCACGGAGAATGTTGCGGCCGGAGGTGCCGAAGGTCCCGACGGCATTCACGGTGAAGGCGCTGGTGTTGAAGTAGCGATCAATCAGCTCAGCGCGGGGCCGGCTGGTGTCCAGGAAGGGATCGCCCACGAGGTCAGCGCGGTCCAGGTTGACGGCCGAGCGCGAGTTGTCCACGCCACTGCCGATGGTCATCCAATTACCGCTTACCAAGGTGACGATGCCGTTCGTTTCCCAACCGCCAAAAACCTGGCGGACGAAGGGGTGCATGCCGCTGAGCTTGGGCAGTTCGTAGACGAAGGACCCCACGAAACGGTGCGTGCGGTCAAGGCCGGAAGGACCTCGCTGGTTGCGGATGTCGAAGGGGTTGGTGGGGTTGCCGCCGTCGTCGGAGGCGTCGTCGATCATCTTTGACCATGTGTAGTTCGCCAGCAGGGTGAGGCCCTTTTCAAAGCGCTTATTCACGGTGGTCTGCAATGCATGGTAAATCGAGTTGCCGCGGCTGCTCTGGTCAGCCACGTTCGCAAAGGTAGGGAAGAGGGGGCGGCGCGCATTCACGTTATTGCCCGGGGCTCCGAAAATGGCCGGATTCAGCTCAGTGGTCATGAACAGGTGGTTGCCCTTGGAACCGACGTAGGCCACCGTGCCAATCCAGCTATCGAAGAATTGCTGCTGCAAATTCAGGTTCCACTGCTGGGCCACCGCGTTGCGGAAGTTGGGGTTCCACTGGGTGATGGCCATGGGGGTTACCCAGTTGTAGGCCGCGACCTCCTGCGGCGTGGTGGGTGGATTGAAGGGGAAGGGGTTGCCAAAGCCCTGGTAGGGATTATCGACGCCACCTGTGGGGTTGTTTGCCGTCAGCTTCAGGGAGAAAGGCTGGTTGGTGGATATCTGGTTGTTGGCCTGCTGGCGGATTTGGGAATAGAAGATGCCGTATCCACCACGGATGGCCGATTTGCCGCTGCCTGTGGGGTCAAAGGCGAAGCCGAAGCGTGGGCCGAGGTTGCCCCATGCGGTATTCAGCAGCGTGCGGTTGGTGCCGGGGTCGCCAGGATAGGCGAGACCCTGGGGTGCGGTGGGGAAGACCGTGGACTGGAAGCCGGGACGGATCTGGGCATAGCGGTCCAGTTGGTCCTCGAAGGGGAACCAGGGATCCCAGCGCATACCGAGGTTGAGGGTAAGGCGGCGGGTGGCCTTCCAATCGTCCTGTACGAAGAGGCCAAGCTCCATCACGCGTGGCTTATTGGCGGCTTCGGCAATCTGTTCGAACTGGGTGATTGAGCCCAGCATCATGTCAGCGCCCGCATCTCCGGTGAAGGTGTTGCGGAAGCGGATGAAGGGATCTCCACGGAAGAACTCCTGCAGATCAAGGATGGAGCGCCGGACATCGCCACCGATCTTGATGAAGTGCGAGCCCTTGCTCCAGCTAAGCGTGTTGGAGAACTGGTAGTTCTGTCGGAAGTGGTTGAGAGGGAAACGAGAAAAGGCGTTGAAATAGCCGTCAACCTGTGTGTGGATGGCGGCTGGGGCTTCGGCGGTCATGGTGCGGGTGAAGCCCGCGCCGAAGTCGTTCCAGGTCTGGTTACCGGGCACGATGGAGATCTGGCGGCGGTCAATGTCGGTGAACGAGAAGGTGAAGGTATTCACAATGGTGGGCGACACGATGTGGGTGTCGTTCATCACCAGGCTCCAGTTCTGATAGTTGATGCGGGCCAGAAAGCCGGGCAGGTTGCCGGTAGCTTCGTCAAAATCGTTGATGTTGCGCAGGAGGCGGCCGTTGATTTGGTTGGCATTGCTGATGCGGTGGTCGATTTTGACGATGTACTGGTCGTCGTCCAGTTTCTGCTGGCTGATGGTTGAGAGCAGGCCGTTGGGTCCGTTGGGAAGTGGCACCAGGGCAGCCAGGAAACGAACGGCGGGCTGGTTGAGGCGGGCGGCGGGAATCCGATTGCCGGCGAAGGTTCCGCCGAGGGGATCCCGCAGAGGTGCCGTGCGGCTGGAGAAATCGCCATTTCGTTGGGCGTCCGTGTGGACGACGGCAGTAACTGCGCCAGGGGCGCTACGCTCGTTGGTGCGCTGCCATGAGAAGAAGAAGAAGGTGCGGTCCCGCTTAATGGGTCCGCCGAAGGTGCCGCCGTATTGGTTCCGCTTGAAGGGAGGCACTCCCACGGCGAAGAAATTGCGGGCGTTCAGCTTATCGTTACGAAGGAACTCAAAGAGCGTGCCGTGGAACTGGTTGGTGCCGCTCTTGGTGACGGCGGACATGAAGGCTCCGGCATTGCGGCCACGGTCAGCGCCGTAGGAATTGGTTTGGACGCTGAATTCCTCCAGGGCATCCGGGGAGGGGAAGACGGAGGGGGTATTGAAGTAGGGGTCGTGGTTGTCGCCGCCGTCGAGTTGGTAGTTATTGGCATTGGTGCGAGAGCCATTGATGGAAACGGAGGCGTTCTGCGCCTGGCCCTGGCCCGCGATGCCGCCCACGCCCGCAACCAGATATTGCAGTTGCAGGGGGTTGCGGCCGTTGAGGGGTAGTTCGACGATGCGCTTGCTGTCCACTACTTCGCGGAGCGCGCCGGTGCGGGTTTCCACTTGCACGAGTTCGGCGGCGACCTCCACGCTTTCGGAAACGGAACCCAGTTCAAGGGTGGCGTTCACCAGGCGATTCTCATCCACCTGAACGGCAATGCCTTCCTGGATGTAGGACTTGAAGCCCTGCGCCTGCACGCGCACGGTGTAGATGCCAAGGGGAAGTTGGGAGACAACGTAGTCACCCGATTGGGTGCTGACGGCGTTTCGCGTGACGCCCGTGCGGGTGTTGGTGACGGTGACTTCCGCGGCCGGAATGACAGCGCCGCTGCCATCCTGCACGGTTCCGTAAATGGTCACGCTGCCCTGGGCGCTGAGAAGGCCCGGAAGCAATAGAAAACAAAGTGTCGCAAGAATGCGATAGACCATAAAGAACTCCTGAAGCGATCGAGATGTTGCGATTCTATTGCAGATGAACCCGCGATGCAAACTAGGTTGGTAGAGATCCGGGCAGTGCCGGCGGCGGCAGCGCAAGCCTCTGGTAAAATGAAGGTTACTTCCCAAAGTTCCCGCTTTCAGCTACTCAGGACAGGAGAATTCGAACGCATGATTTCCGCAAACAGCCTGCGCCCCGGCATGGTGATTATTTTCAAGACCGAACTACACTCAGTGTTTTCGGTGATGCACCGGACACCTGGGAACCTCCGTGCCTTCGTGCAGGTGAAGCTGCGCAACCTTCGCACCGGTGCGATGTTTGAACATCGCTTTTCGTCCAGCGATACGGTGGACCGGGCAATCCTGGAACAGCACGACATGGAGTACCTGTTCGATGATGGCGGAAACACATTCACCTTCATGAACACAGAAACCTATGAGCAGGTAGAGCTTACCAAGGATGACCTGGGAGACAACATCTACTTCCTGCTGCCCAACATCAAGGTGACGGTGGAGTTCTACGAGGGCAAGCCTATTAGCGTGGAAGTGCCGCAGACGGTGGTGATGACGGTGGTGGAGACAGAGCCGGGCATCAAGAGCGCCACTGCGTCCAGTGTGAACAAGCCGGCAAAGATGGAGACGGGGCTTGTGGTGCAGGTGCCGCCGTTCATCAGTGAGGGCGAGAAGATCGTTGTGAACACGGCTGAGCAGACCTACGTCTCAAGGGCCAACTAAGGCAATTCGCAGGCGAGTGAAGGCAAATTCGATAGACAGTTGATGGGGAAGTGCCGTCGCTCATTACCCTGCTGTCATGATTCGGAAGGGTGTTCACGATGAAGGAAGAACCCTTGATGTTCGACACCGGGCCAACGGCTGGTACGCCGCCCGTTGGCGGCCCATTGGTGATTCGCTTTGCGGTCGCGGACGATGTGCCGCTGATTCTGCAGTTTATTCGTGCGCTAGCCGTCTACGAGAAGCTGGAACAGCATGTGGTGGCCACCGGTGAAGGACTGCTGGAGTCGCTGTTCGGGGAGCGTCCAGCGGCTGAGTGTCTGCTGGCCTACTCTGGCGGCGAGGCTGTGGGGTTTGCCCTGTTCTTTGAGAACTTCTCTACTTTTCGGGGACGCCGGGGCATGTATCTGGAAGACCTCTTTGTGACGCCGGAAGCGCGAGGGAGAGGGGTAGGGAAGGCCTTGTTCCGGCGTTTGGCGCAGATTGCCATGGCGCGTGACTACTGCCGGCTGGACTGGGCGGTGCTTGACTGGAATGAGCCCGCGATTCGCTTCTATGCGAGCCTGGGCGCGGTAGTGATGGACGAGTGGACGGTGAACCGGCTGCAAGGCGATGCCTTGCGGCAATTGGCGTTGGGTGCCCCCGCGGCTGCAACGGAGTAAGCACCGATGAACGCCCAACGCGTGAAGCAGATCGCTCGCGATTGTGGCTTTGAACTGGCGGGGATCGCGCCCGCACTGCCTTTGCCGGATTTTGCCGCTTATCAGGAATGGGCGGCGAACGGGATGGCGGGGGCCATGGGCTACCTGACGGATCATCGCCTGGAGAGGCGCATCGACCCCCGGCAGTTGCTGCCGGAAGCTCGCAGTATTCTGTGCGTGGGCAAGCTCTACCACACGCCGCATCCGCTTTCCACGGACTATACCAGCGAAGAACAGGGATGGATCTCACGGTATGCCTGGGGGGAAGACTACCACCACATTGTGAGGGAGGGGCTGGCGCAGGTGGAGGCCGCCATTCGGGATGCCTGCGCGGATGCCGTACTGGCGAAGATCTGTGTGGATACTGCTCCGTTGCTGGAGCGCAGCTACGCGCGGATGGCGGGCTTAGGGTGGATTGGGAAGAACACCTGCCTGATTCATGAGCCCACCGGCAGTTGGTATTTCCTGGGGGCGTTGCTGCTTTCCTTGGGGCTGGAACCGGACACGCCTCCGCCTGACCGCTGCGGAAGCTGTACGCGTTGTGTTGATGCTTGTCCCACGGGGGCGATTGTTCCACGTGTGCCGGGTGCGCGAGAGCACTACGTGGATGCACGGGCCTGCATTTCCTATTACACGATTGAGAAGAAGGGCGAGATTCCCCTTGGCGCTCGCGAAGGCAATGGGAACCATGTATTTGGGTGCGATATCTGCCAGGATGTTTGCCCCTGGAACCGGCGCGCGCCGCTAACCGGAGATGCGCGTTTTGAGCCGCGAATGGGGCCAGGCCCGCCGCTGGAGCGTCTTGCGGCCATCACGGAAGCAGAGTTCCGGGAACTGTTCCAGGATTCGCCCGTGAGCCGCTCGCGGTACCATGGCTTTCTGCGCAATGTGGCGGTGGCGATGGGCAACTCAGGCAGTGCCCGGTTCCTGAACGTCCTTGAGAAGTTGGCTGCTGGCCCGGATGCGGTGGTGGCTGGGCATGCGCGGGGCGCTATCGAGCAGATTCGTGCCGTCACCGCGCGTGGTTGATCATCCGGCGGCGACGAGGTTGACGTGCTGAAACGAACACAAGGCCAGAATCATCTCTTCACTGTGTTTTGCATTCGCATTCGACTGCTGAGCTTGCTGCTTGCCGCACTCGCCTTTAACGGGACTGCCGCTAGCCAGACACGGCTGGAGATGCCGTCAAACCTCGAGAAGGGATTCCTGCACTTCTACAATCTGGACTATGCGGAAGCGATCCGCTGGTTCCAGCAGGAGTTAAAAGAACAGCCTGGGGTGGCGAGACCATATAATCATCTCGCCCAGGCCTATCTCTACCGGGTCCTGTTTCGTGCTGGCGCACTGGAAACGCAACTGGTGAGTGGGAACAACCCTTTCCTGCGGAGGGCCGGGGCGGAGATCACGCCCGCGGAGAAGGCGGAGTTCTTCAAGTGCATTGATACGGTGATGTCGCTGACGCAACAGGCGCTGGCGAAGAACCCGGACGACACGGACGCGATGTATTCGCGCGGGATCGCGTTCGGGCTGCGAGGGAACTACTACTTCCTGGTGGAAAAGAGCTGGCGCAGTGCACTATCGGACGCCACGGAAGCGCGGAAGCTGCACAACCGGGTGGCCGAATTGAAGCCGGACTTTGTAGATGCGCGTCTGGTGCAGGGCATCCACGACTACATCGTGGGTAGCTTGCCGACCTTTTACAAGATTATGGGCTTCCTGGTGGGGTTTCGCGGGGACAAAGACAAGGGAATCCGCACCCTGGAGGATGTGGCGGCGAACGGGACGCGCGTGCCTTATGACGCCAAAGTGCTGCTGGCGGCAGTCTACCGGCGAGAGGGCAAGCAGATGTCACCGAAGGCCATTCCGCTGTTGAAGGAACTGTCTTCGAAGTTTCCGGCTAACCATCTGTTCCGGTTGGAATTGCTTCAGTTGCATAGCGACCTGGGCCAGGAGGCAGAGGCCAAGGAGGTGATCGCTGCCATGGACGCTGCCATCGCGAAAGATGCGCGGGCTTTCTCCCGGTTGTCGAAGCCGCGCCTGGACTACGCGAAAGGGAACTTCAGCTTCTGGTATCGCAAGTATCCTGAGGCCTTACGTCACTTGCGTGCAGCTACGCAGGGGGCGGCGGAACTGGATTTGCACACCGGGGTTTTGGCTTACATGCGATTGGGGCAGGTGCATGACTTGTCGGGGGATCGAGCGGAGGCGCGATCCGCCTACCAAAAGGCAATCGCGCTGGCGCCCGCCAGTGAGGTAGCCAAGGAATGCCGAGGTTACCTGAACAAACCGTATTCGCGGCGGGATGGCTAGCTGGCCCATCCGAGGCCTTCCACATTCGATAGAATCTGGATTGTACTGGAGGATTTCGGATGCCACGTTCCCTATACGCGCTTTTCTGTTTCCTGATGTTTGCGTGGGTGCCTGCGCTGCCCGCAGCGGAACCCATCCCCGTCATGCTGCTGGATGGCGAATCTGGCGGCCCGTTTCACGCCTGGGAGAAGACGACCCCCTATCTGAAGCGAATGCTGGAGGATACGGGCATGTTTCGGGTGGATGTGGTGACGGCTCCGCCAAAGGATGGCGACTTCAGCCGCTTCCAGCCGGCATGGAGCAACTACCGGGCGATTGTCATGAACTACGATGCGCCGGACGAACGGTGGAACGACACACTGAAGGCGTCGTTTGAGCGCTATGTGCGGGAGGGTGGTGGCCTGGTGATTGTTCATGCGGCCGACAATGCCTTTCCGAAGTGGAAAGAGTTCAACCTGATGGTTGGGGTGGGCGGCTGGCGTGGACGCACGGAAGCGGATGGTCCCATGTTCTACTGGCAGGACGGCAAGATTGTGGCGGACACTTCGCCCGGCAGGGGTGGCAGCCATGGCCCCAGGCACGAGTACGTGGTGGATACGCGCGAGCCCACGCACCCCATCATGAAGGGGCTTCCGATGGCATGGAGGCACGTGAGCGACGAATTGTACGACCGGATGCGTGGCCCTGGCCAAAACATGACCGTGCTGGCCACCGCATTTTCTGATCCCGCACAGAAGGGAACCAACCGTCACGAGCCCATCCTGATGGTGCTGAGCTATGGCCAAGGCCGCATCTTTCACACGGTGCTGGGGCACGATACGGCGGCGCTAAACTGCGTGGGTTTCATGGCCACCTACCAGCGCGGTACGGAGTGGGCAGCCACTGGCAAGGTGACGCAGGCAGTGCCGCGGGACTTCCCGACGGCCGAAAAGGTGAGCACCCGTCCGGAGTATACGCCTCCTGCGAAGTAGCTTACTCTGATGAACGCGTGGAATGTGAGCATGCGGCGGTCACTGCCGCTGGGGTACTTCCGTGGACGATTCCATGGGAAGACCGCAGCGGTTAGCGTCGCATAGCAGCGCTCGAACTAAGTTCAGTACCCCCTCGCCCTGTTCGTTGATATGGGCGCCACGCAACTGGTGATAGCGCTGAAGCACCGGGGCAGCGCGGTTGCGGATGTCACGGTCATCGTCGTTTTCCTGGTGCCCTTTCGGGGCGGCCCATACGAAGTGGTTCGTGGGCTTGGCGAAGACTGGCACAGAGACGAAGTCGCGAGGGACGATGCCCATCCTGGTGGTGTCAGCGCTGGTGCGCTGGATTTCGTCCGCGCTAGCGAAGAACTCAACGGCGTAGGCGGGGTAGCCCAGCAGATGCCCCCAGGCGCGATGCCGAAGAGGAGGAGGCACCAACTCCACGGTGGCCAGCACCTGCCCCGCAGGTAGTTCGGGCACAATGCCAGCCGCACCATACACCGCGGGAAACCGCGCAATCACCTCCTTCACGCCTGCCTTCCGATAGAAGACGGCATGGACGACGCGCCTGCCGTCGAGGATTACTGTGCCCGGAATGACTGCCGCAGCGAGATCGTCGCCACAATGCCAGGTGGCCAGGATGCGCGCTGCTTGTCGAAGGCTGCTGAGTTCCTCTTCGGTGGGTTGGGTGATTGAGATGCGACCGGCCAGAAAGCTCAGGCTAACCGGTTTCAAGGTACTGGCCACCGTGTAGAGAGCTTCCTTATCGAGGGCGTCGAGCAGCCACTTCTCGCCCAGTTTCCGGTCGTCCGGATGAAGGCTCTCCATGGGGAAACAGGCAGATAGGGGAACGGGTGAGGCCAAACGGGTGACGGCAACGGGTTCCGCCACGGTAGCTGCCGACTGCGCCCGGCACGGCATTGCGAGGTAAGCGGTTGTCAGACAGGTAGCGATGGCGGCAGCAAGGTGAAGGCGAGAGACCACGAGGAAAAAACGGTGGAAGACTAGCATGAGAACGATAACTCCTTCTCATGATAGCTGGAGAAACGATGGGCTGTCCTGCCTGGGACCTGGTTCGGCTGGATTGTCCGGCTGGTAGGCCGGATTGCCAGCGTCCGGCACGAGTCAACGCAGAAATCGACTGTGGTGGGCCGCAGCCTTGCGAGCGCCCAAGACAGCCTCATCAAGGAAGCGAAGGACCGGCGCCGCCGATTCAAACCGCGTGAGAAGTTCCTTCTCCAGGCGGCTGCCGGTGGCAATGGCCGCATCGAGCTCCGTCCAGTAATAGAACTGCTTGCGCCGCAAGTCCTCTTCGGCGGGATGGTCTGGCAGAAAGCCTTTGGGGGTTCGCTTCAGTTGCTCGCCCAGCAGCGGTCCCATCAATTTTGTGAGTTTCTTGTCGCGGGAGATGCGTGCGAACTCCTCGGGGCGTTCAGCAATCCGGGTGCGGATGGCCAACAGGCTTTCCGGAGGCGGCATGTAGCTGCCCGCGGCAATCCCAATGGTGTCACCGGAAATCTGGAAGTACATCCCGCTGCCTTTGTCGGGAATGCCGCGGCGCGGAAAGGCGGCGGAAATGTGTGTCTTGTAGGGGTTCTTGTTTTTGCTGAAGCGGGTGTCGCGGTAGATGCGAAAGGTGGCTTTTGCGGGTTCGTCGAGGTGGTATTCGGGAAGGCGCGCGGCAAGCTGAAGGTTGAGAGACTCGACAAGGGCGAGGAGGGGGACCTTTAGTTCCTGTTCGTAGACCGGCTTGTGCGCCTGGAACCACTCGCGATCGTTACTTTCTTTGAGGTCCCGCAGCCACTGCAGAGCCTGTTTGGAAAACCCAGGGAATGCCACTGGCTACTCCTTCGCGTTGTGCGCTTACCGTGCCGGCGCCCGCGGGTGACGAGCCGTAGGGGAACGGGCACGCGCCCCTATAATGAGAGCGTGAGCACCACGGCAGCAAGCGCGACCCTACTGGACGGCATTGAGGGCTTGCGCCTCACAGGGCGGGCACCGCTTTCCGAGTATACCCGCTTCGGCATCGGCGGTCCGGCGGACCTGCTGGCAGAAACCAGCGATGCGACCGCCTTCACTTCCGCCTTGCAGGTATTGCGCGGGGGTGCAGTTCCGTATGTGGTGCTGGGCGGCGGCACGAACCTGGTGGTGTCAGACGATGGTTTTCGCGGAGTGGTACTGCGGTACACCGCGGATGGTATCCGGCACGAGGGTCCGCGGGTATGCTGCGGAGCTGGCGCCGCGTTGATGGACTTGGTGAACTACACCGTGGACGCTGGGCTGGAAGGTCTCCAGACGCTAATGGGGATACCCGGGTGGGTGGGTGCGGCAATCTACGGCAACGCCGGGGCATACGGGCATTCCATAGAGGAAGTGGTGTGCAGGGTGCGCTACTGGGACGGCTTCGAGATCTGTTTCCGGAACCGGGCGGAGTGCGAATTCCAGTACCGTGAGAGCATCTTCAAGCGGCGTAAAGACTGGCTAATTCTGGATGCAGAATTGGAGTTACGGCCCGGGGATGCTGAACAGTTGCGAAAGACCGCCGATGAGATTCTGGCGGTGCGCAACGAGAAGTTTCCTCCCACAATGCGTTGCGCCGGTAGCATCTTCAAGAATCTGCACCTGAAGGATCTACCTGCTGAGGTGGCGGCACAGGTTCCAACTCGCGTGGTTCGCGAGGGGAAGATCCCGGCGGCGTGGTTTCTTGAGCAAGCCGGTGCAAAAGACCAGTGGGAAGGGCGCATTCACGTAGCCGCTTACCATGCCAACCTGATTTACAACGCCGGCGGCGGAACTGCTGCCGAGCTTTGCCGGATGATTGCCAAGCTGAAGCGCGACGTCCATAGCCGGTTCGGAATTCTGCTGGAAGAAGAGGTGCAGTACGTCGGATTCGCGGGAAACCCGGCGAATACCGCGCTGCCCTCGCACTTTGCGTGAGAACTTTTCCTCCTTCGCCGGACTATATACCCAGAACGGGTGTACCCGGCCGTCATGCTCACGCGCTTTCCAAAATTTTTTCTGCCCCTGCTGCTGGTGGTGTCAGTGCCCTGCCAGGAGGCTGTGAACGCCCGCCAGCGCGCCTATGACGCGATGCAGCGTGGTGAGACTGGTGAGGCGGTGGCCGCGTTCGCGGAGGCGGTGGCCGCAAGTCCCGTGGATGCAACCGTCCGTAAGGATTTCGCCTACGCCCTGTTGAAAGCTGGCGATAGCCTGGCCGCCCGCAGCCAGTTTGCCGAAGTGGTCCGGCTGATGCCCAAGGATACCCATGCCGCCCTGGAGTATGCGTTCCTGTGCCACGAAACCGGGCTTCAGCCTGAGGCCTGGGCGTTGTTTCGCAAGCTGCGCAATGCGCAGGACCCTGAGCATCAAGCCACAGCACGGGCGACCTTTGACCGGCTGGACAGGGAACTGCGTACCACCATCGGACGGTTGGAGCAGGCCATTGGGCGCAATCCTCAGGACGATAGCGGCCATGTGGAGCTGGCCCGGAACTATGCCGTGCGCAACGAATTCGCCAAGGCGGCGCGTCACTTTGAAATTGCCTTCCGCCTGAAGCCGGGGATTCCATCTCTCTTGCTGGACTTGCAGGCATCGGCGCAGGCAGCGGGTGATGCGGAGAAGGCGCGGGCTGCTGCGTTACTGGCATCGCGTTCGCGGTCCGCCTACGTCGCGGAGCAGGCGCGGGCACTGCTACCAGAGCGCTACCCCTATCTGTATGAGTTTCAGAATGCGCTAGCCCTACATCCTGGGAATTCGACGCTGCGGCGCGAGATGGCATTCTTTCTGCTTTCGCTAGGCCGCCGGGGGGAGGCTTCGGCCGCATTCCGGCAGGTGCTGGTGGATGCTCCGCGGGACGCACTGGCCAATGCGCAGCTCGGCTTCCTGCTGCTGGAGGACGGCAAGCGGGAGGAGGCGATTCCGCTGCTGGAGGTGGCGAGGAAGGAGGGCGACTCCTCGCTTCGCCGCCGGGTGGAGGCTGCGTTGACGGATGGGTTCGTGTCGGAGCCGATTGAGCCTGCCGTATCCGCTGCGGTTGCTCGCATAGCGAGTGCGTCTGAGGCAGAAGCCATACGCGTGACAGCGCCGATGCAGCCGTCCGCGACGGCATTGGAAGGGCCGGCCGAATTGCCGAACGGCGGCGTTGCCACGCCGCAGCAAGCGGACGAAGCGCGGGAGATGGGCCGCAGGAGTTACGAAAGCGGCTTTGTGCCAGACGCGATCCGCTACTACCGGCAAGCCCATGAATTAGACCCCACCAACTTCGACACGATGCTGCAACTGGCGTACAGCTTGAACATGGCCAGCAAGGATCAGGACGCCATCCAGTGGTTCTTCCTGGCCGCGCGCAGTCCGGAGCCGGCAATTGCGGAGCAGGCCACCAAGGCGCTGCGCAACCTTACGGCACCCATGCCGTCCGGTGCCGCACAGGCAGCAAGCGCCCCGCCCGTCAAGGGGGTGGTAACCAGCTTCTGGGCCATGCCGATGCACTCCACGCGATGGGGCAGCACCTTTGCGTATTCCCAGGCCAAGTCGGAATTACAGATCCCTGACTGGCCGGTGGTGCCTTACCTCTCACTGCGGTTTGTTGGCGACACCACTGGCGCGGTGGGCCAGGCGAACCCGCAGTTTCTGTCAGAGAACGCCTTCATTCTGGGTGGTGGACTGCGCACAAGACCACGGCAGGGATTTCTGCTGTGGGCAGAGGCAGGCAGCGCCATGGCCTATTTGGGGAGCCAGCGTAACCAGACCGCTAGCTTTGCTCCTGACTATCGTGGCGGGGTGTCACATTTCAAGCTAGCCGGGCCCAGCCTGCTGGGGAAGGAAACCGGCTGGTTTGCTGAGACGATGAACGATCTTGTGTACATCCACCGGTTCAACCGGGATACGCTAGCGATCAGCCGCAACCGGATTGGCCACCACTTTGGCAGCAGGCAAAGCATGGGTGGCCTGCAACTGCAACTATTCTTGAACCTGAACGCCAATACGGACCTTAAGCGCGAGGCATGGGCGAACTTCGTGGAAGCGGGTCCGGGCGTGCGATTCCGATGGGACTGGATGCCGCCGTCTGTGTCGTTCACCTTTAGCGCCCTGCGTGGCCATCATCCGATATCCCGCACGGACGGCCGCCCGAATACCTACACTGACTTCCAGATGGGCCTCTGGTATGCCTACACCCGTTGAGAGGTGGTCTTCGCGGCTGGCGATCTTGCTGGCGATAGCCGGGTTGTTTGGAACTGCGCCATTGCATGCTGGTCCCGGCCACCTTCATTACAGTTTGAGTTGCCCATCCATGGGATGGGATGCCGTCCTCCGCACTTTTGGGCTAAGCCCCTCGGCGGATGCCGGGCAAGCGGATGTGCTTGTTGTTTGCGCGGGTAGCCAGGCGGCCTCAGTGCCTGAAGGTTGGTTGCGCGATGGACGGTTGCTGGTGCTGGAGGGCGAGAGCCCTGCCGCGGCCGCCAAGGGGTTTCTGCCAGAGGAAGGCGCACCGGTGGAAGTGCGCAATGTCCTTGACCACCATGCGCCGGAACTGCTGGTGGTGTGGAAGGATGCTGTCTTAGTAACGCCGACGCGATTGCCCGACGGGGCGAAGGTACTTTCCCAGGATCGTTGGAGCAAGCTTCCCCTGGTGGCGACATTTCGACCGTCTGAGGGAGGTGTCTTGTGGTTGGCGGCCGGCCCAGGCGACTCAGCCTACGACCGTTTCCCCTTCCTTGCCAGCGCGATGCTGGACGCGGGGTTTGTGCCGCCCCTGCGCACTCAGGGACTCTGGGCATTCTTCGACTCAGCCTATCGCCAGAGGGCTGATCTGCGATTCCTAGCAAGACGCTGGCGGGAATACGGCATTGGCGCCCTTCATGTCTCTGCCTGGCAGCATTGGGAACGTGACACAGCGCGTGATGCGTGGCTGCGCGCGCTGCTGGATGCCTGTCACGAACAGGGCATCCTGGTGTATGCATGGTTTGAGTTTCCCCATGTGAGCGAACGTTTCTGGGCCGATCATCCTGAGTGCCGTGAGCAGACGGCGCTTGGCCAGGACGCCCACCTGGACTGGCGCAAGCTGGTCAACCTCAGTGACCCTGTGTGTGCCGGACGGGTGAAGCAGCAGGCAGCAGATCTGCTGAGGAGCTTTGACTGGGACGGCGCCAACCTGGCTGAACTCTACTATGAATCCTTGCATGGGCCCGCCAACCCGGCGCGCCTGACGCCGATGAACCAGACGGTCAGGCGGGATTTCCAGCAGCAGCATGGCTTTGACCCGGCGGAACTGTTCCGCGAAGGGTCGCCGCAGCACCAGGCCAGCAACCCGGGCGGCCTGGGAAGCTTTCTAGAGTTCCGGCGGCAGCGAGTGGCAGCGCTGCACGCGGAGTGGCTGCAGTTCCTGACAGAGACCGCCGCATCGATTGAAAACCCCCTCCACCTGGTGGTGACCCACATTGACGACCGCTTTGACCCGGCGGTGCGCGATTACCTGGCGGCTGACTCCGATGCTGTTTTGCGGCTGATGCACCAGCATCCATTTACCCTGCTGGTGGAGGATCCGGCAACGATCTGGCATCTGGGGCCATCGCGCTACACCGATATCGCGAAGGCCTATGCGACCATGACGCCCTATCCGTCGCGCATCGCCATCGACATCAACATCTTTCCCCGTTACCAGGAGGTCTATCCCACGAAGCAGCAAACCGGGATGGAACTCTTTCGTCTGGTACACGCCGCGGCTCACGCGTTTCCCCGGGTGGCCCTCTACTTCGAGCACACGTTGAGTCCGCAGGATCTGCCGCTGTTGGCTGCCGCCGCCACTCCGCCCGTAGAGATCCGGCGTGAGGGGAGTGCGGTGGTGGTGGAATCCGCGCAGCCGGTGGGTTTACGTTGGAACGGACCCGCAATGGTGAACGGGCGGAACTGGGCGGCGCGGGACGACAAGACGCTATGGTTGCCCGCAGGCAGGAATCGCGTAGAAGCCGCTGATCAAGACCCAGGACTGCTGCTGCATCACCTTAGCGCGAGTTTGAAGCAGGTACGGGGCAACGGGAACAAGCTGGAACTGCATTACGACAGCGAAAGCCGAGCCATTGCTCACGTGAATCTGCAACCGGCACAGGTATGGCTGGATGGCGAGCCTTATGCCACTGCAATCTGGAAAGCCCCAGGCGGCTACTATCTGATGCTTCCTCCGGGTGAGCATTTGGTCCGCCTCGAAGCCCTGCACTCCTCCGAACGCAACCCCACGCACTAGGCCGAGCCACCTGGGAAGAGGGATCGCCCTGGAACATCATGGAGAACGTTACCGTTGAGCACAGCGGTAAGGTTCGCGGAGACTCCCCGGGCGATGTGGTGGACGGTGGGAGCGGTTGCCGGTGGTAGGCGGAGATGCTGCCGGACGTGAAATCCGGCAGCATCCATTGGGTTCAGTTGACCAGTGCACTCCACAGAACGCCAGCGGCAATGGCAGAGCCGACAACGCCCGCCACATTGGGTCCCATGGCGTGCATCAGCAGGTAGTTTGATTTGTCGTACTCGCGGCCAACTGTGTGCGCTACGCGCGCCGAATCTGGCACGGCGGACACACCCGCGGCTCCAATGAGTGGGTTGATGCGGTTGTCGTCCCTTAGGAATACGTTCATGAACTTCGCGAACAGTACGCCGGCGGCGGTGGCGACGCAAAACGAGACGGCACCAAGCGCGAAGATCATGATGGATTGCGGTGTAAGAAAGCTACGAGCTTCAGTAGAAACTCCGACTGCGAATCCAAGCATGATCGTCACTGTATCGATGAGGCTATTGCGCGCCGTATTGGCGAGACGCTCAGTAACTCCTGACTCCTTCAGCAAGTTTCCAAAGAAGAGCATCCCCAGCAAGTTCATGGCGCTAGGTACGATGAAAGCAGTGGCCAGGAATCCGATGATGGGGAAGAGGATCTTCTCTCGTTTTGTAACCTGCCGGGGCGGTTTCATTCGAATTACCCGCTCCGCGTTGGTCGTAAGCGCGCGCATGATGGGTGGCTGGATAACTGGCACAAGCGCCATATAGGAGTAAGCCGAGACAGCGATGGCTCCAAGCAGATCGGGCGCGAGCTTAGAAGAAAGGAAAATTGCGGTAGGACCGTCTGCTCCGCCGATGATGCCAATCGCCCCAGCTTCAGCGGGGGTGAATCCCAGCGCAAACGCGCCGAACATAGTAAGGAAGATGCCGGCTTGCGCGGCAGCGCCCAGAAACAGAAGTTTCGGGTTGGAAAGCAATGTTGAAAAATCGGTCATGGCGCCGATTCCCAAAAAGATAAGCGGCGGGAACCAACCGTACCGGACACCATGATAGAAGATGTTCAATACCGTATTGTCTTCACGATAGCCGATTCCCATACCCTCAACGAAAGGGATGTTCCCAACTAACATGCCAAAGCCAATGGGAACCAGAAGCAGTGGTTCATAGTCCTTCGTGATGGCAAGATAAATAAAGATTGAGCCGACAATGATCATGACGATATTGCCAGCAGCAAGTTGGCCGAAGCCGCTGTTTGCCGCGAACTGAGTAATAAATTCCCACATAGCTTAACCTCTGATGGTGACGATGACGGCGCCTTCCAGGACGTTCTGGCCAGCGGTGACGTGCAATTTTTCAACGGTGCCGTCAGTGAGTGCGGCGATCTCGTTCTCCATCTTCATGGCTTCAAGAATTACCACGCATTGGCCCGCCTTCACCTTTTCCCCTTCTTTGACATGGATGGCCTGAATGACGCCGGGCAGAGGGGACTTTACGTCGCCGGGAGCACCCTGAGGCTTTACCCGTTCCGGCTGCGGTCCTGAGCCCACCACCACCTTGGGGCGGTCAATCTTCACCGTCTTTTTCTCCCGTTCCACTTCGACATCGAGTGTCATCCCGTTCACGGTGACTCTGGCCGTTGAGCCTTCAAAGCTCTCAATGACCACCTCGTATTGATTGCCGCCAATGTTGTATTTGAAAGCGTGCATGGCTAGTATTTCCTCCGGAACATCTCGATCTTGTCAAAAATCACCTGGGTTTTGGCGGCGTTCCACCATGGGGAGAATGGCCTGGTAATCTTGCGGATGGTCACTTCTTCGGCCGTGCCTTCATCAAAAGTTCGGAGGTCCATGTACAAGGCGAGAGCGATGGCGGTGGCCATTTCGGCAGTCACCTGAACACGCTCCTGGACCATGACGCCATCCTTTTCCTGAGTGACTACTGGATCTTTCTTGCGGGATGTACGTTCAAGAATAATGAGGAAGATATAAACCGCCATTAGGCCGAGAAAGACAGAACCCATACCTACGACAAGGAGCATGAATCCCAGCTCATACTTGCCGCCGGCAATTTGTTCGGCGTGGCTCATACCTGGGGCAGGTTGCGCCAGTGCGGCCAGGGTGGCGAAGAGTGAAGCGACGGCGATACGCCAGTGTGTCATGTTCATGGCGGTTCTCCTCAAAGCGGAATGTTGCCGTGCTTCTTGGGCGGGTTCACGTCGCGCTTGGTGCTTAGCATTTCCAAGGCGCGGATGACGCGGAAGCGGGTCTTATCCGGCTCAATAATGTCGTCAAGATATCCGTGCTCCGCGGCCAGATAGGGGTTCATGAACTGCTCTTCGTACTCCTTGGTAAGGCGATCGGCTTCAGCAGCGGGATTCTCTGCGTCCTTAATCTGCTTGCCGTACAACACTTCCACCGCTCCGCGAGCGCCCATCACCGCGATTTCCGCTTGGGGCCAGGCGTAATTGACATCCGCGCGGAGATGCTTGGAGGCCATTACGTCGTAGGCACCGCCGTAGGCTTTCCGGGTGATGACGGTAACCTTGGGAACGGTCGCCTCAGCGTATGCGAACAGCAGTTTCGCGCCATGGATGATGATGCCGTTGTGTTCCTGGCTGGAGCCGGGGAGGAAGCCCGGCACGTCCACGAAGGTAAGCAAGGGAATGTTGAAGGCGTCGCAGAACCGGACGAAGCGTGCGGCCTTGCGTGAGGCATTGATGTCCAGTACGCCCGCGAGGTACTTCGGCTGGTTGGCGACGATGCCGACTGAGCGGCCATTCAAACGAGCAAACGCGGTAATGATGTTGGGTGCGTAGAGCCGTTGGATTTCGAGGAAGTTCTTGTCATCCACCACCAGTGAGATGAGGTTCTTCATGTCGTAGGGTTTGTTGGCATCGTCGGGGATGATGCTGTTGAGGTCAGCTTCGTGGCGGTTGATGGGGTCGTTGGTGGCGTAGATGGGCGGTTCACCCAGATTGTTCTGGGGCAGGTAGGACAACAGAACCTTAACGAGTTCGATGGTTTCTTCTTCAGTGTCGGCAACCAAATGGGTGGCTCCACTCTTGGAGGCGTGCACCATGGATCCGCCGAGATTCTCCGTGTCGATGTCTTCACCAGTGACAGACTTCACCACCTTGGGGCCGGTGATGAACATGTAGGAACCCTTGTTCATGATGGTGAAGTCAGTGATGGCCGGCGAGTAAACCGCGCCGCCGGCGCAGGGGCCAAGGATGGCGGAAATCTGTGGCACGACACCGGACGCCAGCGTATTGCGGAGGAAGATATCGGCATAGCCAGCAAGGGAGAGCACACCCTCCTGAATGCGGGCACCGCCAGAGTCGTTCAGCCCGATGACGGGAGCGCCCACCTTGATGGCGGCGTCCATCACCTTACAGATTTTCTTTGCAAAGGTCTCTGACAGCGAACCGCCAAAGACTGTAAAGTCCTGGGAGAAGATGAAAACCTGCCGGTTGTTGACGGTGCCAAAGCCACAGACGACGCCATCACCGGCAATGCGGGTGTTCTCAAGGCCGAAGTCATGGCTGCGGTGCTTGACGAAGATGTCGAACTCTTCGAAGCTGCCGGGATCCAGCAGCATCTCCACGCGCTCTCGGGCCGTGTACTTGCCCTTGGCATGCTGGGCATCGATACGGTCCTGCCCGCCGCCCAGTTTCGCTCGCTCGCGATTATCGCGCAATTTTAGGATTTTCTGTTCAATCATTCCGAATTGCTCCTATTTGCCGCCCTAAGAAAATCACCGCGGTGCGAATTAGTTCGCGGTTTCGAGAGGGCAAGTTCCGGCCGGCGGCGGGCTCCCAGCCAGCGGTGGGGATGTCCTCTTGTGAATGTCTATTGCCTGATGAGTGCACCCTTGCTATGCGTGCCGGTGCCATTAGAAAGACAGTGAGCCTGTTCTAGGATCCTCTGGATGAGGAAGATAGATCGTCCGGCACTTCTCGCACCGGTAGATTTCGGCATCCGATCCAAAGCGCTGGGCCAGTTCAGGGCCAAAGCGAAACCATCGTTTCAAGTGGCCCGCACATAACTTGCCCTTGCCCTTGGTGTCCTTCTCACTGCAAGCCCGCATGCGCATGACACGGCGCTTCACCTTGGTTCCATCAGCGAGGGTACAAACCAAGTGGGGATCCGGCGGGGATTCGGCCGCAGCGGCAGGGTGGCCGTCCGCGGAAGAGGCTGGCGGAGGGATGGCCTCCGTCGAAGCGGGATCAGGCGACTGCGGATCTCGGTTCAACTCAGACATTGACGTCCTAATTGTAGCGCATCTATACCCGCTTGGTAAGTATAGTTTGGCAGGAAGCTAGAATTTTTGTGCTTTCTGGGCATCAGGCACATCGCAAGGCCTATTTGAAGCCCGTTAGCAGGCGGCCCGGGAGTGTAACCACTGCCCAGAGAAACTGCAACACGCCGCCTACTGCGATCCCTAGCAGCCGGAAGGGGAGGAGAAGTATCCAGACCACCGGGTAGGCGATGAGCGCCAATAAGGCTAGCGGCCAACACAACACAAAGAGGATGCACCAGAGGATGAACGTGAACATTGTGGCCCTCCCAACAAAGAATACGGCAATCAGGCCGTTTCGTTCGGACAATTTCCCCCAAGGACGGTTGTGCGCGGGGCCACCGCGAATCCGGCTAAGATACAGAAAGATTGATGCTCCTTCGTAACCAGCCAATCCTCTTCCGCCTTCTGCCTATATTGGCGTGGGTGTTGCTGCTAGGCTTGCCGCCGGCCATTGTGGCCGACGAGGTGGACAGGTTTGTGCGAGCGAAGATGCTGGAGCAGCAACTCCCTGGGGCGGTGTTTGCCGTGCTACGGCATGGACAGGTGCTCCGCGAAGGCGCGTACGGCTTTGCGAACCTCGAGTTGGGCGTGCCGGCAACCACCACGACTGTTTTCCAGGTGGGTTCCATCACGAAGCAGTTCACCGCGCGGGCAGTCCTGATGCTAGCGGATGAGGGCAAGCTGGGAATCCACGATCCCATATCGCTGTATGTGCATCGGACTCCGGACTCCTGGAGCGATGTCACCCTGTATCACCTGTTGACCCACACATCTGGTATCCCGAACTGGGTGGGCATGGACGACTTCTCGTTCCACACTGACTACACTGAGAGGGAGTTTCTGGCGCTGTTTGCCGACAAACCGCTGGAGTTTCGTCCCGGGGATCGCTTCCAGTATTCCAGCGCCGCGTATTCACTGCTAACTATCGTGGTTGAGCGGGTGAGCGGCAAGCGCTTTGAGGAGTTTCTGCGGGAGCGAATCTTCGTCCCAGCCGGCATGGAGTCCACTGGGATTAATGACACGGCGACGTTGGTGCCGGGCCGGGCGCAAGGGTATGTCGTCCGCAATGGCAAAGTGCAAAATGCGGTCAATGTGCGGCCACGGATCACTGCATCCAGCGGATCCGTCCTTACCAACATTGCGGATATGGCGCGGTACGAACGGATGCTTCTTGGGCAGCGCCAATTGCGCCCGGCCACAGAGGCCCTGCTGCTGCGGCCAGTAAGACTGAACGATGGACAACACTACCACTACGGCATGGGGTGGTATCTCCGAGACTCAGGCAAAGTAGACATCGTGTATCACACTGGAACCACCGCTGCGGGATTCCGGGCGGCCTATCTGCGCCATCTGCCCAGCGGGCTAGCGGTTGTGTTCCTGTGTAATGCCAGCGGGGACGGCGTAGAGCCGCTGCCCATCGCGGAAGGGCTGGCGCGGATGTACCTTGACCGGTTGGCGGATGTGTCCCAGTAGGGATGCTATTGCCCGGTGGTGGCCAACATTTCCTTTAAGCGGAGTTCCATTTCCGCTACCAGTTTCGTGTGCCGTTCTCCGGTCACCTTGCTCTCAAAGCCGGCGTGAATATACTCCACCTTGCCTTCGCGATTGACGTAGATGGTGCTGGGGTATGCGCCGAAGTTCACTAACTGGGGCAGGGTGCGGGCAATCTCTCCCGGTTCGGTTGTGCCTGCCAGCAGCAACGGAAAGTCAATGGAGTGGCGCTTGGCGTAAATGCGCAGTAGCTCAAGGTCGCGCTCAACATTGCCGGTGTACTCGTAGGCCAAGCCGACAATCTCCAGCCCTTGATCCCTATATTTGCGGTAGAGGTCCACCAGTACGGGTGCCTCGTCGTGGCAATTCGGACACCAGGTTCCGGTGATGGTAAGTAGCAGCACCTTGCCGGCAAAGCGGGCGTCAGAGGACGAGATCCGCTGGCTGTTGAGGTCCAGGCCCTCAAAACGGAATGCTTCGTTGGGGTCCTTGACGGACGTATAGCTGCCCGGGTCCTGTGGCTTCGCCCCCTGTGCGATGGCCTTATCCAAACGCTCCGCAACCACTTTGCGATCTGCGCCGAAGTTGCCCACGATGGTTCCGTCGCTAGCGACATCCGCGGTCCACAGGAGTCCGCGGATACCGTCGAAGCGGCTTAGGTAGAGCTTGCCGCCTTTCAAGTAGCCCGAAAGGTTTCCCCAGTCGCCGCTGATGGGTATGACCGTGCCACTGAGTTTCTCGCCCTCCTGTCGTAGGCTGGCGCTCCAGATGCGCTGTTCATCGCCTTCACCTACCTTCAGGATCCAATCGCCATTAACGTCCGGGCCGGTGGTGGTGGAGGCATAGGTGGGCAGGTTGCGGGACGCAGTGAACCTGCGGGCGGTCACAGTTTTCCCGCGCTGCCGGACAAACTCGCCTCGAAGCTGTCCGTCCACCAGTTCCGCTTTCAACTCTGCGTCGTAGAAGTTGAACTTCAACGAGAGGGTCTTTCCGTCGAAGCTGCCCGAGGTGGCTTCCTCGCGGTCAGGACCGTTTACCAGTGCCCCGCGGACTGTGTCCCCTTCACGGCTTACATCCAACTGGAATGCAATGGCAGGTGCAGACCCGTTTTCCAGCTCCGCCTGCCATATGCCCGCAACGGGGTCAGGCGCCTTCTGGCAGGCTACCAGGCAAAGAACAGCTAGAAACACAGCCAGCATGACTGATTCGAGAAACCCGAAGCGTAGCCAGTAAGTGGAGCAGGACAGGTTGCTCAAGAAAGAACGAGGGACGCCGGATGCCATAAGAACCTCTTAGAAGTAAGGATGCAATGTGGAATGTAGGGTGACTCCAGACGGGGGAGTGCGGAGTGGAAAGCCGCAATGCGGTGTTTCCCGATCAAATTGATAGGGTATCACGAGCGACTGCGAAGCTGTCGACCCGCAATACCCTGGGTTGGGACTTCGCAAGTGAGCTATTCCGCGGATCCGGTGGACGCTGGGGCAGCGAATTGGATGTCCAGGGTGATGTCCACTTCGTCAGAGATCATCAGTCCACCGGTGTCCAGCACGCGGTTGAATGTGATACCGAAGTCCTTCCGATTGATGCGGGTGGTGGCCGCAGCGGCGCGACGCTTCATGCCTCGCATGTCCTTGATCTCGTCCGTTGGGCCTTCAATATTCAGAACGACCTGTTTGGTGACGCCCTTGATGGTGAGGTCGCCTGTGGCCTTGAGTCCTGAGCCAGCCTTCTCCACTTTGGTGGAAACAAACTTCATGGAGGGAAACTTCTCGACCTCGAAGAAGTCAGCGCTCTTGAGGTGTCCATCGCGCTTGGGATCATTGGTGCTTACCGTGCTGACGTCAATGGTGGCTTCCACTTTGGTGGAGGCGAGGTTGGCGGGATCAAACGAAACCATTCCCTGTACGTTGCCAAAACCGCCGCGGACCTTGCTGAGTCCCATGTGAGTGACTGAGAAGTTAGCGCTGGAGTGCGCGGAGTCGATCTTGTAGTCGGCCGCGAGGGCGCTGATCGCCACCGCGGCTGTGAGAACGAGGGTTTTCATTAGTCGAATCATGGTTGTCTCCTGTGGAAAAAGTTGTGAATTTCACTTTGCCCCGATGGGTTCGAAGCTGTCCGGGACGGATGCGGTTACGGTTGCCTGCCGCATGCAGGCGAGCAGATGAAGAAGCCGGTGAAGATCGTCGTCGGAAAATTCTGGAACCGCTTTGTCAGTTGCCCGCTCAAGAGGCTGCTCAATCTGATTTAGCAATTGAAGGCCCTGCGTCGTGATGGTTGCGTATACCACTCGACGGTCTTTGGTGCAGCGTGAACGACAGGCCCAGCCATGGTGTTCCATCCGATCAAGCAGCCGGGTTATTCCTGGGGCACGCTCAATCATCCGATCTGTGATCGCGAGCGTAGGAATGCCGCGCTCTCCTGCCCCGCGCAAGATGCGAAGGACATTGTACTGCTGCATCGTGAGGCCGAACGGTTGTAGAACGCTGCCAATTAGGGCCCGAAGCTGATCAGCGGTCCGCAGAACGGACAAAGCCAACTCCTCACGTTTGGTGCGAAAGGGATTGGCTTGCTGGATTTCGTCTTGAAGCGAGTTGCTGACGGTTGCCACGTAAATAATCTTCGCAGACAATAGTTGCGATGTCAACAAAATAGTTGTCAATGAAATGTCAGGTCAAGCAATTGCAGGGAAGGCGATAGCGAGGGGCTGGGGTGGGCGGCGCAAATGGCTCGCGTGGGAATTGCAATGGCCTCGTATGACTGGTTGCTGGCGCGCCGGTTGGAGATCTGGCGGGCGGATCACTCCGCGCGCCCCAAATCAAGGGTAAGCCTGAATTCAGTACCATGAAGATTGGAAGCTTCGTCTGGTTGCCTGTAGGGGAGATTGCTGCTGAGAGTGGTAGCAAGGCAAGCAATGCGACGGACCTTGCTGGCCGGTTGCACTGAGGAGAGTAGATGCGAACGCTGTTCTTGAATCCGCCATCGTTTGAGGGATTTGATGGTGGAGCCAGTTCGCGCTGGCCCGCGACGCGGGAGATTGAGTCGTACTGGTATCCTGTTTGGCTATGCTACCCGGCGGGTATGCTGCCCGATAGCAAGGTGGTGGATGCGCCACCGCACAAGATTTCGATTGAAGATACGGTGAAGATGGCCAGCGACTTCGAGTTCCTGGTGCTGTTCACTTCGACACCCGGCTTTGATGTGGATGTCCGCATGGCCGAGATGATGAAGGACGTGAATCCGAAGTTAAAGGTCGCCTTTGTGGGGCCTCCGGTGACAGTAGAGCCGGAGCGCACGCTGCGGGCGTCAAGCGCCATCGATTTTGTATGCGCCAAGGAGTTTGACCACGCCATCGTCAATTACGCCAATGGCAAGCCGTTGCGGGATATCGCCGGAGTGAGTTGGCTGGAGGGTGGGCGGTTGCATTCAAACCCCGCGGCGGCCGCCATTGAGGATCTGGACGCTCTGCCTTGGGTAACAAAGGTCTACAAGCGGGATTTGGACTTCACGCGCTATAACGTGCCCTTCCTGAAGCACCCCTTCGTTTCGTTGTATACCTCTAGGGGCTGCCCGGCGATGTGCACGTTCTGCCTGTGGCCGCAAACCCATTCCGGACATCGCTGGCGCCTTCGGTCAGCCGATGATGTGGTGAATGAGGTGCTTTGGACGAAGGAGAATTTCCCGGGCCTGCAGGAGATCTTCTTCGACGATGACACGTTCAACTACCAGAAGAAGCGCACGATTGAGTTGTGCAAGAAGCTGGAGAAAGCCAATGTCACATGGAGTTGCACCTCCCGGGTAACAACGGATTACGACACGCTGGCGGCGATGAAGGATTCCGGTGCGCGGCTGATGATTGTGGGCTATGAAAGCGGTGATGCGCAGATTCTGAAGAACATCAAGAAGGGGGCCACGCTTGATATGGCCCGGCGTTTCACCAAGAATGCCCACAAGCTGGGGTTGACGATCCACGGGGACTTCATTGTGGGGCTGCCGGGAGAAACGCGGGAGTCAATCCGGCGGACCGTGGACTTTGCCAAAGAGATGGACACGGAGACCATCCAGGTATCCATCGCGCACCCCTATCCGGGTACGGAGTTTTACGACTACGTGAAGAGCAATGGGTTGATTACCATTGATTCGATGACCGATGAGCAGGGCCACCAGTTGCCGAACATCAGCTATGAGAACCTGGACCGGGCAGAGCTGGTGGACTGGGTGGAGCGCTTCTATGGCGAGTACTACTTCCGTCCGAGGGCGATTTGGCGGGTGGTGCGGAAGGCGATCTTCTCAAACAGCGAACGAAAGCGGCTAACGAAGGAGGCTCGCGAGTACCTGGCTCTGCGGCGGAAACGCCAGCAGTTCGTGCGTGATCAGCGAGCGGCGCAGTCCGCGGCGGGGGACTAGCCCTAGGTCATGGAAATCGTCCCAGGTCGCATTGCCGCCAAGACGCTGCTGTTTTCGTTTGTGGTGATCGTCTGTCAGGTGGGTGGGAACTCCCTGCTGAGTTGGGCGATGAAGCGGGATCCTTTGGGGCTGCCAGCGCCATTGAGGGCTATCCTTCCGTTTGAGATGCCCGAGTGGCTGTTGCCCATGTTCAGCGTCTTTCTGTGGCTGGGTGTAGGGATGCTGGTGGTTTCGTTGTTGTCACGGATGACCCTGCTCACCTGGGCGGACTTAAGCTTTGTGGCTCCGGTGACGGCACTGGGCTATGTGTTGAACGTGGTGGCCGGCGCGGTTCTGCTTGGTGAGGTAGTGGACGCAAAACGGTGGGCCGGTTCCCTGCTGGTGGTGGCGGGCAGCGCGCTGGTAGGAATTACGCTGGGCGAGCACGGGCCGAAGCCGCCGGATGGGGAACCCGCGGGTGGGGCGAAGCCATGAAGTGGGTATACCTGGCTATCGTGGTGGTGGCAACAGCTGTTAGCGAGATCCTATTGAGCTGGGACATGAAACGCCACGGCGAGGTGGACAGCTTTCGCCCTGGTAAGCTGGCACGCGTGGTTGCGGGATTTCTGCAGCGACTACCTATTCTGGTGGCGATTGCCTTTCTGGCGGTGTCGTTTGTTGCGTTCCTTCAATTGCTGAAGATTGCTGACCTGAGCTTCGCGGTGCCAGCAAGCGCCGCTTCCCTGGTGCTGGAGACCTTCCTGGCGAAAGCGCTGCTGCGGGAGCCGGTGCATTGGCAGCGTTGGTGTGGCACGGCGTTGGTAGCTGTGGGTGTGCTGCTGATTGCGGCTTAGGGATACAGCATGCAGGCATTCCCGGCAATCTGGCAGGAAGTGGCGATGGCTGGCCTTTGGCTGATGGCGGCGCTAAGCGCGCTGTATCAGGTGCTAAGCCTGGTGGCGGGTGTTCGCCACGCATTGCGCAAACCGCGGGTGGCTGGCGCGCTTCCACCGATTTCCATTCTGAAGCCCGTGCACGGACTGGACTACGCATTGGAAGAAGCGCTAGGCTCGTTTGCCGCCCAGGACTACCCGGAGTTTGAACTGCTGTTTGCAGCCGATAGGGAAGACGATCCTGGGGTGGAGGTGGTGCGCCGGGTGATGGCCGCGCATCCACAAGTGCCGGCGCGATTGCTGATTGGCGGACTGGACTGCGCGAACCGGAAAGTGGCGCTGGTGGCGGCGATGGAGGCGGTGGCTCAACATCCGGTGTTGCTGATCAGCGACGCGGACATCCATGTGGGACCCGGCTATCTGCAAGCGGTGGCGGCTGAACTGGAAGCACCGGGAGTGGGGCTGGTGACCGCGCTGTATCGGGCGCGCGCGAATGCCTTTCCAGGACGGTGGGAGGCATTGGGGATCGCAACGGATTTCTCACCCAGTGCGTTGGTTGGGCGGATGCTGGGAGTTTCAGAGTTTGCCTTGGGCTCTACGATGGCCTTGCGCAGGGACCTGCTGCAATCCCTGGGAGGAAGCCTGGCACTGGGCGAGTTCATTGCCGATGACTATCACCTGGGGCGATTGGTTCGTGAGCGCGGACTGCGGATCGGGTTGCTGCGGGAGCCAGTGGAAACGTCGCTTTCAGGCGAGCGATGGAAAGAAGTGTGGCGGCACCAGTTGCGGTGGGCACGGACCATCCGGGCATCGCGGCCAGATGGTTACTTAGGCTTGCCAGTAACCAGCGCCAGCCTGTGGGCGATGCTGTTGGTGATTGCCGGACAATGGCCGTGGGGTTTGGCGCTGCTGGCGTTGCGGACAGGCATCGGGGCGTGGCTTTCGAGGGCCGTGCTGAACGATGAGGGACCCCGCTGGATGCTGTTGCTGCAACCGCTCCGCGATGTGTGGTTTTTCGGGGTTTGGTGCGCTGGATTGTTCGGCAGCACGGTGGAGTGGCGCGGCCAGCAGTTGGTGCTGAACCGCGCCGGGCGCATTCTTATACGCCGTGCTTCTTGAACCAGGCCAGCATGGAGGCCCATGCTTCCTTGGCATCTTTCTCGCGATAGCTGGGCCGGTAGTCCGCATGAAAGGCGTGGGGAGCCTTGGGGTAGACGATGATATCAGCGGTCTTGCCAGCGGCTTTGGCGGCGGCGCGCATCTTATCGATGGTGTCCAGGGGGATGCCCGTGTCTTCTTCTCCATAGAGGCCGATCACGGGAGCATTCAGGCCAGCTGCGACGTCAACCGGGTGCTTTGGTTGCAGTTCGCTGGCCTGGCCCACCAGACGTCCATACCAAGCGGCACCCGCCTTCATGCGATCACTGTACGCGGCATAAAGCCATACCATGCGCCCTCCCCAGCAGAAGCCGGTGACAGCGGCGCGCTGCGGATTTACTTTGCCGGTGCTGATGGCAAGGCTCATGGCGCAGTCGAGATCCACAAGCACTTCCTGGTCGCTGGTCTTGGAGACGATCTCGCGGATGGCGCCGAAATCGGACAGCTTGGTGACGTCGCCGTGACGGCAGAAGGGCTCGTGGGCGATGGCGAAGTAGCCCTGGTGCGCCAAGCGGCGGCAGACGTCCTTGATGTGTTCGTGCAGGCCGAATATTTCGGGGATCACAATCACCAAGGGCAGGTTGGTTCCATTGGCCGGCATCGCCCGATAGGCGGGGACCTTGCGATCAGGCGAAGGCACTTCGACATCACCCGCGATGAGGCCGTCAGTGCCAGTGGTGATGGTTTCGGCGCTGATCGGCTGGGCGGCAAGCGCAAAGCCGGTGGCGACCTTCGCCAGCATTTCGCGCCGGCTATCGCGGGCGCGGTCTAACAGATTTGCATGTTCGTCGTGCATAGGAAGCCCCTCTATCGCGATTGGCGTCCGTCGTGAACGCCGCTTGCGACTCATTGTAGCTTGGCTGGGCAGTGCCGAGGGTGTTCGTCAAAAAAAGCGGCGGCCTTCCAGGATGGTTGCCCGGACGCCGCCGTGAGAGGGATCGATTCACCAGGCCACAAGGGACGGTGTCGGTGTGTTGTCTGATGCCGGAATCGCCATAGGAGTGCAGGATTACGCGAGATTTTCCGGGCCATCGCGGTGCATCCCTAGTTCGATGGGTTGGTTCCTATGGAAATGGCGCGTGGAGGCTGGGGGCTTCTTGGTGCGCGAGGCGCGATGCTGACAGCGCCCCTCCGCTTGCTGGTGACGGCCGGATCCTCGGGGACCACCGGCAGGACGAGTTCCTTCTGGTTACGCACGAGGCTGAGCTTCAGGGGTGACGCGGCGGTTTTCTGCTCCTTTAGGATTCGGGTGAGGTCAGACGGTTTGGAAACGGGTTGATCGGCAAGCGCCACAATGACGTCGCCGGCCTTTACGCCCGCCTTGGCGGCAACTGAGTGCTCCTCCACTTCGCGGACGAGCGCGCCTTCCTTTACGCCGAAATACGCGGCAAGTTGCGGGCTGAGTGGCTCGCTATCGATGCCCAGAGAGGCGGAACGGTAAACGGTAAGCATGCGTGGAATGTCAGCCGCCACCACCCACATGCGACCCATCGCTTCGCGGGCGCGATCGGCGGCATCGCGGGCGCGTTCCATGTCCGCACTCAGTTCATACTCCCGGGTGAGGCGGCGGGCCGCGGTCACTACGGCAACTTCAATTTGCCTGCCTTCACGCAAGACCTGGAGCCTGACCGTGCGGCCAGCAGGGGTTTCCCCCACCATGCGCCGGAGTTGCTGCCCGCCCTCCAAGGCGGCTCCGTTGTAAGAGAGAAGGACATCCTTCAATCGGATGCCTGCCTTTTCGGCGGGTGCACCCTCGCTGACGGCAGTAACTACAACTCCCCGCGGCTCTCCCATTTTGAGCCGCTCTGCCATTTCAGCGGTGACGTCCGCCACGCCAATGCCCAGAAAACTTCCAGAACCCATGCCGGGCATTGCCAGGCTTTCATCCTGAAGCCAGAGGCGGCTCACGAGGAGCTCCGGGTTAGGCGGAGGTGACGGAGGCAGCAGTTCCTGGGCAGACACGAGCATCGTGCTAAGGCACACTGCCGCCACAGCGGAAAGTCTCCAACGACAGGCCCTGAGGCGGCAAACCTGCATGAGTTCCAAGCTAAACATACTGCTCTCCTTCCTTCACGCGCGCGTACTTGGCGCGTGGGTGCCGCCGGACGGTCCAGCGGCTGCGAGGCGGGGGACGGGGGCCCCGAAGTTCCGCGCTAGAATGTCTCCGTCGTGGCGTTCAGGTCTGCCAGTGCGCTCTGGCAGCGCTCACGTACGGTCCGGTTTTCTTCGAACTGCATCAGCTCCTGAAGCAGCCCAATCACCTCGGGCCGGTCGCGTTCCCGGGTGAGAAGGCCCACAGCTTCCAGACGCACGGCGGGACTTTCGTCGTGCAGAAGGGCGGTTCGCAAAGTTTCGCGCACCTGGGGTTCGGCAGCGTAGGACTGCAGCCCTTCCAGTGCTTTCAAGCGGACACCCGGATTGGTGTCGTTGCGCAGAGCGTGGAGCAATACTTCCCGAACGGCGGGCTGCCCGCTTTGGGCGCTAAGCACGCTGAGGGTGCCAACGCGCATTCCTGGGTCGGGCGTGCTGCGGACGGTGGCCAGTAGGAGCGAACGGACTTCGTTGTCCTGCGGAAGCCCTTCCACCAAGCGCTGCTTCACTTCCTCAAACTCGATGCGGACCGTGCCATCCGGGTTCGTGCGGATGTCACGGATACGAGGTGTCCAGTTGGAATTGCCAGGAATTGCGCCCTGTTGCGAAACGAACGCACCAGGGAGAGCCGCATCTGGATCAGCCACCGGCAGTGTGACGCGGCCAATGCCCACGCCTAGCAACAGCATTGCCAGAGCGCCGGCACCCTGCCAAGCGAAGGGAATCCGGGCGAAAAGCGGACGGTCAACAGAACGAAGCCAGGCAGGGAGCAAAGACCCGATACCCTGCCGTACGGGAGCAGGCTGCTCCCTTAGCGAACCATGCAGCCGGGTGCGGCACTGGGACAGCAGACCGGCTGGCGGCTCAACGGCGCACTGATCGACGGCTTGGGACAGGCTGCGCAGGCGTTCCAACTCAGCCCGGAGTTCTTCGTGCTCTGCCAGTAGCCGGGAAAGCTGGTTCTCCTCCTCAAAGTCGAGTTCGTCGTAGAGCAAAAACGGTAATCTGCGGCGGGCTTCGTCGAGTGTCATGACAAACCTCCCTGGTGTGCCGGAGTTGAAGGCATCAAACGAACTCCCCCAAGGCCTGGCGCATCTTCTGCGTGGCACGGAACAGGCATGTCTTGGCCGCTTCTTCGGTAGTGCCCAGCACTTCCCCGATCGTTTTCAGGCGCATGCCCTGGAAATGGCGTAGCTCAAAGACCATGCGCTCCTTGTCGGTGAGGCGGTCAAGGGTCTTGCGGATCCTGGCCTGCAGTTGCTTGTTCAGCAGGAGTCGCTGAGGGTCTCCGTGCGAACGATCCTCGGCAAAGCTATCCGCGCGGTTCCAGAGGCCGTCTTCGGTATCCACCAGGGTGGCTTCCTCGCGGCGTACCTTCCGCTTGCGGAGCATGTCCAAACAGCAGTTGGTGACAATGCGGTAAAGCCAGCTCTGGAAACTGCAGTCAAAACGGAAACTGTGGAGGTTCCGGTAGACCTTCGTGAAGGCCTCCTGGTAAACGTCGGCGGCGTCTTCCTGGCTGCGGAGCAGGTTCATGGCGATGCGGAGCACGCCACGATCGTAGGCGCGCACCAAAGCTTCAAAGGCGTCACTGTCCCCGGCCTGCGCGGCGCGGATGAGGTCTGCCTCCGGGCTAGAGATGTTCGCCGGCAGCGTCTCTTCAGAAGGAATGGAGCCTGGAGTGTGCACTCAGAGGCTAGGACGTAATGGGGCGAAAAGGGTGACGGGAGAGCGAAGGAGAAAAGTGGGAGGGAGAGGGGCAGGGGAACGGCGAGCAGGGGGTGAATTTTTTTACGAAGACTACTTGACAAAGAACAACTCAGATAATATGCTTTAGTTGTAGGCAGTACACTGCCGAGGAGGATGATTAATAATGGCAATCGCAAAGTACGACCCGTTTGAGATGAGTGGGCTTCCCGTGGCATCTTTCCGGATGCTGGAGGACACCCTGAACCGGTTCTTTAGTGAGCCCACCAGTTCCCGGCCATGGTCGCCGGCGGTAGACATCCGCGAGACGGAGAATGAGCTGGTGTTGAAGGCGGACCTGCCAGAGATGAAGCTGGAGGATATGGACATCCGCCTGGAAAACGGCACGCTGACGCTGAAGGGCGAGCGGAAATTCGAAAAGAAGGAACAGGACCGCGGCTATCACCGGATTGAGCGCAGCTACGGCAGCTTTGTGCGGGCGTTTGCGTTACCGGAGTACGCAGATGCGGAACATGTTTCGGCGGACTACAAGGACGGCGTGTTGACGGTGACGGTGCCTAAGAAGGAAGTGGCCAAGCCACGCGCCATCAAGGTGAACATCCACCAATAGGCTGCATGGGTGGCCGTCTCTGGATCCAGCGCTCATTGAGCGAATATTAAGAAACCAACTTCAGCCCGCCCGCCGTGGCGGGCTGTTCTCTTTCCGGCGGGGCTGAAATCGCTTGCGGGGGGCGGTGCCGCGGGGCCGGGCCTCTGGCCTGCGGGCAGGTTTCATCACTTGGCCGAGGTCATCGGGATAGCGAACCTGCTCCAGGAAGAGTCCCGCCGCGGGTGCGGTGCATGCGGCGAGTTGGGCTTGCTGACGAAGGTCTCCGTCCAGCGCCGCCTGAAAATCCGCGATCATCAATTGGTTGAGGCCGATTTGGACGAGGGCTCCCGCGATGCGGCGGACCTGTCGCCAGACGAAGTGAGAAGCCGTAATGCGAAACTGCCATTCATCACCGGTGAGGGCGAGGTTGGCGGATTCAACGTCCACGATGGGCGAGTCGTCGGGGCGGGAGGGATCGTCGGCGCGGAAGGCGGAAAAGTCGTGCCGGCCGGGCAGGAGGGCGACGGCAGCCTGCATCGCTGTAGCATCAAGAGGCTCTTTCACCCACCATACGTGGCGTTTGGCGAAGGCGTTCTTACGGGTGGAAATCCGGTACAGATACGTTCTGGACACAGCGTGATGGCGTGCGTGAAACCGCTCAGGCACCTCCTCGACGGAGAGAACCACGATGTCATGGCCCAAGCGTTGGTTGATGGCGTCCCGAAGGGCGGTTGGCTGCCAGGAAGCACGGGGACTTCCCTTGATATGCAGCACCTGGCCAAGGGCATGCACTCCTGCGTCGGTGCGCCCGGCACCCTGCATCTCCAGAGCGACGCCAAGAGCGTCCTCTGCGGCATCTCTCAGCGCGCCCAGCACGGTACGCGGAGCGTTCTTCTGCTCCTGCCATCCGTGATAGCGAGAACCATCGTATTCCACCACGAGTTTCCAGGCGAGCATGCTTCTCCAGGATAGCCTGTAAGTCCGCGCGCATTGACAGGATCCGGGTCCGATCGGGTTGGTTTCCATGGTATCGGGGAATGCGTGCAGACCGTATACTCGTAACCAGGAACTCCTATGCGATTGCTGATTGTTTCTGTTGCCGCAGCGGCTCTGCTGGCTGCATTTCCTCAAGATGCGTGGTCACAAAGCGATGCCATTCAGGCCAAACGGATTGCGGCGCACACCCGCTTTCTGGCCAGTGATGCACTGGAAGGGCGTGGGGTGGGCGTGCGAGGCGGTGACCTGGCGACTGACTATATCGCCACCCAATTAGAGCTGATGGGCCTGAAGCCCGCGGGCGACAAGGGTACCTATTTCCAGAATTTCCAGATGGCTGGCGTGCAAACGCAGGACTCCGCCACCTTGACCGTGCTGCGCGACGGGCAGGCGACGGAGTTACGCTGGCTGGCTGACTGGGTGGGCAACAGCATGCTGCAGCAGCAGGACACGACCTTTGAAGCCGAGGCGGTGTTTGTGGGCCACGGTATTGTGGCACCGGAGTTCCAGTGGAACGACTACAAGAACGTAGACGTGAAGGGCAAGATTGTGGTGCTGTTCACGAACGAACCGGGCCGGGACGATCCCAAGTTATTCAAAGGCAAGGCGCTCATGTACTACGGGCGCTGGAGCTACAAGTACGAGGAGGCACTGCGGCAGGGCGCGCTGGGGGCGATTATCCTGCATACGGATGAGACGGCGGGATACGAGTGGAGTGTAGTGGGGAACTCCTGGGGCAGGGAGCAGCAGCAGGTGCTGCGCCAACCTGGGGAGGCACGGCTTTCGATGGCCGCCTGGTTACACAGCCGCGCGGCGGGGAGCCTGATTGGGGCCTCTGGCAAGAGTCTGGCGGAACTGATGATGATGGCTGGGAAACGCGATTTTCGGCCGCTGCCGCTGGGTGTGAGGCTGCGCGGATCGCTGCCCGCCAAGGTGCGCACGATGGACACGCGCAACGTGGTTGCAGTCGTGCCGGGCTCGCTGCCGGCGGGTTCGGGTGAGCACATTCTATTGAGTGCACACTGGGATCATCTGGGAATCGGGCCATCCGTTACCGGCGACAAGATATTCAATGGCGCGGTGGATAACGCCACCGGCTGCGCGGTGGTGCTGGAAATTGCCCGTGCCTGGGCGGGGCTGGCGCGGAAGCCCCGGCGCAGTGCTCTGTTTGTGTTCGTGACGGCAGAGGAAAGCGGTCTGCATGGCTCAGCCTACTACGCCAGTAACCCGGTATTGCCGCTATCGAAAGCCTATGTCAACTTGAATTACGACGGGCTGCTTCCTGGTGGACGCTTGGCAAACATGGTGGTGAACGGTGCGGAGCGCACCAGCCTCTGGCCTCTGGTGCAGCGGATGGCGAAGCGCTTTTCCCTGCGCATTGATGCTGATCCCGCGCCAGAACAAGGGTATTTCTATCGTAGCGATCATTTCTCGATGGCCAAGGTGGGCGTTCCCGCGTTTAGTATCAACCCCGGAGAGGAGTATCTGGGCAAGCCGGAAGGCTACGGCAAGCAGTTGAACGCGGAATACCGTGCCGAGGCTTATCACAAGCCCACGGATGAGTTCAAAGAAAACTGGGACTTCAGCGGCCTTGAGCAACTGGGGCAATTTGGTTTCGCGCTGGGGCTGGAGGCGGCAAGCGTGGAGGGCACAAGTACCTGGCAGGCAGGGGATGAGTTTCAGGCGGCCCGGGAAGCCAGCCATAAGCAGGGGAAGTAGTCTTCCGTTCTAGCCTCGGGCACCGGCCTTCTGAATGAAGGCACGGAAGTTGTCATCGGAGGCGAAGTAGTGGGTTTCGCCGTTGATGACCTTCACGATAGCGGAATCCTCAGCAATGTAAACGCCAGAATACGAGTCCTTCCGCAGGACGCCCGCCTTGGGCTTGGGTGCGCTGGTGGAGTTGGGGCGGCTATTGGATGCTGACGGGGGCACAGGGTTCAGGTAGGCGTTCAGGGCCTTCATCACAATCCCAATCATCAGGCGGATGATGGTGATGAGGAAGATGGAAAGCAGCAGGTAGATGATGGCCCGGATCATGAAGACTCACCCTAAAAGATGGAAAGGGCGCCACGCACGTTCGTGACGCCCTTTGAGTGGAAGGCCAAGCCGAATCGCGAGGTTGACGCGAGACAGCGACGGTTTCCGGCAACCAGTTGCACTCACTAGTTCCGGCGCTTAGCCGGTGCCGGTTTCTTGGCGCCGGGGGCAGTGTAACGGGTATCCACCGAACTGGTAAGGGTTTCGAGCATCGCCGCAGCTTGCTCAGCCTGTGGGGTTCCCGGGGCGAGGCTTACTACTTTCTGAAGGGCGTCAATGGTGCCATCCGGCGGAATCACGTTGCCCTTGTCATCCATCTGGGCCTTGCCGATGAGGGACATGGCCAACTGGTAGTGGGAGTTAACATGGCGTGGGTCCGCCGCGGTGGCCAGCTTGAAGGCCTCAATGGCGCCATCGGTGTTGTTGCGGTTCACGAGTTCCGCGCCCAGGTTGTAGTAGTACGTGCCGGCATTCGGCGGATCGAGCTTAGCAGCTTGCTCCAGCGCAGCCTTGGCACCGTCCATGTCGCCCATCTTGGCCAGAATAAGACCACGGTTGTTGTAAACCGGGGCATTCGGGGTGGCTTCCAGGGACTTTCCGTAAAGCTCCGCTGCCTTGCCCAGTGCGGCATTGCGTTCGTCGCCGCGCAGAGACTCGGCCTTCTCAGAATAGGCGCGGGCCATATTCTCGATAATCACCATCTGCGTGGCATCCAGCGCATAGGCCTTTTCAAAATTCTCGATCGCCGCGTCGTAGTTCTTGGCCTGCATAGCCTCCATACCGGCGTTGAAGCTGTTGTTCAACTCCGCGTTCTTGGCCATTTGCTTCTTGCGCTCTGCAAGAGCCTTTTCCATGGCTTCTTTCTGCTCTTTCGACATGCCGCGGGTTTGGTCGTCGGTGAGGGTTCCCTGTTGTGCCGCGGCCTGGGTTGCCCGAATCTTCTCAGCTAGTTCCTGCAGATTGAAGTTGATTTCCTCTTCGCCACCGAACTTGGTGCGCACGCCGCCCACCTTGTCGCGGTCCTCACCGTTCACTTCCAGGATTACGTCGTAGGTGCCGCCGAAGGGGATGCCCGCATGGAGGTACTCACCCTTCTTGTTGGTCTTCAGCTTGTAGTTGCCCTTCATGTCGGTGCGATCAATCTTAATGACCGCGTTCTGCAAGGGCTTACCATCTTCGCCAATCACCTTGCCACGGACGCGGGACAACTGGGCAGACGCGACTCCGGTGCACATCAGCAGCAGCGCGGCGAGTGCAAACGCCAGTCCTCGATTCGACTTCATGTTCCAGACCTCCAACTCTGATTCCCTATCTGCTACCTGCATGTTACTACAGGTACAATGCGGTGGGGGCGCCTAAGAATGCGACGCTGGATGATGGCCTCTCGTTCCATCCCGTTGTAACGGAAGGCCCGTCCGGCATCATCCACTCACATAAGGCGTATGCAACGTAATTGTCGTTACTCTTCCATTATGAGCAATCTGGCGAGAGAAGTGCTGATTGGGGTGATTGTTCTGCATTTCGCCCTGGGTTCAGCCGGGGCGGCGGTACTGGATGACGCCCGTGCTGCCTACCAGAAGGCAAGTTTTCGGGAGGTCGTAGATTTGCTGGAAACGACGCCAAGGTTGGGAAGGGAGGAGGCGCTGATTCTGGGCAAGTCGCAGTTTCTGATGGGGCGCTTTGAAGATGCGGAGAAGTCCTTCGAACGCAGCCTGCAAGCTGGAGGCGACAGTGCGGAATTGCGGAACTGGATGGGGCGGGCAGTGGGGATGCAGGCGGAGGGAGCGGGACCGTTTCGTGCCCTGGGACTGGCGCGCAAGGCGAGAGACCAATTCCAGCGGGCGGTGGAGATGGAACCGCGTAACCTGGAGGCGGTAAGCGACCTGTTTTCGTTCTATCTGGCGGCGCCAGGATTTCTGGGCGGCGGACTAGCGAAGGCTCGGACACTGGCTGAGACGGTAAGGGGCCTGGACGCAGCCGAGTATGCGGGGATGCGTTCCCAGATTGCGGAGAAGGAAAAGGACTACGCGGGTGCGGAGCAGTGGCTGCGCAAGGCGATGGAAGCCGCGCCACGAAGTATCGGCAGGAGGGTGGATCTGGCGCGCTTCTACACCCGCCGGGAGGTGATTGCCAAGGCCGACGCGGCATTTGCCGAGGCCAAGTTGGTGGAGCCAGCCGCGGTGCGGCTGTTGTTTGACGAGGCGAGTTTGCTGGTGCGGTCAGGCAGGGATCTGGCCAAGGCCAGACAGTTGATTCAGCAATACCAGCGTTCCGCTCGGACGGCAGACGATCCTTCGCCGTATGCGGTGGCGCAATTACTGGGACGATTGGAGAAGCTGGAGAAGGAAGGGGCGGCTGGCCGGCGGCCGTAACTGGGTGAGGGCCTAACTGCCTGGCGGACCGTGGCGGTGCACAGGGACGCTGAACCGACATCTACCTCCTGAACTGCGTATGGACACACTGGAATTAGTGCGGTCGAGCTTGCAGGCGTTGCGTGCCAACAAAGTGCGCAGCTTGCTTACCTCGCTGGGGATGGTGATTGGCAACGCTGCCGTGATCCTGGTGGTGACGGTTTCGCTTACCGGAAGGGACTATATCCTGGACCAGATCCGAGGTATCGGTTCCAACCTGGTGTATGCCTACTACGAAGCGGGCAGCCGGGCCGCCCCGGAAGTGCAGGCCGATTTTGTGAAGTGGGCGGATGTGGAGGCGGTGCGCGATACGTTGGGTGGGCAGATCGTGGCGGCCACCGGCATCATGACCACGTATGACAGCATTCTGATTGGCGGACGGGAAGAGGACCTACGGGTGATTGGCTCTGACGATGCCTATCCGGCGGTGCGGAATCTGGTGGTGTTGGCGGGGCGCTTCATGGATGGTAGCGAGGTGGCGTCGCGTGCCAAGGTGGTGATGCTTACGCAGCGGCTGGCGTCGAGGCTATATGGATCTCCGGCTGCCGCGGTGGGACAGACGCTGCGCATTGCGCGCCTTCAGTTCACCGTGATTGGGGTGTTTCGGGAACGTACGGAGACATTCGGGCTGTCTGAACTGGGAAGCGAAACGGCGCTGATTCCCATTACGGTGCTGCGCTACTTCGCGCCAGTGGAGCGGATTGACCCGCTGTATGTACAGGTGGCGTCGCCGGAAGAAGTACCTGCGGTGACCCAGGTGCTACGGACGGTACTGGAAAGCCGGCATCGCCCTGGGGCGCGGTATGCAGTGGAGAACCTGACGGCAATCCTTGAGGCCGCGCGGAGTATCGCCCTGGTCCTGACGGTCGTCCTGATTCTGATTTCGGCGATTGCGCTGGCGATTTCTGGAATCGGCATTATGAACATCATGCTGGTGACGGTGACGGAACGAACGCGCGAGATTGGGCTGCGCATGGCCGTGGGCGCCTCAAGGGAGGCGGTGCGGCAACAGTTCCTGCTGGAGGCGATGATTCTTAGCCTGGCGGGCGGGTTGGTTGGCATTGCCATCGGGGTGGCTATCCCGCTGAGTGCTGGCTACTTCCTGGATCAACTGAAGATTCCCATCTCGCCGTTGTCTGTGGTGGTGGCATTTGTCACCAGTTGCGCGGTGGGTTTGCTATTTGGTTACCTGCCCGCCAGCCGGGCGTCGCAGCTCAATCCCACCGAAGCGCTGCGGCATGAGTGAACGGAGAGGCGGAATTTTGGGCCGGTTGCCGGACGGCTTTCCGCTGTCCGGGATGGAGGAATACAATGACGATCCTCACCAGGGAGTTCTATGGGGGAAGGCGGAGGCTTTGGTCACCGCACTTGGCTACGGCGATCGTTCTGCTGTGGATGAGCGGGACTGGGTGTGAGAGGTTGGGTGCCCAGAGCCTGCCAGGAACTGACCCGCCGCCGAGGGTGATGACCCTGCGAGAGAGCGTGGCGTTGGCCCTCCGGCAAAACCCGGATGTGCTGCTGGCGCGATTGGATGGGCAGCAGATGGCGGCTCGCAGCCAAGGGATGGCTGATCCGTTCTCACTGAAGTTATCGGTGGGAAGCGGTTTGGCGTACACGACTGGATTCCCAATGAATGTGGGCGGATCAGGGCCTAGCCTGGTGAACGCGCAGGCGGCCATGACGCTGTTTGATCGGCCGCAACGGCTGCGATTACAGGAATCCCGCGAGCGCGCCAAAGCGGCGGCGTTAGGCGAACACGAGAAGCAGCGGGTGATTGCTCTGGATGTGGCGCGCGCCCATCTGGAGGCGGAAGCGTTGCGGAAGTCCGTGGAGCAGATTGCGCGCGAGACGGGAAGCCTTGAGAGGCTGGCGGGCATCCGGCGGGCGGAGGTTGAGGCTGGCCGGGCATTGCCGCTGGATGTGAAATTGGCGTCGGCGCAACTGGCCCGAGGGCGGCTACGGTTGAGGGAAACGGAGTCAGCGCTGTTGCATGCTGAGCAATTGCTGGCCTTCCTGCTGGGGATGGAGGCGGGTGCCAGAGTCACGCCGGCGGAAGAGGATCGGAGGGCGACGACATTGCCTGACGCCCCGGAGCAGGCCCGGCAATTGGCCGTGCGGGATCATCCGGCGTTGGCCGTGCTTGACCGGGAACTGGCGGCAGCCCAACTGCAGCAACGTGCCGCGGGGGCATCGCATTGGCCCGTCATCCGTCTGGTGAGCCAGTATTCGATGTTCTCCAGGTTTAACAACTATGACTCGTTCTATAACCGTTTCGAGAGGCACAACGGTCAGATTGGGGCCAGTTTTGAGTTGCCGCTGTTCACGGGTAAGGGGACTAAAGCGGCTGCGGAGGAAGCGAATGTGGAGACTGAGCGATTGCGCCTTCAACGGCAGCAGGTAGAGCGGAGGGCGGCGCTGGAGGCCAGCAGGAAATGGCAGGAGCGCCAGGACGCGTGGGCCTCACATGAGGTTGCGAGTCTGGACTTGGAGGCCGCGCGGGAGCGTGTGGGTGTAATGCTGGCGCGCAGTGGGGAAGGCCGCGCCCCGCTGGCGGAACTCGAGCAAGCGCGGGTTGAGGAGTGCCAGCGATGGGCGGAGTACTACCGTAGCCGGGCGGTAGCGAGCCTGCGCGACCTGGAATTGCTGTCGGAAACGGGGCAATTGCTGGCTCATCTGGATTCAATTGCGAAGTAACGGTACCGGTGGTGGTACCGGGTAGGATCGACCTGCGGAACAGATCCGGCCTTTCAATTGGATAATCGGTATGATGAGGGTGATGTCTATGCGAATTTCGGCTATCCGTACGCCCCTGTTTCGTGAGCGGTATCCCTTTGCCGTCGCACTGCTGTTGGTGGCGCTGTTTGCTCTGTTGAGCGGCTGCAATCTTGACCCCGAAGCGGCCAAGGTGCGCTTTGTCGAGCGAGGCAACCAGTACTTTGAGCAAGAGAAGTACAAAGAGGCCTCCATCATGTACCGCAACGCCTTGAAGAAAGACGGGAAGTATGGCGAAGCCTTCTACCGGCTGGGCATGGTGCACAAGCGGCAGGGCTTCGGCGGGCAGATTCGCGCGCAGGACATCATACAGGCCGTGAATACCTTTCGGCGAGCGCTGGAAGATACGCGGCTGAGCGCGGAATCGCGAAAGACCGTGATGGCGGAGTTGGCTGACATCTACGTCTGGTACTTCACGTCCAACCCCACAGGACAGGATCGCGAGTATCTCACGAAAGAGGTAGCGACACTTCGTGACGACTTCTACAAGATGGAAGCGGATAGCTTTGATGGGATTCGGTTGGATGGATTCCTGGCGCTGACGGAGGGCCGTCTGGACGAGTCAGTAGCGTTGTTTGAAAAGGCAATTGCGAAAAAGGGCGAGGACGATGGATTGAAGCTGGCGATCATGGGTATCCGGATGCGCCAGAATCAGCCGGCGGTTGCGGAGAAGCTGGCCAAAGAGATTATCGCTTCCGATGCCAAGTACGGGCCTGCCTACGATGCGCTGTTTCTTCTGTACATGCTAGGGCAGCGGGTGGATGATGCCACGCGGACGCTGGAGGAGCGCAACGCTGCCATTCCTGGAAATGTTGCCAACGCCATTAAGCTGGCGCAGCAATACAAGTATTTTGGCAAGACCGCTGAGCGGCAGGCGCTGTTGACGAGTATCGCGAATGATACCGAGTTGTACAAGGACGGGCGGGAAGCGGTGATCCGGCACCTGTTCCAGTTTTCGGAGTGGGAAGATGCGGTACGCGTGGCGCGCGAGGGCCTGGAAAAGACTCCCGCCAAGAAGACTGAATTCAACAACTACATTGCTGAAGCGCTGCTAAAGCAGGGCAACAAGGAAGAGGCCAAGAACCTGATTGATCAGACACTGGCTGGGAACGCGGACAATCCGGTTGCACTGGCGCTTAAGGGGCAGATTTTGTTGGATTCGCGAGAGTCCGGTTATGCCAAGACAGCGATTGAGGATTTGACGAAGGCCGTGGCGGCACAGCCCAACAACGTAGTGATGCGCTTTGACCTGGGCAGGGCATATCTGGCCGGCGGAGATTTGCAGAAGGCGATGAATGAGTTTCAGCAGGCGGTACAGCGGCGCGCAAACTACGGGCCGGCGCACCTGGCCCTAGCCAAGCTCTATTTGCTTCAGCGCCAGTATGCCAACGCCATTTCCAGTGCGGACCGCGTGCTGCAATTGACTTCCACGCAGCCCAGCGCCGACGCCATTCTGGTGAAGGCTTTATCTCACGTGGGACTTGGTGAATTGCAGAAAGCAGAGGAACTGCTGACCAGAGCCATTAGCGTGTATCCGCGAGTGCTAGAGTTTCGCTTTGAACTGGGGCGGGTTTACCTGGCGCGCAACCAAACGGCCAAGGCGGAAGAGAATTTCCAGAAGGCGCTGGAGATCGATCCTAAGGATTTTCGGGGCATGTCTGGTCTGGCCGAGGTATATGCTCGCGGCGGACGTCTTGACTATGCGATCCAGTTCCTGAATGGCCAGCTGGGGAACGCCACTAATCCCGTTCTGCTGCGGAACGCCATTGGCAACCTGTTGGTGCGAAAGGGTGACCTGCAAGGCGCGCTGGCGAATTACCAGGAACTGGCCAAGACGGTACCAAACTCCGCTGATCTGAACCTGCGAATCGGCGAGGTGTACCGGCGCATGGGCGACCTGCAATCCGCCGTGACCTACTTGCAGCGGGCCAGCGAACTGGACCCCAACAACCTGGTGCCGGTGATGCAGACGGCGCTGGTGCTATCCGAAATGGGACGCACGCGTGAGGCGACTGACGCCTATGAGCGTGCGATTCGTTTGGACCCTGAAAACATTGTGGCGTTGAACAATCTAGCGTACATGCAGGCGGAAACGGGTGGAGATCTCGATCTTGCACTGCGCTATGCCGAAACCGCGAAGCGTAAAGACCCACGGAACGCTCAGATTGACGATACGTTGGGCTGGATCTACGTGAAGAAGAACTTGAACGACAATGCTCTGGTGATCTTCCGCAATCTGGTAAAGCAGGAGCCAGGCAACCCTACATTCCGCTATCATCTGGGCGTAGCTTTGGCGCAACGCGGAGATGTGGACCAGGCAAAGCAGGAATTGAATGAGGCGTTGCGCGGCAAGCCCTCCCCGAAGGAGCAAGAGGAAATTCGCAAAGTGCTGGGAAGGCTGTAGAGGCAAGGCCGCTACCGCAGCCACGCACTAAGGAAGCTCGCGCACACCGCATGGCGTCACACGGCGACACTCACAGGTCCGAACCTGCCCAGCCCACCAAGGCTGGGCAGTCACTTTGCGATTGGCATCCATGGATACCGTGGGTAGGACCGTTCGCGTTGTACATGTTGATACTGAGCGCCGACAGTATACTGCCGCTCAGCCCCACGGCGAACCACTGGCTGCGACTGTTGCTGGTTGCGCCGCTTCTGCTGTTATGCAGCCGGAAGCTGGTTTCCTGGAAGCCCCAAAGTCCTGCTCTATCGGTGCTGGTGGGGCTGGCGGTGTTTGTGGTGTGGGTTGCGCCGGACTTCTTGTTTCCGGGCTATCGAAGCCACTGGCTGTTCTCAAATTCGCTGCTGGGCGAGTACAATCCGGACGCGGGCGTGAGCGCCGGGGGCGGACCGTCGTTCTGGATGCTGAGGATTGCGGTATCGGTGATGTTGGTGCCTGTGATCGAGGAGTTATTCTGGCGCGGATTCCTGATGCGCGTTCTCATCAAGAATGACTTTCGTCAAGTAGCGCTTGGCAGCTGGCAACGCGATGCGTTCTGGATCACAGCGGTACTGTTCGCCTTGGAGCATGGGGCCTTCTGGGATGTGGGACTTGCAGCCGGAGTACTTTACAATGCCTGGATGCTGCGCACGCGATCATTGGCCGATCTGGTACTTGCCCATGCGGTGACCAATGGTTTGCTGGCGGCCTATGTGATCGGGATGGGCCGTTGGGAGTATTGGCCCTAACCGCGACTGGAAGGCATCCCACAGAGTGCGCCGCTGATTGGCAGCCTTCCGCGAAAGAAAAACATTATGCGTATCCGCGAATTACTGGCTACGGGCCGGCCCTCATTTTCGTTCGAATTCTTTCCTCCCAAGACGGAGGAAGGCAGCAGCCATTTGCTGGAGACGATTGAATCGCTAAAGGATCTGCGGCCCACCTATGTTTCGGTAACCTATGGCGCCGGAGGCAGTACGCGCGACCTGACGATTGATTTGGTGCGAAGGATCCAGCAGGACTTTGGGATTGAGACCATGGCTCACCTGACGTGTGTGGGCTCAAACCGGGAGGAGATCCGGGAAGTGGTTGACCGCCTTGCCGGGAGTGGGATCCAGAATGTTCTGGCGTTACGAGGGGATCCTCCCAAAGGCCAATCCGCGTTCTCCGCGGTGGAGGGCGGATTCAGCCACGCAAGCGAACTGGCAGCCTTCCTGAGGGAGAACTGGAACCTTTGCGTGGGTGGGGCATGCTATCCCGAGGGCCATACCGAAGCAGTTTCACTGGAGGCCGACATCTCTCACCTGCGGCACAAAGTAGAGGCGGGAGCGGAGTTTCTGGTAACGCAGCTGTTCTTCGATAACCAGAGGTACTTTGATTTTGTCCGGCGCGTGCGGGAGGCGGGCATCGGCGTGCCGATTGTGCCGGGACTGATGCCCATTACCAACGTGGACCAAGTGGAACGCTTCACAAAGATGTGCGGCGCCAGTATCCCAGAGCCTCTTCTGAGCGAATTGCAGAGGCTACGGGATCGCCCGGAAGCAGTGCTCTCATTGGGTGTGGCGCATGCGACGGCGCAATGC
The DNA here is from genome assembly GCA_036821995.1 of Bryobacteraceae bacterium. Lineage (GTDB taxonomy): Bacteria > Acidobacteriota > Terriglobia > Bryobacterales > Bryobacteraceae > JACTMJ01. The sequence goes on from DAISIM010000026.1 coordinate 61,562, forward strand.
CTTGACCTACTGGCCAAAGGGGCGCATGGCGTCCATTTTTATACGCTGAACAAGTCAGCGGCCACGCGCACCATCCTTACGGCGTTGCGGACTGTGTATCCGGCGGCCCGCTGATCAGCCAGTCCTGATACCCTGTCAGGATAGCTGCGCCCACCCATGGCGTGGCCAAAGGAGAGCGAAATCCTGATGTCCGCATTTCCTCGCATGCACCGGTTATTCGCGCAAGATGGGCGCTGCCTGGTGATCGCCCTGGACCATGGCATTTTCCATGAGGCATCGTTCGTGGTGGGTATGGAGAACATCGCGCAGGCGGTGGGACGCATTGTGAAGACGGCACCGGATGCGGTGCAACTGGCCCCTGGGCAGGCGCGCATTCTGCAGAGCATTCCGGGCCCGCGCAAGCCGGCGTTGGTGATGCGTGCGGATACCACGAACATTTACACTCGGCCCGCAGCCAGTGGTTTGTTTTCAGTGCTGGTGGAGGATGCGGTGGAGCGCGCCGTCGCGCTGGATGCGGCGGCAGTGGTGGTGAATCTTCTTTCCGCGCCCGGGCACGATGACGTGCATGCTGCCTGCCTGAAGCACATCGGGCAGTTGCGAGGGCTTTGCGACCGATTCGGCATGCCGCTGATGGTGGAGCCTCTAGTGATGCTGCCTGCCCCCAATGGGAGGATGTTGGAATCGTCCCTCAATGCCCAAGCGATCGCCATGCTGACGCGGCAGGCTGTGGAGATGGGCGCCGATCTCATCAAGGCGGACGCGCCCGATGAGCCCGGGGAGTTTGCCCGGATAGTGGAAGCAGCCAGCGGCAGGCCGGTGCTGGTGCGGGGTGGGGCCACCGTGCAACAGGAGACGCTGCTAACGCGTACGGGCGCGCTGGTTCAAGCGGGCGCACAGGGCTTGGTTTTCGGACGTAACATCCTGCAGGCAAGCCAGCCGGAGGTTTTGGTGGGAGCGCTACTGGCCCTACTGCACGGCAACGGCAATGCAGAGCCGGCGCAGCAATCAACACCTCGCGGAAACCCCGGTCCCCCGCCGCCGCTGCCACCTCCGGCGCCACCGGTTCCCGCAACAGCCTAGGTTGGCTGGGGGAGCGCGGCTTCGCTGGTTTTCGGCAAACGAGGTGCCGGGAGCTTGTGGTGATTCCAGTTCTTCGCTAAGCTAGCAAAGAAAAGGCGAAGTCCCACGCAGGATGCATCGCGCAGGAGTTCTGGGACTTGCGAATCACAGAAGCATGAATTTACCGCTTGGCCTACCTGGACTGGATGACCCCGGCCCCTCCGTGGAGAGCACGCAAATGCTGGCGCGCAAGGAGCAAGGGCTTGAGGGGGCCATCATGCGTTTTACGAGCCTGCAGCAGAGTGGTGACCCCTGCATTCGTGCCATCCATCAGCAACCAGCTTTTGCAGGTAGCTTTGCGGATCTGCCGGAGGATCTGCCGGGGGCCCTGAGAGAAGCGCTATCCCGGCGAGGGATCGACCGTCTGTACTCGCATCAGGCAGAGGCCTATGGGCACGTTACGGCGGGGAAACACGTCGTGGTGGTAACGCCCACCGCCAGTGGCAAGACGCTTTGCTACAACCTGCCGGTGCTACGAGCGATGCTCACCGACAAGGGTGCGCGTGCGCTATACCTGTTCCCCACGAAAGCACTGGCTGAGGATCAATTGCACGAGCTGCACGCCCTGGTGGAGCAGAGCGGCAGCGATCTGAAGGTGTTTACCTACGATGGAGACACGCCCCAGGATGCACGCCGGGCGATTCGGGAGCGGGCCAATGTGGTGCTCACCAATCCGGACATGCTGCATACGGGAGTGTTGCCTCACCACACCAAGTGGGCGAAGCTTTTCCAGAACCTGCGCTATGTCGTGATTGACGAACTGCATGCGTATCGTGGGGTATACGGGAGTCATTTGGCGAATGTGTTGCGGCGGCTGGACCGCATTTGCCGCTTCTACGGCTGTAGCCCGCAGTTCATCTGCTGCTCAGCGACGATTGCCAATCCGGAGGAACTGGCCTCCACGCTCACCGGGCACGAATTCGAGGCTGTGAGTGAGAATGGCGCGCCGCGCGGTGAGAAGTACTTTGTCTTCTACAACCCGCCCGTTGTGAACCAACAACTAGGAATCCGGCGAGGCTATCTGGCGGAAAGCCGCAGGCTGGCGCTAGATCTGATTGACCGCAATCTGCAGACGCTTGTGTTTGCCAACAGCCGCCTTTCAACGGAGGTTCTCACCAAGTATCTTAAGGACGCGCACGACAGGGGTCCGATGCCAACCCAAGCCATCCGGGGCTATCGCGGGGGCTATCTGCCGAAAGAACGGAGGGCAATCGAGAAGGCACTCAGGGACGGCGAAATCCGGGCAGTGGTGGCTACGAACGCTCTGGAATTGGGCATCGACATCGGCTCATTGGATGCGGTGCTGATGGCAGGCTATCCAGGCACCATTGCCTCGACGTGGCAGCGCGCTGGTAGGGCGGGACGGCGAAGCTCTGCCTCGATTGCGGTGCTGGTGGCATCCAGCGCCCCCATGGATCAGTTCATCATTGAGCATCCGGAGTATTTCTTTGGCCGTTCCCCGGAGCGGGCTGCAGTGAATCCGGACAACCTGGAAATTCTACTGAGTCACCTGAAGTGCGCGGTGTTTGAGTTACCCGTGAAGCAGGGCGAGCGATTTGGCGGTCAAGACGCCGCTGCTCTGTGCGAGTTTCTGAGGGAGTTTGGCTTCGTACATCCCTCAGGCGATGCCTGGCACTGGATTGCGGACACGTATCCTGCCGATACCGTGAGCCTGCGCGCGATCACCAGCGACAACTTCGTTGTGATTGACATTACCGGCCAAGCGAAGGTGATTGCGGAAGTGGACTTTCCCTCCGCCCTCACTACCCTGCATGAGAAGGCGATCTACCTGCACGAGGCCCGCCAGTATCAGGTGGAGCGATTCGACTATGACGGACGCAAGGCCTACGTGCGCGCCGTAGAGTGCGATTACTTCACCGACGCGATTGACTATACGCAGGTGCGATCGATTGAGGAGTTTGACTCCAGACCTCAGCAACTGGCAAGTTCCCGGCACGGCGAAGTGAGGGTGACCCGCCAGATTGTGGGATTCAAGAAGATCAAGTTCTACACGATGGAGAATATCGGAGCGGGTCATTTGTCGATGCCAGAGCAGGAGATTCAAACAACGGCGTGGTGGCTTTATCTGAACGAGCCTTTCCTGAAGCAGTTCGAGGATCTATCCCCTGTCCAGAAGCAAAACGGACTGGTAGGGCTTGGCAATGCATTGCGTACGGTTGCTGCCTTCCTGCTGATGTGTGATCCGCGAGATCTGGGCTTGGCTACCTCAGATGAGCCGCTAACGGAAGGAGCCCGCATAGAGCCGAACCTCTATCTGTATGACGCGTACCCGGGGGGAATCGGTCTCAGTGAGCCCCTGTTTCGCATGAGCGGCACGTTGTTGAGAAACGCACACCAATTGATGGTGCAATGTGCATGTGAGGCGGGTTGCCCCTCTTGCGTGGGACCCATTGGAGAGGTGGGAGATGAGGGGAAGTCGGTGGCGATTCGCTTCGCGTCGGCGTTGGCAGAGCCGGAACCGGCTGAGGAGATGGTTCCGTTCTGACGCGGAACGGCGTCTTGGGCAGAAGGACCCGACCCAGTTGCGGGCAAACGCGGGCGGCGGGGACTAGAGGTCAAACAAACTTAATTGGCGCAGTTGGAAGTATTGTTTGCGTGTGCGGACCTTGGCCGGGTGGGTGCTTAGCAGCACTTTGCCCTCGAAGTGCGAGGCCACCGCCTGACTGATGGCCTGTTCCAGGTTTCCCTGAAGTTGCTCACTGGGGGCGTCGCGCTGCACCCAGCGGCGGGTGAACTGGTTGAGATCCTGCTCTAGCGACACCAGCGCGCAACGCCACTCCGCCCCGCGGAGAATCGCTTTCTGTTTGCCAATCCTCACCAGAACCGCCATCGTGGTTTCAGCATACAGTGTTTCGCAGGCAGGGGGCGAAAGAGCATGTACCAGCGAAGCGCATTCCGCTGGACACAGAAATCGCGGGGCCGCCACCTACGCGGGGCGTGATGAGGCAAAGCACTTCAGGCAGAAGTATCTCCGCACACGAGATTAGGACAACGTGTACTTGGCGCTATCCAGTGGACTCTGCCCATCGGGGTACTTGATGGCATCTGGCATGGGATCCAAGCCGTTGACCTGGAAAATCCGTTGGGTACGACCGTCCAACCTGGCCAGCAGTTCATTCTCTTCGGACAGAAGATCGCTGATGGTGGTTTTTCCCAGCAACTCGTCCAGAAAATACTGAATGGTTTTCCAGAGACAGCGGATGTTGCATGCGCGATAGTTGGTGCAGACGTGGGTGGTGCCCGTGTGGCGTTCACAGAAGCGCGGGCTAAAGACGGGTCCACCAAGAGAGTTTAGAACCTGAAGAACCGTAATTTGGTCAGAAGAGCGCGACAGGGTGTAGCCACCAGCCTGGCCCCTGGTGCTACGCACAAAGCCTCCACGACGCAGGATTCTCATCAGCTTGGCTACGTGGTGGGTGGTAAGCCCTTCAGCGGCACTGATTTGTGGAATCGTCTGGCAGCCCGCGCCTTCACCGCGAGCCACTCGCAGAAGGCACCGGAGCCCATACTCTTCCTGTGCACTGAGTTTCATAAACCGCCTCCTGGGAGTTGCACGGAATGCTTCTCGATACCACGCTAACATGGAATTCGCAATGAGGAAAGAACAATCAGTGTTTATTCTCTGAAACTCGGAAAACGAGTTTGCGGAGAAAGCGCTCTAAAGTGGCTTCGTTCTCAGAGAGTGCCGCTGGACTGAGGCTAAGTTTTCGGGTAAGTTTTTGGGTGGCGCCGCATGAAAAAGCGTGATATAGGTTGAGTGAGGGTGAACGTCGCCTGCAACGCGGGCCGCTTCGCTACCTCCCTTGCCCCGTTTACTGGAGCACCCCTTCCCGATTGATCCGGCACGTGTTTCTGTCACTGCTAGCGCTGTAACCAGCAGGGTATCGGACACAGAACAGGCCTGAAGACAGACCAGGAGTATACCCCTCGTATGGACGAAGACCGCAAGTATCGCCAACAGGGCTACATGGATTCCCCCGGCGGGGAACGCCGTGACCACGACCGCGGACGCGGACCGAGGCCAAAGCTGCCATTGGACGTAACGGGTCCGCGACTACCCCGGCTGGTGGAGACGGTATCCGCTTCGCGTTGTTTCAACTGTTCCGCGACACTGCCCGCAGGGATCGACTTTAGTGGCGCTTGCCCAAAGTGTGGTGCAGAACTGCATTGCTGTAAGCAGTGTGCGTATTTTGAGCCATCCACGCGCTTTCAGTGCCGGAAGTCTATCCCGGAGCGGATAGCGCTGAAGGATAAGGCCAATGAGTGCGAAGTGTTCTCGCCGCTAGTCACTGTAGCGAGGGATGTGCGTCCGCCGGTTGCGGAGGCCATGCCGGTGCGCAATGGCCATGCTGGTTCAGGGCAAGGGCCGAAGACGGCGGATGATGCCCGCGCGGCTTTCGACAGCCTGTTCAAGAAGTAGGTCGACGGATTTTAGCCGCCCAGCCATGGTGCTGGGTGGGGTGTGCGGGGCTCAAAGGAATGGCATTGGATGCTTGGCTGCTTAGCCGATTTTCGTTTCGTAGCCCCAATCGCCCGCTTGTGTTTAGAAACGTCGGGCAGAGCTGGCGCATCCCATCAGACGAGGTCGAGATTCGGGGTCGCTTGGTAAGCGATGCCCGCCAAGCAGGCACGCTTGGAGAATAGAGGAGCGAAGTTTTTGATGATCATCCGCATTGCCCTAATCTGCACATTTGTTGTCTCCACGCTGTTCGGTCAATATTCCGTGAAACCGGAGATGGAGATGCCGCCCGACGTTTCTCCGGCGGTTAAGGGTCTGCTGAAGCCGGATGGACAAGCCATTTTTGAGGGCGATAAGAAGCTGATGAGCCTTTTCTATGTGTCCGCAATCCCCGCGGGCACCAACAGTGAGACGAACGTCACACACAAAGACATCGCGCACGGGACCTTGTTGGCGGTGGCCAATTTTCCTGCTGACTTCGTGGACCGCCGCGGGAATGCGGTGAAGGCGGGTACCTACCACCTGCGGATGAGCTTCTTCCCAGTAAATGGCGCACACCAGGGGATTGAGCCTCAGCGCGACTTCCTGATCCTCACCAAGCCCTCTGTGGACGGCGATGCCGCTGCGCAGCCCTCTTACAACGATCTGATGGAAATGGCCATGAAGAGCGCGACCGTGCAGCACCCGCTGGCACTGAGTTGCTGGAAGAACGACTACGACCAGGCGAATGGCTTGGTGAAGGAAGGCGAGGGTGATCACCCAGCGTGGGTGCTTTATACGGACATCGCCGGAAGGAAAATGGCCATCATCGTCGTGGGTGTGCACACCGAGGGCTAGTGGGCTGCAGGATTTAAGGCATGCGGTTCGTGTGTAGCCTCAAGGCGCTTATGTTCACGGAAAAGCAGTAGCGCCACGCCTAACCACACAAGGACCATTCCGAAGTTCACGATGGCAAAGCCCTTGATTCCCAACCCCGCCATCACGCCCAGTTTGACAATGCCAGCCTGAGCCATGTCGCCAGTGCGCACGAAGAACGTGTCGATTGCCGCTTTGGCTTTGTATTTCGCCTCCCTCGACGTAAGCAGGAAAAGCGCGTGGCGGGTGGTGTTCTGGATGGAGTAGTCCGCGGCGTTCTCAAGAATCTTGGCCACGCGGATGACTCCTAGCAACGGATAGGCGATCAGCAGGGAGTAGCCTCCCAAGGCGATACAGGGCAGAATGAACAGGGCTCCGCGGACACCCAGCCAGCGGTAGATGTACGGTACCAGGATGAGTTGCATCAGCAGCGCGAGCAGATTCACGCGGCTGTAGAAGGTGCCGTAGAACTCCCCGATAAAGGTACCCATGGCGTTGGCGCCGGCCTGAGCCTGGCTGGCGGCAGCCTGGGCCTGTTCCACCACAAAACTGCTGAGGATGTATTCGCCGGTGGTGTTTACTACATTCAGCAAAAAGATCAGACCTGCTACCAGGGTGAGGTAGCGATTCTTCAGCACTAGTTCGAACCCGCCCTGTTTGCCGAGAGGCTTGTCAGCCTGTTGCTGGAGAAGTGCCGGGCTAGAGGATCGAAATAGCCGATTGGCTTGCCAAGTGAGGCCCAGCGCCAGCAACAAACCGGCTGCCGCCAGCAGCATCATGCCTGCGATGCCGAGGCTGCCAAAGAGATTGCCGGCCAACTCGCTGCCCAGCCAGGCGCCTACGCTACTGCCAACTCCAATGATAGGAAACAGGCGCTTGCCCGCCTCCTCAGTGTAGAGATCGTTGGCGAAGGCCCAGAACTGTGCCACGACAAACACATTCACAATCCCCAGCCAGATGAAATAGGCAAATCCCACCTGAATGCCAGCCTGTATCAGGGCCAGGAAACCGGCTAGATTCAGCACGAAGAAGAGGGTGGAGAACGCGATGAATCGGATACGGTCCATTCGTGAGGCGATCCAGCCATAAACGGGGATCACCAGGAACAGAAGGGCGGCTTGGGCGGCCGCGGCATAGGCTTTCAACTCCGCGCTACCTTCGGCCAGAATCAACGGTTCCCGAACGGTCTTGAGGATGTAGTAGCTTCCCAACAGCAGAAAGACGTTTACCGTGAGGAGGGCCGCGCCGAACCCTTCTCCGCCCCGAACCACAGTGAAGACCGAAAGGAAACGGTCAAGGAGCGTTTTCGGCGCGCGGGAGCTTTCGCCGGATGTCGATGTCATAGTGCATCCTCAGGCTAACACTCACTACCGCAGATCGGGAGGCCGCATGACAGAACAACTCGCGAATCGAGGAAAAGCACTGAAGAGTCCGATGAAAGGGCAGGGAATGGGTATTCCAGGATGGTGCGCGACAGCGGGGGCTCGAAGGAAGTGGTACGCCCGGTAGGATTCGAACCCACGGCCTACTGATCCGAAGTCAGTCGCTCTATCCAGCTGAGCTACGGGCGCGTTGATACGATTCTACTATAGTGAATCCCGAAGACCACCTCCTGTTTGAAAGTGACACGTCCGGACCAGGGAAGAACTCTGCCCGGACGGTGGAAGTAGAAATCAAGTTACGGCCGGTTGCCCTGGACGAAACACTGGCGCGGGCAACTGCGTTGGGCTTCGTGCTGCATACCCGGCGCGCGCTGGAACGCAATACGCTCTTTGACAGTGCGGATGAGGTACTGCGACGGGCAGGCCAGATCCTGCGCTTGCGCGAGTACGATGGCACACACGTGTTGACCTTCAAGGGGACCTCCCTGCCGGGCAAGCACAAGGTGCGGGAGGAACTGGAGAGCACCGTGGGCGATCCTGTTATGTTCCGGTTGCTGTTGGAACGCCTCGGCTACCACCCCACCTTCCGCTACGAAAAGTACCGGACCGTGTACGGGCGTCCAGGTGAAACAGGTCACCTCACCGTGGACGAAACGCCCATTGGGGCATTTCTGGAGTTAGAGGGGGACGCCGATTGGATCGACCAAACGGCTGCGGCCCTCGGATTTCAGACAGAGCAGTACATCACCGCCAGCTACGGACAATTGTGGGCGCAGCATTGCGCCGCGACGGGATTGCCCGCCGGCGATTTTCTGTTCCGTGAACCGCGGGAGTAACCGATCCGGCTGGATAACTTCGCCTTGCTCCACCCTCATCCGGGGGATACGGCCCACCCTCACCTGCGACAGAGAAATGTAAATTCTCGTGTCATTCCGGGTAGCGGTACACGTTTCCCTTGGTTCCCTGCCTCCTGTGCCTGCACAATGGGCCATGCGCGTAGAACGCTACCGTTACCAAAAACTGCCCATACTCA